>SFRL01000097.1 GCA_004562765.1 bacterium | reverse complement strand
CCTGAACCGCTTCCAGTTCCTTCTTTTGTCCGGGCAGGGCGGCGGCAAGCTGTTCCCGTTCCGCTTCCAAATCTTTGCGGGAGTAGGAATTGCCTTTCAGGTTGGCTTTCAAATACCGGATGGCGGCATTATAAGCGTCCAGTTCCTCCCGGTGGCTCTCCGCAAACTTCTCCTTTTTCTTCTTCCAGCCGATGGCGGCATACTCCGCATGGACTGGCTTGGCGGCTTCGTATTTGTCAATGTAGGAGAGCATGGTATTGATGGCTTTTATCCGCTTCTCGCTTTTTTTCATGCTCCCCATGACGGAAACAGCGGTCTGGCCGATTTCATCCAGCCGGGTGTCAAGGCTCTCCACGGTGGAGATTCCCTTTTTCCGCAGGAAGTCCATCGCCGCCTGCACTTTATTGTAATCGGCAACGGTTCCTTTCAGCTTCCCTCTGGAAGTCCAGTCGGCACGTTCCCCACTCCGCTGTTCCAGATACCGGAATAACAGTTCCGGGAGTGTCGGCTCCTTCGCCTGCTCCAATGCTTCCAGTAATACAGCCTTTTTCTCTTTTAAGTCAGACAGCCATCCCTTTAGGCTCCGTACCATCTGCCGGATGGACTGCATGAGCCGGTTGGCGGTTTGCATGAGCCGGTTGGCGGTTTTGATGTCCCGGTTCAGATTGCCGATGTTGGTCTGGATTCCTTTCTTCTCCATCTGGCAGGCGGCCGCTCCCATGTGGACGGTAGGGATTTGGTCAATCCCCTGTCGGGCATAGGAGCGCAGGTCAAGCCGTTCCGGGCGGTCATTGGCTTCCAGATAGCGGTTGGCCGTGTCCGCCCATCCCTGCCGCCAGATTTCGGCGTACTTCCGGTTGTTCCAGTCTACTGTGTTCTCCTTATGGCTTTTCCATCTGCCGGACGCAAGCCGGATGCGCTCCCCGTTCTTGTCAAGGTCGTACACTTTACGGCTCTTGGGGAGCCATTTGCCTTTTTCGTCCATCGCCCGCATGGTGAGCAGGATATGGGCGTGTGGGTTGCCGTCCCCCTTGTCATGGATGGCAAAGTCGGCAATCATGCCTTTGGAAACAAAAAACTCCCGGCAGTAGTCACGGATAAGGTCGGCGTACTGTCCCGGCGGGATTTCCCTTGGGATGGCAAGCACGAATCTCCGGGCAAGCTGGGAGTTCCATTGTTTTTCCTGCGCTTCGGCTGAGTTCCATAAAGTATTGCGGTCTGCAAACTCCGGCGGCACATGGGGCGGGAGCATGATTTCTTTGTGGGTGACTTCGTTCTTGTAGGGATAGTATTTCTGTTCCTGGTCATATTCAGAGAACAGCTTCTCGCCGCTCTGGTAGGCGGCGGCAGAAACAGCGGATTCATTGTTGCTCCGCTTGATGATGGTGATTTTACAATGCGGGCATGGCAAGAGTACGTCCTCCTTTCTCCCGGATTCGGGGCAAAAAAATAGCAGGATACCTTTTCAGATTTCCTGCTTGGGTGTGCCGTTGATGGGCGGCGGGTTATTTAATTTTTTAATAGTTTGTCAATTCGACAAATTGAAATTGAATTTATAATTTCCCTGCAAATATCTCTGCATCAATAGTGATTTCTTTTGTTTTTTTTAAATCTATTCCATCTTTATTTACACAAAACAGTAGTGGAGTCATATCCGCAAAGGTTTTTATTTCCTCGGATGTCATTGTATACGTTGCTGAAACTTTCTTGTGATAAACAACGGAATACTTCTTTTGGAAATAATCTACGACAGCCGCATTAGAATATTGATTGCTTTTCAATTGTTCTTTTGCCGTCTCTCGAAGCTCCTTAAGATGAGCATTTCCCGGAATTACCTTAATTACATAACCGCCTTCTTTCAAAACTCTGTTAAATTCGGAATAGTTAGCAGGAGTAAAAATATCTAATATGCAATCTATCCTTTTGTCTTTTATGGGCATTTCTCCCAAATTTCCCACAAACCATTTGATAGAATTACTGAAATCACTTTTTGCTGCAAGCTGAACAGCATCTTTAGAAATATCAAATGCAATAATTTCTTTATCACCTGATACTTCTTTTATCTGCTTTGAATAATATCCTTCACCGCAGCCAATATCAAGTATTGTATCAATGCTGCTAAAGCTTTTTATAAGCTGCACCACTTCATTCAGGATATGTGAATAATAGCCTTTTTCTAAAACCTCCCGCCTAATTTGAAAAGTCTCTCTGCTATAATGTTTTGAAGATTTTGTTCCTACAGCAAAGTTCACATAACCCGTTTTTGAAATATCGAAACAATGATGATTAGAACAAAATAAACTTTTTTGTTTCAATTTTAAATCTGTTTTACATATAGGACATTGAAAAACTTTTTCACTGTCACTAAATCTAAGTATTTTATTCATTATTCCCTCCGTTATTATATTACTTGCCCAATAAGCGAGCTATGCAATACGGATTCACCGCAACATAACCCGCGGTGTTATCTTAATCTCATATGCGCTGTCATATTCTCACCTCCAAACTCCGATTTGTCACCGGCTCCATTATACGCTATCTCATAAAAAAAGTATAGCCGAATTTCAGCAAACTTGTCAGATGGAAACAACTTGCAACGCAAGATAATTCCGGGCGGCAAGTCCACAAAGGGGTAGCTGGCGTAAGCCAGCGCAGGGGAAGGGTAACTTCCCCTGTGATGATTGGAGCAGATTGAAAATCTACGGAAATCATCTGCTGTCCGCAGGACGCCTCCGGCAGGGCGCAATGCACCACTTCCCGAAGTGGTGTATAATTGCGCCCTCTTTCAGAGGGGGAAGCCACGCTTACCGCTCTGGAAGCTATTATGACCGTTCCCGGTCTGGCTCTTTTCTCTTGGAATGGGGCGTTTTCTCCCTCGTCTGCGCCTTTGCTTCCGCCAGCCTGCGCCGGATTGAATTGTCCCGCTTCTGGATAAACCGCTGTCTGGTGTCAGCGATAAAGCGGCGGCACTCCGGCTCCGGGATAGCGTCCAGCTTTCGGATTGTGCTTTCCACAATCTCCCTCGCCTGCCTGTCACGAATGACCGGCACGATTTCCCGAAGTCCGGCAAGAGTTTCCTGTTTCGTGGCGGCGGCGTACTGGTAAACCATAGCCAGCTCGTCCTTTGAAAATTTCACATTCATTCCGTGTCCTCCTTTTCTGTGCCGGTTCCGGCAAATATCTGTTCTATGAGCTGCCGGGTGCTGTCCCGATGAAAGAGCAGCTTCAAGAACAGTTTGACCTGTTCCTCCGGCAAAAGCTCCGGGTGGGGCAGGTATCTTTCCAACTCCGCCCCTCTGGTACAGAGCCGGTGCGTCCGCTCTTTTCGGGTCAGCGTCTTTATCTGGTGTTCCAGAATCTTTTCCTCATGCTGCGCCCTCCGCAACTTTGCTTCGGTTTTCTCTATTTCCTGATTGAGTTTTTCCAGCTTTTCACTCATAGCGTCAGCCCTCCGTTCTGGGAATGAGTACATATATCTTGTTCGGCTCCCCAAAGCCTTGACGCACCCGCACAATCAGTCCGGCAGCTTCCAGCTCGTTTAAGGAACGCTTCACGGTCATGGTGCTGCGGGAGAGCGCCGCCGACAATTCCACAATCGGGAAACAGATAAATAAAATCCCGTTCATGTCCTCTATGCCATTTGCCAGAACATCGTCCAGCATACGGGCGTACATGATTTTTGCGGTGCTGCTGATCGGGAGCCGCAGCATGGCTCTCGGCAACGGCATACAGGGCGGCAGGGCGGTGTCTGCGGTCATAAAATCAACTTCCATTCAATCGGTGTCCTCCTTTACTTTTCGTTTTGAGCGTTTGGAAAGATAATGGGGGCAGTCTACAATGACCGCCCGAAAACTCTGTCTGCAAGTGCGCTGGCATTTCCGGCAAAGGTCGTTGTACGTTACCCGCCCCCGTTCATTGAGGAAGAAGGACAGCTCCAGCTTCCCGCTGAAGTCGGTGATTGTGCCTACATCCCGAAAGACCTCCTGCAGTCCCTCGTCCAGGAACCACTGGTAGGAGTCCTTCTGGATCTTCAGAAGGTTTGGCATTTCCAGGATTTCGTTGTACTTGGCATAGCTCTTACGCAGGGTCTTGCCAAACAGTTGATCCTTGACCATTGCCATTTTCGTCATCACTGCCTTTCTTTCGGCCTATGCCGGAGTCGTAATTGCATTTTATCGTACACGCGGGGTCGTTGTTAACTTTTTGAGCACCCGTTTTTTCGGGGCTTGACAGAGCCGCGGGACTGTGGTACTATAGCCATGCAAGATGGGGTTCCAGGCAGAGTCCAGTGCCGCAGCATGGACTGTCATGATACCACATCTTCTTTCTTTTGTCAATAATATGAATGAAAAATCCCCGATTTTGCCGTTGTGCACAAATCGGGGATTTTATTCTTGCGGGTTTTCTATGTTGCTTCGGGTTCCGTTGGAGCGGTATCAGCTGAAATTGCCGGAGGAATTTTAGGCCCAGAAAGATAAAATTCGTACCCTTGTCACGAATTGCCCGGAGCGTTTACTGGCTGACATGAAATTCTTCTTCG
>SFRL01000096.1 GCA_004562765.1 bacterium | reverse complement strand
GACCTACATGGATTCCATAATACTCCGCAGCCTGTCTTGTTGTGACGGACTGCTTCACAGTGTCGTCTCGCAAAATAAAGTTCCTGTCTCCTGCACAAAAACAGCGAATTATTATATCAGTTCCATAATGATGTCTCTTTGTACGTGCCTGTAATTACGGCGCGCTTTTTTCTTGTATCTTTTTTCCGTTTCCGTTATAGTTAGCTTGTAACCATAAAAAAAGAGAAAGAACATCCCCTACCAAAGTTTGTTCTTTCTCTCACTCAAGCCTGCACCGGCCTTGTCCGGGATCTATGTCCCACTTAATACGGCCTCTGTACAGTACCATCCTTATGATAAGAAAAAATGCCCTCTTTTGCAAGATAATTCGCATAAAAAAATCATCAAAAGTTTTGTTTGATTCCTACATGGATACATTCTGCCCGGAAAAGCAGACCTGTCCTGTCTGTGGCTCCTCTTTCCATTGCCAGATCCATGCCTATTATGGACGCCGGATCATTGACTTTATCTGTGGGGTACCCGTCACTACAGAAGTGACTGTCCTTCGTCTGGCCTGCCAAAGCTGTGGACATACCCATGCGGTCCTCCCGGACCTGATCATCCCTTATTCCAGCTATAGCCTTTTCTTTATCCTTCGTGTCCTGGCAGAAGCCTTCCTGCACATTTCTTCCCTGGAGCGCCTCTGTGAACGTTTCTGCATTACCCGAAACCAGTTGTATAAATGGAAGCAGCTCTTTCAGCAGCATAAGCGGGAATGGCTCGGCATCCTGGAGGACTCTGAAACCTCTGGAATGGATTTCCTGCTGATGCTTGCCATCAAACCGGATTATTCCTCTTTCGCCATGGACTTTACAAAGCAGACTGCGTATTCCTTCCTACAGTCCCACCGTAATCCCTCTGGATAAACTGTAAAATACGGCACCTCCCAGACCGTGCCACCATTGCTGTCCCCCTGTTTTTTCACGGCCACACGCCATGGGGATGGCATCCTCCATTCCTGTTTTCTACAATGGTAAAAAACACAAAGGAGGTTCTTTCTTAATGGAAAATCAAAAACAACAACTCTCTAACGCCGCAAAAATCGCCCAGTTCCGGCTCGCCCTGATCGCACCTGTGATCCACGGCCTTTTTCCGGATGCTTCCAGGAACGCTTATTACCGCCGCATCACAGAAAAACCATTGACCCTGCCGGATGGATCCATTTTTCAGTACAGCCCCAAGACCATCAGCAAATGGGTATCCCTCTACCAGACAGGCGGGATCGATGCCCTGATGCCAAAGGAACGCTCTGATAAAGGTGCTACCAGGGTCCTGCCTGATACCGCTATAGGAGAGATCTACCGTCTGAAAGAGGCTTTCCCCAGGCTCAATGCCACACAGATCCACAAACAGCTTGTGGAGAATTCCTTCATTCCGGCTACGGTCAGCGTTTGTGCTGTCCAGCGCTTTATCCGGCATAATGACCTCAAATCCGCACGCAATCCAGGCATGCGGGACCGCAAGGCTTTTGAAGAGGATTCCTTTGGAAAAATGTGGCAGGCGGATACCTGTTACCTGCCTTATATCACAGAAGACGGGAAACGCAGGCGGGTCTACTGCATTATGATCATTGACGACCATTCCCGTCTCCTGGTTGGCGGCGGCCTGTTCTATAACGATAATGCTTATAACTTCCAGAAAGTGTTCAAGCAGGCTGTGGCGACTTATGGGATCCCCTTGAAGCTTTATGTCGATAATGGGTGTAGCTATTCTAACGAACAGCTTTCCCTAATCTGCGGCTCCATCGGCACGGTACTCCTGCACACAAAAGTCCGTGACGGAGCCAGTAAGGCAAAAATCGAACGCCAGTGGAGGTCACTGAAAGAACAATGGCTTTATACCCTTGACATGGATTCCATCCACTCGCTCGAAGAATTCAACCGTCTCCTCTCAGGCTATATCCGCAACCATAATACCTCTTACCATTCCGGGATCCGGGATATCCCACTGGAACGGTACCGCCGCACCTGCATGCAGGTAAAGATGCCGGGATCCCGGGCATGGCTGGACGAATGTTTTATGAACCGTGTGACCCGCAGGGTCAACCGGGATGCCACTGTCTCTATCGACCGGACGTATTACGATGTTCCCATGCAGTTCATCGCCACCAAAGTGGAGATCCGTTTCCTACCGGATGATATGTCCACCGCCTACATTCTTTACGAAGGGGAACATTACCCCATCCGGCAGACAGACCGTAACGAAAACTGCCGGACAAAGCGGAATAACACACCAACCCTTGATTATTCCCGGATGGGAGGTGAAAAATAATGTCTCTTGCGTATTATGGGCTTTCCTTTAATCCCTTTGACAAGCAAATGATACAAGAGAAAGACCGATTCCTTTCCCATGACATGACAGAAATGACCCAGCGGCTGGATTACCTAAAGGATGCACGGGGGATCGGTGTGTTCACCGCCCGTCCCGGCATGGGAAAATCGTTCTGCCTGCGCTGTTTCTCCAAAAGTCTGAACCCAAATCTGTACCACATGGAGTACATCTGCCTGTCCACCATCAGTGTCATGGAATTTTACCGCCAGTTCTGCGCCGCCCTCGGCGTCAGTGACAAAGGTGGGAAACCAGGAATGTTCAAGGCGATCCAGGAGCAGGTCTGGTATCTCTATAAAGAGAAGCGTCAGCCACTCCTCCTGGCGGTTGACGAAGCGCAGTATCTCTCCACCGGCATTCTGAACGACATCAAGATGCTGATGAATTACGGGTATGATTCCGTAAACTGTTTTACCCTGATCCTTTGCGGCGAATCCCACCTGAATAATACTTTGAGCCGCCCCGTTCATGAAGCACTGCGTCAGAGGATCACTGTCCACTATAACTTCTCCGGCCTATCGGATGATGAGGTGGCACGGTATGTCCTCCATAAACTCACCTGTGCCGGTGGAAGCGAGGCCATGATAGAAAAAGCCGCTCTTTCTGCCATCCACAGCCATTCCCAGGGAAATCCCCGTCTGATCGACAATCTGATGACGGATGCCCTTGCCCTTGGCTCACAAATGGAGAAAAAGTCGATCGATGCAGAAGTGATCCTTGCGGCTGTCAGTAACCAGAACCTGATGTAGGAGGATGTGCTATGGAATATCAATGTACTCTTACAAGAGGGAAACGAAAAGAACGATGGAACGGGGAGATCCGGCTTATCAGACATTCGGGCTCCTGTTACGAAGCAGAGATCTCTGGCCGTGGGACTTACTTCCACGTAATCGCAGGGAAACACAGCTATGGGAACTATATCTGTATACCAAACCACGACGTAGGAAGTGAACTGTCCAGCTACCGGGATCTGTTCTGGAATACAGAGCGTCTTTCCGGACTTCTGAAAAAGGTGGATGCAGTGACGGTCGCAAGCGGACTGTGCCATCTTGAAGAACTGGGCAGTCTGGAAAAATACACAGATTAATAACACTGAGATCACGGAGCTCTATGGGGCTCCGTGATCTTTCAATACTCTCCAATAATGTGCCGTATTATCGCTGTCAATCTGCCATTAGCTCCCAGACTGCGCGGTCGATTCTTTAAAGGACGGAAAAATAATTTGTCGTTTGCGTCTCCCTCAATTCGCTGTCCAACAATGGTGTACCCGGAGCAGGCGGAGGTTCACATTTTGAAGGAAGAAGCCGCTTCCAGAGCCTATATCGAACAGATGTGGGCGGAAGCGATGGAGATTTACCGAAGCGGCAGGTTCAAGCTGTCCTTCAGCCCTGCCATGCAGCGGTATCTCAAAGAACACCAGCGGGCTTTTATGCCGGAGGATACCAAAGCCGGGATGATACAGGCGTATCTTGATAAGTATACCGGGAGCATTGTCTGCTCCAAGCAGCTCTACAAGGAAGCCCTAAACCATACCTTTGATGAACCGAAGCAATGGGAAATCCGGGAAATCAACGAGATTATGAACCAGTGCATTTCAGGGTGGCGGTACTTCCCAAACCCAAGAATGTTTTCCGAATATGGCAGACAAAAGGGCTGGGAGCGTGAAAACCCGGCAACGGACTCCGGCAACCCGTCTGAA
>SFRL01000095.1 GCA_004562765.1 bacterium | reverse complement strand
ATCCACGTTTTGCCGAATACATAATTATGTTCGTCAAACCATTTTCTGAAATTCCGGTAATTGTGCCACTCCTCACAGACTGTACAGTCTCCGTATGTCGGATATATTTGTCGGGTATTGTCGTTATAACATCTATGCATCATGCTCCGCCATTTTTTGTAGGATGCAGCATACGCATCACGGTCTGGACAACCGACATACCCTATGCCTACCATTGTCTTTTTCATGATTTTGTTGCTGAACCACTCCGGCAGGTATCTGCGGTCATTCATAATTTCAACTATCTCTTCTTCATAAATCCTTCCATTTTCGTCGCGAATACGCTCTGCTGCCGCGTACTGCTCCTCATTTAATGGATAAAGATTTTTGTAATGGCAATCATTCAGATCGCCGTTTTGGCGAAAAATCCGCGTATTATCAACACAATCCGGATTTACTACATATTCCTGCACAACCAGTACATCCGCCGGAATATCCACTGGGATCAGCTTCCAGCCGTCTCCATCGTAAGTGCTTTTAAGGACTTTATAATACAATCGTCCATCGGCAGTAATACCCTCTGCCAGCTCATATTTGCCGCCGACACAATTCATACCGCGGCCATAACTTGAAATAAAGAAATACGGACAGTCCATAGCGCGCACAAAGATCTCATCCTTTGCAATCAGATCAATACCCTCCGGCAGAACTATCCTGCCACTAAAGATTTTTTTATATTTGCGCTCAATCATGAAGGTATTGATACCTGCCCTGTCCATTTCTTCCAATTTTTTACGTCTGTCTCTATATATTTTGCTATACTTTTTTATGCAATCCTTACAGGCTGCACGTGGTTTGCCATATACAAACGAAAAATTGCTTACTGGCAATATCCTCCCGCACCTGCTGCATTTCTTTTCATTATCGTTTTCGTTATCAAAACTCAAGTTTCCTCCTCTTTTATACCGCCGCAGCGGATCAGCTTTTTTACTTGCCGCTGATTGGCAAATACCCTACACTTTTACGGTTTATCCGCAAGGAGGTAGTCTCATCCTTTATTTAATAAAAAAAGGAACAGAATGAATCTGCTCCCATTAATTAACCGGCAATCCAGCATCACGCATAGCCTGAAGCCACATGCTTCTGGAATTACCTTGTGCTGTCTTTATTGGTTCCGCCCAGATCGACACGCCCTCACCGACTTTCTTACCGCCGTGTGTCAGGTTGTCTGCCGCGCTGATAACATCTGCCATGCTCCACGACCCTGTATGATATCCCAGTGATGTATCCATATATACTTGCGCCTGTGCACCATCTCCTGTTACTGTTGCAGCAGTTTTACGGGGTGCATAACTCAGCGTACCTGTCCGGTCATATAGCCACGGACTATAAGACTGATAGTAATGCATGGTTGCATCGTCTACGTCATCCAAGACCATCTGAGCCATATTATCAACTGCCTGGACAAGCCGCTCCTGAAGTGCTTGCTTTAGTTGATCCATTGATCTGCATACTGGCATTTTTCTCCTCCTGTTCCCGCAAAAACTCCTTCACTTCTGGAAAACTCAGATCAAAGCGTTGGCCAGCAATTACGTGGTTCGGATTTTTTAAATAGCAAATCTGGAATCCACTCACGCTGGTGGGATGATACCTGAGACTGGATTTTTTTATCATAAATCCAAGTCTTCCCGCTCTTCTTTGCAATTTCCCGGAAACCGGGTTTAAGTTGGCAGCCTCCCGCCGTTTTTGCTTCAGCTCTGGTCTTGGAAGACTCATTTGCTGCATAATCCAGCAATATGCATCCCTGAACTCCTCAATGCTTGCAAAATCTGTAGGCCACCACTTACACCATAGATTATAAATATCCTCGATTGGCCGCTTTCTCCTTTTACGAAAAAAAGATGCCATAATCCATAATTTTTCTTCATAAAACTTAATATCGTTCATTTTTCCTGTTATTCCTTTCAAATTTGAATTAGAGTTCTGTAACGTGTTTTACGCCCCATACATACGTTCTGCCTCATACCCTAACAACTCTCCGACCCGGCTGTTATCGCCCGTGTATGGCCGTCTGAACGCGTCCTACGGTACTCAGGAGAGTTTCCTGATCAATGTCCGTAGCTGCCAGAGCATGATGTCGTACTCCGCCCGTTTGTCCTTAAGCTGCAAACGCTTTCGCCACAGCTGCCTGCTGTACAGACGACCATGATGACCACGACGCTGCCACATCATCGAGCACAGTTTGGAAATTACGGAATTCCTGATTCGAGTCACGGAGTTTAATCCCCAGAGAATTCAGTGTTTCTTCCACATATGAAATATCTTCAATTTCTCCGTCCTCACCAACCGAAGAAAGCTTATCTGCCTTGATATCTCTCATACGGGCAAAGATTGTTTTATAGCTTGTACCGATGGATGACATACTTGCCTGTGTTACCTCACCGACAGTAGCAAGAATTGCCAACAGACGATCCATGCTAACACCTGCAATATTTGCACTCTCAGCCGTACGTGACATAGCTTCCGCCAATCCACCGGCATCTGTAGCTGAAACAAGGTCGATGGAAGTCAGCTTATCATTAATCCGTGACACCTCATCCACAGCAACCTTATAGCCTTGCATTGCCGATGTAAGATACTTCGTACTGTCCTCACCGGATAACTGCGCTACTTTTGACAAAACCATAGAATCTTTAATCAACTGCTCCGTCTCAGCTGCGCTTTTACCCTGTCTTAACCATGCGTCCGCAGATGCACTAACCTCCGTAGTCAATGCCCCAAGTTCCTGACCGAGGACATTGTAGTCAGCGATCATCTGTTTTGCTTCTTCTTTTGTGCTGCCAGTAGCCATCCGGAGATCAGTTGTAGCATCATCCAGCTCCTTTACTGTCTGAATGGCTTGTTGTCCTGCTTCAATGACTTCATCAATGCCACGCTCCAGCAGATTTGCCAGCGTAAATGTGGAAAATGCATCCCGCAAGGTAATCCCAAAAGCCGTAAAGATATCATTCCCATTCCTGCCCGCAGCATTTATATTATTTAGCACGTCAGTATTTACTGGCGGCATGTTCTGAATGCCCTGACGGATATTATTTTGCAAATCAACTATATTGACCTGTACATCTACCTCCAGATCATTCAGGCCAGCTACAGCAGCCCGTAACTGATTGCGTAATTCATCCTCATCCACACGGAAATCAGCGGGAAAGTCCACTCCGGATAATGCCGCACGTATACTGTTTTCCAATTCCGTTCGGTCAACATTCAGAGAAATATCAGCAGTTGTATTGCCTACCGCACGGTCAATCTCCGCTCTTAGTCCGGATTCATCAATCGTTACGAGGATTTCTTCCATCGGCAGATTCTGAAATGCACCATGAAGCCTTGATCTGATTTCATTCTCATCAATCTCAATAGGGATATTATCGGCAGAAATGCCATGAATTGCCGTCTGAATTTTGTTCCGCAACTCTGTATCATCTATATTAAATGCGTAAGCGCCAAATATTCCTGCGGATTTTCTAATCCCTTGGATTCCTCTATAATTGTAGATGAAAGATATTTAGATTATTTCACTACAATTATGGAGGATAGATTATGGCAGCTACTCGCAAAGCCCCTGTTCCAATGGCTGAACAGATCAGACTTATCAATGAATGTCGCAAAAGCGGCATGACAGATGCTGACTGGTGCCGTGAAAACGGCATCGCAGTAAGCACTTTTTATAACTGGGTCAGCCGCTGCAGGAAAGCAGCAGCGGATCAGATTCAGGCACCGAATTATGGTCATTGTGAGATCCCCCGTTCAAAGCAGGACGTGGTTCCCATTGACATTGTTTCGGATCATCTTCCGGAACAGCATATAGCATCGCAGATGCACCAGACGAACCTTGACAATTCACATACGATTGAAGTGTCCATGAATGATGTGACAATCCGCATCAGCAACAATGCCGATCCTGTACTGCTTACCAGGACACTCCGCCTGATCCGGGAGACCTCATGTTAGGTGATATCTCCGGCCTTGAAAAAATCTACATTGTCTGCGGCTATACAGATATGCGCAAATCAATCGATGGTCTCTGTGCCATTATCGAAGACCAGCTTAAGATGGATCCGACATCC
>SFRL01000051.1 GCA_004562765.1 bacterium | reverse complement strand
GTGGTTCTCATACATCTCGGCTTCTGGCGGTTCCCCTGACTCAGCCATGACCAGCGGCACGTTCCCGCCGCCAGTCCCCATCCGGCCAGTCAGTGTCTGCACCTTATCGTCTTCGGAAATCTTCACACGGCTGTCCGCCGGATGGTTCTCCAATGCGACTGCCGCCGGAACTACTCCGGCCCGCAGCGTGGGGGAGGTTTCTTCTTCATACCCAATGCCCCTCGACTGTGCGGAATGCTCCGTGCAGAACCCGGCCGCCTCCATCACGCATGGGGGATGGTGCGCCTCGGCCCGCAGGGTACAGGCAACCTCCTCTGTCACATCCATACGGCTCCCGCCCTGGTCATTTAGGACGATCCTTCCGGTTCCTCCGCAGCCTGCCTCTCCAGCGCAATCCGCAAGATCTCCGGCAGCTCTTTGCCACGCACGGAAGCCCTCCGCAGAATACCCCGACACGCCTTCGGACTCAAATAATATCTCCGGGGCACGTTCACCTGCAAAATCTGCGACAAGGAAGATACGTTTTCTTCTCTGGGGCACTCCCCACCACTGCGCATCAAGGACTCTGTATGCGGCTGACCATCCGTCTCCCACATAATAGTCGGCGTAGGGCCAGCCTTTTTTGTCAGGCGCAGGCACCTGGGCGGCCGGTTCTTTAATGCCGATGACGGCTTCAAGGACCGCCCTGAAATCTTCTCCTTTGTTACTGGAGAAGGCGCCGGGGACATTCTCCCAGCAGATAAATCTTGGTTTCTCTCCATTGGTCTTCTCCCTCATTTCTTTCACAATCCTGATTGCCTCATAAAACAGGCTGGAACGTGAACCGTCCAGACCGCTCCGCTTTCCGGCGATAGACATATCCTGGCAAGGACTCCCGAAGGTGATGATATCTACAGGCGCAAGGTCTGCCCCGCTGATGCCTGAAACATCACCATAGTGCTGCATCTGCGGAAGCCTTGCTGTTGTCACCCGCACGGCAAAAGGCTCAATCTCAGATGCCCACAAAGGCGTCACCCCGGCAAGGATGCCAGCCAGAGGAAAACCACCGGAGCCGTCAAACAGGCTGCCGAGAGTCAGCGTCTTATCTCCCGTCATTCCAGCACACCTCCAGACTCCGTGGCTGCCTGCTCCCCTGACGGAAGATCTTCTGCATCCAGCTGTACCACCTCATCCAGTGACAGCTTCTGCCCGTCACGGATGACGTACACATCATCATACCGGCCTTCTTTATACTTGATATAGCGTTTGACCGCCACATCCACAAATTTCTCTTCCAGTTCCACGCCATAACAGATGCGGTCAAGTTCCTCACAGGCAATCAAGGTGGACGCCGAACCAAGAAATCCATCCAGTACAACGCCATTGGTCATCGTACACTGCTTAATCAGGTAAGCAATCAGCGGAACCGGCTTGCTGGACGGATGCCCGCAGCCTTCCTCCTTAGAACTTTTCAGCCTTGGAAAATCAAAAACAGTTACCTGTTTCTGGTCGCCGTACCAGCGGTGCCGTCCATCTTTACGCCATCCAAAGATGATCGGTTCGTGGATGTATTTCCAATCCGTCCTTGTCAGTACCAGACGGTCCTTCTTCCACACCAGCCCCGCTCCGACTTTAAAACCGGCATCCTCAAAAGCATCATGGAAGATCCGGGCTTTTGCCGTAGCGTAAAACACATAGATAGAAGCGTCATTTGCCATCGCTTCATGGAAACAGGAAAAGGCTTTCATCAGAAATTCCACTGCATCGTGGTCATTCAGGTCATCGTTTGTAATGGTACCGGATGTACTTTGCAGCGCCACCATATATGGAGGGTCCGTACACACGAGATTTGCTTTGACTTCGCCCATCAGCCGGGTATAGGTTTCTGGCTGAGTGGAATCACCGCAAATGACCGTATGCTTGCCAAGATGCCAGATATCACCTTTCTTTGAAAAAGCCGGCCGTTTCAATTCGCTATCCACATCGAAGTCATCTTCCTTGACTTCTTTGTCATGGACTTTATTGAAAAGTTCATCAATTTCAGGCGGTTCAAAACCTGTTTTTCCCAAATCAAAGTCGCTGTCCTCGATGTCCTTCAGCAGATCAGCCAGCAGGGAATCATCCCACGCACCCGTGATCTTATTAAGGGCAATGTTCAGTGCCTTCTCTCGGACTTTATCGACATCAACCACCGCACACGGCACTTCCGTATAGCCAAGGTTCATGGCAACAGCCAATCTCTGGTGCCCTCCCACGATTGTCATATCGGAATTGACCACAAGTGGGTCCGCAAACCCGAACTCCGTAATGGAATTCTTGATCTTCTCGTACTCCTTATCCCCCGGCTTCAGTTTCTTCCGGGGATTGTATGCGGCCGGCCTGAGTACGCCCACCGGCAGCACTTTCAGTTGTGCAGTTTTCTGCATCCATGCGTCCTCCTTTACTCAGACGCGCATGATCTCTGAGAACGGCACGAAAAAAGAGCCTAATAAAAATCCCGGCTCCGCCTCTTCCCCGTCCGACCGCGTCTGTTCATTCATGGGACACCACTGCGGGTTTTCTCCATTTGCGGATGCAAACACCCTGTCCTCACAGCAGTCAATCTCATGTACGCAGATACCCATCGTATTGCAGACGCAGTACACACCGATGGTTTCAATCTTATCCTTCATTTCCCTCACGCTCCTTTCGTTTTGCCCGTCCTCTGTTGGCACAGGCATGGCTGCAATATTTCCTCACTCTCCCATACTCCCGGCTTGCCAGAAATGGTTTTCCGCACTCCGGGCAGACAGCCGTCCGGGTGGATTTCCAGTTTTCCGGGTGCGGGTTTCTGTTCTTCCACGCATACCTGCAGGGTTCCGAACAGAATATCCTCGGACGGCCTCTGCCGTTTGGCGTGACCGCCGCACCGCAGTTGGGGCAGAACCGTTTCGCCATATCCTCCAGCATCTCCGCTTCCGTATTTGCTTCCATCGCCGCCCCTCCTTCCCGTATGGTTCATGCTGCACCGTTTCCATGCTGCGCCGTAACCCCGCCCATTTTGCGAAAAAATCCCAAAAAACACATAAAAAATGACGAGGTAAATTTTCCGCACAGCGGTGTCGCTGATACCTGGATAGTTCCTGTTTTATTCCAGATTTTCATGTTTCGCCGGAACAAACAAAAACACACGAAAGCTCCCATTTTATCAAGGAATTTCATGTGTTTTGGTTCATTTCGGATATTTATAAGATGGGGACTGGCAGTGCTGCCACGCCTCTTCGTCTGCTGGTTTCATTTTGCGCTGTAACTGCCAGACCCCCGGCCTATCAAATTCGCGGTTTTTTACGTTTGAGGGGGCGGCGGTCTCCGTGGCACTTCACCACAGAGAAGTGAACCCGGCCCCCGGCGGGCCCTTTCCACCATAATGTACACAAACAAAGCCACGAAAATCTGTGTAATTTATGGCGTCGAATCTTCTGGATATATTCTGCTTTCAGAGGTAACATGACCGTACCGCAAAGAAAGGAGGCATGAACCTTTGAAAGAGAAACAGAAAAGCAACCGCCGAAGGAAAGTCTACTGCACTTACCAGGGCAGGAACCTTTCTCCACAAATCCGTCTGGAAGGGAAGTGGCTGGAGCAGCTCGGCTTCACAGCCGGCAGCTTCGTGTCCATCCAGTGTGAGGAAGGACGGCTAGTGATTGAAAAAGACATAGCTCAATAGGTGTAAGTCGGATTGTTGTCTTCCGCCCGCGTCTTTTTATCATGGCACTGCTTACATAAACTTCTCCAGTTGCTCCGGTCCCAGAACAGCTTTTGGTCGCCGCGGTGTGGGGTGATGTGGTCAACCACTGTCGCCTTCACATACCGTGGCGGCTGTTTCTTCATGCACAGCACACACAGCGGATGCACCTGCAGGTATTCCCGGCTGGCTTTTTGCCATCTCTTTCCGTACCCGCGCTTCGAGGCTGACCGCACTTCTTCCGGGTGCAGTGCTTTGTGTTTTTCACAATATTTCTGTCCGTAAGGGACAAGAGCCGCACAGCCGGGATGTCTGCACGGTATGTTTGGTCTGTATGGCATTTGATTCATCTCCCATCTTCAAAGATCGTCCAGTTCTTTCTTTTTCGTCCATTTTTCTTTTAATCTGGACAATTCCAGTTTTAAGCAAAGAAGTAACTAAACTATTGCTATTTCTCTCCTTGCCCTATATAATAGCAATGAGTTAGATGCCCAATATTCTTTACAGTGTGCATCTCATCCACTGTTTTTACAAAAACGCTTCGCAATGCGCGGCACAGAAACATTGCTTAACAGATTCCGTTCATGACGGCAAGAATATCATGAACGTATGTGTTTAGCTTCCGCAAGCGACGGGGTGCTGCAAAGCGTAGAATATCGCTTACTTGTATTCAAACTTCACTAAATGATGACGAGTGACGGTTCTGACTCGTCGGTAATATAAAAACTGACCGAGCGAAGATGATGTGTGACGGTTCTGACACATCGGTAAAATAATAATTGACCGGGCGAAGTAATGGTCTGAAAACTGACTTTAACCAGTCAGTTTTTTATTGTGTATCACTAGATAAATAGGCTAATATCCATGTATAAGAAAAGCCGGGGCGAATAAAACACCTCGGCTCTTCCACTTTTATTCTGTTGGTTTTAAATCCGTGCGATCAGCTCAGACGGAGTAAATGCCACCACTTTGCTCTTCGCAAAATCCCTTACATTTCTCGTAATAATATAATCTGCGTGTACACGTTCGGCCGTCACGCTCTGAACAGCATCCTCAAAATCATCCCATTCCAACTCTGCAGCATGGGTAAGGTCTGAAACATTGAAATCAGCAAATTCAAAGATCAATGACAACGCCTTTAAAGTCTCCTCTATCTTCTTCGGGTCAAGTTCTTTCCGCATAATATAAACCAGATTAGCAAATGTTAATGCTGAAACATAACCTTTTGCCTTTTCTGTTTCACACAATTTCCAGACAACAGAGGAAGCCTGAACATGCGGCTCACGGTTCTGAAGGACATCCAACAGAATGTTCGCATCAATCAATAGCTTCATACTTTTCCTTCAACCTTTCTGCCTTTACTTCATCAAGGTCATAGTTCCCTTTCAGAATGCCGGTCAATGAGTCTGTCAGGTACGATACAGCAGCATCCTTCGGAATAAAACGCCCTACCTCCCGACCATTCTTCGTTACAATAATTTCCTGCCCGGACATAACAAGATTCAGGTATCTTCCAAAATTGTTCTGCATTTCTGTTGCAGTTGCGGTTGCAGTAATCATATCAACACCTCCTTTAGCTAATTTTAGTATATCAAATATTAGCCATTTTATCAATAGGTGTTACAATTTTTATTGTTATTCCTCCCATGGAAGTCCGGGCTTCCCGAAGTGCCCGTAGGCGGATACCAGGTTATAGTCCACATCTAACAACCCCAACCATTTAATAATCCCCCTCGGTGTCAGATCATAACTGTCACCCACATAAGCCTGGATAAAATCCAGCGGCTGGAACTCTGTACCGAAACAGTCCACATTGACGGACACCGGATGTTCCATCCCGATGGCATAAGCAATCTGTACCTCACACTGCTCCGCATATCCGGCCTGCACAATGTCACGGGCAATCTTCCGTGCCATATACGCTGCCGAGCGGTCTACCTTACTGTATCACAGGCAAGTTTCCTTCCTGTCACGCCGCAGTCAGCAAACGAGCCGCCGACCACAAACCGTCCGGTCGGATTGACCAGTTTCACGAAGTCACCATTCAGCCCGTACTCACAGGCCGCCAGCACCATCATCCCTTCGATGATGTGGCGGAAATCACTGACTTCCACATCCGGGCTGTGCTGCACGGAGCAGAGGAAAGCGGTAATCCGTCCGCTGCTGTAATCAAAACTGACCTGCGCCTTGGCATCCGCCCGGAACATCTTTGACGGGTGGTTCTTCAAAAGCCGCAGGAACTTGGTTGCCACGGCAAACGGAACTGGAAGAAGTTCCGGTGTTTCATTGGTGGCATATCCGAACATGATGCCCTGGTCTCCGGCTCCGCCCTTATCCACACCAAGGGCGATGTCCGGGGACTGCTCCCTTACCATGAGGGCAACATCCAGCGGGTTGATGATCTCCATCCTGCCGTATTCCGTCTTTCCCTTTCCGATACGCTCCAGCACATCATCCACCAGTTTCCGGTAGTCCGGCTGGTGCTTACTGGTCAGTTCCCCGGCAATGATCAGGCGGCTGTCCTTTAACAGACACTCAATCGCCACCCTGCTTTCCTTGTCATGTACCAGACAGTCTGTCACAATGGCATCCGCAACCTGGTCACAGATTTTATCGGGATGCCCATCTGACACCTGTTCGCATGTTAAAATCCTGCTCATAGTTTTACTTCTCCTCTCGTTTCATGTATTACAAAGCAGGCACCCTTTGCCGCTGCTCACCTTGTAGAGATTCCCACAAAGCAAGCTGCCGCAAAAGATGCCTGATATGATTTATTATCTGCCACAATGAATCGTAATGTAGGAGATTGTAGGAGATGAACGCATCCAAAAATCCGCACCTCCTACAATCTTCAAGCCCCGATTTTCCTTGAAAACAAGCCATTTTTCTGATTTTCTTTTTCTGTTTTTACTCTTTTGTAGGAGATGTAGGAGATAAAATATAAATCCTCTATAAAAGAAACAATAAAAAATAATAACCTATTTTCCTCCTACATTTCCTACATCCCATCTTAAGATGCTAAAAAGTAGCGTAAAATAAGGGTTTTCTTGAATTCCACGCCTCAAGAATTGTAGGAGGTTGTAGGAGATGAAAAAACAGTTATTCCTACAAAATACTGTTCTTTGCGATTTAAGTAGCCTCACATTGTGGAAATAACAACCGTCTTTAAGCATCCGGAATCACCTCAAATTCCGGTTCCTCACCCGTGGCAAATTTCACATTCTCAACAACAGTCGTTGGATTTCCTCCGCCTGTCGGTCTTCCGCTGTTGTTGTATGTGTAATGCACTTCCATGCCCTTTCGGAAATTTTTCATATTTTCCGGCTTATAGCCGTTATCCCGGCACCAGTCCACATACCTCGTATAAACCGCCTTACTTGCCAGCTTATTCCCATACTCAGTAACCAGGCACTCCGTTGAAAACATGCTGATCCGGTCTGATTCCTTGTGGTAAGCATCGGTCGCCTCCAGCACGGATTTTGGCATAGCAAGCCCCTCTCTTTCAAAAAGCCTGTGCCCTTCCAGTAGCCAGTTAAAGATGCCGGACATATTTTCTTCCTCTGCAAAAAAAGCCTTCAATCCCTTGTCCTGTTCTTCCTCCTCAAAATGACGGTTGAACGGGATGATCTTGATACGGCCGGAATCAAACAACGTAAGGTCTGTGATGTTCGGCAAATGGTTCGTGTTGATGAATATCTTAAAATTCGGCCGGAACTCAAAACTGTTCTCATGCAGGAAACGTGCCGTGATGGAATCATTACCCGTCATACGCTTGGTAAAGGCTGCGTCCATGGTGAGCTTCTTTTCCGGCTCCGAGATGTTCACGAACCGGGAGCCGGCAAGCCGCGCCACTTCCTCTGTAGGGCCGTTGCTCTGTGCGTTGAACTTCATGGCAAGAAGGGCGGGATCGGCGTTGCGGCCGTAGTCGCCCATGATCCGCAGGAACGTCTCCATCATGGTACCTTTGCCGTTACGGGAAGTCGCACCGTAGAGAATAAACAGACACTCCATCCTTGTATCACCGGACAGTGCATATCCCAGTGCCTTCCGGATATACCGGATGCGTTCTTCATCCCCCTGCATGACCTCCTCCATGAACTGTGTCCATCGCGGGCAGTCTGCTTCCGGATCGTAAACGACCGGGGAAATCTTCGTCAGGTAGTCTTCCGCCCGGTGTTCCCTAAATTCCAGTGTTCTCAAATTCAGCGTCCCATTGGCAAGGTTGAACAGGTAAATGTCCCGGTCAAAAAAGGACATCGCCAGAGGATACACGGATTTCGCATCTTTTAACATGGTTTCCCGGTGTTTCCTCTGCTGCAGCTTGCGGATGCGGTCGATGAACCGCTTTCTGGTATCCTCCTCCTTGATCTTGATCGCATACGTCAAAAGTCGGTCCGCTAAGAGTTTTGCCAGTTCCGCAACTTTCAGCCCTCCCGTGTCTGCCCGCCAGACCGTCCCGTCATACACATACCAGATGCCCCGGTCACGGTTATAACGCGCCACGCCTTTGAAGTAGTCTGCGAACATATTTCCGACTCCGATCTCATCCCGGCCATAGCGGGGATTGGACTGCGGCTGCATCTCATCCAGAGTGATCTTGATCTGGGAAAGGTCCGGGTTATAATCCACCTCTTCCCCGTCAAGGTTCTGAAACTCATCCCCTGCGTCCGTGATGTCTTGCGGATCGACCGGAAGATAGATCGCACGGCAGGTGGACACAGCATTCCGGATGGAGATTGCCCCATAAGTAGTGCCGGCCTGCTGCCGGTCCCATTTGGGGCGCATCATGCCGGAGGTACGGAAAATACGGTCAATCTGCTCCTCGTCACAGCCGCACCAGAACGCCAGCATGGAAAGGAAACCCATATCCGCATCAGACTGGTTATCAAAATATTTCTGCCAGTTACCCTCGTAGTAATCCATGAAGCGTTCCCCATTGGCAGACTTCCCTGCGTGTTCCAGCACTTCCTGATCGGACAGATAGGAACACGGTTCAATGTGTGTGTTCACCACCTGGCTCTTTCGTTTCATCAGCGTATCCAGCAAAGTCTGAAGTGCAGGCATATCTGTTGGGACGGTTCCTTCCCGGTACTTATTTCCTGTCACCGTCACGAAACGGTTTGTCGCCCCGGCAAGATAAACCTCCAAGCCAAGGGTACGGTTATTGATGTAATAAATGGTTTTGTCAAAATTAAAATCCACATCCACATGGAAGAACCCGCGCAGGCCGGTTCCGGACGGGGATCGTTCAACATAAGCTTCTTTGAAGATTCCAAGCACGGAAGCTGCCACATCGTTGAGGCTCCCGTCCTCACGGATACAGTGGTCGATGTCAAAAGCACCGATGCCGTTATCTACCCGGATACCGATGCCGTCATACCCGCCCATTGCATAAGTTTTAATGACTGTGTTGAAATCCGAGAATGTTGCAGCGTTATTGCTCTGCGCCTTTCTCCCGGTTGCCGGGTCATAGGGTACCTTGGTAAGCCTTGCCGACCTGCCTTTTCCTTTCTCCATCTTCCATACACAGAACCGGCAGGACGCTTTCAGATCCGCCGGGATGTTTACAAAATTCACCGGCGCACGGCCGTTACTGGTAGTTCCCACAATTTATCATCTCCCATCCTGGTTAGAAATCTTGCTGAATGTAAAATCCGGACATAAAAGACTGCGCTCATTTATCCCGAATCTTTCCACCCAGACCGAGATGTATTTCCACAGCCTTTTCAATCTCATGTATTCTGTCCTCTCCAACATGCCCTACAAAACTTTTGAGGGCGCACTTGCCAATGGTAGTCACCTGCTCCGCCAGCACCATGGAAGGTTCCAGATTGGGGCAGTCAGATGCTCCCGTCAAAACATGCGTTGGAAGATATGCTTTTTTCTTCTTGGAAGTCATCGGCACGACTGTCACAGTGCCGGAATGCCCGTTTGCCGTATCATTGCTCATAATAAACACCGGTCGGCATCCTTCCTGGACACTCGTCCCCGGATGCTTCCCAAGCTCTGCAAACCAAATGTCGCCTCTGACCGGAGCCGCGCCGTTATGTACGATGTCTGTTTGCGGTTTGGATATCAGTTTCTCCGGATTTCTCATCTTCCGGGAATACGCTGATTCCTTCCTCCTGTTTTTCCTGCCCAACCCTCTCACCTCCCGTGGTGTCTGCAAATCGAGTAGGAGGGAATTCCTCTGACCGAGGAATTCCCGACCTCTCACACCACCGTACGTACCGTCCGGTATACGGCGGTTCAATCAACTTAACAAGTAACGCGCCTAACGGCGTAGTAGTCTGACATAGAGATTAGCCCAAAAGCGGATAATCTCTTGTTGTTTATGGCCACGTTAACAGCACCCTTGTTACACACGTATGCAATCCTTCTGCCTGTGTAAGCTACTCGGAACGCTGTACCTCGGTCAATCCCCAGCGTCATCAGATTCTTCGCTCTGTTCTGCGGCGTTTTCCATTGTTTCCAGATACACGTTCTCAGACGGTATCTGATGTTACTGTCCAGCCGCTCGCACAGCCCTTTCATGCTCCCGATTTTGAAGTAGTTTATCCATCCTCGTATAAGCTGGTTGAGTTTATACACCTTGTAGGAGTTACTCACTCCCCAGCTTCGGCATGTCAGTTTCTTCATCTGTGCCTTGAACTTCGCTATCGCTTTAGGGTGTGGTCTGGCTTTATATCCTTTGGCAAAAGAGTCAAAGTAAAATCCAAATCCGAGATACTTGATGCCTTTCGGCTTATCGACCTTGCTCTTCTCAGCATTTACTTTCAGTCCGAGCTTTTCCTCAATGTATCGGGTGATGTTCTTCATTACTCGTTCTGCCGCCTGTTTGCTTCCAACCATTATGATGAGGTCGTCTGCGTATCGGACGAAATCCAGCCCTCTTGCTTCCAGTTCCTTATCCAGTTCGTTTAGCATGATGTTCGCTAACAACGGCGATATGTTTCCGCCTTATGACGAGATAAACCTTATGACGAGTTGACATTGATTCTCCGCATAAATACGTGATTTTTGGAAATTTATCTCGGCATAATACCAGCAAAAATACCACTCTTTGTTATTCTGTAATCATTAAAAGAAAGGAGTCAGAAACTCATGAATCTTGAAATGATTACAGAAGGATTAAAACAACTGTTACAGGAAAACAACTATACTCCTGCGACTATCCGCTTCTATGAAAGAGAATGGAATAAGATCCAATGCTTTCTTACGAAAGAATACGGAAATACCAAATACGACATGGAACGAGGGATTAAATATCTCGAAAACCAATACGGCTTCATCACTAAATATAATGATGGAACACTTTCTCAGCAGAGAGTTCAGCTTCTCCGTGTTGTTCATATGCTGGAAGACTATCGTCTTCACCAGGTGCTCACCAGAAGATACTATGCATCCAAAAATCCCATTACGCTGAATGTGTATTATTCAGCTGTATTTACGGATTATACGAATTTCCTGGATTCAACGGAATTGTCAGCGAGTACGGTCGGACATTATAAAAGCATTTCTATGGTTTTCATGGATTATCTCCAGCAACGGAAAATAGAATCGGCAAAAAGTATCACAATGGATATCTGCAATTCTTATCTGAAAACGCTGGCTGGATATAGTTTTAAAACCATAGAGCAGAATGTTTGTGGAATCAGACACTTCCTGCGTTTTCTTTATTCGACCGAAGTCCTTGCCATTGATTATGCCGTAAATATCCATATGCCTGCTGTTTCTAAAAGTGCCAAAATACCTTCCGTATGGAACCTCGATGAACTGAAAGCAATGCTTGCGGCCATTGACAGGAACAGTCCTATAGGAAAACGTGACTATGCGATGATCCTTCTTGCGTGTGTTCTTGGGCTTCGGATTGGAGATATCAAAAATCTGCGTTTCCAGAACTTTAACTGGGAAGATAAAAAGCTGTCCCTCATACAGCACAAAACACATAAACCATTGACTTTGCCAATACCTGATGCAATAGGCTGGGCGGTGATTGATTATATCAAAAACGGACGCCCTCAGTATTATGAAACCGACCATGTGTTCCTGAAACATATGCCTCCATTTGATCCTATCGGTAACGAAAACCATATGCAACAACAGCTTGTAAGATACATGAGGAAAGCAGGTATCGATCAGCGTACAAAAAAACATTCCGGATTTCATTCTTTAAGACATTCCGCCGGCTCCATGCTTCTGGAAATGGAAACACCGCTTCCGATCATTACAGATATCCTTGGACACTCCGCTTCCGATGTAACAGCTGTTTATCTGAAAACAGACCTAAAGAAACTGGCTGAATGTGTGCTTTCACCGGAGGATTTCTGTCATGAATAAAGAGGTCTATAACAGCATTTTTCAAAAGGAGATCCATGATCTTATAGAATTAAAACGTGCGCTTGGATTCTCTTATGAATCAGAGGCAGGTTCCCTGCGGCGCATTGACACTTTTTTATGTGAAAACAACCTTTCTGAAAAATGTATCACCAAAGAGATGTGTGATCTATGGTGCAGAAAAAGAACTTATGAAACCGTTACGAATCAGGCAAGCCGCATCAGTATCATGCGTGTTTTCTGCAGATATCTCAACGATATAGGTATTCCGGCATATATTCCACCCAAGGGGATCACAAAAAAACGGATAAGATATGATGCACATATCTATACAGATGAGGAACTTCAGAGCTTTTTTGATGCAGTTGATAAAAGCAAGTCTGTGCCTGATTCCTGCCCATACCGCAGTGATGTTATGCCGGTCTTTTTCCGAATCCTATACACCAGTGGAATGCGTGTTTCGGAACTGCGTCTTGCCAGAATACGTGATATCAATCTCGAAAAAGGATATATCAATGTCCACGAGGCTAAAAACCATAAAGAAAGGCTTATTCCAATCCATCCTTTGCTTATAATTAAGTGTAAGGAACTAAAAGAAAAAATCCATGTCACTTCACCCGATGACGAATATTTCTTTATGATACTTCCGGGGAAACCAATGACCTTGGGGAATGTATATAAAAACTTCAGACGATATCTGGAGCAGGCTGGTATCTCCCACACCGGAAAAGGACCTCGTATTCATGACTTTCGCCACACTTATTGTGTGAACCTTCTCCGTAAATGGACTGATGAAGGAAAAGATCTTATTGCGTATCTTCCTTATATGCGGACAATGCTTGGACATGAAAGTTTTGAGGAAACAGCGTATTATCTGAAACTTACGGCGGAACGGTTTCCATATATAAAAGAACGGATGAAGGAATCTTTTCCCGATCTGATCAAGGAGGCAGAGATCAATGAACACGAATTCTACTGATTTTGCCTGTCTGGTTACAGGATTTCTGACAGATTACCTGCCGCATCACAGATGCTATTCCAAGAATACTGTTCTCAGTTACAGGGATACCCTGAAACTGTTCCTGCGATTTTTAAAAGAAGAAAAAGGAATTTCACCGAATTCTTTTTATATCAAAGACTTCAAACGTGAGATTGTCATTGAATTTCTGGAATGGTATCGGAACAGTGGAGCTGGTATATCGGATGCAAACCAAAGACTGGCTGCATTAAAAGCATTCAGCGATTATGCACAACTGGAAAACATCGAGTTTATTGCCCCTTTACAGAATGTCTCCGGGATCAAGGCCAAAAAGGCTGCGCCGAAAGAAGTATCTTTCCTGACGGTAAAACAAATGTCATCTCTTATCAACAGTCCTGATATTAATTCATCCACCGGATTCAGGCATCGGGTAATCCTGACACTTCTGTATGACAGTGGGTGTAGAGTCCAGGAATTGTGTGATATCACGATAGCAGATGTATCGTTAGGTTCTGTTACAACTGTAAGAGTACACGGGAAAGGTAACAAGTATCGGACAGTCGTGTTATCAGATGCGACAGCAAAGCTTGTTGGAAACTATCTTAGCCGGTATCGTTCATACGCTGTTGGAACAGATCCGTTGATCACTAACCGTTATCATCACAAGATTGACCGTGATGGTATTTCTTATATCGTCAAAAAATATGCAGATGCACTTCATAAAGAAGATGCAACATTCCCGGAACATGTGCATTGCCATATGTTTCGGCACTCGAAGGCAATGCATATGTTGGAGGCTGGTATCAACATCGTCTATATCAGAGATTTTCTCGGACATGAGGATATTTCTACGACGATGGTTTACGTAAGAGCTGATAACCGTCTGAAAAATGATGCAATCAATGCGCTTGCCCCTAAAGTTACTGACGAGACTAATATTCCTGACTGGAACAAAGACAAAGACCTTTTACAGTTCTTAAATTCCTTAAAACAGAGAAGTATTATGCCGAGTTCAGAACGTAAAAACACGGATAAATCCTACAAATACCGGACGTATCTCGGCATAACATCTATCTCGTCATAAGGTGGTTTATGCCGAGCTCGGCATAAACCACCCTGTGGAGTGCCGACTATGGTATCTTCGTACTCATCGTCTATCATCACTCCGCTGACAAGAAATTTCCTTACCACCGATATGACATCTCCGTCCTTTATCGTCCGCCCGAAAATAGTCATCAGCTTATCATGGTCGACCGTGTCAAAGAACTTCGCAAGATCAATGTCCACTATCCAGCTATGCCCATCATTCATCATCTCCAATGCCTTAAGGACTGCCTGTTGTGCACATCTGTTGGGCCTGAATCCGTAGCTGTGGTCATGAAACTGCTCCTCAAATATCGGGGTGAGCACCTGCGCTACCGCCTGTTGCACAAAGCGGTCAACTACAGTCGGTACTCCAAGGTTTCTTACTCCACCGCCTGGTTTCGGTATCTCCACCCTGCGGACAGGCTGCGGCTTATATTTCCTTGTTCGCAGCTGTTCCCTAATGCTTTCGCCGTTTTCCGAAAGGTATGCACCAAGTTCATTTACGGTCATGCCGTCAACACCTGCCGCTCCTTTGTTCCTTACGACTTGCAGGTACGCCGCATTGAGGTTATCTTTGCTTAATATCTGCTCCATGAGACTACTTGTGTCCATGCGTTGTTTCCTTTCTGCCCCTTTTGCCTTTGCCGCCTTTGACGTTATCGACAGACGTTGCTCCGGCTACGAAGTGGAACGTACTTCAACTGATTGATTGTTCGCCCCTTCGCTCCATTCCCATTACAGGAACTTCTACACTACTATGGGTTCTGCTGACTTCTCACAGTTCGTTGTTACTACGGCTAATGAAACCGCCTGTGAGACCTCCACGATTAAGGTGCGCGCTCTTTCCCCTCATCTACCTGCCACATTTACTGGTACTTCCAGCAACTTTTGGACTTCATCGCTTCTTGCCGACTTATCCGCATTTCCCAGCCTTATATGCGGTTCCTGTTCGTCAGGCCAAAGGTTTGCTTACAGCTTCCTTCAGATTCCACCTCGCGATGGACACCCTTGCTGTTCAGCTATGTACTTCGTCGTTGCCTACGCGTACTCGGGACTTTCACCCGTTAGAGCGCGCCCATGGCGCGCAAACAAGAAAAAGCTGGAAACAGAATCGCTCCTGCTCCAGCTTTATGTTTGGAGGACATCTCTATCCTCCGCCTCTCGGCATTATAAATAATACCAGAGAAAACGTAACAAAAACACCCTGTTTGAACGCCATTTATGAAGAAGAAAATGCCAAATACCGCACCCGTCATGCCAAATACAAAAAAATTCATTTTAACGCACAAAATCAGCCCGGACATTAAATAATGACATCCGAGCCTCCGTTTTTTATCATCTCATCCAAACAGTGCATTGGCTTCCCACTTAGAATACCCCTCGATACACCACGCGATATAAGCAATCGCCCTCTGCTTTTCCCTGCAAACAGTCCGTTGGGAAATAACATGCCCCTCCACTGAAACGACCGCACTTTTCTGTGGTTCCTGCTCCAAAAATAACACAGACGCTACTGCTTTCATCTGGACGTCCTCCATATTTTCAATATGATGCTCCAGAAAAAATATTTTTTTCTTAGCGTCAAGATATTCTTCCAGTGCATCTTTCTCTCTTCCTTCCGCCGCACTGTACTGAATGAAGGGTTCATCATACCCATATCTTTCTGAAGCATAGACTTCCTGCAGGCTCAGTTTTTCCAGCAGCCCTTTGTGTGATTGCTCATAACGAAGGCAGTACTCCTTGATAGATGGATAACTGTGTATCAGTTCTTCAGTGAATGACAAATAATCTTCACTTGCTGTATATACTGGTTTCTTCGGCCTTCCCATCCCATTCACACTCCTTCTTCCCTCTCGCATGAATCAATAAACTCACGATATGCCAGTTCTTCCGCAATACTGTCAATGGCATCTGACATCGCACGTTCCACCTGTGACCTGTATAACTGGCAACTGTATTCATCGACAATTTGACATTTCTTTCGATGCTCCACATAGAACTGTACAAATACAGCCCTTGTCCTGTCATCCATCCGCTCATTCATGGCAGTTTCCACAATCTCCACCTGCCCACAGAGTTTCCGGTATTCATCCGTCCTCCTCTGCGCTTCTTTTTGCATCCGGTATTTCTGTTTCTCCACATACCCATCCGCCAGCAGGATTGCCGCCCTTTCCGGGATATTGGAAATATTGCTGGTCTGTACCCGCTCCCCTTCCTGCTGCCCTCCTCCGATCAAATCCTGGATTGCCATGTCCTCGGTATATTCAAACTCCCCCGTCATCAAATCCTGAAGCTGTTTCTTTTCCTTTACGGCATCCGAATATGATCCGGCCAGAAGGAGGGCTTCCGTCAGGAACCGCTCCTCTATTTCATATTTTTCTTTCTTCGGTCGTCCCATGAATCGTCCTCCTTCCGTCCGAACCGTGTATTTTTGTCTTAACAGGCACTATGCCCTGACCGGCCAAGTCTGGCCCTGACCGCAGCGATCAGCTTTTCCTGCGTCACGTCCTTTTCTTCCAGTGCCGCCATCACATCTTCATCCACTGTGCCTTTCGTAATGATGTGATGGATTGTCACCACATCTGTCTGCCCCTGCCGCCAGAGTCGGGCATTGGTCTGCTGGTAAAGTTCCAGGCTCCAGGTCAGTCCGAACCAAATCAGGATGTGCCCGCCCTGCTGGATGTTCAGACCATGTCCGGCACTTGCCGGATGGATCAGTGCAACCGGGATATTCCCGGCATTCCAATCCCGGATATCCTCACTGTTCTTGATGTCCCTCGGAGAGCATCCCATCTTTGTGAGATGTTCTTCAATACGTTTCTTATCATGCTTGAACCAGTACGCTACCAGAACGCTCTGCCCGTTGGCAGCTTCGATCAAATCCTCCAATGCTTCCAGCTTATGGTTGTGAATCCTGCGGGCTGTGCCGTTCTCATCATACACAGCGCCGTTTGCCATCTGCAGGAGTTTCCCGGAAAGGGCTGCGGCATTGGCAGCATCAATATCACCATCTTCCAACGGGATCAGCAGGTCCCTTGCCAGCATATCGTAGAGTTTCTTTTCCTGCGTGCTCATCTCCACTTCATGGGAAGCCATCACACACTCCGGCATATTAAGATAATCCAGTGCCTTCATGGAAATGGTGATGTCTGAAATCTTTTCGTAGATCTGTTCCTCTGCTCCGGGGCGCGGTACATACTGGAACACCACACCAGTCTGCGGATTCATGCTGCCAGCTTTGAAGTAGGCTTCCCGGTACCGGCCGATAAATTTCCCCAGACGCTGTCCTCCATCTAAAATCCCAATCTCTGCCCATAAGTCCATAAGACCGTTGGAAGTCGGCGTACCAGTCAGGCCAACAAACCGCTTTACAAACGGACGGATCTTCCGGAGGAAACGGAACCTCTGACTTTGATGGTTTTTGAAGGAGGAAAGCTCATCAATCACCACCATATCAAAATCCCACCGCAGGCCATTTTTCTCGTAATACTCCACCAGCCATTTGACCGTCTCACGGTTAATGACATACACCAGAGACGGATGGTTCAGCGCCCCGATCCGTGTCTTTACGTCCCCAACGATGACGGAAATAGAAAGGAACTTCAGATGTTCCCACTTTTCAACTTCTGCCGGCCAGGTGTCCCGTGCTACTCGAAGTGGCGCTACTACCAGCACCTTGCTCACGTCAAAAGTATCCAGCATCAGGTCATTCACAGCCGTCAGAGTGATTGCCGTCTTGCCTCAACCCAAGCCCATATCGAGAAACAAAGCTGCGACAGGATGGTTTTTGATATACTCCGTGCAATAGCTCTAATAATCATGCGGTACGAACTTCATTCGGCATCACCTCCTCCCGGCAATATCATATTTATCAGTTCCGGGATTTCTGCCCCTACTCCTGTTGGGACCGGTTCTCCCGGTTTCCACTCCCCAAGCGCTTTCATGACCGGCTGTATCTGTTCCGGCCGGTCCACGCAGAACACAGGGAATCCAAGTGCCAGTAACTGCTCCCTCCGTTTTCTTTGCAGCCTCCGCATCTGTTTTCCAGGAGCTTTCAGCTCTACAAAAACGCACTTGCCGCAGGGCAGCAGAACCAGTCTGTCCGGCACCCCGTTCATCGTCTGGCTGGTAAACTTCACCGCTTTACCGCCAGTCTCTTTGACTGCATCCACAAATGCCTTTTCTACTTCATTTTCCCTCACTGCTTCTTCCTCCTCCCGGTATCCGCCGGCTGCTGTTTTTCTTCCGCCTGTATTTCCCATGCCTGTTGTACGGATGCTTTTTTCTTTCCTCCCGCATAAGGTTGCCAATAGCTGCGTCTGCGGTCGGATCAGAGTGGGAATGCCTGGAGGGATGACCGGCAGTGGTTCCAGCTGAGTGTGTCACCCAACGGAATCCAAAATCTCTCTCTGGCATTATCCATTCATCTCCTTCCACTGCTGCTGCGCCATGGCAGCAACCTGCCAGCCGATGCCCTCCAGCGCAGTCGCCCGGTCGTAAGACTCTACATCCTGGCTTGCCCGCGTGATGGCATTGGATAAACCATACTGTGAGAGGTCACCGCCGGAAATCAGATACTGCAGGATGTTGTCCTGCTCGTCCTGGTTCAGCCCATAGCTGCGGCCGGTAAGTTCCACCACCTCCGACACTTTTCCTGCAATCGGCACACCTGCCGCCTCTTTTAATCTGCCGACCACCTGTGCAAAACGGCTCTCCTCAATCGCCGCAGCCGTCACATCCCGGAGTTTCAGAAGAAATGCCTTGTCCTCCGCTTCGATGGTCTCATCCGAATAAATGTGAAAGCTGTCCTCTAATGCCCTGGCTACTCTCCCTACATGGTTCTTCCTTTCCCCCATGTCATTGACGACCATCCCATTCGTACACACAAGGCGGTAGACCAGCGGCTGTACGGAAACGGAGCCAAGTCCGACCTCTGAGTTTGAGATCACCACGCCGGCCTGCACATAGTCTCCCGGAGCAACCGCCATCTCCAGCCGGTGATTCACGATTTTTAAATACAGCCGGTTCTCCGTCACTTCGCAGGAAACCACCTCATACTGTTCCTGTCCGGCAAATAACGGAAGGACTGCCGTGGCGATCTCCATATTGTCAATTCGGCGGTACCGTTCTGAAAGGAGCGCCCTTGCCACCGGACCGCTGCCATAATCCATGGAGCGGATCATATAGCTGCCCGTCTTATCCGCAAACCATACGTTCACATTTTCTGCCAGCAGTTCCGGTTTCTGCGCCGACATCATGTCATAATACTTTGCCGGGATGCCAAGCGCCGATGCCACCTGCCTGTGGAAGAGCTGGCTGGTATCAAAAATTTCCTGCTGCCCGGAAATCGCATGGTTGATCTCAAACGTCCTGCCGTCATCCCTGAGATGGAATGCCTCCGCCGGCCCGATATAATCTTTCTTCGCCCTGCTCTGGCGGTCCAGTTCCGCCATGACTTCTTTTAAACTTCTGCCTGTTTTCATATCAAAATCCTCTCTTTCCGCATCCTCCGATGCCATTTGGTATATGCCGTACCCCTAAAGTTCAGCACAGACCATCTTCTGGATGTTTCTTACAGCCGCATACAGCTTTACACGGTTTAAACGCGGCGCATCCAAAAGCCGCTCCATAGCTTCCACTTCTTCTTTCACATCATTCAGAAATGCCCTCTGGTGGTCTTCCAGTTTTTCGATCCTGCCCTCGTAGTATTTTTCCTGTTCCTCAAAGTCCACCCCATCCTGTTCGATCTCAGATACATGCTCCTCAATAAAACGTCTTGGTTCCGGTCCGGCATATTCTTCGATCATCTCCAGCACATCCCTAAATCCAAATACCGTGGCTGTTTTTCCGTCTTTCATTTCTATCACATGAGCCATGCTGCCACCTCAGTCCTTAAAATAATAATCGCCGCGATAGCCGGCCGCCGCTAATGGTAAGTCCATGCACCAGCGGGGATTTGCCGCCATGATCTTACAGACATCTTCCGGCGTGTACTTCCCGATGGGTGCTTCAATAATGACTTCGTCATGCACATGGCCCACGATCTCAAATCCGGCTTTTTCAAGCCGCCACATCGCTTCCGTTAGAATATCCCTGGCGATTGCCTGTGTTGCGTTTTCCACAATTTTTCCAGAGTACGTCTCCTGCCTCTGCCACTTGTTATTTGCCCCTGTCCCGCAGAAAGTCAGGCTCATCCGCCCGAACCGGTTCGGCTGGAGCTTCGGCTGAAGATATGCCAGTTTCCTGCCCGATGGCAGCACCATCCACAGCGTACCCGAATAATACTGGAAACGGATTCTCTTGATACTGTGTTCTTCATGGGTTTTTACGGTTTCTACTGCTGCTTTCTCCACATCCCACCAATACTGCACGATCTTCGGGTTTGCCTCCCGCCAGTTCTGGATTAGGTCCGGCAGCTCTGATTCTTTCAGCCCCATATCCAATGCACCCATGGAAATCAGCGCACCCACGGAACCGCCGTAACCACATGCAAGTTCGGCCACCTTCCCCTTCTGCCGGAGGTCACCATTCACGCCATGTTTTACTACCGGCACATGGAACATCTGGCTGGCAGACTCACAGTAGATATCTGCCCCTTTTTCAAATGCATCCAGCCTCCACTGTTCGTCTGCCTCCCATGCAAGCACCCTGGCCTCAATCGCTGAGAAGTCCGCAACAATAAACTCACAGCCTTCTTTGGGAACCAGCATAGTACGGATCAGCTGGGACAGCACATCCGGTGTATTGCCGTAGAGCATCTCCACCGCTTCAAAACACCCCATCTTCACCAGTTCCCTCGCTTCATCCAGTGTGGAAATGTGGTTCTGGGGAAGATTTTGCAATTGGATTCCCCTTCCTGAAAATCGCCCCGTGCGATTGGCGCCGTAGAACTGGAACAATCCCTTAGCCCTGCCATCCCGATTGACGTACCGCTCTGCCGCCTGGTATTTCTTCACAGAACTTTTCGCCATCTGTAACCGGAGTTTCAGCATATCCAGTGCTTCCTGGTCACATCCGTTCTTATCCAGTTCTGCGATCATTGCCGCCACATCCTTTTTGCCAAGACTCTCCATCGGGATGCCTTTTTTCTCCAGCCACTGTTTTAGCTGGCTGACGCTGTTCGGGTTCTCAAGGCCAGTCAGTTCATAGGCTTTCTTTGTCATCTCATCCGACAGCATCAGGTCACAGGCAATCGCCTGCTGCACTAGTACCGTGTCGATCCTGACACCCCGGTCATTGATCCGTTGGTCCATGTGATAGTAGTTCCATTCAGTCTCCGGCATCGGGAATGCCTCTAACCGTTTGCGGATATCCCGTTCAGTACGGACATCCTGCTGGCAGTAATCCTTAAACTTCCCCCACCCTTCCGGATCATGCTGCGGAAGGTTCCGTGTGCGCCCTCCATTTGATTTTGTCGGCTTACACGGCACAGAAAAATATTTGATTAAGTTCTCCCCCGCCCGGTCTTTCTGCTCCCCGGTCTTTAACACTAGGGCTGCATTCCTCAGTGCAAGCGGAAGGGAAAGGGATGCCGCGTGTATCATGGAACACTGCCAGCTGTCCGGAGAGAGCACCCGCCCCAGGTAATGTCCGATGCAGGTACGCTCAAACTGTGCGTTCCACGCCGCTTTGATAATGCCGGGATCGTCAATGGCATCCCATATCTCCTGCGGCACACTTTCCCCACAGGCCATATCCACAATCCGCACCTCATCCTCATCAAAGGCGTATGCCAGCAGCAGGATTTCAAAATCATCTGCCTCCACATACCGGTACACACCACACTTGGAAAGATCTGCGCTGCTGTAGGTCTCCAGATCAATGGAAAGCACCTGCGGACTGTCCGGCGGTCTGCTGTCTGTATAAATCTCATTCATGTTCATCACCCCATGTAATGGGAACTCCGGGAGAAGGCATCCGCCTCCTTCCCGGCTCCCATCATTTCATTGCTGTGTTGCTTTATTTCAGGAAATCCGGCATATCTTCGCCCAGAACCTCTTCCTCTTCCGTTTCCAGTGCATCAAATTCGCTTTCCGCAGATGCCCTGCCGGACAGACGTTCCCCGTCTTTCACGAACTGGATATTGGAAAGTCCGGCCGCCACACCGCGGTTGCCATTGGCATTGAACGGATAGAAATTTACGCTGACGTTGCAGTAACACCCGGAATAAACCAGCATCGGGTCAGTCACAGGCTGTACCCGGCGGTCAACAATACCCGGTGCATCTTTCGATGTGGCATTGACGAACATGCAGTCCTGATAGGTCTCATCATCCGGACGGTCGATATCCCCGTCACGCAGGGGCAGCTTCAGGTTCGGCGGGATTTTTCCGCTCCACTTGCGTCTCTTGCCATCCTCTTTTGCCGCCTCCACTGCTTTCTGGATACGGGCCAGGGTTTTCTTGTCACTCTTTGGAATGACACAGGAAACGGAATATTTCTCATCACCGCCATTGATTGCCTTCGGCTCCCAGATGTTTGCAAAGGAAATCCGGCAGGGAATGATCACTTTCGTAGGGTTTGTATTAGTTGCCATAGTCGTTGTCCTCCTATATTCATTTCTTAACTGGATCACTGATCCAGCACTTCAAATTCATCTTCGGCAGTCCCGTTTAAGTCCACTGCCGGACGAGGGTCTGTTTCCGGTACCAGCGCCAGCTTACCGGGCGGCTTGACCACAAACTCACCCAGTATCTGTGCAAACCGTTTTTTGCCCATCATCTTCTCAAATTCCGTAAGCGAGATAAGCTCCTGCTTATACACATCCGTAAAGCCTTCCTTCGCTGCGGCATCCACTACTGCCTTTGTGTCTGTAAACTGCCGCTTGCTCCTGCCCTCCACTACCTTATAGCCGGACCAGACAACACCGTGGTTGATCGCCTCGCTGGAAACATAAGCAAATACGGCGGTGATCCACTCGGATATGCGGTTCAGTGTCGGAAGGATGGCTTCAATCTCCTGTTGGGAGACCAAGGCCGGAGACTTGAAGGTGGGGGCTTCTGTGTCCGGGCTGTAAGGTGCCGTGGCATCGGTCAGTTCCACTTCATCCGCCAGCGCCCCATGATCCAGGTCAAGAAATTCCTCTCTCGCCAGTGCCAGGGCTTCCTCTGCCCTTGCGCGGCACATAGCTTTTGCCCGACAGAACCTGCACCAGTCACCCGGTTTCTGCTCGCCTTTTCCCTCAAATGCCATCTTTGCCACCGGCCGGATGCTCTCAGCCCAATCCAGAAGTTCCTGTTTCGTACAGGTAAACGTACTGATATTCTCAAGCCGTGGCTGGATGATGGTCATGGAAACAGTCTGGATGTCAAACAGATAGTCATAGGCATGCAGTGCACCAAGTGCATACAGCATCATCTGCGTATTGTGGTCTGCATCAACGAACACACCGGAACCTGTCTTGAAATCACAGACATGGAGCAGGCCGGGAGCCAGGATCACCATATCCCCGGTACCAAAACCGCTCGGTGCAATATGGCTGTAATCCAGTTTTTCTTCCACCAGTGCCAGCACAGAAAGTCCCTGTGCCTTCAGCTCCTCAATCGTGGAGATCACAAACTCCGCATAAACATCGGTCAGCCCTTCAATCTCCTCGGTCAGATACTCGGACTGCGGACGTTTCATCCGCCGGTGCAGATACTTCTTTACCTTGTACTCACACAGTTCATGCGCCCACGTCCCTTCCTCTGCATAAGAGGAAGTCTCATTCGGGAAGTTCTCCTCCAGCCTTGCGGATGGCGGGCAGTTCAGCCAACGCTTGGAACTGGATGCGGATAATAATGCGTGTGCTCCCATAGGCATCCACCATCACAGCTGTGCGAGGTCGTTTAAGAACGCCTCCCGCTTATCTTCTGGAAGCTCACTGATTGCGCCACAGCCGTAGGAAGTAAGCAATGCCTTGATCTTCGGGCTGTTCTTCCGGTTCATGGTGATCTTCTGTGCTGCAACTTTTAAAAGGTCATCCACGGTAATTGCGGCTGGTGCTTTCTTTCCATCTTCTTCCTCCCATGGCGGCGCATCTTCTGAGTTGCCGCTGTCTGCTGTATCTACGCCCTTTGATTCCGCTTCGGTAGACGCTTCTTTCTTCCCGGCTGATTTTTCATCCTGGTATTCCTCAGACATCTGCTGGCCGTTCCCGATCTGCTCTGCCAACCCTTCCATCTGCCGCATCTGCTCCGCCATTCCGTCAAACATGATGGAGAACCCCTGAAAGATGGTAGTCATGCCTTTCACGATCTTCTCCGGGCTAACTGTCGGAAGCAGAGCGCTGCCTGCTGCCTTTCCTTTACTTTCGGTCTTTGCCATGGCCTAACCCTCCTGTTTCAGATTTCTTTCCCGGACGCATCCCCTCCGGCAGCACAGACTCCATGATGCCCATGAGGATAGCCCCGCCCAGAAGCTGCCCCAACATCTCCGGGAACTCGTTCTCCAGGAAATCAGATGCGCTGCCTTCCGGCTTATGGCTCTCCTGTGCCGTATGCTCCTCCTGTGTCTCACTGTCAGTCTCCTGCGGATCATCCTCTGTGGTTTCTTCTTCCACAACCTCAACAACGCCCATCTTCTCCAGGATGCGTTCTTCTGCCGCCAGCACCTTTTTCACGATGCCTATCTCAATGCCGGTCTCCCCGGCAAGCTCCGCCGCCAGCTCATCCAGATCGATTTCCACTTCATCACCCTGACAGCCACAGCAGCATGGGGTATCTTCCTTTTCAAAATGATTCGTGGTCTCCATATGCTCATCCAGATGGATGTGCAGATTTCTCACGCTCAAAACGACTGCTTCTTTTTTCATATCCTTTTTACTCATGGTTCGTGTCCTCACTTTCTTCCTGATCTCGGCTGTCCTGCTCCCGGCAGCCCTCCGTGTGTTCTTCCTGTCTCTGTTTCCACGCATTCACGATGCATTCGACCAGCCTGCCCGGTTCCGGCAGGCACCGTACCGGGATGCCAAGTTCCCTGGCATAACTAATCTCCCGGCTCATGCCGTCAGATATCCGCTCCCCGAATACCCACAGTTCGTCTGAAACTGCCAGCCACCGCATCCCAAGCGCTATGCCTTCCTCTCGTTCCTTTTCATCACCATCCTCAAGGAACTGAGTGAAATACAGATGCGGTGCAAGAGGCAGATACCCTAGCTTCACTAATATCCGGCAGGCCAGCTTTGCCCTTTTTACGTTCTCTTTCATTTCCCACTCCCGGTTCGCTTCTGAAAGGGAAGTTGCCTTATATGGGGAACAAACGTAAATAGTCTTTGCCGTGCTTTCCGTAACCTTAACTCCCATCAGTGTCCTCCTCTGCAGGCGCTTCCACGGGGTGGAATGAAACGCTATCCACACATCCACTTGGCATGATGATCAGCACACGATTCTCCCTGCCAAAGAGCGCATCCAGAACCCTGTTACGGATTCCCCTTTTGTGTACATCACAGATGGGCCTGCCCATATCTCTGGTGCCGATGTCCATCGTGAATCTCTTTGCTGCATCCATTGACTTATCCTCCTTCCGGTCAAATCTGTTTCCGGCGGCTGTGCCTCCGGGAAGGAGTTTTCTATGAACCCCTTCACCTGTTGTCGTGGGAGAAGGCAAAAGTTAACCTCGTTTCGGAAAATTTTTTTAATTTTTTCTCATAGCAGACAGGGCATTCTTTATTGCTTTATTTACAGCTGGTTTTGAAATCCCTAGCTTGTCCGCAATCTGCTGCTGCGTAAGTCCATCGAAAAAGTATGCCGTGACAACTTCACGCTGCCGCTCAGTCAGACAATCTAACAGTTCAGACAGCATGTCCTTCTGAATGATCGCATCCAGCACATCCGGTGCCTCCTCTTCCACCCGGATATGTTCCCAATCCTCCTTATACTGCCTGCTACCCTTACGGTCGCCTTTCCGGTTCATAAGGTTCGCCTCGATCTGCTCCTCTCCTTTTAAGGCCACCGCCACACTCCAGTCCTCTCCATCCAGAAGAAGTCTGCTCTCTGTGGGCAGGCCATCCTCCCCGTCGTGGAACTGGTATGTATACTCACCGCACTCACCAATACTGACCACGGTGGTGCCGCTTCCATTGGAGTAAACAGCATAGCCGCCCGGATACACGCTCAGGCTCCCGTCCAGCCCGATCTCCCGGACCGCCACAGGTTCTTCCCCAGATTCCCTTAACTGCCTTGCAGTCGGAGTCTTATGCCCTGCACCGTTTCCAACCATCTCCCGTAACTGCCGGAATGTAAGCCCGGACTTTTCTTTTTTTCTTTCCATGTCGTGTCCTTTCCGCCCGGACACGGGAGGCTGTGGTCATTCACAGACAGGCTGTGATCCCCACAGCAGGCGGCAAAAGACATAGAAAAAGGCGGACCTGAGTGCCGGAAGTACACCCAAATCCACCCGGATGCCTGAAAAAAGCGCAGCAAGACCAGAGGGTACTTCACAGCGATTTTTTCAATACCTTCCGACACGCTGCCGGAACATCTGTAAAACCGCCCTATGAAATATCCTTTACCTTCTCGCGAACCAGGCATTTGATATATGTATTTTTCGTTGCCCCTGCTATCTGCAGGGATGTTGGCCGTTCCCCTACTCCATGCGGTACAGCCGGAGCCGCATGGATACGCACCACCTCCTTTCCAAGCCATCTTTCGACAGGCTTATTGTATTAATATGCAAGATACTCTGCCGCCACAATGAGAAATGTTATAAATTCCCGAACCCTGTCGCAGCCCCTATAGGGCAGAAACACCCGACAAAGCACCATCCTATGTGCGTTTCTTTGTCGGGCGTCTCTCTATCTTTATTCTCTTATCTTTATTTCACAAGTTCTGTCAGCCACGGGACCAGCGGCCTTGCGACCACCCTGGCGTTTAGGTAAGCCATCTCCAGAGTCAGGCAGGTGTGTCCCATGTAATAGCCGTCCATCACTTCCAGCGTCATGATAAGGTCCGGTTTCTTCATGTTCGTCAGGTAAACTGGGAGAAGGTATTGTATCTTCCCCTGGTATCCCTGCGGCACTACAAGCCCCGGTTCCACCACGGCTCTCCTCCTGCCAAGCTCCACCGCTGTTTCAAATAAAAGCGGCAGGTTCTTCGCCTTGCGGATCTTCGCTGGAATCCTCTCCAGATTTTCTGTATCCCCTAATATGTGTTCTACGTTTACCCTGATCGGCCAGTCCGGATTAAATCCCGCTCCCCGCTTCGCTGTGTAGTAGGAAGGTTTCTGCGGCAACGGCTGTATGTATCTCAACCACGGTGACAACTCGTCACAAAATCCCCTAAAATACCATTCCAGCATGGAGTCCTTCTTGTGGTTCCGGTCAAAGAAAGCGTAAATCCCTTTATACCGGCTGTTATATAGTCCGGTATGGAAACAGGCTCTCTCGTTCTCCACATGGAAAAACTGTGCTGCTTTTCTGGCATCTTCTGCTGAATTAAACTCAATGCATTGTTTGCGAAAAATCATATGTATATAGCGTTCCAGAATAGGTGTGTCCTGGTTCTTCGTCACATTGGTTGGTTTCTTGAACCGCCACGGCTCAGGGAGGGCCATCTGCGCCAATTCATCCAACTGCCCGTACCAGTCTGGCACAAAAGCAAAACTAAATAACAAGAAATGTTTTTCAGACATGACATAGAAAAAGTCCCGTTTTCACGAGACAGTCTGGAAAATATTTCTTTTGAACCGAGTCGGCAC
>SFRL01000050.1 GCA_004562765.1 bacterium | reverse complement strand
GGAAAGGTGATTTTTTTGTATAACAAACACCGCGCACCCGCATAGCGGGTGGTTTATATTTCGCACGCTTCGCGAGCTCAACAGGGTCACGACCCATAAATAAAAAATCCCCGGGAATCAGAGTGATCTGATCCCAGAGGATTTTTGTTTTATAAATCAGGATTAAACAATCTTTCTCTTTGCGATATACATAGGATAAGAGGTCGTTCCCTTTACTTCCTGATTTGCAGTAATGGTGACGTTCTTGTCTGTGATCAGATACTCGGCAGTCGTGTTCTCGGCGATCACCGTATCCTGCATGAGGATACAGTTCTTTACGACAGCACCCTTGGCAATCTTGACGCCACGGAACAGTACGCAGTTCTCAACGGTTCCCTCGATGACGCAGCCGTCCGCAGCCATGATATTCTTTGCCTGTGCGGTAGCAGTGTAGCGGGTCGGATTGTCGTCACGTACCTTCGTGTAGATGTTGTTTCCTGCAAACAATGCATCTGCATTTTCCTGCTTGAGCAGTGCCATGTTCTCATCAAAATAGCTCTTGATGCTGTTGATGAGAGCAACATAGCCGGTGAACTCATAGGCCTTTACAAGGAACTTGTCCAGATTCGGCAGGAGCACATCGCGCTCGAAATAGATCTTGCCGCGCACGGTGGCATCCTCAACCTGCGTGATCAAAAATTCGCGGTCTACCACGTAGATATTCATGGAGTGATTCTGCACACCGACATCCTGTGCGTTGATATGGATCTCATTTACACGACTGTCCTCATCCAGCTGGAGCGTATAGTAGAAATCATCGGTGTCCTTACGGGTATAGCCGGAACGTGTGCTGAGGTCGGCCTTATAGTAAATCATGGTCACATCTGCACCGGATGCTTCATGTTCGGCGATCACTTCATCAAAATGAATATTAGCAGCAATATTGGCATCGGCAAGGACCACATATTTCTCCTTGGAGCTGCGCAGCAGCGGAAGAATATTGTAGAGTGCTTCGACGCGGCCGCTGTACACTTTAATACCTCTTTCAGAAAACGGAGGAATGATATTCAGACCGCCGTTTTTGCGGGTCAGATCCCACTCGCGACCGCTTCCCAGGTGATCCATGAGCGAGCGGTAGTTCTGCCGCAATACGATGGAAATATTGTCAATGCCGGAATTGACCATGCTGGAAAGCAAAAAGTCGATCATACGGTAACGGCTTGCAAACGGAATGGAAGCCATCAGGCGATGTGATACCAGTTCCGGTACCAGAGAGTCATAACTGTTGGGAAAAATAATTCCCATAGCATTTGCGTTTGAACTTACCATTCTTCTTCACCGTCCTTTACATTATTTCGTACCATTGCGTTCGGTCCGATCTTGGCACCTCTGCCGATAGATACGTCGGAAGCAATTGTAGCTACGCCTTTTTCTTCGGCAGTAGGCATTGCACCGACGATGGCCTGCTCATTGATGGTGACATTTTCTGCAACGATGCAGTGCTTTACGATGGCACCGGAGCGGATCGTCGTGCCGCCCATGACAACTGCGTCCTCAACGATCGCACCTTCCTCTACCGTAACTCCGTCAAAGAGGATGGAGTGCTTGACAGAACCGCTGACCTTGCAGCCGTCTGTGATCATGGAGTTGGTGACCTCTGCGGTTTCGCTGATGTGATGACCTGCCATACCGCTGTTGCGGCTGTAGATCTTCCAGTTTTCATCAAAAAGGTCAATGCCGGAATGCTCGGGATCGAGCACTTCCATATTTGCTTCCCAGAGGGAGCTGATCGTTCCGACATCCTTCCAGTAGCCGTCAAAATGATAAGCATACATTTTGCGTCCGTCACGCAGCAGGTTCGGAATAATGTTGTTTCCGAAATCATTCTCGGAATTCGGATCTGCATCGTCCTCCAGCAGATACTTCTTCAGGATATCCCAATTGAAGATGTAGATACCCATGGATGCGAGATTGGACTTCGGCTCCTTGGGCTTCTCCTGGAATTCTGTGATGCGGTCGGTCTCGTCTGCGACCATCAGACCGAAGCGGGATGCCTCTTCCCACGGTACCTCCATGACTGCAACGGAAAATTCGGCGTTTTTCTCTTTGTGGAAACGCAGAAAATCGCTGTAGTCCTGTTTGCAGATCTGGTCACCGGAAAGGATGATGACATATTTCGGGTTGTAGCGCTCAATAAACGAAATATTCTGACAGATCGCATTTGCAGTACCCTTATACCAGTCAGAACCGGACGCTTTCTGGTAGGGCGGAAGAACGTGGACACCGCCGTGCAGACGATCCAGATCCCACGGCTGTCCGTTGCCGATATACTCATTCAGCACCAGAGGCTGATACTGTGTCAGGATGCCGACAGTGTCGATGCCTGAATTCACACAGTTGGACAACGGGAAATCAATGATACGGTATTTGCCGCCAAATGGAACGGCAGGTTTTGCAAGCTTCTCGGTTAAAGCATATAACCGGGAGCCTTGTCCGCCAGCTAAAAGCATGGCAATCATTTCTTTTTCCATATGTACCCCCTAAAGTAGATATTTATGTAATTGTAACATAGATTTTGTAAAAAAACAGTATAAATATGTAAAAAATAGCTAAAAATGTAATTATTGATTTCCGGGAATATTTTATCAGTTTCTAAACGGAAAAAACAACTGGGAATACATGGAAAAGAGGAAGCAAACAAATGTTCGTAAAAGATAAAAAATTTCTTTACGCAATACAATAAGTTGTGTTATAATTTTCGAAGTAGTACGAGATATAGAAAGGGAGTAAAGAAAGATTATGGCAAAGGGCAGTTATGATGCCGGCAGTATAGCGGTGCTGGAGGGACTGGAGGCAGTCCGCAAAAGACCGGGTATGTATATTGGAAGTGTATCAAGAAAAGGTCTGAACCACCTGATCTATGAGATCGTTGATAACTCTGTGGACGAGCATCTGGCAGGTCACTGTGATACGATCCGCGTGACGCTGGAGGCAGACGGTTCCTGTACGGTGGAGGACAACGGACGTGGTATTCCGGTGGGAATGCATGAAAAAGGTGTTTCCGCAGCGCGGCTGGTCTTTACGACCCTGCATGCCGGAGGCAAATTTGACAATGATGCTTATAAGACAAGCGGTGGTCTGCACGGCGTTGGCTCCTCTGTGGTGAATGCGCTATCCACCTACATGGATGTGGAGATCAGCAGAGAAGGCTTTGTGCATCATGACCGCTATGAGCGGGGCAATCCGGTGATCCCGTTGGAAAACGGCCTGCTCCCGGTGATCGGAAAGACGAGAAAGACCGGGACAAAGATCAATTTTCTTCCCGATCCGGAGATCTTCGAAAAGACCAGATTTAAAGAGGATGATGTCAAGAGCCGTATGCACGAGACTGCATATTTAAATCCGGATTTAACAATTATCTACGAGGACAAGCGGGGAGAGACAACCGAGCATATCGAATACCATGAGCCGGAGGGGATCACCGGCTTTGTGCGCGATCTGAATAAAAATCTCGAGACGATCCATGATGTGATCTACTTCAAGGGCGAGAGCGACGGCATTGAGGTGGAGGCAGCTTTTCAGTATACGAATGAATTTCACGAAAATATATTAGGATTCTGCAACAATATTTATAATGCGGAAGGCGGTGCGCATATCACCGGCTTTAAGACCGTTTTCACGACGGTCATCAATCAGTATGCCAGAGAGCTTGGTATCTTGAAGGAGAAGGATGCCAACTTTACCGGAACCGATGTGCGAAACGGCATGACTGCCGTGATCTCCATCAAGCATCCGGATCCGCGTTTTGAGGGACAGACAAAGACGAAGCTGGATAATCAGGATGCTGCAAAGGTGACATCCAAGGTGACCGGTGAGGAGATCCAGCTTTACTTTGACAAAAATCTGGAGACCTTAAAGGCTGTGATCGACTGTGCCCTCAAAGCTGCAAAGATCCGTAAGACGGAGGAGCGCGCGAAAACGAATCTTCTGACGAAGCAGAAGTTTTCCTTTGACTCCAACGGAAAGCTGGCGAACTGTGAGTCCAGGGATGCTTCCAAGTGTGAGATCTTTATCGTGGAGGGAGATTCTGCAGGCGGCTCCGCAAAGATGGCGCGAAACCGTATGTATCAGGCCATTATGCCGATCCGCGGAAAGATCCTGAACGTGGAGAAAGCTTCCATCGATAAGGTGCTCGCAAACGCGGAGATCAAGACGATGATCAATGCATTCGGATGCGGTTTTTCGGAAGGATACGGCAATGACTTTGATATCAGCAAGCTTCGTTATGACAAGATCATCATCATGGCAGATGCCGATGTGGATGGTGCGCATATATCAACTTTACTTTTAACATTGTTTTATCGCTTTATGCCGGAGCTGATCTTTGAGGGGCATGTTTATATCGCGATGCCTCCGCTCTACAAGGCAATGCCCAAGAAGGGTGAGGAGGAATACCTTTATGATGATGCGGCGCTGGAAAAGTACCGCAAGACTCACACCGGCAGCTTCACGCTGCAGCGCTACAAAGGTCTGGGTGAGATGGATGCCGAGCAGCTTTGGGAGACGACACTGAATCCCGAGACGCGTATGTTAAAGAAGGTAGAGATCGAGGACGGACGCATGGCCAGTGATGTGACGGCGATGCTCATGGGTACTGATGTGCCGCCGCGCAAGGCTTTTATCTATGAACATGCAAGAGATGCAGAACTGGATGTATAATATTTAAGGGAGATTGAATAAATGGAATCAGAAGAGAGACTGATACGGACCGAGTATTCGGAGGTAATGCAAAAGTCCTATATCGATTATGCGATGAGTGTTATCGTTGCCCGTGCGCTTCCGGACGTGCGCGACGGATTAAAGCCGGTACAGCGGAGAACACTCTACGATATGTATGAGCTGGGCATCCGCTATGATAAGCCTTACCGTAAGAGCGCGCGTATCGTGGGTGATACGATGGGTAAATATCACCCCCACGGCGACAGCTCCATCTACGAGGCGCTGGTTGTGATGTCACAGGATTTCAAAAAAGGTCTTCCGCTGGTAGATGGGCACGGAAATTTCGGATCCATCGAGGGCGACGGCGCGGCTGCGATGCGTTATACGGAAGCCAGACTGCATAAGATCACGCAGGAGGCATATCTGGCAGATCTGGACAAGGACGTGGTGGATTTTGTTCCGAACTTTGACGAGACGGAAAAAGAACCCGAGGTGCTTCCGGTCAAGGTGCCCAATATCCTGATCAACGGTGCAGAAGGTATTGCCGTCGGAATGGCTACTTCGATCCCGCCGCACAATTTCGGTGAAGTGATCGAGGGTGTCAAGGCTTATATGAAAGACCCGGACATCAATACGGAACAGATGATGCAATACATCAAAGGGCCGGATTTTCCCACCGGAGGCATCGTTACAAATCAGGATGAGCTTTTGAGCATCTATTCAACCGGAGTCGGAAAGATCAAGATCCGCGGCAAGGTTGAGATCGAGAAGATGAAGGGCGGCAAGGAGTGTATCGTCGTCACCGAGATCCCCTATACGATGATCGGTGCAGGCATCGGCAAGTTTTTGAATGATGTGTATGCGCTGGTGGAAAAGAAGCTCACAAATGATATCGTGGACATTTCCAACCAGTCCTCCAAGGAGGGTATCCGCATTGTGATCGAGCTGCGCAAGGGTGCCAATGCCGAAAACATATGCAACCTTTTATATAAGAAGACAAAGCTGGAAGATACTTTCGGTGTGAATATGCTGGCGGTGGCAGACGGAAAGCCGGAGACCATGGGTCTGGTACCGATGATCCGCCACCATGTGGAATTTCAGTACGAGCTTGCCACCAGAAAGTATAAGACGCTGCTTACCAAGGAACTGGAAAAGCAGGAGGTACAGGAAGGTCTGATCAAGGCCTGCGATGTCATTGACCTGATCATTGAGATCCTGCGGGGCAGCAAGAATATCAAAGATGCCAAGGCATGTCTTACAAACGGAGATACGACAAATATTAAATTTAAACATAAGGAATCCGAAAAAGATGCCAAACAGCTTCACTTTACGGAGCGGCAGGCGACAGCTATTTTGGAGATGCGCCTGTACAAGCTCATCGGCCTGGAGATCGAAGCGCTCTTAAAGGAGCATGATGCGACGATGAAAAACATCGCCGAGTATGAGAAGATCCTGAGCAGTCGCGCGGCGATGGCAAAGGTGATCATCAAGGAACTGGACGGTTTTAAAAAGGAGTATGACAGAGCACGTCGTACCGAGATCGACAACGTGGCGGAGGCAGTCGTGGAGGAGCCGAAGCTGGAGGAGATGGATGTGGTCGTACTCATTGACCGGTTCGGTTATGCGAAAGCGGTGGATGTCGCTACTTATGAGCGTAATAAGGAAGCTGCAGACATTGAGAGCCGCTATACTATCACGTGCAAAAATACGGACAGGATCTGTATTTTCACAAATACCGGAAACATGCATCTGCTGAAGGTGCTGGATCTGCCTTTCGGAAAGTTCAGGGAAAAGGGAAATCCCATCGATAATCTGAGTAATTACGACAGTAAGACAGAAAGCTTTATCTATCTGGATGCCATGAGTCACCTTCTTGATCAAAAATTGATATTTGGAACAAAAACGTCGATGCTGAAGCTCGTGGAGGGTGCGGAGTTTGAGGTCGGAAAGCGGACGACGGCTGCAACGAAGCTTGCCGATGGCGATGAATTGCTCTTTGTGAGTCCGGTACAGCCCGGATCAACACTGGTTATGGAGTCGGCAAAGAGTGTGTTCCTGCGCATTTCCATCGATTCCGTACCGGAGAAAAAGAAGATGGCGATCGGTGTACGCGGTATGCGTTTGAGTACCGGCGATGAGCTGTCTGCGATCTATTATCTTGCTGCAGATGATACGAACGCGCAGTTTGGCGGCAAGGACAAGCAGGTGGCATTGAATCGGCTGCACATATGTAACAGAGATACAAAAGGAGTCAAGCGCTAATGAAGAAAGTATTGTTTGATCTGGACGGAACACTGATCAATTCACAGGAGGGAATCACGAAGGGTGTACAATATGCACTGCGGGAGTATCTGGGCATTGATGAGCCGGATCTGGAGTCACTGCGGTGCTTTATCGGTCCGCCGCTGGCACTTATGTTTGATCAGAAATATCATGTTCCCGCTGAAAAGATCGAGCCGACGGTGGCAAAGTATCGTGAATACTATGACTCGATCGGAATGAATCAGTGTGAGCTGTATCCGGGGGTCAGAGAGACATTACAGCATCTGCAAGAAAAGGGTTACACGATCGGGCTTGCATCTTCCAAGCCTGAGCGCAACTGCATACAGATCTTGAAAAACAAGGGCGTTGCAGATTATTTTGACGACATTGTGGGCGCTTCGGTCGGACCGGAGCGCAGGGAAAAGATCCTGGTTCTGGAGGAGGCATTCCGCCGCATGAACGTCACAGATCGTGCGGAAGTGGTGCTGATCGGAGATACGAAATATGATGCGGTCGGAGCTGTGAAGGCGGGGATCGACTGCGTTGGAGTGACGTATGGATTCGGCACGCGGGAAGAATTGTACGAGGCAGGAGCAGTAGCTGTTTTTGATACGCTGGAGGAAGTGGAGGCATATCTGGATGAATCCGAAGCGAAAACCGAATGATTATTCCGTTGGATACAGGAATGATCGTGAGCGTCGAAGCGCCCTGGCGCTCGTCTATCCGATCTTTGCCTATTTTTTGGTCTGCCAGATCGTAAATATGCTGGTGGGACTGCTTCCGAACGCCGCACAGATCGATGCGGTAAAACGGCAGGGAATGGGTTCCCTGGCGGCGTTTTTTGTTCTCTGGTTTTGCTTTATACATGGAGAGACCACAGAGAGTGGAGAAAAAAGGAAGGTATTCACGGCACCCGTATCCGGGCATCTGGCAGGGGGCGTGCTGATGGCTGTGCTGTTGCTCGGCTGTGCAGGCATCGGGATGAACAATCTGATCGCGCTGACAGAACTGAAGCAGGCATCGGGAAGCTACCAGACAGTGGAGCAGGCATTTTATTCTTCAAGTCTGGGATGGGAGATCCTGTCACTGGGACTGATCACGCCGGTTGCCGAGGAGCTTTTGTACCGGGACATTGTATTTGGACGATTGCGAAATATGATGGGGCGTAGTGGAGCTATCGTTGGCTCCGCGCTCATTTTCGGGTTGATCCATATGAATATTGTGCAGACGATCTATGCATGTGCCCTCGGGCTGGTGCTCGGCATTTTGATGGAGTACTACAGGGATGTGCGCGTAGTCATGTGCGGGCATATTGCTGCGAACATTTTGTCATTGCTGCGCGGTGAAACGGGCTTTCTGGCAGGGCTGCAGCCTGGCAGTGCATGGTTTCTGCCGGTGACAGTCATCCTGCTGGTGATCGTTGCTCTGGTTGCAGGATTGTATGCTAAAAATTTCAAAAAAGACTAAAAACACATCTGTTTTCTTAAAATAATGCAATATAGCGAGAGAAACAATTCAGACACAATTTGTGAAATGACTGTTTTTCTCGCTTTATTTTATTAGGTTTTTCTTTCCAAACACCGCTCAAATTGTTTCTGAAAGCTGATATCAGAAGAAAAATTCCATTATATTGTCAGATAATAATACTATATATGAGTAAAAAAGAAAACAATCAGATAATTTGATGAAAACATGGGATGGACGCAAATTGTGTTTTGCGCTATATTTAATTGCAGGAAAACGATCGCGTGCAGATCATAATAATGACGAAAGGAAGGAGTAGCCGTTCCGGTCACGGTCGGACGGTTACGGGGAACGCATATGAGAGAACATGTGGTAGATGAAAGCAAACAGCATGCACAGGGTCTTTATGATCCGGCGTTTGAGCATGACAACTGCGGTATCGGTGCGGTGGTGGATGTCAAAGGACGAAAGAGCCATGCGACCGTTGAGCAGGCGTTAAAGATCGTAGAAAATCTGAAGCACAGAGCCGGAAAGGACGCGGAGGGAAAGACCGGTGACGGTGTCGGAATACTGTTACAGGTTTCACACAAGTTTTTCTCCAAGGCAGTAAAAACGCTTGGCATCGAGCTCGGCGGTGATCGGGATTTCGGTGTGGGAATGTTTTTCTTCCCGCAGGATGAGCTCAAGCGCAATCAGGCGAAAAAGATGTTTGAGGTCATTGTGGAAAAAGAGGGGCTGGAGCTTTTGGGCTGGCGTGAAGTGCCGACCCATGCGGATGTGCTGGGACAGAAAGCAAGAGACTGTATGCCTTATATCATGCAGGCGTTTATCAAACGTCCGGAGCATGTGGCGAAGGGTTTGGATTTTGACCGGCTGTTATATATCGTCCGCCGTGTGTTCGAGCAGAGTAGTGAAGTTACTTATGTGGCATCACTTTCCAGTCGTACGATCGTATATAAAGGAATGTTTCTCGTAGATCAGCTGCGGCTGTTCTTCGATGATCTGCAGGATCCGGATTATGAGTCTGCGATCGCAATGGTACATTCCCGTTTCAGTACAAATACAAATCCGAGCTGGGAGCGCGCGCATCCGAACCGTTTTATCGTGCACAACGGTGAGATCAATACGATTCGCGGTAATGCGGATAAGATGCTTGCCCGCGAGGAGACGATGACCTCCGGCAAACTGCATGATCAGCTCACAAAAGTGCTGCCGGTCATCAATACGGAAGGCTCTGACTCTGCGATGACAGACAATACGCTGGAGTTTTTGGTTATGAATGGCATGCCGCTGCCGCTGGCAGTGATGATCATGATCCCGGAGCCCTGGGCGAACAACCATCTGATGAGCCAGAAGAAAAAAGATTTTTACCAGTATTATGCGACGATGATGGAGCCGTGGGATGGCCCCGCGTCCATTCTGTTTTCCGATGGAGATATCATGGGTGCCGTGCTCGACCGCAACGGTCTGCGCCCGTCCAGATATTATGTGCTCGACAATGACCAGCTGATCCTTTCTTCTGAGGTCGGCGTGCTGGATATCGATCCGACACATATCGTGGCAAAGGATCGTCTGCGCCCCGGAAAGATGCTCCTTGTGGATACCGTCAAGGGACGCATCATCGATGATGAGGAACTGAAAAATTACTATGCGGGCAAGCAGCCTTACGGCGAGTGGCTTGACCGGAATCTGGTGAAGCTTTCGGATCTGCGTATTCCGAACCAGCGCGTGCCGGAGTACAGCTATGAGGAACGCCAGCGCATGATGAAGGCGTTTGGCTATTCCTATGAGTCCTTAAAAGAAGTCATTTTGCCGATGGCGCAGAACGGCGGAGAATCCACCAGCGCCATGGGTATGGACATTCCAATTGCCGTACTGGATGGAAAATATCAGCCGCTGTTCAACTATTTCAAGCAGTTGTTTGCGCAGGTGACAAATCCGCCGATCGATTCCATCCGGGAGAAGATCGTTACATCGACAACGACTTATATCGGAGAGGATGGTAACCTGCTTCTGGAGAAACCCGAAAACTGTCATGTGATCAAGGTCAATAATCCGATCCTGACCAATACGGATCTCATGAAGATCCGGTCCATGAACAAAGAAGGCTTCCATGTGGCGGACATTCCGATCACTTACTATAAGAATACAAGTCTTGAAAAGGCCATCGACAGACTCTTTGTCGAGGCGGACCGTGCATACCGTGACGGTGCGAATATTTTGATCCTGTCTGACCGTGGTGTGGATGAAAACCATGTGGCGATCCCGTCGCTGCTGGCGGTGGCAGCGCTGCACGAGCATCTGGTCGTTACGAAAAAGAGAACGGCGCTTGCCATTATCTTAGAGTCCGGTGAGCCGCATGAAGTGCATCATTTTGCGACGCTGCTGGGCTATGGAGCCTGCGCGGTCAACCCGTATCTGGCACAGGATACGGTAAAGCAGCTTGTGGATGAGCATCTGCTTGACAAGGATTACTATGCAGCCATTGAGGACTATAATCATGCAGTCATCGGCGGTATTGTAAAGATTGCTGCAAAGATGGGGATTTCCACGATCCAGTCCTATCAGGGTTCCAAGATCTTTGAGGCGATCGGTATTGATAAGGCCGTCATAGATAAATATTTTACGAATACAGTGAGCCGGATCGGCGGTATTACGTTAAAGGATATCGAGGAGCAGGTCAACTTCCTGCACTCTGAGGCATATGACCCGCTGGGACTGGAAAATGATCTGACGCTGGATTCCGTCGGACGTCATTCCATGCGCAGCGGTGCGGATGAGCATCTGTACAATCCGCTGACGATCCATCTGCTGCAGGAGTCCACAAAGCGCGGTGATTATGAGATGTTCAAGGAGTACGAAAAGGCAGTCAACGAGCTGGAAAACCGCAACTATATCCGCGGTATGCTGGATTTCAACTATCCGAAGAAGGGTGTGCCCATCGAGGAGGTGGAGAGTGTCGCTTCCATCGTGACCCGTTTTAAGACCGGCGCGATGAGCTACGGTTCCATCTCACAGGAGGCACATGAGACGCTGGCGATCGCCATGAATATGATCCACGGAAAATCCAATACCGGTGAGGGTGGAGAGAGCTTAGACCGTTTGAAACCCGGTCCTGACGGATTGAACCGCTGTTCAGCGATCAAACAGGTGGCGAGTGGACGTTTCGGTGTTACCAGTACCTATCTTGTCAGTGCCCAGGAGATCCAGATCAAGATGGCGCAGGGCGCAAAGCCCGGAGAGGGCGGACATCTGCCCGGCGCAAAGGTGTATCCGTGGATCGCAAAGACGAGACATTCCACACCCGGTGTGTCCCTGATCTCACCGCCGCCTCATCATGATATTTACTCTATTGAGGATCTGGAGCAGTTCATTTATGACCTGAAAAACTCCAACCGGGATGCTCGTATTTCCGTAAAACTTGTATCTGAGGCCGGTGTAGGAACCGTTGCAGCCGGTGTGGCAAAGGCCGGTGCACAGGTCGTTCTGATCTCCGGATATGACGGAGGAACCGGTGCGGCACCCAGAAGCTCCATCCATAACGCGGGACTTCCCTGGGAGCTTGGACTTGCCGAGACACACCAGACACTGATCATGAACGGTCTGCGGGAAAAGGTACGTGTGGAGACAGACGGTAAGCTGATGAGCGGACGTGATGTAGCGATCGCGGCAATGCTGGGTGCAGAGGAATTCGGTTTTGCGACAGCGCCCCTTGTAACGATGGGATGTATCATGATGCGTGTCTGCAATCTGGACACCTGCCCCGCAGGTGTGGCAACGCAGAATCCGGAGCTTCGTAAGCGTTTTGCAGGAAAGCCGGAGTACGTGGTGAATTTCATGCGCTTTATCGCAGAGGATCTGAGAGAGCACATGGCTCGTCTGGGCGTGCGTACCGTCGATGAGCTGGTGGGCAGAAGTGATCTTTTACGTGTTCGTGACGACCTGAATGAGAAGCAGAAAAAAGTGGATCTTTCCAATATTTTATATAACCCGTATGTCGGAACAAAGGAAAAATTCACCTTTAATCCGAAGAAGGTCTATGACTTTGAACTGGAAAAGACAAAGGACGAGACGGTGCTGTTAAAACAGTTCCAGAGTGCGCTGGAGAGCGGACAGAAGCGTGTCATCGAGGTGGAGGTCACAAATACCGACCGTTCACTCGGCACGATCTTCGGTTCCGAGATCACGAAAAAATACGGAACGACTCTGGAGGATGATACCTTTGTTGTAAAATGTAAGGGTGCAGGCGGACAGAGCTTTGGCGCATTTATTCCGAAGGGACTGACGCTGGAACTGGTGGGCGATTCCAATGACTATTTCGGAAAGGGCTTGTCCGGAGGAAAACTGATCGTCTATCCGCCCGCAGGTGTAACCTATAAAAAGGATGAAAATATCATTATCGGTAACGTGGCACTCTACGGTGCGACCAGTGGAAAAGCGTTTATTAACGGCGTTGCGGGCGAGCGTTTCTGTGTCCGCAATTCCGGTGCGATCGCGGTCGTAGAGGGCGTCGGCGACCATGGCTGTGAGTATATGACCGGCGGACGCGTCGTTGTGCTCGGAAAAACCGGAAAGAACTTTGCGGCAGGTATGAGTGGCGGTATCGCCTATGTGCTGGATGAGGATAATGATCTTTATACCAGAACGAATAAGGAAATGGTGTTTACCGAAGCGCTGACCAGCAAATATGATGTGCTTGAACTCAAAGAGCTGATCAAAGAACATGTGACGCTGACCAACTCCGAGAAGGGCAAGGAGATTCTTGACAATTTTGCGGACTATCTGCCGAAATTCAAGAAGATCATCCCTTATGATTACAACCGGATGATGATGGCGATCGTACAGATGGAAGAGAAAGGCTTGAGCTCTGAACAGGCGCAGATCGAAGCATTTTATGCAAATGCAAAACGTTAAGGAGGGGAACAGGAAATGGGAAAACCGACTGGATTTTTAGATTATGAGAGAAAGACTGCCAAGGCGGTCGATCCGAAGGAACGCATCAAAAATTTCCGCGAGTTCCATACACCGCTTTCCCTCGAGGAACAGCAGGAGCAGGGTGCGAGATGTATGTCCTGCGGAGTACCGTTCTGTCAGGCGGGCATGACGATCATGGGTATGACGAGCGGCTGCCCGCTGCACAATCTGGTGCCGGAGTGGAATGACCTTGTATATCGCGGTAACTGGGAGCAGGCGTATCACCGCCTGAAAAAGACGAACAATTTCCCAGAGTTTACATCCCGTGTCTGCCCGGCATTGTGTGAGGCGGCATGCACATGTGGAAATTATGGCGAGAGCGTCACGACAAAAGAAAATGAACACGGTATTATTGAATATGCATATGCGCACGGTTATGCAGATGCAAAACCGCCGAAGGTGCGCACCGGCAAAAAGGTGGCAGTCATCGGCTCCGGTCCCGCCGGACTGGCTGCGGCAGACCAGCTCAACAAGCGCGGGCATACAGTAAGTGTCTATGAGCGCGCAGACCGTGTTGGCGGACTGCTCATGTACGGCATTCCGAATATGAAGTTGGAGAAGCATATTATCGATCGTAAGATCCGGATCATGGAGCAGGAGGGTGTGACTTTTGTTACCGGCGCAGATGTCGGAAAGGATGTCAAGCCGGCGAAGCTGCTTAAGGACTATGACCGTGTGATCCTCGCGTGCGGCGCGAAAAATCCGAGAGATATCAAGGTGCCCGGAAGAGACGCAAAGGGCATTTATTTTGCGGTGGATTTCCTCAGCGGTGTGACAAAGAGTCTTCTTGATTCTGATCTGAAGGATAAAAAATATGTGGATGTGAAAGATAAACATGTGGTCATCATCGGCGGCGGTGACACCGGAAATGACTGTGTCGGTACCAGCATCCGTCTGGGTGCTGCCTCCGTGACACAGTTGGAAATGATGCCGAAGGCACCCGATACCCGTGCAGAGAACAACCCGTGGCCGGAGTGGCCCAAGGTCTGCAAGACCGATTACGGTCAGGAGGAAGCGATCGCGGTATTCGGACACGACCCGCGTATCTATCAGACCACTGTGAAGGAGTTTGTGAAAGATAAGAACGGCAATCTGAAGGAGCTGGTGACCGTCCGTCTGGAGAGTGTGAAGGATGAGAAGACCGGACGCATGATGATGCGCGAGGTGGAGGGCAGTGAGAAAAAGCTGCCGGCGGACATCGTACTGATCGCAGCCGGATTCCTCGGCAGTGAGGCCTACGTCACTAAGGCCTTTGGCGTGAATGTGAATGAGCGTACGAACGTGGCGACCGAGACCGGGAAATATAAGACGAATGTAGATCACGTCTACACTGCAGGTGATATGCACCGCGGACAGTCCCTCGTCGTATGGGCGATCCGCGAGGGACGTGAAGTTGCCCGCGAGGTGGACGAGAGCCTGATGGGATATTCATACTTGTCCATTCAATAATATATGTTTGATGTTTCGATGCAAGCGTCAGCAGAGTATTTAAATTCTCTGCCGGCGCTTTCTTTTGTCCGAAATTGCAATTTTGAAGTTCGTTTGATAGAATATGGTGAGAAGATTCAGGAGGGTGTAGACGGACAGATGGAACATGCAGCACTTACCAACAATGAAATTGATATACTGACAAAGCAGTGTCTGAATATTGGAGAAGCAATGTACTGTGCGGGAGCGGAGATTAGTCGCATAGAGGATACGCTGTATCGGCTGGGCAAGGCATACGGTGCCGAGCATGTGAGCATCTATGCGCTGACCAGCAGCATTGTCGTCACGATGGAATTTCCCGGTGAAGCGACAATCACGCAGAGCCGCCGTATCCGGCGCAGGGATTCCTTTGATCTGAAAAAGCTGGAGGTTCTGAACAGTCTGAGCCGGGAATGTACCGCGCAGCTGCTTCCGGTGGATGAACTTCGACGCAGGGTGCTGGCGATCCTGGAGGAGCAGCCGAAGCAGTCGATGATCCTTCTGGGAGAGATACTCGCCGCCTCGGCGTTTGCAGTATTTTTTGGCGGAGCCCTTTTGGACGCGCTTGCCGCCGCAGCATTTGCGTGCTGTATTTACCTGCTGCAGAGATATATGCAGCCCCTCTGTCAGGGACGTATTTTCTTTAATATCATCACATCGTTTCTGGTGGGTTCAATGATCTGCGGGATCTGCCGTCTGATTCCTGTGCTGCATGCCGGACAGATCATGATCGGCGATATCATGGTGTTGATCCCGGGAATTGCGATCACAAATTCCATGCGCTATGCCCTCAGCGGTGATTCGATCTCGGGTATTGAAAAGCTGATCGACAGCGTGCTGCTTGCGGGAGGGATCGCGGTAGGATTTACACTGGCGATCTACTTTGTGGCGTAGGCTGTTTCTTATATGATATGTATGTCATAATAGTATTTGAAAGGAGACAGGATGATAATGATATTGATACAGATCGCGGCTGCAATGGTCGGAACTTTTGGATTTTGTCTGATCTTTCATGTGGACCGCAGACATATTCTGGTACCGACGATCGGCGGCGGCCTGTGCTGGGTGATCTACCTTTTTCTGAACCACGTAGCGGGATTTTCACTGTTTCCGGCGACGTTTCTCACGTCACTGTTGATCGGAACCTATGGAGAGATCATGGCACATGTCCGGCATGTTCCGACAACTGTGTATTTTATACCCAGCTGCATTCCACTCATCCCCGGAGGCAATCTCTACTATATGCTGACAGGACTGATCGATATGGATTATATGGCAGCATCAAAAAATGCGATACAGCTCGTACTTTATACGCTTGGTATCGCATCCGGGTTGGCAGTCGTCATGGAGCTTGACCACATGCGCAGACAATTTATTGTAAAACGGTGATAGAAAAGCGAATGACCAAAAATGGTTGTCCTTTTTCTGCGTGTTTGGTAAAATGTAGCTATTCGGATTACAGCAAATTTATCATAATAAAGGAAGTAATGAACATGAGTACATCAAATAAATGGAGCCAGGTAGGGGAAGAGATCAGAGATTCTGTGCAGCGGGCGATAGAATCCGGCGATTTTACCGGGCTCAGCCAGAGCGTGGGTGATGCGATCAATGAGGCGGCAGTCAGTATCAGCCGAGGCATGGATCAGGTCGGCAGGGAGATCGAGCGGCAGGCGAAGGCGCATGGCGCGGATTTTTCAAATGCTGCCGGTGTCTGGAATGCGAACAGAGGCGCAGGCAGTGCGAGCACACCCGGCGGCCGAGGCGGCAAATGGGGTGCCACTCAGATGCAGCAGCGCCCACAGCTCCCGGCGCGCTACAAAAAATTTCTGCCGGGACAGGCGGCAGGACCGGCGTGTCTGGCAGTCGGTATCGTCGGAACGAGCATGTTTGGAATCGCAACCATCGCGACAGCGCTGTCGGCTGCATTCACAGGTATGATTACGTTTGCGCTGCCAATCGGTTTTGGCATCGCGATGCTGCCCTTTATCGGTCTGATCACAAAGGGAGCAAACATGAACGGACGCAATCACCGGTTCCGGGACTACGTGCGAGTGATCGGAAATAAAGGGTATTGTGCCATCGAGGATCTGGCACGGGCCACCGGACGCCGGAAAGCGTATGTGCAGAAAGACCTGCAGGATATGCTGCGGAAGGGATATTTCCTGGAAGGGCATATGGATGCGGGACAGACGACGCTGATCGTTGATAATGAGACCTATCGTCAGTATGAGGAGGCGGAGGAAGCACGCAGGACCCGTGAGGCGGAAGCAGCCAGATGGGAGCAGGAAAAATCGGGCTGTTCGGATGAGATTCAGAAAATACTCACCGAGGGCGAGGCGTATATTTACCATATCCACGAGTGCAATGACGCGATTCCCGGAGAAGTCATCAGCGAGAAACTGGCAAAGCTGGAGGACATCATGCGCCGTATTTTTGCGCAGGTGAAAAAACAGCCGGAGAGCGCAGATGAACTGCATAAATTTATGACCTACTATCTGCCGACGACAACCAAACTTGTCGACGCGTACCGTGATCTGGACGGACAGCCGGAGTACGGCGCGAATGTTGCGAACACAAAAAAAGAGATCGAGGATACGCTGGATACGATCAACGAGGCATTCGAGAATCTGTTTGACAGTCTCTTTGAGGACACGGCGTGGGATATATCCTCTGACATCTCCACGATGAAGGTAATGCTTCAGCAGGAGGGTCTGACAAAGAGCAGGGATTTTGAGTAGCAGATATTTGTTGCAAATAGGTTGTCCTTTTGCCAAAATTTGCTATAATGTAAGTATTCAGAGTCTGTTCGGCTCTGAATACTTATTTTATATTGGGAGGAACGAGACATGACAGATTTCGATACATTGACAGCCGAGGCACCGACGCTGGACTTCGGCGCGTTTGATACACCGCAGGAGAAGGAAGTGCCGGCAGCGGCAACGGCACCCGCGGATGTGATCCCGGCACCGAAGAACGAGATGGATGATTCGATGCTTTCCGAGGAGGAAAAGCGGATGGTCAGCGAGTTTGTGGAGAAGATCGATCTGAGAAATTCCAATGCGATCCTGCAGTACGGCGCAGGCACACAGAAGAAGATGGCAGATTTTTCCGAGAAGGCGCTGGAAAACGTAAAGACCAAGGACATGGGCGAGATCGGTGACATGATCGCGGATCTTGTGACGGAGCTGAAAAGCTTTGATGTAGAGGAAGAGGAAAAAGGACTGGGTGCATTCTTTAAGAAGCGTGCCAATAAGCTCACGGCATTAAAGGCAAAGTATGACAAAACAGAGGTCAATGTCAATAAGATCACATCTGCATTGGAAGCGCATCAGATCCAGCTCATCAAGGATGCGCAGATGCTGGATCGGATGTATGATATGAACCTGACCTATTTTAAAGAACTGTCCATGTATATCCTTGCGGGGAAGAAGAAGCTGCAGAATGCCCGTGAAAACGAGCTGGCCGAGTTGCGCAACAAGGCACTTGCCAGTGGGCTTCCGGAGGATGCGCAGGCGGCAAAGGATTACGAGGGACTGATCGACCGTTTTGAGAAGAAGCTGCATGATCTGGAGCTGACAAGAACTGTTGCACTGCAGACCGCACCTCAGATCCGCCTGGTGCAGGGCAGTGATACGGTGATGGCGGAGAAGATCCAGTCAACGATCGTGAATACGATCCCTCTGTGGAAGAGCCAGATGGTCATTGCGCTGGGCGTGGAGCACAGCACACAGGCTGCGGAGGCACAGCGTGCAGTCAGCGACATGACCAATGAGCTGTTAAAGAAAAATGCAGACCGGTTAAAGGTTGCGACGATAGAGGCAGCAAAGGAATCCGAGCGCGGTATTGTGGATATTGAGACGTTAAAACATACAAATGAGTCGCTGATCTCGACGCTTGATGAGGTCATGAAGATCCAGACCGAGGGACGCGCAAAGCGTGCTGCGGCAGAGAGTGAGCTTCAGAGCATGGAAAATGAATTAAAAGCAAAGTTATTGGAGATCAGAGCGTGAGGAAAGCAGTATTTTTTGACATTGACGGTACGCTGTGGGATTTTTACAATCACATCCCCGAGAGTACCGTGACAGCGATCCGTGCGCTGCGAAAAAACGGGAACTATGCATTTATCTGCAGTGGGCGTGCACGCGCCTACATTCAGAATCCGGATCTGTTTGCCATCGGTTTTGACGGTCTGGTGGCAGGCTGCGGAACACATGTGGAGCTGGACGGAAAGCGGATCTATGAAAAATTTATTGACAGGGAGCTTGCAATACATACGGTGGAGACGGTGCGAAGCTACGGTTTCCGCCCGATCCTGGAAGGTCCTGAGTATCTGTATATGGATGATGCCGATTTTGGGGACGAGCTTTACGGGCAAAAACTCAAGCGGGAGTTGGACGATCGCCTTGTGAGCATCGCAGACAGCTATGGGAACTGGGAGATCAACAAGCTTTCCTGCGCGACGGATCATGCAGACCGGGAGGGCTGCTTCGCGGCGCTGGAGGAGTACTATACCTACCTGATCCATAATTCCGCAGTGGTTGAACTTGTGCCGAAGGGACATACAAAGGCGACCGGCATGCAGAGAATGTGTGAGGCGCTGGGGATTGACCGGGCAGACACATTCGCGGTGGGCGACAGCGTGAACGATCTGGCAATGCTGGAATATGCCGGCGTTGGTATCGCGATGGGAAACGGTTCGACCGAGGCGAAGGCGGCGGCGGATTATGTGACGGCTGATCTGCAGGAGGACGGTATTTACCGTGCAATGCTGCATTTCGGACTGATATAAGTAACTGCGCAGATGCGTTACAAAAATAATAAAAAAGGAGATTTAGAAATGAAGCAAACAATGAAAAAACTGGTAACATTTTGTCTGGCAGTAGTGATGATTGTTACACTTCTTCCTGCAGTGCCTGCAAAGGCTGCCACAAAGACAGAGAATCTCACACTGTATGTGGGTGAAGCAATTTATGTTACAAATTATTATGACGTAACTAAGGTAACTTCTTCCAATAAAAAGGTTTTGGCGGCGGCAAAGGATAAGGAAAATAAGTCGCATGCGAACCTGACTGCAAAAAAGGCGGGAACATCTACTGTTACGATCACGACTAAGCGAGGAACCATGAAGTACAAGGTGACTGTTAAAAAGCTTTCATTTGATGTAAAGTTGACCCAACTGTCAGAAGGTGAAGTTCTGGTCTCAGTGAAAAATAATACAAAGCAGACCTTCGACTACGCATATGTGACATACACCTTAAAGGGTGAAGACGGTGCAGTGCTGGAAAAAGACAAAAAGATGGTAGATAATCTTCTTCCCGGAAAGACAAGTTATGCGAAAATCATGTATAGCACTTATGATTTTACGATCGACATCAATCAGTGCTCCGGTAAGATCACAGAGGTGGATCGCAGTATCAATGCAAAATATACAGATCGCTCATCAAAGGTCAGCATCACCGACACGATGGATATGGATGTGAATCCGGGTTATGCAACACTGACATTAAAATTGAAGAATAAGGTCAGCAATTCTGTATCAGGAACTGTGTATATCATGTTATATGATTCAGGCGACAAGCTGATCGGTGTACGACCGTTATCTATTTTCCTGAAAGGAAGTGCGGTAAATACAGAGACAGTTAAGATTGACACCCAGTACAGCTATCCGACATACGATCATTATAAATTAGCAACGAGAGCATATTCAAAAGATTATTAATACGACCACAGGAAGCTGCATGACAGAACATGCGGCTTCCTTTTTTGTGAAGTCATCCATTTATAAAAAAGTATAAAAATTAAAAAAGTGAGAAAAAATGAGAATAAAAGAGTAAATAGGAGTATAAATAAATAAAACATAGAAAAACGCATACTTCTTTTGGTTGCACATCAATCAGGAAAAACATATTATATGTTTTAGCGATTAGCACTCGAAATAAATGAGTGCTAACAAGCGAAAAGAGAGAACAACAGATTCTATGATAAGGAGGCATTTCACATGAAGTTAGTACCGTTATTAGACAGAGTTGTCATCAAGCAGCTGGAGGCAGAGGAAAAGACCAAATCAGGCATCATTCTGGCAAGCTCCGCACAGGAGAAACCCCAGGAGGCAGAGATCGTTGCAGTAGGTCCCGGCGGTGTGGTTGACGGAAAAGAAGTGACCATGCAGGTAAAGGAAGGTCAGAAAGTCATTTATTCCAAATATGCGGGAACCGAAGTAAAGCTGGAAGGACAGGAGTACATCATCGTCCGCCAGAGCGACATTCTTGCAATCGTAGAGTAAGAACGATCGTAACTGTTCAGAACAGTTCTGGCGGAATATTTGAGACAGAGCAAGACATTTTTTAGAGCATAAAAAGGAGAGTAATCATCATGGCAAAGGAAATCAAATATGGCGCAGAAGCGCGTGCAGCCTTAGAAGCAGGTGTGGATAAATTAGCAAATACGGTACGTGTAACCATCGGACCGAAGGGACGCAATGTCGTATTAGACAAATCATATGGCGCTCCGCTGATCACCAATGATGGTGTGACCATCGCAAAAGAGATCGAGCTGGAGGATGCATTCGAGAACATGGGTGCACAGCTTGTCAAGGAAGTAGCTACCAAGACAAACGATGTAGCCGGTGACGGTACGACGACCGCAACTGTTCTGGCACAGGCAATGATCAAAGAGGGTATGAAGAACCTGGCAGCAGGTGCGAACCCCATTATCCTGAGAAGAGGTATGAAGAAGGCAACCGATAAGGCTGTAGAGGCTCTGGCAAGCATGAGCAAGTCTGTAGAGAGCAAGGATCAGATCGCAAAGGTTGCAGCGATCTCAGCAGGTGACGAGGAAGTAGGAAATCTCGTTGCAGACGCAATGGAGAAGGTTTCCAAGGACGGCGTCATCACCATCGAGGAGAGCAAGACCATGCAGACCGAGCTGGATCTGGTAGAAGGTATGCAGTTTGATCGTGGATATATTTCCGCATATATGGCTACTGATATGGATAAGATGGAGGCAGTTCTGGACGATCCCTACATCCTGATCACCGACAAGAAGATCAGCAACATTCAGGATCTGTTGCCGATCCTTGAGCAGATCGTACAGTCCGGTGCAAGGCTGCTCATCATCGCTGAGGATGTTGAGGGTGAGGCTCTGACCACACTGATCCTGAATAAGTTAAGAGGAACCTTCAATGTGGTCGCAGTGAAGGCTCCCGGATATGGTGACAGAAGAAAGGCAATGCTTGAGGATATCGCGATCCTGACCGGCGGACAGGTGATCTCATCTGAGCTTGGTATGGAGCTGAAAGAGGCTACCATGGATATGCTCGGACGTGCAAAATCTGTAAAGGTACAGAAGGAGAACACCGTGATCGTAGACGGTATGGGAGAAAAGACTGCCATCGAGTCCAGAATCGGTCAGATCCGTGCACAGATCGAGGAGACAACTTCTGAGTTTGACAAGGAGAAATTACAGGAGCGTCTGGCAAAACTGGCAGGCGGTGTTGCAGTCATCCGTGTCGGCGCAGCAACCGAGACCGAGATGAAGGAGAGCAAGCTCCGCATGGAGGATGCGCTGAACGCAACACGTGCAGCTGTTGAGGAGGGTATC
>SFRL01000017.1 GCA_004562765.1 bacterium | reverse complement strand
TCCAGCTTCGCGCTCATATTCGTGAGCAGCAGGTCCAGCACGGTGAGCGCTGCCATGCATTCCACAACGACGATCGCACGCGGTACGATGATGGGGTCATGGCGTCCCTTGATGGAGATGTCGATCTCCTCACCGGACTGGTTGACGGTGCGCTGCGTCTGGCTGATGGATGGTGTGGGCTTGATTGCCACACGGAACAGAACCGGAGAACCGTCGCTGATGCCGCCGAGTGTACCGCCTGCGTGGTTGGTTACCTTGGATACCTGTCCGTTTGCCATTTCAAAAGCATCGTTGTTGGTGCTGCCGTTAGAGGCGGCAGCGGCAAATCCGTCGCCGATCTCAAAGCCTTTGACGCTGCCGATGGAGAGCATCGCTTTGGCGAGGTTTGCGTCAAGCTTTTCGAATACGGGATCGCCGACTCCGGCAGGCATGCCGGTGATCGTACACTCGATGATCCCGCCACAGGAATCCTGATTTTTCATGCATTCATTCAGATATGCCTGCGCTGCCTCAGCAGCCGCCTCGTCAGGCATGCCGACCGGGTTTGAAAGAGATTCTTCCAGATCAAATGCAGCGCGGTCGATCTGTACAGGACCAATGGCTGTCGCGTAGGCATGCACATCGATGCCGAGCTCCTTTAATAGTTTTGCAGCGATCGCACCGGCGGCTACGCGTCCGATCGTCTCCCGTCCGGAGGAGCGTCCGCCGCCCCGGTAATCGCGAAAACCGTATTTTTCATCAAAGGTATAGTCTGCGTGTCCCGGACGGTAATAGGTTGCGATATCGCCATAGTCACGGGAGCGCTGATCGGTGTTGAACACGACCAGAGAGATCGGCGTGCCCGTCGTCTTTCCCTCGAAGACTCCGGAGAGGATCTGAACGGCATCCGCCTCATTTCGCTGAGTCGTGAATTTGGACTGACCGGGCTTGCGACGGTCTAAGTAGATCTGTATATCTTCTTCATTTAAGGGGAGTCCGGCGGGGCAGCCGTCGATGACGACACCGATGCCCTTGCCGTGGGATTCTCCCCAGGTTGTGATCGTAAATAATCTTCCGTATGTGGAACCTGCCATGTAGTACCTCCTGAATGTTGTCTGTCAGACGAGGCAACAGGAGCCCCGTTTGATTTAGAACAAAATTTATGCTTTATCAAGTATAATGTATCTTTCAAACAATTTCAATCTTTCTTCGATAATCGTCCGGATAACAGCGGCCGCATTTCTGCAACAGGACACTGCGGTAAAGCTCTGCGGCAAACAGATCCTGCTTGAAATACATCATTGCTTCTGAAGAAAGCATCCGTTCTGCTTCAGGAACGCGCGTGATGAGCGGTACCCGGGCGCGCTGTTTGAGCTCGTGTAAGAGAGGGGCAGCTGATTGACGAAAACCCAACACCCGCAGATAGGGCAGTGTGCCGTTATCGGATGTGAGTGGCGCGGGCATCTGTGCGGATAATTGCAACAGAATATGCGTCAGAACCCGGGCGACGCGTGCGCGGGTCACGCTCTTGTTTTTCAACAGATCACAGAATTGTGAAAAGTTTTCAAATGAATCCAGCTGTTTGATGATCCGGGCAGACAGATCGCCACCACAGTCCAAAAATGTTTCATAACCGGAATCCCGCTGTGCCAGCAGTGCATAGTGCAGGGGCAGTGAAAAATCATCCTCCTGCAAAAAATCATAGTTGTTGGTGTAGTCCACAAGAAGTCTGCACACTTCGGCGGGAATCTGACAGGCATGTTCGAGTGCCTGTAATTCCTTTGCAGAATCTGACAGAAGCGCTCTTCGGCATGCGGAGGCGGAGGCGAACACGACATCAGCCGGAGAGGTATTGACCCTTCCGTCAGCTACAGCGCTGTCATTCGCATCGGGACAGCCGGTATCGTGGTAACTGCCCAGTCGCCTGACCGGAACAAGCTCCATGTTCGCATCAAAGCGAGCCAGAGCCCGTATATATTCAAACGCGAGCAGATTGTTTGGTGAGTCAAGCAGAGACAGATCAAAGTCTCTTCCGAAGCAGGATCTGACCGCTTCCACCCGCGCCCGGGCATAGGGAACGCCTGTGGCGAGACGATCTGCAAGGGCAGTCCGGAAATCTGTTTGTTCATGCGCCAGTTTCTGTGCCAGACGAAGGTACGGCTCTGAACAGACAGACGTATCCTCGCATCCGAAGCTGATCGCATCGACAATACCGGTGGAAAGAAGGGCAGCGACTCCTGCGCGCGCAAAGCCTTCCGCACTTGCTGTGGAGCCGTATACCGGCAGCATCAGCACCAGATCGGCACCCTCATAGAGCGCCTCCCGGGCACGTGAATATTTGTCTGTCAGCGCCGGGGCACCCCGCTGTACAAAATCGCCGCTCATGACGGAGATCACATAATCGCAGCGACTCTGCTTGCGCGCTTTTGCGATCTGATAGGCATGCCCGCTGTGAAATGGATTATACTCTGCGATGATGCCGCATATTTTCATTCAATACCTCCTGAAACCCAAAACAACAGAAAATCAAAACCAACAAGAAACAAAGATTGTTAAAAATAAAACAAACACAAAAACAATAGTGTATGCAAAAAAATACATCAAAAATCAATAAAAAGCAGTATAAATCTATGATAACACCCATTTTGGCACTTGTCCACTTGAAATAAAAGGCGTATAATAAATCTAACTGTGATTTACAACTATTTGAATAAAAAGAAAGAATAAAGGAGAAAGTAAAATGAATGTATTAGTTATCAATTGTGGAAGCTCTTCGCTGAAATATCAGGTCATTGATTCTGAGACAGAGCAGGTGCTTGCAAAGGGGCTGTGTGAGCGTATCGGTATCGACGGAAGATTAGTATACACTCCGGCAGGCGGTGAGAAGGAGACCAGCGATCTGGATATGCCCACTCATAAGCAGGCCATCCAGTATGTGATAGATGCATTGACCAATGAGAAGACCGGTGTGATCAAGAGTCTGGACGAGATCGGTGCAGTGGGACATCGCCTCGTACACGGCGGTGAAAAATTTGCCTGCTCAACACTGATCAATGACGAGGTTATCAAGGCAGTAGAGGAGTGTAGCGATCTGGCTCCGCTTCACAACCCTGCAAACCTGATCGGTGTGCGTGCATGCCAGGAACTGATGCCCAATACACCGATGGCAGGTGTGTTTGATACGGCATTCCATCAGACTATGCCTCTGGAAGCATATATGTATGGAATTCCTTATGAGTATTATGAGAAATATAAGGTTCGTAAATACGGTTTCCACGGCACCAGCCACAGCTTCGTATCCAAGAGAACCGCGGAACTCTTAGGAAAGCCAATCGAGGATCTGAAGATCATCGTATGCCACCTCGGAAACGGATCATCTGTATGTGCAGTAGACGGCGGTAAGTCCGTAGATACTTCCATGGGTCTTTCCCCGTTAGAGGGTCTGATCATGGGAACCCGTTCCGGTGATATCGATCCTTCTGTTATGGAGTTCATCTGCAAGAAGGAGAACATGGATATCAATGGTATCATGGAAGTATTAAATAAGAAGTCCGGTGTACAGGGACTGTCCGGTGTATCTTCTGATTTCCGTGATCTGCAGGCCGGATCAGATGCAGGTAACGAGCGCTGTACAATGGCAGTTGATGTATTCTGCTATCGCGTGCTCAAGTACATCGGTTCCTATGTAGCTGCAATGAACGGTGTGGATGCCATCGCATTTACCGCCGGTCTTGGCGAGAATGATCAGGTGGTTCGCCGCAAGATCGTCAGCCGTCTCGGATACTTAGGCATTACATTAGATGATGCAGTGAATGATGCTACGAGAGGCAAAGAGGCAGTCATCTCAACACCTGATTCCAAGGTTCCGGTATGGGTTGTTCCGACAAACGAGGAGCTTGCGATCGCCCGCGAGACCGTCGCATTATTAAAGTAATCGTAAAATAAGTAAAAATATTGTTGACAAACTTTTTCGCGATAGATATAATAGGGAAAGTGTGGATAGGAGACTGACCATGAAAATCGATATTTCCGATGTATATTCCTTGGATAATAAGGAAATAACCAGAAAAGTCCATATAGACATGGCAGAGTTTCAGTCCCGTCAGGGGACGTTTCCTATTCAGGCAGGTGAACCATTCGATCTGACGATCGCCAATGAGGAAGGCAAGCGGCTGCGACTTTCGGGCGAGGGAGATGTGACGGTTCAGATCCCGTGTGACCGCTGTTTGCAGGAGGTCGATGTTCCTTTTCATTTACAGATAGAAAAGGCAGTATCTCTGGCAGATGTCTCTGAAGAGACGGAGGATGACAGCGAAGAGGCGTCTTCTTACATTGATGAGGAGCGCGTACTGGATGTGGATCGGCTGATCTTCAATGAGATTTTGGTGACCTGGCCGGCAAAGGTTTTGTGCAGACCCGACTGTAAAGGGATCTGTCCAAAATGCGGCACGAATTTGAATTTAGCGACCTGCGACTGTGAGCAGGGAGAGTTAGATCCACGCATGGCACAGTTTCAGGATGTGTTTAATAAGTTTAAGGAGGTGTAACCGAATGTCAATCTGTCCCAAGAATAAGTCTTCAAAAGGTAGACGTGATAGGAGAAGAGCAAACTGGAAAATGACTGCTCCTACTTTAGTAAAGTGCAGCAAGTGCGGCGAGCTGATGATGCCTCACAGAGTTTGCAAGAACTGTGGAACATACAACAAGAAAGAGATCATTCCTCAGGACTAATAAGATTGAAAAAAGAGTCGCTTGCGGCTCTTTTTTTTGTCACGGGACGCATATTTTCTGTTGCTTTTTAGAATGACTTATAGTATAGTCCTTTTAGACGCGCTGACCTTAGCGCATGAGGAGGAAGCATATGTCAGAAATAGTTCATGTGGCATTGGATGCCATGGGTGGAGACAACGCACCGGCTGAAATTGTAAAGGGTGCAATCGATGCCGTGAAAGAACGCTCCGATATTAAGGTGACACTGGTGGGACAGGAGAGCGCTGTGGCAAAAGAGCTTGCGCAGTATGACTATCCCAAGGATCAGATCGAGATCAGAAATGCGACTGAGACCATCGCGATGGCGGAACCGCCGGTGGCAGCGATCCGCAAGAAAAAGGATTCATCAATTGTAGTCGGACTGAATATGGTAAAGCATGATGAAGCAGATGCGTTTGTATCTGCCGGAAGTACCGGCGCGGTACTCGCAGGCGGACAGTTGATCGTCGGCAGGATAAAAGGTATTGAACGCCCGCCGCTGGCACCGCTCATCCCAACGGAAAAGGGTGTATCTCTGTTGATCGACTGTGGAGCGAATGTGGATGCCAGAGCATCGCATCTGGTGCAGTTCGCACAGATGGGATCGATCTACATGGAGCATGTGGTCGGCATTAAAAATCCGCGGGTGGCGATCGTAAATATCGGTGCGGAGGAAGAAAAAGGAAATGCGCTGGTGAAGGAGACGTTTCCGTTATTGAAGGAATGTCCGGGTATCAACTTTATCGGAAGTATTGAGGCGCGGGATATTCCGAGCGGAGCAGCGGATGTGATCGTCTGTGAAGCTTTTGTCGGAAACGTGATCTTAAAGCTGTATGAAGGACTGGCAGGAACACTGATCGGTGTCATCAAAAAAGGTCTCACGAGTACAGTGACAAGTACGATCGGTGCAGCGCTTGCAAAGCCTGCGCTCAAAAAGACGTTAAAGAGCTTTGATGCCACTGCCTACGGCGGAGCACCGTTATTGGGCTGTAAGGGCCTGGTCGTAAAGACACACGGTAGTGCCAAGGCGGTCGAAGTAAAAAATTCGATCATTCAGTGTGTGACATTTAAGCAGCAGGCAATTAACGATAAGATCAAAGAAAATATTCTCGCAAAGGAAAGCGGGGAAGAAAATAAAGAATAAAAAAACAGAAAGGGAAGGACGAACAAATGGAACTGGAAAAGCTGAAGAAAATTATTGTGGAAGTGTTGAACGTAGACGAGGAGGAAATCTCAGAGGACACAACTTTCATTGATGATCTTGGAGCTGACTCGCTGGATATTTTCCAGATCATCATGGGTATCGAGGAGGAGTTCGATATTGAGATCCCTACCGAGGAAGCAGAAAAGATCAGCACAGTAGGCGATGCAGTTGAACAGATCAAGAATGCATTGAACTAATTTCGTGAACCACAGAACGGAGGCGCTGACAAAAGGCACCTCCGTTTTTTCTCATGCCATGGAAAAGGAGGAACCGAGTGAAAAGACCAAGGGAATTACAGTCAGTGATCGGTTATCAGTTCAAAGAGGAAGGACTGTTGACTCAGGCACTGACGCACAGCTCTTATGCAAATGAAAAGCATATGAAAAAAGGATCCGACAACGAACGTCTGGAGTTTTTGGGTGATGCGGTGCTGGAGATCGTGTCCAGTGAGTTTTTGTTTCAGAAGTATCCGGATCTTCCGGAAGGGGAACTGACCAAGCTGCGGGCGAGTCTTGTGTGTGAGCCGACATTGGCATTCTGCACGGAACCGCTGCATCTGGGAGATTATCTTCTGCTGGGAAAAGGGGAGGATATGACCGGAGGACGTACAAGAAAATCCATTTTATCCGACGCGCTGGAGGCAGTGATCGGTGCCATTTATCTGGATGGTGGTTTTGCTAGTGCAAAGGAGTTTATCTCCAAGTATATACTGACAGATACAGAGCATAAACAGCTCTTTTATGATAGCAAGACTATCCTTCAGGAGGAAGTACAGAGCAGCAACAAGGGAAACCTGCACTATGAACTGGTGCGCGAGGAGGGTCCTGATCATAACAAGCACTTTGTTGTGGCAGCCTATGTGGGTGAGGAAAAACTCGGCATCGGCGAAGGTCCGACAAAAAAAGCAGCAGAGCAACAGGCGGCTTATGAAACATTGTTAAAGCTTCGCGGTATAAACGGAGGGAATGCATGTATTTAAAAAGTATAGAGATCCATGGATTTAAATCCTTTGCCAACAAGCTGGTGTTTGATTTTCACAACGGTATTACCGGTATTGTTGGCCCGAACGGCTCCGGAAAGAGCAACGTTGCGGACGCGGTGCGGTGGGTGCTGGGAGAGCAGAGTGCCAAACAGCTGCGCGGCGCCAGCATGCAGGATGTTATATTTGCGGGAACTGAAAATCGCAAGCCGCTCAGTTATGCCTATGTGGCGATCACGCTGGACAACTCCGATCACCAGCTTCCGGTAGATTATAATGAGGTTACGATCGCCCGGCGTGTATATCGTTCCGGAGAGAGCGAATATCTGTTGAACGGCAGTCCGTGTCGTCTGAAAGACGTCAATGAGCTGTTTTACGATACCGGTATCGGTAAGGAAGGCTACTCCATCATCGGACAGGGTCAGATCGATAAGATCCTGAGCGGAAGACCGGAGGAGCGCCGTGAGCTGTTCGATGAGGCGGCAGGTATCGTGAAGTTTAAGCGCAGAAAAGCGACAACGCAGAAGAAGTTGGATTCCGAGCGCGAAAACCTGGTGCGAATCAATGATATTCTGGCAGAGTTGGAGCGCCAGATCGGACCGCTGGAGCGCCAGGCGGAAAAGGCGCGCGTTTATTTAAAGAAAAAAGAAGAACTGAAAACGTATGATGTCAATTCCTTCCTGATGGAAATGGATCAGATGGAAGAGCAGGCGAGATCGCTGGAGGAAAAATATCGGATCGCGGCAGAACAGCTGGCAGATACGAAGGAAAAGAAAGCACAGAATGAGACTGCCTACAATGAACTGCAGGATACGATTCGTGCCATGGACGAGCAGATCACTGCCACCCGCGATGAGATCGCGGGCACCAGTGTCACCAAGGGCAAACTGGAAGGCGAGATCAATGTCTTGAAAGAGCAGATCCACACGGCACAGATGTCTGATGAGCACTATCGCAGCCGTATGAGTGCGATCGAGAGCGAGCGCACGGAGCGCGAGAGCCAGAAGACCTCCTATGAGGAGGAAAAGGCAAGTCTGGATGAGCAGCTTTCTGCTATCACAAAAAAGAGACAGGCTTTGCAGGAACGGTTGTCTGAAGTGCAGGCAAAGATCGGTGAATGCAATGCAGGCATCGAAAAGGGCAAGAACGAGATCATTGAGCTGCTGAATAATCGCGGTAACATCAAATCCAGAGGCCAGAAATATGATACGATGCTGGAGCAGATCAATATCCAGAAAGCGCAGCTGACCAAACGACGCCTGCAGCGCAAGAGCGAGGAATCGGGCTTTGAGCAGGAGCTGGTGCGCTGTGAGACGGAGCTGAAGACGGTTCAGGATCAGAATGCAGATCTGCAGCAGGAGATCGCATCCCTTGAGGAAAAAGAGCGCGAATGGCAGAAAAAGCTTGGCAGTACCCGCAGTGAACTGGAGGAGGCAACTGCTTCCTTCCACAAAAAGCAGTCACGTCTGGAGTCGTTACAGAACATCGCTGAACGATACGAGGGTTACGGCGGCAGTGTGCGCCGCGTCATGGAGAAGAAGGATGAGATCTCCGGTATTCACGGCGTGGTAGCAGACCTTATGAAGGTAGAGAAAAAATATGAGACGGCGGTGGAAACCGCTCTGGGCGGCAATATCCAGAATGTTGTCACCGAGGACGAGGAGACTGCGAAGAAACTCATTTCCTACCTGAAGAACAACCGACTTGGCCGCGCAACCTTCCTTCCACTGACAAGTGTGAAGGGTGGCGACAACAGTAAATACAAAAAGGCACTTGGCAAGCCCGGCGTGCTTGGCATGGCAAACGAACTGGTAAAGACGGATGCTCTTTATGACGGTGTCATGGAATATCTTTTGGGACGTGTAGTCGCGGTGGATACTATTGACCATGCCATCGCACTGGCAAAAGAGTTTCATTATTCCTTACATATCGTGACGTTGGAGGGTGAATATTTAAGCCCCGGCGGTTCCATGGCAGGTGGTGCGTTTAAGAACAACAGTAACCTGCTGGGACGAAACCGTGAGCTCCAGGAATTGGAAAAAGCCATCGGAGCTCTGCAGGAGGAGATCGCGGCGAAGAAAAGCCGTATCGAGGATATCCAGACTGCCCGGGAGCTTTTGAAGAGTGATCTGGAAGAGGCCCGTGAAAAACTGCAGCAGGGGTATCTTGCCGCAAATACCGCGAAGCTGAATTACAACCGCGCAAAGGAACAGAAGGAGCAGAGTGAGAAGGTATTTACCGGACTGATCATGGAGGCGCAGGAACTGGAGGCACAGCAGGCCCAGATTGAGCTCGACAAGGAGCGTATCGCCGGAGAACTCTCCGATGCGGATAAACGCCAGAAGGAGATCGAGGAGGAGAATGAGCATCTGCAGGCTGTATTAGACGAACAGATCTATCTGGAGGAGAGCGCGACGAAGGAATTTTCAGCGATCCAGATCGATGAGTCGAATTTCCGCCAGAAGATCGGATTTGTGCAGGAAAATCTCGACCGTGTGAACGGTGAGCTGCAAAAGCTGGCTGACGAAGCTGTACAGCTGACGGAAGGACTGACCCAGTCAAAAGAGGATGTAGAGCGAAAGACGGCGCAGATCGAACAGATCCGGCAAACGATCCTTGCAGGAGACGATAACTATGCGCGTCTGGAGCAGCAGCTGAAGGATGCGCTGGCGAAAAAAGAGGCTCTTTCTGAGGATAACAAGAGCTTTTACCAGAAGAATGATGAACTGTCCGGACAGATCGGTGATCTGGAGAAAGAGATCTTCCGTCTGAACAACGGGCAGGAAAAACTCGCAGAGGCGAAGGAATACCAGACTTCCTACATGTGGAACGAGTATGAGCTGACCTACCATAATGCCCTTGCGCTGCGCAGTGAGGATACTTATACGCTGTCGGAACTGAAAAAGCTGATCTCGGGCGTCAAGGACGAGATCCGAAAGCTCGGAGATGTCAACGTCAATGCCATCGAGGATTTCAAGGAGCTGGATGAGCGTTATACGTTTTTGAAGACACAGCACGATGATCTGATCGAGGCGGAACAGACGCTCATGAAGATCATCGAGGATCTGGATGCAGGCATGCGCAAGCAGTTTACAGAGAAGTTTGCAGACATTCAGCGGGAGTTTGACAAGGCATTCAAGGAACTGTTCGGAGGCGGAAAGGGTACCTTGGAGCTGGTGGAGGATGAGGAGCACGATCTATTGGAGTGCGGTATCCGCATCATCGCACAGCCGCCCGGAAAGAAACTGCAGAATATGATGCAGCTCTCCGGTGGAGAGAAATCCCTGACGGCGATCGCCTTGCTGTTTGCGATCCAGAACTTAAAGCCTTCTCCGTTCTGCTTGTTGGACGAGATTGAGGCAGCGTTGGACGACTCCAACGTGGACCGCTTTGCAAGGTATCTGCATAAGCTGACGAAAAATACACAGTTTATCATTATCACGCACCGACGCGGTACGATGAATGCGGCGGACCGTCTGTACGGTATCACCATGCAGGAGAAGGGCGTTTCCACGCTTGTATCCGTGAATCTGATCGAAGCGGATCTGGATGAGTAAGGAGAGATAAGGATGGAGCAGGAAGAAAAGAAAAAAGGTTTTTTTGGCAGACTGGTAGCAGGTCTCACAAAGACCAGAGACAATATCGTAAAGGGAATCGACTCTGTATTCAGTGGCTTTTCCCATATTGATGATGATTTTTATGAGGAGATCGAGGAGATCCTGGTCATGGGCGATCTGGGTGTCCATGCCACAGAAGAGATCATCGAGAATCTGAAACAACAGGTGAAGGAGCAGCACATCAAAGAGCCCGCAGATTGCAAGGAGCTGCTGATCGAGAGCATCAAACAGCAGATGGATGTGGGCGAGACGGCTTACCGCTTCGAAAACGAGCAGTCTGTTGTCATGGTCATCGGCGTGAACGGTGTCGGAAAGACCACATCCGTTGGAAAACTGGCGGGCAAGCTTAAGGCTCAGGGCAAAAAAGTCGTTCTGGCAGCGGCGGACACCTTCCGCGCAGCGGCAGGCAGCCAGCTGGAAGAGTGGGCGAACCGCGCCGGCGTAGAGATGATCGGCGGACAGGAGGGCGCAGACCCGGCAGCCGTTGTCTATGATGCGGTGGCGGCAGCGAAAGCGCGCCATGCGGATGTACTCTTGTGTGACACTGCAGGACGTTTACACAATAAGAAAAATCTGATGGAGGAGCTGCGCAAGATCAACCGTATCATCGACCGTGAGTATCCGGAGGCGTTCCGCGAAACGCTGGTTGTTTTAGACGGCACCACCGGACAGAATGCGCTGGCGCAGGCAAAACAGTTTGCGGAGGTGGCGGACATTACGGGTATCATCCTGACGAAGATGGATGGTACTGCCAAGGGAGGTATCGCGGTAGCGATCCAGTCAGAGCTTGGTATACCGGTGAAATATATCGGTGTGGGTGAGTCCATTGATGACCTGCAGAAGTTTGATTCCAATGATTTTGTGAATGCACTCTTTGACAGAGCGCCGGAAAGGGATGATTAGAATGTTGACATTAGATAAATTTGAGGAAGCCAGTGAGAAGGTGCGGGAGGTCACACTGGAGACAAAGCTTGTCTACAGCGATTATCTGAGCAATCTCACCGGAAATAAGGTATATTTAAAGCCGGAAAACATGCAGTTTACGGGGGCATACAAGGTGCGCGGCGCTTATTACAAGATCAGTACACTTACTGATGAGGAGCGCGCCAGAGGTCTGATCACCGCTTCTGCGGGAAATCACGCCCAGGGTGTGGCGTATGCCGCAAAGTGTTACGGATGTAAGGCGACGATCGTCATGCCGACCACGACACCGCTGATCAAAGTAAACCGCACGAAGAGCTACGGCGCAGAGGTTGTTTTGTATGGAGATGTGTATGATGAGGCCTGCGCCCATGCCTTAGAGCTTGCCAAGGAGCATGGCTATACGTTTATCCATCCCTTCGATGATCTGGCGGTAGCGACCGGACAGGGCACGATCGCCATGGAAATCTTTAAGGAACTGCCTCTGGTGGAGTACATACTCGTTCCCATCGGCGGAGGCGGGCTGGCCACCGGTGTATCTACACTGGCAAAACTGTTAAACCCCAAGATCAAGGTGATCGGCGTGGAGCCTGCCGGAGCAAACTGTATGCAGGAGTCCTTTAAGGAAGGAAAGGTGACCACACTTCCCAGCGTCAACACCATCGCGGACGGCACGGCGGTCAAGACACCGGGTGAAAAGATCTTCCCGTATATTAAGAAGAATCTGGATGACATCATCACCGTCGAGGATGATGAATTGATCGTCGCATTCCTTGATATGGTGGAAAACCATAAGATGATCGTGGAAAACTCCGGACTGCTGACCGTGGCAGCGTTAAAGAAATTAAAGGCGAAAAATAAACGCGTTGTATCGATCCTAAGCGGGGGGAACATGGACGTGATCACGATGTCTTCAGTCGTTCAGCAGGGACTGATCTTCCGTGACCGCATTTTCACGGTATCCGTACTGCTTCCCGACAAGCCGGGCGAGCTGTGCAAGGTGTCCGGTCTCATCGCGGGTGTGCAGGGCAACGTCATCAAACTGGAGCACAACCAGTTTGTCAGCACAAACCGCAGTGCGGCAGTGGAGCTGCGCATTACGCTGGAGTGTTTCGGAACCGAGCACAAGGAACAGATCATGGGTACACTGGAGAAAGAGGGCTACCGCCCGAAGCTGGTGCGGACAACGTTGTAGGCACGCAAGGGCATGCAGGCGCACGCAGGGACGTTTCTTCTGCCACGATGCCAGGGTCAAAAACCTTAGCATCGTGGCAGAAGAAACGTCCCTACGTGCGCCAATTTTTACAGCTTCTGGATATATTCTCTCGGCGAACAGCCTTCGATCTTCTTAAATACTTTGCTGAAATAAAAGGCACTCTCAAAGCCAAGTTTCTCGGCGATCTCATAGATCTTGTCATTGCTCTCCCGCAGCATTTCCTTGGCAGCTGTGATCCTTGCATGGTTCACGTAGGTCACGAAGCCAAGATCCGAATATTTTCCGAACAGCGTGCTCAGGTAGGTGGGACTGATGCCGAAGGCAGCCGCTACTTCATTGAGCGTCAGCTTCTGGTCAAGATTCTGATTGATATATGCTTTGACATTTGTCACAACATGATTTTTGTAATCATCCTTTTCAGATACGAAAAAGTCACACAGTCCGTCACACAGTGTCTGCATCCAGCTCAGGATCTGCTCTGTGGTGCCGAGCTGATAGAGAGAGCGGTAGCCTGCAGGTTCATCCGCAAAAATGTCGCTGACGATCTGCTCACCGTCGGAGAGCAGGGAAATAGTCAGATAGAGAATGCTGCCCGCTGCGTCCATCGCCTGAAGGTAGTGGGAAGCATGCTGGGAGAACAGCTCTGTGATGGAGGCGAAGATCCCCCTCAGTTTTTCCTGATTCATCTCCTCGTAAGCAGCGCGAATGTCATCCTTGAAGATCGCCAGATTAAATACATTTTTGGAGGTGGCGGTATCTTTTAACTCGTCATAAAACAGGAACGGAGTCTCTTCGCAGGCTTCGGTAAGAGCCTGCTTGGCAGCGTAAAAGGAACCGGACAACTCGAATGGATTTTTCACCGGATGGCCAAGCCCTGCGCGGATGGAGGCGTTGTAGTAGTTTTTCAGCATCGTGCTGGTTCCGTCCAGAGCGCGCAGGATCTCCTCCTTCCAACTGTCATCGGCAGATGTCTGCAGAGGAAATACGATCAGAAAATGGCGCGCATCCAGTGGTGTGACATAGCAGGTCATGTATTTGGCAATGAGTTGGATAAACATGTGGAGTGCCGCACTGTACAGGTTTAGCAGCTGCGTGCTGTCCATGGTGGTCTCGGCAGGCGTGTCGATCAGAAAATAGCCGGCAAGACAGCCGTCATCGGAAAAGGAGATGGATAACTCCTCTTTTTGCAGCTTAAATTCCTCTTCATTCTCAAACAGGTTGTTGACCAGACGGATAAAAAACCGTTCCTGTAAGAGGCCGGCGGGAGAAAAAACAGGTTCTCTTTCAGCGGGTGTTTTTGTCTCATCCACAAGCTGGATCGCTTTGCGGATACTCTCGCCCAGCATGGCTGCATCCAGCTCCAGCTTGACCAGATAGTCTGTGACCTGATAGGAGATCGCCTGTTTTGCCATGGCAAAATCCTCGAAGCTTGTCAGTATGAGAAAGGCAGGCAGTGAACCGAACCGTTCCCGGCAGATGCGGACCAGTTCCAGACCGCTCAAGATGGGCATTTTGATGTCTGTAATGACGATGTCCGGCATCTGGTCTTCAATGATCTTCAGCGCTGCCTCACCGTTTGCGGCTGTACCGATGATCTCTATATTCAGTGATGCCCAGTCCAGCATGGATTTGATACCCACCTGAACCAGCGGCTCATCGTCTACGATCAATAATTTATACATCTTTCTTTCCTCCTGTCATAGTTGGCTGCTCCGGGGCATTTTCACAGATTTTGTCCGGAAGCGTGACGGTGGCAGTTGTAAACGTTCCGACTTCGCTGATGAAGGAAAGACCATAGTGCTCACCGTATTCATACTGCAATCGTTTATGTACATTGGAAATACCGATATCCTTAAAGAAATTTGAGGTATTTTTCTTTTCGTCCGTCAAAAGTCCGGCGATCGTCGTTTCATCCATTCCTACACCATTGTCGGTGATGTCGATGCAGACATCGCCCGGTGCATTCCGGTACACGCGGATCGTGATCTGACCGGCAGCCCCTTTGGGCTCGATGCCGTGGAAAATGGCATTTTCCACGATGGGCTGTAGCGTAAAACGTAGAATCTCATTTTGCTTTAACGATTCCTCCTCCACGCTGACCTCCATGGTGATACTGCCTCCGTAGCGGTATTTCTGGATCGTGTAGTAGTCGTCCAGAAAAGCGAGCTCTTCCCGGACCGGTACACGCTGGCGACTGTCTTTTGCAATGCTCTTTAATAATCGGGACAGTGCCGTTGTCATCTCCGGGATGCCGGTGGCGTTCTGGATGGACGCCATCCATTTAATGGAGTTCAACGTATTGTACAGAAAGTGGGGATTGATCTGGCTCTGCAGCATCCGGTACTCATATTCCCGCTTTTCGTTTTCAATTTCAATACGGGTGTCGATCAGGTTTTTGACACTTCCGGAAAGCTCATTGATGCCTCTGCCGATATCGCCGAATTCGTTGTCCCATTCAATACCGGGATCTGCACTGAAATCGCCGGCGGATACCTTTTTGATCCGGGATAAGATACGCTCGATCGGGCGGTTTACCATGTGATTTAAATACAGCGTGTAGGCAAGTCCCGCAAAGATCACCAGCAGCGCGATGAAAAGGATCACATATAAAAAGGAACTGAACTGTACGATCGAATTGCCCGATGGGATGCTCTGTGTGATGTAGCAGCCGTTCAGATTCAAAGGGCGTGTCACGTATCGCGTATGTCCGTCTATCGTGGAATCGGAGATCGTCGTGTCGGCATATAAAAGCTCCCGCTGCGCAGCGCTTGCATCCCAGGGTACCTCCTCCAGAAGCTGCAGCGAACCGTTTTCATAAGCGTAGACTTTGTCGGCGATCGTGACGAAAAAGCTGCTGTCCGATTCGATGGCATAGGATTCCAGCGCGTCACAGAAGATGGAAGGCTGCAGCTCCAGAAGCAGCCATCCCAGCACGGTGGAATTGTAGGGATGATAGATCGGGCGAATCACCGGCAACACCGGCTTTGATCCGCGCATGAGCGGATCGTCCACAAAACCCATGGAGAGATCCCACTCGCGGGATTCCAATGCGGTCTGAAAATAATCCTGATTCATAATGACTGCAGGTACATCGACGGTTGTTGAATAGGAAGCCTGAACGATCTGAATATAATAATCGCTGAAATTGCTCACCACCAGACGCTGGATGTAGCTGGTGGAATCCACGCTGCTGTACTGGTCGTTCAGACGGTCGTACAGGGTACGTCTGGAATTACCGGAGTTATCCCCGTAGAGCTGATAGGGCAGCAGTCTGGCATTGATCTGACACCAGCGGACGAGTGATTCAAGGTTGTCCGTCTCCGCATTGATGGCGTCTGTGATGTGCTGTACGTTCAGCTCCGTGCTGTGGGTGAGATTGTTTTTGTTATAGTGATAAAACATGCTGTAGCTGATGCCTGCTACCAGCAGTCCCATGACCAGCGAAAAGGAAACGGATATAAACAATATTTTTTTCTTGATGGATTTATGCATAACAAACTCCTTTGTGACCGGATAATAAAATTTTACATCTTTTTAGAAAAAAATGCATCTTTTTTATGAGCCGAATGAAAATATTGCAAAAAATAGAAAAATCTGCCATTTGTTTTGGGGATGGAAAAAGTTATACTTTGTTCATACAAAAAAGTTCAGATCGAACTGAAAAATGTTGAGGGAGGAAAAGAAAAATGAAAAGAAAAGTTTTAAGCATCTTGTTAGTTGGAGCAATGACAGCATCTATGCTGGTTGGATGCGGAAGCAAGAGTGACGCACAGACCGAGGCACCTGCGGATGACACCGCTGCTGATGCAGAGGCAGAGCCCGAGGCAGAGGAGCCGGCAGATACTGCAGAGGAAGCTCCGGCAGCGGACGAGAATATCACATTGAAGTGGGCGATCTGGGATCAGGATACTACTCCTTACTGGAATGCCTTGAAGGATGAGTATGAGAAGAAGAATCCGAACGTGACCATCGAGATGGTCGATCTCGGATCACAGGATTATATGACCGTACTTGCAACCGAGTTGTCCGGAAGCGGCACAGACTTCGATCTGGTAACGATCAAGGATGTTCCCGGATATGCGACTTTAGTACAGAAGAATACACTGGAGCCGTTAAATTCCTACATCGAGAGCGCAGGCATTGACTTAAGCCAGTACGGCGGAGCTACCGATCAGGTAACCGTAGACGGTGAGTTATACGAGCTGCCGTTCCGTAACGATTTCTGGGTAGTATTCTACAATAAGGATCTCTTCGATGCAGCAGGCGTTGATTATCCGACAAATGATATGACATTTGAAGAGTACGATGCACTGGCACGTAAGGTTGCTTCTGATGAGTTCGGTTCTCAGGTTTACGGATCTCATTATCATACATGGAGATCAGCCGTACAGTTATTTGGTGTACTTGATGGAAAGCACTCTATCTTAGATGGCAATTATGATTATTTCAAGCCTTATTACGAGATGGTTCTCGCACAGGAAGATGACGGCATCTGCCGCGACTATGTAACCTTAAGCACAGAGGGTCTGCACTACTCCGCAGCATTCTCAAATGGCGACACTGCAATGCTGAACATGGGATCATGGTTCATCTCCACACTGATGAGCAACATCGCAAGCGGCGAGTATGATGCAAGCTTTTGCGGTAACTGGGGAATGGTAAAATATCCTCATGCAGAAGGTGTTGAGGCAGGTTCTACACTCGGTACCATCACAGGTATCTCTGTGACAAGCGCTTCTGATCAGAAAGACGCAGCATGGGATTTCGTAAACTTCGTATCCGGTGCTGAGGGCGCATTGGTAATGGCTAAGACCGGTAACTTCCCTGCAATCATGACAGACGAGGCACTGAATGTGATCACTTCCTTAGAGGGATTCCCGACAGACGAGGCAAGCAAGGAAGCATTGAACGTATCAAACCTGTATCTGGAAGTTCCTTATGCTGAGAACGTATCTGAGATCAACAGCATCTTAGACACCTATCACACCGCGATCATGAACCGTGAGGTAACGATCGATGAAGGTATCGCAAGCATGAATGAGGAAGTTGGAAAAATCTTAAACTAAGATCCTTAAAATAGTTAGTTAAAAGTTGATGAAAACAGGAAGGGGGCTGGCAAGGAGTCAGCCCCTTTTCCATGAACAGCTGTAAAAGAGAGGAGTAAGAGGGATGCAAACGACGGAGAGCACTGCAGCATTACAGACAGTCACGCCTGAGCAGAGGGCAAAAAACAAAAAGCGCCGTGAGCGTAAGCGCAACGCGATCGCATATTCGTTCATCGCGCCGAACTTTATCGGATTTGCCGTGTTTACACTGATTCCCATTATTTTTGCGTTTATCCTGGCATTTATGGAGTGGGATGGAAATAACCCGATGAAGTTTGTGGGTCTGGCAAATTTTGCGGCATTAAAGGATGATACATTTTTCCGTGCCGCTTTGAAAAATACAATCATCTACTGTGTCGGTACGGTTCCGCTGACGATGATCGCATCGCTGGCACTGGCGATCGTGCTGAATCAGAAGGTTCGGTTCCGCGGATTTTTCCGCACCGTTTCCTTTTTCCCTTATGTGGCATCACTGGTGGCGATCACAGCCGTATGGTCCATGATCTTCCACCCGAAAAAAGGACCGGTCAATGCGATCCTTTACTATGTATTTAAAGTGGCAAACGAGGATCTGCCCAACTGGTTCGGCGGCGGTCTGATCATGTTCACGCTGATCTTATTCAGTGTGTGGAAATACATGGGCTACTACATGGTCATCTATCTGGCAGGCTTACAGGGTATATCCTCTGAGCTGTATGAGGCAGCCAGTCTGGACGGTGCGAATACCTGGCAGAAATTCTGTTATGTGACATGGCCGCAGCTTCGCCCGACGACCTTCTTTGTCATCGTCATGCTGACGATCAACTGCTTTAAGGTATATGACATCGTTGTGATGCTGGCCGGAGGCGGTGACGGAAAACTGTCCAACTCAGCAACGGTACTTGTTTACTATATTTATCAGAACGCATTTAACTATTGGAAGCTCGGCTACTCCAGCGCCATCGCGATGGTACTGTTTGCTCTGGTACTGATCGTGACGCTGATCCAGTTCAAGGGCGAGTCCAAGTTCTCAAATTCATAGGAAAGGAGCGAGAATATCATGCATTCAGCGAGTGGAAAAAAACGGGTCGGTAAATTCTTTATCTATCTGATCCTCATTATCATTGCAGCAGCCATGCTGATCCCGTTCCTGTGGATGTTGTCAGCTTCCATCAAGACGGACCGCGAAGTGTTCCAGATGAATCCTTTTGTTTGGATCCCTGAAAACCCCAGATGGTCAAACTATGTGGATATCTGGACAAAGATCCCCTTCGCGACCTTTGTAAAAAATACAGTATTTTTGACGATCGTCGTTACGATCCTGCAGCTTTTGACCAGCAGCTTTGCAGCATATTCCTTTGCAAAGCTGGAGTTCAAACATAAGAACCTGCTGTTTATGGCATATATTGCAACGATCGCAATGCCCTGGCAGGTATACATGGTACCGCAGTTTATCATGATGCGCGGTTTCGGATTAAACGACAAGCTGTTGGCGATGATCTGTCTGCAGGCGTTTTCCGCATTCGGCGTATTCCTGATGCGGCAGTTCTATATGGGAATCCCGGATTCCCTGTGTGAGGCGGCGCGCATTGACGGTATGAGTGAATACGGTATCTATGCAAAGATCATGCTGCCGTTGTCGAAGCCGGCGATCTCGACACTTACGATCTTCACGTTCGTAAATACGTGGAACGACTACTTAGGACCCCTGATCTACCTGAAGACAGAGCAAAAGAAGACGATCCAGCTTGGACTGAAAATGTTCATTGGACAGTATTCCTCTGAGTACGGTCTGATCATGGCAGGTTCGGTATTGTCTTTGATCCCTGTGCTGATCGTGTTCCTCTGCCTGCAGAAATATTTTGTAGAGGGCGTTGCAAATACCGGTGTGAAGGGCTAGGAGGAAACACAGATGTCACTTTCATTTGATACCTATGAGGAGATCTCCGGGGCACAGATCGAGGCGGCTTTGGATTTTGGAGAGTCGCAGATCTTAAACGATCTGCCTCAGTTTACCGATAAGTTTCAGAAGGCGTACAGCGAGAACGGTTTTTATGAGCCGATCGATAACAATTACTGGACGACGGGCTTCTGGACCGGAGAGGTCTGGCTGGCATACGAATATGCACTTGCAAAAAAGAAAGATGCAGATGCAGAGAAGCTTCGACACACCGGCATGGTGCATGTGGATTCTTTTTATGAGAGGATCACAAAAAAGATCGAAGTGGATCATCATGACATGGGATTTTTATATTCGCCCTCCTGTGTGGCGGCATATAAACTGACCGGAGATAAAAAAGCGAGAGAGGCTGCCATTCTGGCAGCCGATCAGCTGTTGACGAGATATCATCCGGTAGGTGAATTTTTACAGGCATGGGGACCGATGGACGGCGCGGACAATTACCGCCTGATCATTGACTGTCTGCTCAATCTGCCGCTGCTATACTGGGCGAGCGAGGAGACCGGTGATGAAAAATACCGCACGATCGCCGAAAAGCATATCCATACAGCTGTCGCAAACGTGATCCGCGAGGACTATTCGACGTGGCACACGTTTTTCTTTGATCCCGAGACGGGAGCACCGGATCACGGCGCCACCTGTCAGGGTTATCGCGACGGTTCCGCGTGGGCGAGAGGACAGGCGTGGGGCATTTACGGCATGGCGCTTGCATATCGGTACACCGGAAGAACGGAGTATATAGAGATCTTTAAAAAGGTGACAGAATATTTTCTGGAGCATCTGCCGAAGGATCTCGTACCGTTCTGGGATCTGGAGTTTACCGATGGCGACGACCAGCCGAGAGATTCCTCTTCCGCATCCATTGCAGTATGTGGTATGCTGGAGATGAGCAGATATCTGGAGGCGGATGATGCCGCCTATTACATATCGCTGGCGAAGAAGCTGTTGAAATCAGTCTGCGACAATTACGCAGTGAAAGACAGCAAGAGCTCGAACGGACTGGTTCTCCACAGCACTTACTCCAATCATTCACCCTATAACACCTGCAATCACTACGGTGTGGATGAGTGTAATTCGTGGGGAGATTATTTTTACATGGAGGCGCTCATGCGCCTGTATACAGACTGGAACGAATACTGGTAAAAAGGATTAATAGTATGAAGAAGGAAGTATTTTTTGATCGTCCGGATACGTGCTATTTTATGGACGATGCAAAAGCGATCGCACAGTATTGCAGAGAGCGCTGGCCGGAGGATGTGTCTGACCTGATCGCCAGCGCCGACAATATCTGTGAGAAAACATTTTTGTTTAATCTAAAGTGGGATTTGGAGCGGACCTTTGTGCCAATCCATTTTGATGATCTGGTGGATTGGCACATCAATCCGGCGGGAGATCAGGAGTTTGTCTGGGCCTTCAACCGGCATCGTTTTTTTATCACGCTGGGGCAGGCATATCAGTTTACCGGCGACGAGAAATACGCGAGATGTTTCGTGGAACTGGCGGATGACTGGATGGCACGTGTGCCATTGACGGAGGAAGATAAACAAGGTCCGTGGCGCTCGCTGGAGGCAGGCTTCCGCGGGGAGTACTGGAACAAAGCACTTCGCTATTTCAAGGACAGCCCGGCTGTGACGGAAGCGTTTTTAGACCGGTTTTATGACAACATGATCGTTCATGCGGATTATATCATTTCCTGTGATTCGCCCTACCGCTATATGTCTAACTGGGGCGTGATTGAAAATCACGGGCTTTTTGACATTGCGCTGATGCTGCCCCAGAGCGAAAAAACGCGGGGTTACGCAAAGGTGGCACTGGAACATTTAGAGGCACAGGCACGGATGCAGATCATGGAGGACGGCATGCACTGGGAGCAGTCCCCGATGTACCACAATGAGGTGTTTCACTGTTTTCAGGATGTGGTCATCCTGTGCAGGAGAAACGGTCTGGAGGTGCCGCCGGCGCTGTTGGTGCGCTTAGAGCGGATGGCGCAGGCAAACCGAAAGCTCGCGCGTCCGAATGATCATGAGCTGATGATGGGCGACAGCGATGATGTGGATGTGTCCGACCGCATGAGCGAGGCGGCATATCTGTTTATGGACGGACAGTTAAAGCCCGCTTCCGTGAAGGAACTGGACTATGGAAGTATCTGGGATCTGGGGCTGACAGCAAATGAGGAATATAAAAAGCTGGAGCGGAAGGATCCGCAGTACACATCTGTCTGCATGCCTGACAGCGGTCATGTGGTGCTGCGAAGCGGCTGGAATCCGGACAGTGATATGTTTCACCTCATGTGCGGAACACTTGGCGCGGGACACAGCCATGGAGACAAATTGCACATTGATCTGGTGATGGACGGTGAGGATGTGCTGATGGATGCGGGGCGTTTTACCTATGTGAACGGAGAGGACCGCAGACAGTTCAAAGATCCTTCCAGCCACAACACAGTGACCGTGGACGGAAAGCCCTTCTATGTGTACAAGGATTCCTGGGAGTGCAGTAAGCTGGCTGCCGCGGTGAAACCCCATTACAAAAAAGTCGGAAATATGGAATACATCGAAGCCGGAAACCTCGGCTATATGGATCAGAAGGGCAGCGTGTTCATCCGACGGAAGGTGATCGCGCTGGCACAGGAGATCTACGTGCTGGTGGATGAAATGTATACCGGCGATGCTCACAGCTATGAGCAGTATTTTCATTTTAATCCGGAGGGAACGGTACGTCAGGCGGGAGAACGGCAATTTATCTATGAAGGATCGAAGACAAAAGCGCGCTTTGCGTTTGTGAGTGAACAGGTGCGCGTGGAGCAGGGCAGATCGCGTCTGGCACGGTACTATAATTTTGCTGAGGAAAATGATATGCTGGTAGCAAATGCCAGTGGAGACGGGTTTGTATCCATGATCACGGTCATCAGCAAGGAAGCGCTGGATGTACAGACAGAAAAAGTGCCTGTGATCTCCGCACTGAAACGCATTACCTACGAAGACCGGCAAGCGGAGGCACTGCGGTTGACGGTTGGCGCAACAGGTGCGCAGTATGTGATCAGCATCTGCCACGAGGAGGTCAATTCGCCGACAGATCTCATAGAGGTGGATGGATGTCTGGGCTACGGAAATGTGATCGTATTTGATAAAAACCGTGAGACGCTGGTGGGAACAGTGCTGGATGTGTAGACAGGAAATGACAGGAGGACATCGGAATGAATTCAATTTTCAGCTTTGACAATCCCGTGTGGAATTTCATCGGAAAGCTTGTGGATATGCTGCTGCTCACAGTGGTGTGGGCGGTGTGCAGCCTTCCGGTCATCACGATCGGAGCGAGCACCAGTGCACTGTATTATGTCATGCTGAAGCTTGCAGAGGATAAGGAAGGAAGCATCTTTCAATCCTTTTTCCGGGCATTTAAGGAAAATTTTAAGCAGTCCACGATCTGCTGGCTGATCATGCTTCTGATCGGGCTGGTGCTGGGTGGAGATTTTTATATCTGCTATCAGATGCGGGAAAGCGCGGCGGCTAAGACGATGCTGATCGTGTTTGTCATTCTGGCGTTTGTATATCTTATGGTGCTCACTTATCTCTTTCCGGTGCTGGCGCGGTGCGAGGCGGACTGTAAAAAAATATTTTTCCTGTCATTCATGATGTCGGTCAAGCAGTTTGGCTGGACACTGCTCATGCTGGCGATCACTGCGAGTGTGCTGGCACTGGGTATTTTTGTGCAGTGGCTGTTTTTGTTCATTTCCGTCGGACTGATCGCGTATCTGCATGCGATGATTTTGAAAAACATTTTTATTTCATACGGTCTGGGACTTCCGGATACGGAGGATGGGGCGTATGAAATACCTTATTAAATGATAGATGAGGAGGAAAAGCAATGCTATATCCGAGAGAAAACGATGCCCGCGCAGTCATTGATCTGGCGGGTATTTGGAATTTTAAGCTGGGTGATGATACGGAACCGGGAGAGACCTGTGCGATGCCTGCGGGAGCGGAGCCCATCGCTGTGCCGGCATCTTATAATGATCAGAAGGATGTGCCGGAGTACCGGAATCATTACGGTTTTGCGTATTATGAGAGAAAGGTCAGGATCCCGCGTTTCTTTGAAGGGCAGCGGCTTGTGCTGCGGCTGGATGCGGTGACACACAGCGCAAAAGTCTATCTGGATGGCCGTCTGATCAAAACACATAAAGGCGGTTTTCTGCCTTTTGAAGTGGAGATCACGGATCTGGTCACGACCGGGACAGAGGCAGAGCTTTTGATCGCGGTGGACAACCGGGTCAACAACAGTACGCTCCCGATCGGCAATGAGGACATGGCGTTTTTCGGCTCGGATAATCCGGGCGTGCCCAGTGTTGAGGCGGCAAAACTCTGGCGGAAAAAGCAGAATCTGCCCGGTTTTGACTTCTTTAACTACGCAGGACTGAATCGGCCGGTGCGCATTTACACGACGCCGAAGGCGTATATCGAGGATGTGACGATCGTACCGGATATTGACGGAACAGATGGAATCGTGAACTATGAGATACTGGTGGGCGGTGAGGCCACGGATACGGATGTGCAGGTGGATGTTTTGGACGCAGAGGGACAGATCGCAGCATCGGCAGTCGGTGCGAACGGAAAGATCAAAGTTCCCCGGGCAAAGCTCTGGAATCCGTACCCCGGTGAGCCTTATCTGTATACGCTGCGTGTTGTATACGGTGATGATATATATGAGCAGCCGTTCGGAATCCGTACGGTAGAAGTGCGTGGCACACAGTTTTTGATCAACGGAGAACCCTTTTATTTTAAGGGCTTTGGTAAGCATGAGGATAGTGCTTTCCATGGCAGAGGGCTTGATCAGTGCCTGAATGTGAAGGATGTGAACCTGATCCACTGGCTGCATGCGAATTCCTTCCGCACGAGCCATTATCCCTATGCAGAGGAGATGTATGAGCTGTGTGACCGGGAGGGAATCGTCATTATTGACGAGACACCGGCAGTGGGCATCAATGCGGGCGGCGCAAAAAATCCCTATGAATATCCGATTCTGGAACATCATAAACAGGTGCTGAAGGACATGATCGCCCGGGATAAAAACCATCCCTGTGTGGTCATGTGGTCCATGGGAAATGAGCCGGATACGGAGCATTTTCCGGAGGCGGCTTACGATTACTGGCACGGTCTGTATGAATATACGCACAGTCTTGACCCGGCGAACCGCCCGGTGACTTTTGTGTGCTGTCAGAATAATTATGAAAAAGATATCGTGACGCGCTCGATGGATGTGGTATGTTTCAACCGTTATTACGGCTGGTACAACCTGTCAGGAGATCTGGACGCAGCCTGCTATGCGCTGAATATGGAACTGGATTTCTGGGAAAAGCAGGGCAAGCCGGTTATGATCACCGAGTACGGTGCAGATGCCGTTGCAGGCATTCATGAGTGCGTGCCCGAGATGTTTTCCGAGGAATATCAGGTAGAGTTTTACAAGCGCCAGAATGCCGAGTTTGACAAGCGGTCGTTCTTTATCGGTGAGCAGGTATGGAACTTCGCGGATTTCGGAACGATCCAGGGTGTCATGCGCGTGGACGGCAACAAAAAGGGATTGTTCACGCGGGAGCGCAGGCCGAAGATGGCCGCGCACTATTTCAGACAGCGCTGGGGGGAGATTCCGAATTTTGGCTATAAGTAAAAGGAGCTTTTAAATGAATAAGATTGAAATAATAGATCAATTCGGAAATATAAGAGCGCAGTGCACCGGCGAGGACATCCATCTGGTCTGGTCCGGGGCTTACGAGCCCGGGGATGTGATCCGTGTCATTCCGGGAGAATTTCCGGGAAATTACCTGCTGCAGTTGGATGATGTGGGTGGCACATCTGTCGTCTATCTGACCGGAACCCTCACCTATGAGATCCCCTTTGGGGAGAAGCGCACGAACCTTTCACCCCGTGCATTTGATGGGGAACTGCACCTTCTGACGCTCAAAAAATATCCGGATTATCTGCAGAAGGAATATCGTAATCTGGCACTTAATGTGTGGGATCAGCACGGTCTGACAAACAGCTTTCCCCATGCCACTGCCAATGTGGAGACGCGGGGGGAGGCAGTGTTTGCCGCGCAGAATGCCATCGATGGCGTGACTGCCAACGAGAGTCACGGTGAGTGGCCCTATGCGTCCTGGGGTATCAATATGCAGGATGACGCGCAGATCACGATCGACTTTGGGCGGGAGGTTGTGATCGACCGGCTGGTGATGTACACCCGTGCGGATTTTCCGCATGACAACTGGTGGACGCAGGTGAGTTTTTCCTTCTCCGACGGCAGCAGTCTTGACTGGGAGCTGGAAAAGCAGACACTTCCCCACGAGATCACCTTTGCGCCGAAGCGTATCACAAGCCTGACCATGCACGACATGAAGAAGGCAGACGATCCGTCACCATTCCCGGCATTGACACAGCTGGAAGTGTACGGGTGGGAGAAATAAAGTATAAAAATTAGATGGAGAGCTCTTTGCAGTCATGCGGAGGGCTCTTTTTGTGCAGAAAGATTTCAGAGGTGACAAGAAAAAATGCTTGACACCTCTTTTCTCTTGTAGTATGATAGCTAAGGTTTGAGAGAAAAGGTGTAAAACTTATGGCATCAGAAATGGAACCGAAAGTAAGGCAGACATATCTTTATGACTTTTACGGTGAGCTTTTAAATGAGCATCAGCAGAAGATCTTCGAGGCTTTTGTGTTTGATGATCTGTCCCTCGGAGAGATCGCCGAGGAGCAGGATATTTCCAGACAGGCAGTGTTTGACCTCGTCAAGCGCTCCACGAAAAAGCTGGAGGAATACGAGAACAAGCTGCATCTCATGGAGCGATTTTTAGAGCTTCGTGAAAAGGCAGTGAGCATTCAGCAGAGAGCGGAAGCGTATGAGCAGAGTCATGAGGAATATTTGCTTACGGAGATCAAACAGATCTCCGGCGAGATCATAAAGGAATTATAACGTATGGCATTTGACGGTTTATCAGAAAAACTTCAAAATGTGTTCAAGAATCTGCGCAGCAAAGGGCGCTTGACGGAGGAGGACGTAAAGGTTGCTTTAAAGGAAGTCAAGATGGCGCTTCTGGAGGCAGATGTTAATTTTAAAGTCGTTAAGCAGTTCACGAAAACCGTGCAGGAGCGGGCAATCGGCTCCGACGTGATGAACGGCTTGAACCCGGGACAGATGGTCATCAAGATCGTAAATGAGGAGATGACCGCACTCATGGGTTCCGAGACGACGGAGATCGCGCTTCGCCCCGGCAAGGAGATCACAGTCATCATGATGGCAGGTCTTCAGGGAGCCGGTAAGACGACGACCACTGCAAAGCTGGCAGGAAAGTTCAAGCAGAAGGGCAAAAAACCGCTGCTGGTTGCCTGCGATGTGTACCGTCCGGCAGCCATTGAACAGCTGCAGATCAACGGTGAAAAGCAGGGCGTGGAAGTCTTTTCCATGGGAGATAAAAATTCTCCGGTGGACATTGCCAAGGCGGCGATCGAGCATGCGAATAAGAATGACTTTAACTTAGTCATCTTAGATACAGCCGGACGTCTTCATGTGGATGAGGACATGATGGCGGAACTTGTTTCCATCAAAGAACATGTGGATGTGGCACAGACGATCCTCGTTGTGGACGCGATGACCGGTCAGGATGCGGTCAACGTGGCAAAGACCTTTGACGAGACGATCGGCATCGACGGTGTGATCCTGACAAAGCTGGATGGTGACACCAGAGGTGGTGCAGCACTTTCTATCCGGGCAGTGACCGGAAAACCGATCCTTTACGTCGGCATGGGTGAGAAGCTCTCCGATCTGGAGCAGTTTTATCCCGACCGTATGGCATCCCGTATCTTAGGTATGGGTGATGTGCTGACGCTGATCGAGAAGGCGGAGGCGCAGATGGATGCGGACAAGGCAAAGGAGATGGAGCAGCGTCTGAAAAAAGCGGAGTTCTCCTTTGATGATTATCTGGAGTCCATGAACCAGATGAAAAAGATGGGCGGTCTTTCCAGCGTGCTTGGCATGATGCCAGGCATGGGCGGTGCACAGATGGCGGAGATCGAGAATGCCATGGATGAGAAAAAGATGGCACGCATCGAGGCGATCATCTATTCCATGACGCCCCAGGAGCGGGCAAACCCGAATGTGCTAAATCCCAGCAGAAAACGCCGTATCGCAAACGGCGCCGGTGTGGATATATCAGAAGTCAACCGTCTGGTCAAGCAGTTTGAGCAGGCGCGCAAGATGATGAAGCAGATGCCGGGAATGATGAAGGGCAGAGGCGGTAAAATGGGAAGATTTAAGTTCCCGTTTTAACCATAGATAAAATGAAAATTTCAAGGAGGTGAAACGAAATGGCAGTAAAGATCAGATTAAAGAGATTAGGACAGAAGAAGGCTCCTTTCTATAGAATCGTTGTTGCAGATTCAAGAACCGCTCGTAACGGTCAGAGCATCGATGAGATCGGAACTTATGATCCTACAAAGGACCCCAGTGAGTATCATGTAGATGCAGAGGCAGCTAAGAAGTGGTTAGCAAACGGCGCTCAGCCTACCGAGACTGTTGCAAAGATTTTCAAGTTAGCTGGTATCGAGAAATAAGTGAGGTAGACCTATGAAGGAATTAGTGGAAGTCATCGCAAAAGCCTTGGTCGATTACCCGGATCAGGTCACAGTCACTGAGACAGAAACCGATAAATCCATCGTTGTGGAGCTGCGCGTTGCACAGTCCGACATGGGCAAGGTAATCGGTAAGCAGGGTCGTATTGCGAAAGCAATCCGTTCTGTTGTGAAGGCGGCAGCCTCAAAAAGTGAAAAGAAGGTTATTGTGGATATCATGCAGTAGCCATGAAACGCATACTTCTGATGAGTATGCGTTTTCTTATATATCAAGGGCAAGCGCGTGATCTCCCGCTCCGATTGCACTCGGATGCCTCGCTGTCCCTTCGGCTCGGGCTCGATGTGTCCTTCGCACACATAGCCTTTCGCCTTATGTTTTTGATGGCGGTAGATTGATTATACGCTCGCACTTCCTCGTGCAAAAGTCGTGGGAGATTACGCTGCTTGCCTTGTCTGCCACAACAGATATTGAGAAGAAAGGAAACATGATAACATGGAAAATTTGCTACAGGTCGGCGCAATTTTAGATACACACGGACTGCGCGGCGAGGTCAAGGTTTTTCCGACCACGGATGACCCGTCACGCTACGATGATCTGGAGGAAGTGGAACTGCTCACAAAAGAGGGAAAATATCTTCATCTGGAGGTGGAGCGCGTCCGCTATTTTAAAAAACTCGTCATCGTCAAATTCAAGCATTACGATAATATCAACGATATTGAACAGTACAAAAAATGTAATCTCTACGTGACGCGCGAAAATGCAGTTGAACTGGAAGAAGATGAGTATTTTGTGGCAGATCTTATCGGACTGACCGCAAAGAGCGATGAGGGCGAGGAGCTTGGCACGCTGACAGACGTGCTCACCACGGGCGCAAATGATGTATATGTGATCAAAGGCGCAGACGGCGAGGAACTGCTGGTGCCTGCCATCCATGACTGCGTGCAGGAGGTCAATGTGGAGGAAGGGTATGTGACGCTCCATCTGTTGCCGGGATTACGTGATCTGAACAAAAAGGAATAAACCATGAACTTTCATATATTGACATTATTTCCGGATATGGTGGCGGAGGGCTTGAATACAAGCATTATCGGTCGGGCCGCTGACAAAGGGCTCGTGACGATCGACTGCATCAATATCCGCGATTATACACTGGACAAGCATAAAAAAGTAGACGATTACCCTTACGGCGGAGGCGCGGGCATGGTCATGCAGGCGCAGCCGGTGTACGATGCGTGGAAGTCTGTTGTAGAGCGTATTGGCTATAAACCCCGCACCGTTTATCTGACTCCGCAGGGCGGTATTTTTTCACAGCCGCAGGCAAAGGAACTGGCACTGGAAAAAGACCTGATCCTGCTGTGCGGACATTATGAGGGCATCGATGAGCGTGTGCTGGAGGAGATCGTGACGGACTATGTTTCCATCGGGGATTATGTGCTCACCGGTGGCGAGCTTCCGGCGATGGTCATGGTGGATGCCATCAGCCGTATGGTGCCCGGCGTACTCACGAACGATGAGTCAGGCAGCACGGAATCTTTAGAGGGCAATCTGCTGGAATATCCCCAGTATTCCCGCCCGGAGGAGTGGAACGGCAAGAAAGTACCTGCGATCCTTCTGTCCGGTGACCACGCCAAGGTGGATGCGTGGCGCAGGGAGCAGTCCATCCTTCGCACTGCCGAGCGTCGTCCGGACCTGTTGGAGAAGGCACAACTGACCGAAAAAGAACAGGCACTGCTTGGGAAAAAGCTGACAGAGGAAAAACGATAATTGTAAAATAAAATTAGTAGGGTTATAATATTATTATATTTCATAGAGGTGCTTAGCGTGGAGTTTAGCTGTTTTTATGATTCGCATATCAGAAAAATAGGAGATAAGAGAAAAACAGTATGATTGCTGAAATAAGCGGAAAGGTGAATAGGCAAAATACAAATCTATCGGAATTAAGCGAAGATGAATTGACCGGGAATTTCTTTGGTAGTTTACGATATATTCCATTTGACAAGGGAATGAAAAATATTTTAAAGAACTCCATACGTCCTGTAGAATTACAGAGTTTCATAGATGAAATCCATGCAGACTACTGGGATCAGAACTTGTTCCTTTGGAAGAAAGTTAATGTGAACGGTAAAAGCATAGAATTAGATGTACAAATGGATTTTCCTTCTGTGATTATCGGAATTGAGGTAAAATATTACAGTGGTCTTTCTTCAGAAGATGAGAAAAACATGGAGGATATTTCTGCCGAAAATTCGAATAATCAATTAAGTAGAGAAGCCAGAGTTTTGCGTGCGGTCGGTTCGGATAAAAAGAAATTATTGCTTTTGTTAGCGGATGATTCTGCATGCGTGAAAACAATTAAAAATGTAAAAACTGTTGATGGTGTTCAATTAGGGTATCTTTCATGGCAGGAGATATTAGTTCAACTCAAAAAGTTAACAGACTTAAATGACTTTGAGCAATTGATAGTATCAGATCTCATTGAGTTACTGGAGAAAAAAGGATTTTCCCGGTTCACTGACTTTAAAATGGATATGCAGGATATTTCTAATACAGATTACTGGCATTTTGATCTACCGTCACATAATTATAATTTTTCTTTTGACTTCGACACGCTAATACGGGAGGATTACTATGAATTTGGGTGAAAATATACATAATGCATTTGAAGTTGTAAACAAGACTCATGAGAATGTCAATAATCTGATAGAATTTTGTAAGCTAATGGTAAACGAGAAAAAAGAGTTTGATTTAATGTCACCTAAATTTTTGAGATATAAATCAGATTCAGATTATTGGGGATGGAATACGAGGCAACTGTTTCTACTCTTTCAGGATATGCAGGATGAAGTGTTAGAAAATGGATGGAGAGATGGCCCCATATATGTTCTCGAAATTCTACTGTATGATCCGTATGAATGTTTTGAAACAAATGAACCAAGATTAGAACTTGCCAAGTTTGAATATGAAGATATCAAGAATTTACCAACAGGTGTGTCCCCTGCAAATTATTATTGTTTTACACATCCGTTGTATGATTTGGATTATGAAGAATTGGAAGATGGTACATTAGTAGCAGATATGCCGGAGGAATTTACACAGAGATATTGGGGCGTGAAAAGGGTGGTTTGTAAAGTGGAGTTATTGGTTGATGTGAATAATGAGAATGCTTATGATAAGATTTTTGGAGCGTTTAAATATCTGAAAACGAAATGATTTATTGGTAGAGAGGTGATGATCATGACGAAAGCAGCAGATGTAGCAGATTTTTTCATTGAACTGGCGCAGAGTGATGAGAATGATACGATAACAAATTTGCGCATCAATAAGTTGTTATATTTTGCGCAGGCTTGGTATATGGCGCGCTTTGATAAGCCTCTTTTTGAAGAAGATTTCGAGGCATGGGACTTGGGACCTGTGCTACCTTCTATTTATAAGAAATATAAGGAAAACGGAAAAAATAACATTGATTATGTTTCTGATTCTTACAATGTAAATAATTTTAGTGATGATGAATTAAATACGCTCATAGATGTTTTTAATTACTATGGAAAATACTCTACGACGGAACTGGTCAATAAAACACATGACAATGGAACACCATGGAAGCAACTATACAAAAGAGGTGGAAATCATCTGATTCCAAAAGAGTGTATAAAAGAATTTTTTAAGAAGCAATCACCATTGGATACGTTTCATATACCTACATGGATGTATGATGAAGCAGAGTCCGGGCATCGTATGCCGGATGGAACGCTTGTGATACCGAAAGGATGGGATGACGATGATGCCGAATAAATGGGAAATATGGATGGCTTCCTTTGCGTATGAGGACAAACCGGATCAGGTGAGTGATAGACCGGTTTTAGTTTTAGAAAATAAAGAAATGTATCCGGTGCTTGTTACTAAGATTACAAAACATGCACCCAGAGAGGGATATACAGGCGAATATTCAATAAAGAAATGGAAGGAAGCAGGACTGGATTATCCATCAACAGTAAGACTTGCTAAGCGTCTAAAGCTGCAAGAGACAGACTTTCGCAGGAAACGTGGACGGCTGCATCCGATTGACATTATTGAAATTCAGAAGATATTATCTGAAATGAAGCCAGCTTAAATAAAATATAAAATTTTCTACAAAAAACGACATCTCTTTGCATCGGATCGTGGTATGATAATACCAGAAGGTGGTGGTGTCTATGACATACGAAGAATATTGTGAGCAATTTGAAAAAGGGTATGATGACGTCCGCAGATAAAGAAAATGACCGGAAGACGTATCAAAGCGTCAAAAGAAGTGCAAAAAAGCGAAAAAACCACTTGCAAACGATAGCGCAATCTGATAAAATCTATCTGTTGTGAAAAAAGGCGATGGTCCTCTGGGATTGAAAGTCATGTCAGGAGTACATGGACGCGTTCTAAGAACATCAAAATAATAGGAGGTCACAAAAATGAATAACACAGAAATCATCAAGAACATTGAGTCAGCTCAGATGAAAGAGCAGATCCCCGAGTTCAACGTAGGTGATACCGTAAAGGTTTACGGAAAGATCATCGAGGGAAACCGTGAGCGTATCCAGGTATTCGAGGGAACCGTATTAAAGAGACAGGGCAGCAGCAACCGCGAGACTTTCACCGTAAGAAAGTTATCCAACGGTGTTGGTGTTGAGAAGACTTGGCCTTTACATTCTCCTAACGTAGAGAAGATCGAGGTTGTCCGTCGCGGTAAGGTACGCCGTGCGAAACTGAACTACTTACGCGGTCGTGTAGGTAAGGCAGCTAAGGTAAAAGAGCTGGTTAAATAAAAACTGTGTAAAGAGCGGAGGGACAAGTACAAAGGTATTTGTCCCTTTCTTTATTTTGTGATATGATCTATTCAAGCACATGAGGTCTGAATAGATCATGCGATTAGGAGGCAGGTCATGGCACGACGCAGCAAAGGATTGAATTTCAGAAAAAAGAAGCGGGAGCTGAATATCCCTCTGCTCCGGGAGATCGCGATCTGGATCTTGGAGATTGCCATCACAGTGGCGATCGCAGGTGTGTGTGTCTACTTTGTAGGCGTGCGCACGACGGTGGTCGGTCAGTCCATGAGTGATCAACTTCAGGATGGCGATCAGGTACTGATCAATCGTTTTATTTACAAGGTCAGCAAGCCGAAGATCGGTGATGTCATTGTCTTTCTGCCGAACGGCAATGAAAAGTCGCATTATTATATCAAGCGTGTGATCGCTGCAGGAGGAGATACAGTTCAGATCATTGACGGTGTGATCTATGTCAACGGAGCACCTTCGGAGAAAGTTCATTTTTCGGGCACGATCTCAGATCCGGGTGTGGCAGCAGAAAAGATCACACTGGAGGCAGATGAATGCTTTGTGATGGGCGATAATCCCGGCGGAAGTGAGGACAGCCGTTTCGCCAATATCGGAAATGTAAGATCAGATTATATCATCGGAAAGGTATGGTTTAAGCTGTTGCCGATTTCTGATGCAGGTTTTGTAGAATAGATGAGGAGGAAGGCATGCAGTTTCAATGGTACCCCGGTCATATGACCAAGGCAAAACGACAGATGCAGGAAGATATCAAGCTGGTAGATCTCGTGATCGAGCTGGTGGATGCGCGTATTCCCATGAGCAGTCGCAATCCCGATATTGATGAGCTTGGAAAAAATAAGGCACGGCTGATCCTGCTGAACAAGGCGGATCTGGCGGACGAAAGGCAGAATCAGGCGTGGATGGCATTTTTTGAGAAAAAAGGCTATTTTGTAGTGCGTATGGATGCCCGCAGCAAGGCTCAGATGAAGCCGGTAAACGCGGTGATCCTCGACGCGTGCAAGGAAAAGATCGAACGAGACAGACACCGCGGTATCAAAAACCGTCCGGTGCGTGCGATGGTGGTAGGTATTCCGAATGTGGGAAAATCCACATTTATCAATTCCTTTGCCGGAAAGGCGTGTGCAAAGACCGGAAATAAGCCCGGTGTCACAAAAGGAAAGCAGTGGATCCGTCTGAATAAGAGCGTGGAGCTTCTGGATACGCCCGGTATTCTCTGGCCGAAATTTGAGGATCAGAGTGTTGGACTGAAACTGGCACTGATCGGTTCCATCAAGGATGAGATCTTAAATATTGACGAGATGAGTCTGGAACTGATCAGATATCTGCAGAAGGATTATGCGGATGCATTGTGTGAACGGTATTCACTGGAAGCGTGTGATGACGCGCTGGCGGTGCTTGAGGGGATCGCTGCAAATCGTGCCTGTATCAAAAAGGGTGGGGAGCCGGATCTCTCCAAGGCGGCGGCATTGGTTCTGGATGAATTTCGCTCCGGTACGATCGGACGCATTACACTGGAAAAGCCGGAGGAGTATGACGCATGAAAAATATGGCAAAGAGTCTGCTGGGACTCGCCCTTTATATACTGCTGATCTTTGGAATGGCGTTTTTGATGGGACATTTCGTTGTGGGGCAGGTAGAGGTGGACGGACCGTCCATGAATGATACTTTACAGGATCAGGACCGCGTATTGATCAACAAATTCACTTACCGTGTCAGAAATCTTGACCGATTTGATATTATTGTGTTCAAGTACGCCTATGATACCGATACCGACTATATCAAGCGGGTGATCGGCCTGCCGGGTGAGACCGTGCGGATCGATAAGGATGGACAGATCTTTATCAATGAGGAACTGCTGGAGGAGGATTACGGTAAAGAAGTGATAGAAGATCCCGGTATTGCAGAGGATGGGATCACACTGGGCAAAGACGAATATTTTGTGCTGGGCGATAACCGGAATAACAGCAGTGACAGCCGTGATCCGGATGTGGCAGCGGTCTCAAAGAGTCAGATCAAGGGAAATGTGTGGATCCGTCTCAGACCGGATTTCGGGCTGATCAAATAGAGATGAGGGAATGTTTATGACGACAGAGAAAAAGATCGGACTGATCAAAGAAGAATTGCAGGCAGCAGAGGATACCTCTCTGCCTTTTTTTATCGAAGAATATGAGCCGGATGCGCGCGCCGGGGTTCAAAAACTGGTGGAGCAGGCAAAAAAACGGCTGCAAAAGCTGGAGGCGGAAAAGAAGCGGATCTATGCACTGCAGGAGTATGAGCGCAAATATCCGGATGCGGCATTGATCTGCGGGATCGATGAGGTGGGAAGAGGCCCTCTGGCAGGACCTGTCGTAGCGGGTGCGGTGATCCTTCCGAAAAATTGTGAGATCCTTTATATCAACGACTCAAAAAAGCTATCCGCTGCAAAGCGTGAGGAGCTCTATGATGTCATCATGGAACAGGCGGTTGCGGTTGGTCTCGGACAGGCATCGCCGCAGCGGATCGATGAGATCAATATTCTGCAGGCAACCTACGAAGCGATGCGGGAGGCTATCAAGAATCTGGGAGTGACACCCGATATATTATTAAACGATGCAGTGACGATCCCACAGGTGGATATCCCACAGGTTCCGATCATCAAAGGTGATGCAAAGAGTATTTCCATCGGTGCCGCGAGCATCGTTGCCAAGGTGACAAGGGACCGGATGATGGTAGACTATGACATGGAGTATCCCGGATATGCATTTGCGGAAAACAAAGGCTATGGTTCAGCAGCGCACATTGAGGCGTTGAAGAAACTGGGGGCAACACCGATCCACCGACAGTCGTTTATAAGGAATTTTATTTAGGACAGAGGTAGAATGTATGCAGATTTCCTATGTCGGACAATACAATAAAAATGCCGGACAGGCGGTTGGAACACCGGTTCCGACTACGGCGGTATCCAGCCTGACAGCCTCTATCAAGGAGTTGGCACCGGGCAGCATATTTGAGGGAAATGTGTCTTATGTCAAGGGCGCGAATGTGATCCTCAGTCTGGAAAACGGACAGAATATCCACGCCAGACTGGACAGTCATGCGCCAAAGCTTGTTCAGGGGCAATCTATGTTTTTTCAGGTAAAGGCGAACGAGGGAGGCACCGTATCCATTCGGCCCTATATGGGCAGTGGGACAGCAAATCCGACATTGATGCGCGCGCTTGATGCAGCCGGTCTGCCGGCAAATGAACGGAACCTGGAGATGGTAAACTCCATGATGAAGGAGCAGCTGCCGATCCATGCGGATGCGCTGCTGGAAATGCATCGTGTTGTAGCGGCAAACGATACCGTCAACGTGAATACCATTGTGCAGATGACGCGGCTGGAGATCCCGGTTACCCCGCAGCTTGCCGCCCAGTTTGAGAATTATCAGAATGATACACATATGCTGCTGGGACAGATGAATGATTTTATGGAGCAGCTGCCACAGTTTTTGGAGACGCAGACAGCTGATGTTGCGCATCTGGTGCAGATGAATACGGAACTTCTCGGGATATTGACGGAGGGGCTGGAGCCCGAGCCCGTTGTACTGCCACAGGAGCAGCCGGAGGATCTGCCGGTGACACTCAAAAATGATATGGAAGTTCAGACATCTCAGCTTCCGCCGCTGGATGCGGCAGAGGCCGGGGAAGGAACAGGCGTTTTTTTGTCGGAGATCGCGGGAGACGAGGCATCGGTGCAACAGCCGCAGACGACGGTCTATATGCCTGATCAGATCGGTGCGATCTTTGATGCCCCGACAGAGGAAGCGTTTTCGGATGTGCTGCGAAGCATCGGAAATCTGGCGGAAAATGAAGCAGTGTTTGATGAGGATGGCGTGCTAAACCGTAATCTGACCGCGAGACAGCTGCTTGACTTTATCGATCGTGAACTGGTATTGCGTCAGGACAGTCTGGAGCCTGACGACGTAAAGGATCTGTTTTCGCAGAAGGGCTACCGGAGTCTTTTAAATCGTGTGATGGAGGAGCAGTGGCTGGTACAACCGCAGGATTTAAAAGAAAAGGATCGGATATCCGAACTGTATGGACGGCTGAACCGTCAGATGGAGCAGATCGACAAGGTGCTCAAGGCAACCGGGAACGAACAGTCACCGCTGGCGCGCAGCACGGAGCAGATTCGTGGAAATATGGAGTTTATGAATGAGGTCAACCATATTTACAATTATGTGCAGATTCCGCTCAAACTGAATGGGCAGAACGCAAACGGAGACCTGTATGTTTACACGAATAAGCGGAAGCCGCGTGAGGAAAACGGTGAACTGTCCGCGTTTTTGCATCTTGATATGGAACATCTCGGTTCCACGGATGTCTATGTGAAAATGAAGGGCAAGGCAGTCGATACAAATTTTTCTTTTTCGGATGACGCGAGCTTTGAACTGGTGCAGAAATATCTGCCGATTCTTGACGCGAAGCTGACAGCGCTCGGCTACAACACGACGATCACTGTGAGCAACGAGGCGAAAAATATTGATTTTGTGGAAGATTTTCTGAAAAAGGATCTGCCGGGCGGCGGCAGTGCCGGTGTCGTGCACCGGTATTCCTTTGATGTGAGGGCATAAATGACAAGGGCAGGAGAAGGCAGATACAGGAAGGGAGCAGGAAATGGCTGATCAGTTCAAAAAACAGACAGGTGAAAAGGCAAAAACAGCGGTTGCGCTTGCCTATATGCCGGGAGATGCGGCACCGAAGATCCTTGCTACCGGAAAAGGCGCCGTGGCGGAGCGCATCATCGAGACGGCGAAGGAGGCGGATGTTCCGACCTACAAGGATGGCAAGCTGGCAGACACGCTCTCACGGCTGGAGATCGGCGATATGATACCGCCGGAGCTCTACGAGGTAGTGGCGGAGATCCTGGTCTTTGTCAATGACATGGACAAGATCCGGGCAAAGCTTGGCAGATAGATGGAAATCCGGGATCATTCCGGAGCGGGTGTGTAAGATCAGGAGGTATTTTGCAGAGAACAAACAAAAGACAGATCGGTGCAGACAAGGAAGCGTTTGTCTGTGAATGGCTGGAAAAGCACGGTTATATGGTATTGGAACGCAATTTTCGCTGTCGCAGCGGCGAGATCGACGTTGTGGCGCGAGAGGGCGGTTATCTTGTTTTTATAGAGGTCAAATACCGCAACCGCGGCGCGAACGGACTGCCGGAGGAGGCAGTGGATGTGCGCAAACAGCGTATCATCTCCCGGGTGGCGCTCTATTATCTGCGGCGCTTCGGATACGGGGAAACGACACCGGTGCGTTTTGATGTGGTGGCAGTTTTGGGCGAGGAAGACCTTTCGGTCACGTTGTATCAGAACGCCTTTGATTTTTTGGGTTAGGCAGGAATATAGAAAATGGAAAAGACATATCAACTGTTCCCATGGAAGCGTACATGGGAAGAGGGATCAAAAAAGGAACCGGTGATGCGGGAGCAGTATGTGCGTCTTGCTTCGGGAGCGGAACTGCCGATGCTGCAGTTTCCGATGCTGGCACAGTGTGCATGTATCGCGCACGGCTTTACGACGCGGGTGGGCGGCGTGAGCGGCGGTGAGTGGAGCAGCCTGAATCTGAGTTTTACGAGAGGTGACGATGAGGCGGCTGTGCGGGAAAATTTCCGGCGTGTGGCAGAAGCCTTTGGCGTGTCACCGGAGCAGATCGTCTGCTCCATGCAGACACATACGACAAATGTGCGCAGAGTGACAGCTTCAGATGGTGGCGCAGGCGTGACGAGACCGCTGACCTGGGCGGATGTGGACGGGCTGATCACAGATGAGCCGGGCGTTTTGCTCGGCACTTTTTATGCGGATTGTGTGCCGCTTTATTTTGTGGATCCGGTACATCGGGTTATCGGATTATCCCATTCCGGCTGGCGTGGTACGGTGGCGCGCATGGGAGAAGTGACACTACGCGCGATGGCGGATGCCTTTGGCAGCCGGCCGCAGGAGGTATTGTGTGCGATCGGCCCCAGTATCTGCCAGAGCTGCTATGAGGTGAGTGCGGATGTGGCGGAACAGTTTTCAGAGACATTTCCCGGGGCCGGTGCGAAACTGTTGTATCCGACGACAGCGGATAAGTATCAGCTGAATCTGTGGGAGGCAAATCGCAGAGTGCTGCTCGATGCGGGCATTCTGCCGGAGCATTTGCAGGTCACAGATCTGTGCACCTGCTGCAATCCGCAGAATCTGTTTTCGCACCGTTTTACAGGCGGGCGGAGAGGTAATCTCGGCGCGTTTCTCATGCTGAAAGGAACTTGACAGGAATACCGAAGCGTATCAGCCGGGAGAACGGATTTTTTTGCCTGATTTTCCAACACGTACCAGAATCCACAGATAGGCGGCTGCCTGAATGATCTGGCTGACCAGCATGCTCCACAGATAGACGTACAGCCCGAAGTGCGGAACCAGAACATAGATGGCAAAGAGCCGTATGCCGCATCCGAGCAGATTGAGGAGGAAGGTGTACAGTGTCAGATCCAGACCGTGCAGAATGCTGCTGAGTGTTCCCGTCAGAAACAAAAATGGGCACATAAAGCCGAGACTTACGATGTAGGAACCTGCCAGCTCACTGCCAAACAGAAGGCTGCCGACAAAGTGTCCAAAGAGCAAAAATGCGAGTGTACAGCCAAGCCCCAGGATCACGCAGAGTTCCACCGTGCGTCGAATGGTCTGTGAGATTTGCTTCCGGTCGCCCTTGACCGCAGCCTCGGATATGGCGGGCAATAACAGGACGGAAAGCGATCCGGTCAGAACCGTGGGCAGCATGATCACAGGCATTGCCATTCCGGTCAGCGTTCCAAAGACAGAGAGGGCATTGGAGCGGTCACAGCCGAAGGCAGTCAGCGCAGACGGGATGAGGATGGCTTCTGCACTGGTAAACAGATTGAGGGTCACACGACTGCCGGTGAGCGGCGCGGCAAAACAGATCAACCGCTTCGTGACGGGGAGTGAAAGGCGGATGCGTTGAAAGCGAAACGTTGTGAGACAAAACAGGGCAGCAGCAATCTCACCGCATACGGTTCCCCACATGGCAAGCGCCGGCGTCATCGCCGCCGCTTTTTCTGTTTGGATCAGATAAAACAGATAGACCGAGAATACCCGGACGACCTGCTCAAAGAGCTGGGAAAGCGCGGGTATCGCGGTCTTATTTTTTCCGTAATAATAGCCGTTAAAACAGGCGTGCAGACAGGCAAAGGGCAGGGAGAGACTGATAATGCGCAAAAGCGGTTCACAGGCGGTCTCACATACAATGTGTGCAGCCAGCCATGGCGCATGCCGATATAATACGAATGCGCATCCTGCTGAGAGTGCCATACAGATACAGATCCCGCATCCCAGTGGTGTGAGCCCGTCGTATTCCGCGGTGAATTTCGAGATGGCGGTCTGAATGCCTCCGGTGCAGAGTGCCAGACACAGGGCAAGGATCGGAAAAACGAGCTGATAGATACCAAGTCCGGCTGCACCGATCGTATGGGAGAGGAATATCCTATATAAAAACCCAATGACTCTGCTGGCAAGTCCCGTTACGGTCAGAATGATCGTCCCGGTAAAAAGTGGATGGTTTTTCCATTTCATCATGTTCATATCCGAGTGCGCTGCCTGTAAATAATAGATTCTTTTCAGTGTATGAGACGAGCGGCGTGCTTAGAACCGACAGACCGGCAGAATGGTGACAACAGACAGACCGGAAGGGAGAAGGAATATGATTTATCTGGATCATGCAGCTACCACGCCTACTGCACCGGAGGTGCGGGCAGCGATGGAGCCTTATTATAACCGGCGCTATGGGAATGCTTCCACGCCCTATGAATTCGGGCAGAAAAGCAGAGAAGCGGTGGAGAATGCCAGATGCACGATCGCGGACACGCTGCGTGTGCAGCCCGCGGAAATTTATTTTACATCCGGCGGTACGGAGAGCGATAACTGGGCGTTGAAATCCACGATGGAGGCGTACAGCGGCTTTGGAAGGCATATGATCACGACAAAGATCGAGCACCATGCGATCGGAAATACATGTGAATATTTGAAAAATAGAGGTTTTGAGGTGACGGAGCTTTCCGTTGATCGGGACGGACGCATCTCTTTGGAACAGTTGGAGCACGCCATCCGTCCGGATACGGTGCTGATCTCGATCATGTGTGCAAATAATGAGATCGGAACGATACAGGATATGAAAGCGATCGGTGAGATCGCGAAGCGCAGGGGAATCCTGTTCCACACGGATGCGGTGCAGGCCTACGGGCAGATTCCCATTGACGTGGAGGACTGGAACGTGCATATGCTCAGTGCCAGCGGCCATAAATTCTATGGACCAAAAGGCTGTGGATTCCTTTACATGAAGCAGGGACTGCGCACGGAGAGCATGATCCACGGCGGCGCACAGGAGAGCGGCAGACGCGCGGGAACCGAAAATGTACCGGGAATCGTTGGTATGGCGAAGGCGGCCGAACTGAGCTTTCAGCACATGGAGGAAACTGCTTCCAGAGAGCAGTTCCTGCGTGACCGCATGATCCATCACATCTGCACGGAGATACCGGGCGCATATCTGGTAGGCAGCTTTGAGCACCGGCTTCCGGGAAATCTCAACATTTGTTTTCAGGGTATCGAAGCTTCCAATCTGGTGCTGCTTCTGGATGAGGAGGGCATCTGTGTCTCTGCGGGAAGCGCGTGCAACAGTGCATCGGCAGAACCGTCGCATGTGCTCAAAGCGGTAGGACTTTCGGATGCGCAGGCGTATTCATGTATCCGTATGACGCTGGGAAGGGATACGACTGTGGCGGAACTGCAATATACACTGCGGGCGTTAAAACGGCTTGTAAAAATATTAAAGAAAGGGTAAAATAAAACGAATAAAAATGCGTTAGGAGAAATTATGAGCTTAAAGGAATATCTGCGTGGGCGCCGCCTGGTCACAGACGGCGCAATGGGCACCTACTATGAAAAAAAATACGGGGATGCGGTCACTTTTCCGGAACAGGAAAACCTGCTGCATCCGGAGCGTATTCAGGATATTCATTTAGAATATTTACATGCCGGTGCCAGACTGCTGCGGACAAATACGTTTGCAACCAATCCGGTCTTTTTTCCGGATAGGTCACAGCGGCTGGAGGGACTGCGAAAGGGTTATGCAATTGCAGAATCTGCGGTTCAAAAGTTTCGCGAGGAAACCGGGTGTGAAGAGGATATTTTTATCGCGGCGGATTTCGGGCCCATCGGGGAATTGGAGGAGCAGAGCACGTCGGAGGTTCTGGATGACTACAGACAGATGTGTGATGTGTTTCTTGATTGCGGGGCATCCGTGTTTGTGTTTGAGTCCCAGAGGGATGACAAGTATGTAAAACAGCTGGCAGAATATGTGAAGGAACGCTGCACCGATGCTTTTGTGCTTGTGCAGTTTACATTTGATAAGAGTGGTTATACGAGAGCCGGGCTTTCCGTTCGGCGTATCAACGAGAGCATGGCAGCAGCGGATGCGGATGCGATCGATGCTTTTGGATATAATTGTGGTGTGGAGGCAGGTCACCTTCTGCAACTATTGCAGGCGCAGCCGCTTTTCTGCCATAAATTTTTGAGTGCGCTGCCCAATGCGGGCTATCCGCTGACCCTGCGCGGCAGGACGATCTATACGGAAAATGAGCAGTATTTCGTGAAAAAAAGTGTGGAGATCGCAGCGCAGGGTGTGGATATCATCGGTGGCTGCTGTGGAACGACACCGGGGTATATCAGAGATCTGGTGCAGGCTTTGGAAGGTGTGGAGCGCGGGGACAAGCGGGTCGTTTCCCTGCCGCCGCGCGTGGATGTGGCAACGACTTTGTTCACGCCATCGGATGCACAGACATCAAATACATTTCTGGACAAGCTGATGAGCGGTGGGAAACCGGTGATCGTAGAGCTGGATCCGCCTTTTAACGGAGACATCACAAAGGTGCTTTCGGGTGCGGAAAAACTGGCAAAAGCGGGGGCAGATCTGTTGACACTGTCCGATTCACCGATGGCGCGGGCACGTATGGATGCCGGTGCACTGGCGGCAAAGATGATCCGCGAGGTGGGAATTCCGGTGATGCCTCATGTCGCCTGCCGTGACCGCAATATCATTGGTCTGCGCGGCATGCTGATGGGAGATCATATGAACGATATCCGACAGCTGCTGATCGTGACAGGTGATCCGGTAGCAAGGGACGCGCGGGGAACGATCTCCGGTGTGTTTGACATGAATTCCATCCGCCTCATGGAGTATGTCGGACATATGAACGAGGAATTGTATGCAGACGATCCGCTTCATTTTGGCGGAGCACTGAATTACCACGGTGCGAACCCGGATGCGATCATCCGCCGCATGGAGAAAAAGATCGAAGCGGGATGTGAGTATTTTCTGACCCAGCCCATCTATTCGGACGAGGATGTGGCGAGGATCGCCTATATCAGAGAGGCACTGAAGGGGCGGGCAAAGATCTGCTGTGGCATCATGCCGCTTGTGAGCTATAAAAATGCGATGTTTCTGCACAATGAGATGGCGGGTATCAATATCCCAGAGGAGATCCTGACAAAGTATGATCCGGATATGTCCAGAGAAGCAGCACAGGCTGTCGCAGTGGAGATCTCGCTGGAGCTTGCGCGCAAGCTTTCCGATATTGCGGACGCATACTACTTCATGACACCCTTTAACCGGGCGTCTCTCATCTGCGAGATCATAGCGGGGCTGTAAATGTTTGAATGATGCGTCTCTCATCTGCGTAATCGTATCCGACAGTCCGTTGTGCTTAACGGGTAAATCACGCGAGCGGCACAGAGTCCAAGCACGAATGCTTGGCTCTGCTGCCTAATGACAGGCTAATATACGTGTTCTCCGCGTGTACCCGTTGCCCAAATGACTGTCGGATGCGATCACGCAAGATGCGGACGCATGCTTCGCGTATTTATGCCTTGTTCAATCGAGCAAAATCGGAGCCTATGATAAGTGGCATGATAGCGTGTCTGCAAAAATCAGCTGCAGAGAGTTCGGCAGGTCGTTTATGCGACCGGTGAGCGCGCGGAAAACAAATGTCGCATATCATAGCGCGGCAGCAGAGAAAAGCTGATTTTGCTTTTACTCTGTGCCGTTCGCGCGTATTCCCGCGGAGCATAACCGACTGACGAAACTCTGTCGCTGGTTTGGGCAGACACAGATGATAATTGTAAATTTATAATATACAGCAAAGAGAGGAGACCACCATGACAAGAAAACAATTTCGAGAGATGATAGAGAGCCGTGTCGTTGTGCTCGATGGCGCGACCGGCACAAACCTGCAGAAAGCCGGCATGCCGACAGGTGTCTGCCCGGAACAGTGGATCTTGGAGCATCCGCAGGCACTGATCGATCTGCAGAGGACGTATGTGGAGGCCGGCACGGATATCGTGTACGCGCCTACCTTTACTGCCAGCCGCATCAAGCTGGAGGAATACGGGTTGGCGGATCGTCTGGAGGAGATGAACCGGGCATTGGTAGCCCTTTCCAGAGAGGCAGTCGCGGGCAGCGGCGCATTGGTCGCAGGTGATCTTACCATGACCGGAAAACAGCTTGCACCGATCGGAGATCTGCCTTTTGAGACGTTGGTGGAGGTATATAAGGAACAGGCGCGTGTGCTGGCGGATGCCGGTGTGGATCTGTTTGTGGTGGAGACCATGATGAGTTTGCAGGAGACGCGTGCGGCACTGATCGCGATCCGCGAGGTGTGTGACCTGCCCGTGATGGCAAGCCTGACTTACGAATCTGACGGACGCACGCTCTACGGAACGGACGCGAAGACAGCAATGGTGGTCCTGCAGAGCCTTGGCGCGGACGCAGTCGGTCTGAACTGTTCAACAGGACCGATGGAGATGGTGTCTGCAGTGGAACAGATGCGTGAGGTTGCGAATATACCGGTACTTGCAAAACCCAATGCCGGGCTGCCGCAGCTGGAGGACGGTGTGACGGTCTATCGCATGACTCCGGAGGAGTTTGCCACAGCGGGCACAGCGCTTGTAGAGGCGGGCGCGTCGATCGTAGGCGGCTGCTGCGGAACGACACCGGCGCATATCAAAGCACTGGCAGATGCCGTGAAGGGAATGCCGGCACCGGAGATACCGACGGAGAAAAAGCGTCTGCTGGCTACGGAGCGCAGTGTGCTGGAAATTGATCTGGACGGCTCCTTCCTTGTGGTGGGCGAGCGCATTAACCCCACCGGAAAAAAGGCACTTCAGGCGGAGCTTCGTGAAGGCAGTCTTGATCTGGTGTGCCGGATGGCGGCGGAGCAGGAGGAAAACGGAGCCGCGATCCTTGATGTGAATATGGGCATGAACGGTATTGATGAGAAGGAGATGATGCTGGCGGCGATCGAGGAACTGACAACGGCAAGCAGTCTGCCGCTCTGTCTTGATTCCAGCAATGTAGAGGTGCTGGAGGCAGCGCTTAGAATTTACCCCGGACGGGCGCTGGTCAATTCGGTGTCGCTGGAAAGTGAAAAAATAAACCGTCTGCTTCCCGTTGTGGCAAAATATGGCGCCATGTTCATTTTACTGCCGTTGTCTGACGAGGGAATTCCCGCGACGGTGGAGGAAAAGCGCGGGATCGTTCGCACGATCTTAGAGCGTGCTTATGCACTTGGATTCACAAAAGAAGACATTGTTGTGGATGGTCTGACTGCCACGGTAGGCGCAAATCCTGACGCGGCACTGGAATGCTTTGACACGATCCATTACTGCAGAAATGAGCTGGGTCTGGCAACCATCTGTGGCTTATCCAATATTTCCTTTGGACTGCCGAACCGCCCGTTTGTCAACACGGCATTCCTCACGATGGCGATCCAGCAGGGACTGACCATGGCGATCGCAAATCCGTCTCAGGATCTGCTCATGAATGCGGCATTTGCGTCAGACATGCTGCTTCACAAGCCTGACAGCGATATTCGCTACATCAGCCGCATGCAGGTATATGAGAAGCATCTTGCGGAAAAAGAAGCGTCTGCGCAGCCGGTAAAGAAAAAAGCAATCGTGCAGGAAAGTGCATCAGATGGTGAAACGGATGCGATCTTTTCCTGTGTGTTAAAAGGTGACAAGAAACACATCGTGGCAAAGGTGGAGGAAGCACTGGCAGCCGGAGAACAGCCCGGCGATATCATCAGCGGAAAGCTGATCCCTGCGATCAACGATGTGGGTGACAAATTTGAAAAACAGATCTATTTCCTGCCGCAGCTCATTGCGTCCGCAAGTGCGATGCAGACTGCCATCGAGCATCTGGAGCCGCTGCTTGCCCGCGGAGATGAAAACGGCGAGACAGCGACGATCGTGATCGCCACGGTCGAGGGAGACATCCATGATATCGGAAAAAATCTGGTGGTTCTGATGCTGAAGAATTATGGTTACAATGTCATTGACCTTGGCAAGGATGTGGCGGCGGAGATGATCGTGAATACTGCGATCAAAGAGCAGGCCCGGATCATCGGATTGTCCGCGCTCATGACAACGACGATGATGCGCATGAAGGATGTGGTGGAACTGGCAAAAGAAAAGGGATGTGAGAGTAAGATCATCATCGGAGGCGCCTGCATCACGGAGAGCTTTGCGCAGGAGATCGGTGCGGATGGATATTCCGCGGACGCGGCAAGCTGTGTGAAACTTGTGCAGAAGCTGCTCGGATAGCATAACAAAAAAGGAACAGCATTGCTGTTCCTTTTATTTGCAGTAGCGAGAGAGAGACTTGAACTCTCAACCTCCCGGGTATGAACCGGACGCTCTAGCCAGTTGAGCCATCTCGCCATTTTTTAAAAGTATGGGACCTATAGGGCTCGAACCTATGACCCTCTGCTTGTAAGGCAGATGCTCTCCCAGCTGAGCTAAGATCCCATATATGTGAGCCATTTTCGTGACCCGACTTAACAAAGTATACAGAATGAATCGGGAAATGTCAACAGTTTTTTTTCTTTTTTTTGATGAACTTTTGCCTGGCTACAATTTGACACCCGCGTGCGTCACGTGATATACTAATATGAATTATGTGTAGCAATTCAAAATGAATGCATACACCGGACTGAAAGAGAAATGAGCAGTGATGAAAGGGGTAATTTTATGGCAGGATTTTTTAATGCGGACAATAAGCTGTGGTCAGCGGTAAACTCTGCGGTTGACGCAATTATTTTGAACATTATGTGGCTTTTCACATGCATTCCGATCTTTACGATCGGTGCGGCGACGACCGCCTTTTATTATACGACACACAAGGTGATCCGCAATCAGCGCAGCGGAATCTGGAAGGAATATTGGGCTTCTTTTAAGGGAAACTTCAAGCAGGCAACAAAGACCTGGCTGATCTTTCTGGCAATCTTTGCGGTATTCTACTTCGATATCAGCATTTGTGTCGAGTATCTGAAAGCCGGTGAGAAGATCGGTATTATGGCATATTTCTTCTATGGTCTTCTTGCAGTGGTGCTGATCTGGTTTATGTATGTTTTTGCGTATATAGCGCGTTTTGAGGATAACATCAAAACGACGCTGAAAAATGCAGCGATCATGGCATTCACGAACCCCGGATATTCGCTGATCGTACTTGTCCTGCTGGCAGTGACACTGTACGTTTGCTGGGTAATGATGCTCTTTTCCTGGTTTATACCTGCCATTGCGATGGTATTTATAAATCTGGTGCTGGAAAAAGTCTTTCGAAAATATATGACAGAGGAAGAACTGGCAGAAGAACAAGAGAATGATATGATGAGGAGATAGAACATGTCAATGACGATCCATAACCGGCTGCCGGAGCCGGAGATCTTAAAAATGGAATATCAGCTTTCGCCGGAGCTGATTGCGTTAAAAAAAGAGCGAGATGCGGAAATAAAGAAAGTATTTACCGGTGAATCAGACAAATTTCTTGTGATCATCGGACCGTGTTCGGCGGACAATGAGGATTCCGTCTGCGAGTATGTGAGCCGTCTGGCGAAGATCAACGATGAGGTGAAGGATCGTCTGATCCTGATCCCCCGTATTTATACAAACAAGCCCCGCACTACCGGGGCAGGCTATAAAGGAATGCTGCATCAGCCCGATCCGATGCAGGAACCGGATCTTTACAAGGGTATTGTAATGATCCGTAAGATGCATATCCGTGCCATGAGCGAGAGTGGTCTGACAGCGGCGGATGAGATGCTTTATCCGGAAAACCGCAGTTATCTCGATGATATTTTATCCTACGAGGCCATCGGCGCGCGCTCTGTGGAAAATCAGCAGCACCGGCTGACTGCGAGCGGGATGGACATTCCGGTAGGAATGAAAAACCCCACAAGCGGTGATATGTCCGTGATGCTCAATGCGATCCGTGCAGCACAGAATCCGACATCCTTTATCTACCGTGGCTATAATGTCAGCACAAGCGGAAATCCGCTGGCGCATTGTATCCTGCGTGGCTATGTCAACAGTAAAGGCGAGTGTCATCCGAATTATCATTATGAGGATATGATGCAGTTACTCGATGCTTACTGCGGGCAGGAATTTGCGAATCCGGCGGTGATCGTTGATACGAATCATTCCAATTCCAATAAGCAGTATAAGGAGCAGATCCGCATTGCAAAAGAAGTGCTGAACAACCGCCGCCACAATGCGGAACTGAAAAAGCTCGTAAAGGGCTTTATGATCGAGAGCTATCTGGAAGAAGGAAATCAGCCGATCTGTGACCATATGATCTACGGAAAATCCATTACAGATCCCTGCCTGGGATGGGAGGATACAAGAAGGCTGATCGATACCATTGCAGAAATGAGTGTTTAATTATGCATAAAAAATTGCAGCAGATTCTAAAAGAACTGACAGAGATCTCCGGTATCCGCTTTGCACTGTATGAGTCACCGGAGGAATATGTGGAGGGTACACTGACGGAGAATGCATTGTCCGAAAAGCAACTGGAGGAGTTGTTTTCCGGTGCTGAGCGGGAACCGGCAGTCGAAGGATATGTGGCCTTTCCGGTGCGCGCGGCAGAGGAACGACTGCTGCTCATCGCGGAAGGAAATGCGCCTGCAGTGCTGGTGCCGGGGCGTATGGCGGCAAGTGAACTACAGTTGTTCTTTGATGCGATAAAAAAAGACACTGATAAAAATGCCTTTGCGGCAGTGCTCCTGACAGGAGATATCCCGGCAAGTGAGTTGTATAAGCAGGCAGGGCGGCTGAAGTTAAAAGATGTGCCGCGTGTCCTGTATCTGTTTGAACTGGCACAGCCGTTGGAGGACACGAGCGCACTGCGCATGCTGACGAGCCTGTTTGCGGATGGCAGGCAGGACCTGCTGTTTTTGGAGGATGAGAAGCATCTGGTGCTCATCAAGGCATACGAAAAGGGCGTGAACGCAGAACGGGCAGAGAAAGATGTGCTTTCCGCGATGGATACGATGCTGTCCGAGCTGATGATCAAGACCCGTGTGGGCTACAGTACGCCGAAAGAGACGCTGGCGGAACTGACGGATGCGAAGCGCGAGGCGGCTCTGGCGCTGCGTATTGCCGGCATTTTCCAGGAGCAGCGCGAGGTCGTTGCATATTCGAAACTCGGTATTGCGCGCCTGATCTACGAGCTGCCGAAAGACCTGTGCGAGATGTTCCTGCAGGAAGTGTTTGGCGAAAAACTGCCGGATCAGGACATTGACGAGGAGATGCAGGTGACGATCCGCCTGTTTTTTGAGAACAATCTGAATATTTCAGAGACTGCGCGCCAACTCTATTTACACAGGAACACACTGGTGTACCGGCTGGAGCGCTTTGAGAAGCTGGTGGGACTGGACATCCGGCGGTTTGATGACGCGATGACATTTCAGATCGCCATGATGGTATTGGCGCACTACAGACAGATGTAATTGACTGTAAAGTCAGCAAAATAGGATTATGTGTTCGTGATATGACAGGGCACGGAATTTGGAGACAACATGAGAGTAGGAATCGGATACGATGTGCATAGACTGGTAGAAGGGCGAAAGCTCATTTTGGGTGGCGTGGAAATTCCCCACACGCTGGGACTGCTCGGACATTCAGATGCGGATGTGCTGCTGCATGCGGTTATGGACGCGTTGCTGGGCGCAGCGGCGCTGGGAGATATCGGGCAGCATTTTCCCGATACAGATCCGGCGTATGAAGGTGCAGACAGCCTGAAGCTTCTCTCACACGTAGGAGGACTTTTGAATCAGGAGGGTTATGCGGTAGAAAATATTGATGCGACAGTGATCGCGCAAAAGCCGAAGATCGCGCTGCATATTCAGAAAATGCGGGAGAATATTGCGGAAACACTGCATCTGGAGCTTTCACAGGTCAATGTGAAGGCAACGACGGAGGAACGTCTGGGCTTTACAGGCAGAGAGGAAGGTATCAGTGCGCAGGCGGTATGTGCGCTGACCGGTTTGTTTGATGCAAGCGCACCTGTGGCGTCTTCAGATAGAAGCTGTGAGAGCTGCAGTGGCTGCCACAAACAGTAATAGGAGGATAGAAAAATGAAAATTTTTAACACTATGAGCAGACAGAAAGAGGAATTCGTACCGTTAGAGGAAGGAAAGGTCAGCATGTATGTGTGCGGACCTACCGTATACAATCTCATTCATATCGGAAATGCCAGACCGATGATCGTCTTTGATACGTTTCGTCGTTATCTGGAGTACAAGGGTTACGATGTCAACTATGTATCGAATTTTACTGATGTGGATGACAAGATCATCAAAAAGGCAAACGAGGAGGGCGTAGACGCATCTGTCATCTCCGAGCGCTACATTGAAGAGTGCAAAAAGGATATGGCTGCCATGAATGTAAAGCCTGCCACCACACATCCGCTTGCAACCAATGAGATCCAGGGTATGATCGACATGATCTCCACGCTGATCGAGAAGGGTTATGCTTATGCGGCAGAGGATGGTACGGTATATTACCGTACGCGCAAATTTGCGGAGTACGGCAAGCTCTCCCACAAAAATCTGGACGATCTTCAGGCAGGGCATCGTGACATCAAGGTGACCGGAGATCTGAAGGAGGATGCACTGGACTTCGTGCTCTGGAAACCAAAAAAAGAGGGCGAGCCCTATTGGGAGTCCCCGTGGTGTGAGGGCAGACCGGGCTGGCATATTGAGTGTTCCGTCATGTCTAAAAAATATCTCGGTGATGAGATTGACATCCATGCAGGCGGCGAGGATCTGATTTTCCCTCATCATGAGAATGAGATCGCACAGTCTGAGGCGGCAAACGGCGTTCCCTTTGCAAAATACTGGATGCACAACGGATTTTTAAATATCAACAACCAGAAAATGTCAAAGTCGCTGGGCAATTTCTTTACTGTCCGCGATATTGCGGAAAAATACGATCTGCAGGTGCTTCGCTTCTTTATGCTGAGCGCACACTACAGAAGTCCCTTGAACTTCTCCGCAGATCTGATGGAGGCGGCAAAGAACGGACTGGAGCGTATCGTGACCGCCGGAAGTACCTTGAAGCGTCAGATGGATGCCACGACAAAGCAGGATCTGACCGAGGAAGAGAAGGCATATTTTGACGCTACAGAGGAGTATGTGAAAAAATTTGAGGCGGCGATGGACGATGATGCCAACACGGCCGATGCCGTATCAGCAGTATTTGAGCTGGTGAAATATATCAACACCAATGCATCCTCTGAAAACAGCCGCACGTATCTGGAACTGCTCTATGCGCGCCTGAACACCCTTTGCGATGTGCTGGGTATCATTTTGGAGCAGGAGGAGGAACTTCTGGATGCAGATATTGAGGCGCTGATCCAGGAGCGCACGGACGCGAAGAAGGCGAAGAATTTTGCCAGAGCGGACGAGATCCGCGACGAGCTGAAGAACCGCGGCATTATCCTGGAGGATACCAGAGAAGGCGTAAAATGGAAACGGGCTTAAACGCATATATCAAACAACAATTCGGTCTGGATCAGGACGTGGATATCCGCACGCTCAGTCCGCTCACCCTTGCATACATCGGCGACGGCATCTATGAGCTTGTCGTCCGCTCGGTGATGGTGGCGCGGACAAACACGCGGGCGGGACTTTTGCACCGCCAGACGAGCCAGCTGGTGAAGGCGGAGGCACAGTCAAAGATGATGGATATCCTGCTGCCGCAGCTTTCACCGGAGGAGGAAAGTGTCTATCGCCGTGGCCGCAATGCGAAATCTTCGACGATGGCAAAAAATGCCTCCATCAATGACTATCGAAGGGCAACCGGCTTTGAGGCATTAATGGGATATCTGTATCTGACGGATCAGACAGAGCGTCTTGTGGAGCTGGTAAAGCTGGCAGTAGATACATACAAGCCGGGCGAAGGCAAATATGCGGAGGCGCATAACCGGCATGGAAACAAAAAGTCTCAGGCGAAAACGCATGAGCAGACGGAAGAATCGGAGACCGGTGTGACATCGGCAGACAGTCAGGAGAATTCATAATGGAAGATACACAGACACGTGTAGAGGAAACAAAAATCGAAGGCCGCAACGCAGTACTGGAGGCATTTCGCTCCGGAAAGACGATCGACAAGCTCTATGTCCTTGACGGCTGTCAGGACGGCCCTGTGCGTACCATCGTGCGGGAGGCGAGAAAGCATGACACGATCTTAAATTTTGTGTCAAAGGAGCGGCTGGATCAGATCTCGGAGACCGGAAAGCATCAGGGTGTGATCGCGCAGTCAGCGGCGTATTCCTATGCTGAGGTGGAAGATATTTTGCAGATCGCAAGGGATAAGGGTGAGGCTCCGTTTGTGATCCTGCTGGATAATATCGAAGACCCGCACAATCTGGGTGCCATCATCCGTACCGCCAATCTGGCGGGTGCGCACGGCGTGATCATTCCGAAGCGCCGGGCGGTGGGCTTGACAGCGACTGTGGCAAAGGCATCCGCCGGAGCCATCAACTATACGCCGGTGGCAAAGGTGACGAATCTCACCAGCACGATCGAAGACCTGAAAAAAGAAGGCATGTGGTTTGTGTGCGCGGATATGGGCGGCACGCAGATGTATGATCTGAATCTGAAGGGCTCCATTGGACTGGTCATCGGCAATGAGGGTGAGGGCGTCAGCAAGCTGGTACGGGAGCATTGTGATATGATCGCTTCCATCCCTATGAAGGGTGACATCGATTCGCTGAACGCATCGGTGGCATGTGGCGTGCTGGCATATGAGATCGTACGCCAGAGGTTACAGGGTTAGTAAAATGAGAGAGAATGAATATGAAAACGTCCGGGATGAGGAACTGCTGATGCAGGTTTCTGCGGGCAATGACAGCATCACTGATTACCTTTGCAAAAAATACAAAAATCTGGTCATGAAAAAGGCGAATGCCCTTTATCTGATCGGAGCAGAGAAAGAGGATCTGATTCAGGAAGGAATGATCGGCTTATTTAAAGCGATTCGGGATTTTTCACCGGAAAAGGAGACCTCTTTTTATCATTTTGCGGAGCTATGCATTACCAGGCAGATGTATCATGCGATCGAGGCATCCCAGAGGCTGAAGCATGCGCCGCTCAATTCCTATGTCTCCCTGTCGGAGGAGACGAACGAGGAGGGCGGGCTGACACTTGGAGACACACTGGAGGGAGCCACAGAGCAGAATCCGGAGCGGCTTTTGATCCAACAGGAGGCTTATCGGGATTTCTTTGAACATTTAGAGACGATCTTAAGCCCGATGGAAAAACAGGTGTGTGACCTGTATCTGCAGGGCATGGATTACCGCCAGATCGCCGATTACCTGAACAAATCAGCAAAGTCCATCGACAATGCACTGCAGCGCATCCGGGGCAAGATCGGGAAGCTTGAAAATACGAGTATATAAAACATAAGGGAGAGTTCCGTACAAGGAACATCTCCCTTTCTATTATTTCACCAGCAGATCCATCAGATATTCATAGACATGTTCGCTCTGCTGCTTCCAGTTGTCGCAAATAGCTTCGGCGATCTCGCGGTTTGGCACGGTGATCGTCAGATCGATGCGCGGATTTTCTTTTTCCTTTAGCTGACAGCGGACAGCGTACTGGTCGCCCGGTGCTTTATAGTAATCCGCCAGAACTGAAGCGGCTTCACGGATCGACAGCTGATTTGCAGACAGATATTCCCGGATGTCCGTATGAATACCGGAAGAAAGCTTGTCAGAGAAAAAGGACAGCGTTTCCGTGCCCGCAGGCGTGATGGAATACCGGGTATTGTTGTGGGTGGATTCCTTTTTGATAAAGGCACTCTCATCCAACTCGTGCAGCGCCTCCTGCACGGTAAAATAATTTGTATAATCTTTTTCCAGAAAGAAATCAGACAGCTGCGTGCCGGAGAGCGGCAGATCCGAAGCCTCCAGCAGTGCAAGTATCATCAATTTATAAGTTGTTAAGGGTTCAGCCATAAATCATACCTCATTTGCGCAGTGTTTGAGCTGCTATTTTTCACACAAACGTCCCTGCCATGTATTTCGTTCGCGGAACACCGCGTGAATACGGTTCAGGACACGTTTTTTGTCACCGCTCCATGCAGGAGCGAGCAGAAGTTTTTTCGGACCGTCACCGGTGATCCGGTGCAGGACGATGTGCGGGGGAACGTGTTCGATACAGGTCACGAGAAACTGGCAGTAATCCTCCATTTCAAATACGGGGAAGGGTTCTGCCTCGTATTCCGCGGCGAGATCTGTTCCGGACAGGATATGCAAAAGCTGCAGTTTTAATCCTGCGATCGGGAGTGCACAGACCTTTTTTACGGAGTCAAGCATCTGTTCCCTGCTTTCACCCGGCAGACCGAAGATCAGGTGCACAATGGACGGAATGTCGTATCTATGCAGACGCATTACCGCGTCCTCACAGTCTGCATAGGTAAAGCCGCTGCGGACGTGACGGAGTGATTCGTCCCGGGCACTCTGTACCCCCAGCTCTACCCAGATGGGCTTATGAAAAGCATCTCTCAGCTCGCACAGGAGCTGTAGTACATCATCACCGAGACAATCCACGCGGGTTGCGATGGAGAGTGCGACGATCTCGTCCGGACACAGTGCCTCGGAAAAAACAGTACGCAGATAAGAAATATCTGCGTAGGTGTTTGTATATGCCTGAAAGTAGGCAATAAAATGTTTCGCATTTGTTTTGGCGGTGATCCGTTCCTTTGCATCGGAAAGCTGTTCAGTGACTGACTTTCGCCGGTCAGCCGCAAAATCACCGGAGCCTCCCGCACTGCAAAAGCTGCAGCCGCGTGTGCCCAGTGTTCCGTCACGGTTCGGACAGGAAAAACCGCCGTCTAAGGACAAGCGATAGATCTTTTCACCAAACGTCTGCTTCAGATAGGCATTCAGACTATAGTAGGGCTTGTCCAGCCAGTATTTCGGAAGATCTGTAAGTTGCATACCGATACCTCAAAATCATTCCGGCATAGCATTAGCGGATGTGATCGCGCACTGCCTTGCTCACTACATCGGCAACACGGGGATCAAATGCCTCCGGCATGATGAAATCATCGCTGAGCTGTTCGTCAGATACAAGACCCGCAATTGCCTCAGCTGCAGCCAGCTTCATTTCTTCGGTGATCTGTTTTGCATGACCTTCCAGTGCACCGCGGAAGATACCGGGGAAAGCAACGACGTTGTTGACCTGATTCGGGAAATCACTGCGTCCGGTTCCGACGATACGTGCACCGGCAGCCTTTGCAACATCGGGCATGATCTCCGGTACCGGATTTGCCATTGCAAACAGGATGGAATCCTTGTTCATGGAAGCTACCATTTCAGCAGATACGATGCCGGGAGCGGATACACCGACAAAAATATCTGCGCCCTTTAACGCATCGGCGAGTGTTCCGGTCGCATGGCTTAAGTTTGTCACTTTTGTCATTTCCTGCTGCATCCAGTTCAGATTCGGATAATCGGGACCGATGATGCCTTCCTTGTCACACATGGTGACGTTGGGAAAACCGTAATTCAAGAGCAGCTTTGTGATGGCAACGCCCGCAGAACCTGCGCCGTTGACGACGACCTTGCAGTCCTCTTTTTTCTTGCCGGTGACGCGCAGACCGTTGATGATACCTGCCAGAACGACGATCGCGGTGCCGTGCTGATCATCGTGGAATACGGGGATGTCCAGCATTTTTTTCAGGCGCTCCTCAATCTCAAAACAGCGGGGAGCGGAAATGTCCTCTAAGTTGATGCCGCCAAAGCAGGGGGCAATGTTTTTAACTGTCTGGATGATCTCCTCCGTATCCTGTGTATCCAGACAGATCGGAACGGCGTTTACATCACCGAATTCCTTGAAAAGTACACATTTACCTTCCATGACAGGCATAGCGGCATATGCACCGATATTTCCGAGACCCAGAACGGCGCTGCCGTCAGAGACAACGGCTACCGTATTTGCCTTGATCGTATAGTTATAAACTTCCTCCGGGTGCTCCGCGATGATCTTGCAGGGCTCCGCAACACCAGGGGTGTAGGCGATCGCCAATGCTTCGCGATCCTTGACCGGTGCCTTGGAGGTCGTTACCAGCTTTCCATTCCATTCTCTGTGCAGCTTGATTGCTTTTTCTTTCTGATCCATGATTCGCTCCTTACTTATGTATCTGTCATATATTTATTCCTTATTATAACCATAACATTTTTTATTTTCAAGTGACGATTCCGGGGGACAGAAAAAAACACTTCCTATTCCGGGGCGAATGGTGTATAATCAAAAATATTCTATGATCGCGTACCGGATATCACAGGTTCCGGTAATAATCATTGTTTCCCCGTTTTTATTTTTATAAAGGATAAGTATGTAGCATCAGTATGTTTTTTTATAGTAGGAGATTTTAAAGTATGGCAAGTATGCGAGAAAAGTATGAATCACTCAGTGTGGTGGCACTCAAGGATCTGGCGAAGGCGAGAGGGCTGAAAAACATATCTGCGCTGAAAAAAGCGGAGGTCGTGGATGCGATGGTTGCGGAGGACCGTCGTCTGGAACAGATCAAAAAGCATGAAGAGGAAGCTGCCCGTCAGAAGGAGAACACGAGGGAAAAAGCGTCAAAAGAGACTGTGGCACCAGATAAAACCGCAACGGAAAAGCCGTCGGAGCGTCCGGCGCGACAGGAACATCAACAGCGCTCCACACGCCCGCAGAAGGACACCCGCGGGGAGGCGCGCACCGGTGCATCCGCGGAAGAAGATCTGGATCAGTCTGAGCAGATCAATTCCAGTCTGGACAGCGGTATCACCGCCAACGGAATCCTGGAGGTCATGCAGGAAGGATACGGATTTATCCGCTGTGCCAACTATCTGCCCGGAGAAAATGATGTCTATGTGTCACCGTCCCAGATCCGCCGTTTCCGCTTGAAAACCGGTGATATTGTCTGCGGAAACACAAGGATCAAAACGCAGAGTGAAAAGTTTTCAGCGTTGTTGTACATCACAACGATCAATGGTTATCCGCCTTCCGTGGCGGCAAAGCGTAAAAATTTCGAGGATCTGACACCGATCTTTCCCAACGAGCGTCTGCGCCTGGAGACGAACCGCAGCGGACTGGCGATGCGTATCGTGGATCTGGTCTCACCGATCGGAAAGGGACAGCGAGGAATGATCGTTTCACCGCCGAAAGCCGGAAAGACGACATTATTAAAAGAGGTAGCAAAGTCTGTGAAACAGAATAATCCGGAGATGCATCTGATCATCCTTCTGATCGATGAGCGTCCGGAGGAGGTCACGGACATCAAGGAAGCAATTGAGGGTGATAACGTGGAGGTTATCTACTCCACCTTTGATGAGCAGCCCGAGCGGCACAAACGTGTGTCCGAGATGGTTGTGGAGCGCGCAAAGCGCCTTGTGGAGCACGGAAAGGATGTCATGATCCTGCTGGATTCCATTACAAGACTGGCACGTGCCTACAACCTGACGGTTCCGCCCAGTGGACGAACATTGTCCGGTGGTCTTGATCCGGCAGCACTCCATATGCCGAAGCGATTTTTCGGTGCAGCCCGCAATATGCGTGAGGGCGGCAGCCTGACGATCCTTGCCACGGCTCTTGTTGATACCGGAAGCAAGATGGACGATGTTGTCTACGAGGAGTTCAAGGGGACCGGAAATATGGAGCTTGTCTTAGACCGCAAGCTTTCGGAAAGACGTGTATTTCCGGCACTGGATATCACGAAATCCAGCACACGCCGGGAGGATCTGCTGCTTGATCCGGAGGAGCAGGAAGCAGTGAATATCATGCGCCGCGCGATCAACGGCATGAAGACCGATGAGGCGGTAGAGAATATACTGAATATGTTCGCACATACCCGAAATAATTACGAGTATGTGCAGCAGGTGCGTAAAAAGAAGTTTTTGTAAGAGTTTTGTAAAAATTGCTTGCATTACAGATATCGTTATGCTACAATGAATAAGCTGTTGTGAGTATGCGACAGACAAAGCATGTCATGTAACTGAAAAGAAACTGCGAAGTGACTGGACAGTTACCATAGATAAAAATTCGAGTATGTGAGGTGAAAAAGATGCAGACAGAAATTCAGCCCGAATACTATGAGGCAACCGTTACCTGTAACTGTGGTAACACATTTGTCACTGGTTCTACAAAGAAAGAGATCCATGTTGAGATTTGTTCTAAGTGCCATCCGTTCTATACCGGACAGCAGAAGGCTAACCAGGCACGCGGACGTATTGAGCAGTTCAACAAGAAATACGGCATGAAATAAAAACATGGAAACAAAGGTTGAAGTTGCTAAAGCTTCGACCTTTTTTTTCGCTTGATGGATTTTTTGAATTGTGTCATTATGCATGAAAAATGTGGCACAGGAGAACAGAAATGAAATATTCGGGAATCGGCGGACAAGCTGTGATGGAAGGTGTCATGATGAAGAACAAGGACACCTACGCAGTGGCAGTCCGGAAGAGTGATGGAGAAATTATCGTAGAAAAAAAAGAATATAAGGGTATCTTTGGCAACGGTTCCTTTGTCAGGCTGCCGCTGGTGCGCGGAGTCGTAAATTTTATCGATTCGCTGGTGCTCGGTATGAGCAGTCTCACCTATTCCGCTTCGTTTTTTGAAGAGGAAGGAGAGAAAAAAGAGGTCAGTGCAGATGAGGCAGCAAAAGCAAAGAAAAAAGAGGATGCAATGATGGGCGGCACGGTCGCATTGTCCATTGTTCTGGCGGTGGCGATCTTTATGCTGCTCCCGTACTGGTTGTCCACATTTTTTACACGTCTGGGCTGGTCAGATACCGGTATCGCGGTGGCAGAAGGTGTGATCCGCGTGGCGATCTTTCTTGCCTATGTGGTGGGCATTTCCCTGATGAAGGACATTCAGCGGGTGTACATGTACCATGGCGCAGAGCATAAGTGCATCAACTGCATTGAGAACGGCATGGATCTGACGGTGGAAAATGTGAAGAAGAATTCCCGCCTACATAAGCGCTGCGGCACCAGTTTTCTCTTTTTTGTAGTCATTGTCAGTGTGATCTTATTTATATTTATCCGGGTAGAGTCACCGGTGCTTCGTGTTGTGGTGCGGATCCTTCTGATCCCGCTCATCGCGGGTATTTCTTATGAACTGATCCGTTTGGCAGGACGCAGTGAGGGTAAGATCATCGGACTGCTCAGCAAGCCCGGTATGCTGTTGCAGAAGCTGACGACCAGAGAACCGGATGATGATATGATCGAGGTTGGCATCGCGTCCGTGGAGGCGGTGTTCGACTGGAAAGATTATGTACAGCAGATGCGTGATGAAAAAATATGATGCCGCTTTTTTGGGCAGATCGAAGGAGGCCGGCATATGACATATAAGCAGGCAGAGCAAAAGGGCGAGCTGCTGCTGCAGGAAGCGGGAGTCATGGACGCAAAGATCGATGCATGGCTGCTGCTGGAGATGGTGGCAAAGATCGACCGGAGCTTTTATTTTACGCATATAAACGAGGAAGTGGAGCCGGAGGTGCTCACAGAGTATGAGCGTGTGCTGGAAAAGCGCGCAGAACATGTTCCGCTGCAGTATATTACCGGTGAGCAGGAGTTTATGGGCATGACCTTTAAGGTCAATTCCAATGTACTCATCCCCAGACAGGATACGGAAACACTTGTGGAGGAGACATTAAAAGTCATAGAGCCACAGATGGAGGTGCTGGATCTGTGTACCGGTTCCGGCTGTATCCTGCTCAGTATCTTAAAAAATGCACCTACCGTGCGCGGCACAGGCAGTGATGTCAGCAAGCAGGCGCTTTTGGTGGCGAAGGAAAATGCAAAACTGCATGATCTGGAGGCGGAATGGGTGCGCGGCAATCTGTTTGACAACGTGAGCGGATCGTACGACGTGATCGTATCAAATCCGCCGTATATCGCTCAGGCAGAGATCCCCAGACTGATGCCGGAGGTGGCGCAGTTTGAGCCTATACAGGCGTTGGACGGCGGTGTGGACGGGCTGGATTTTTATCGGAAGATCACAGAGGAAGCGCCGCAGTATTTGAAGGAAAACGGATATCTGTTCTTTGAGATCGGTTATGATCAGGGACAGGAGGTACAGCGTCTCATGCGAGAGGCAGGCTTCGCAGATGTGGCAGTCATCAAGGATCTTGCAGGAAATGACCGCGTGGTAAAAGGGCAACTCAAATAAAGGAGAAACAAAATGTTTGATAAGTTAGAGGATTTGTTAGTTCGATATGAGGAGATCATGAGCGAGCTTTCCGAGCCGGATGTGGCAAACGATGCCAACCGTTTCCGCAAGCTCATGAAGGAGCAGAGTGATCTGACTCCGATCGTGGAGGCATACAGAGAGTACAAAAAGAATAAGCAGGCGATCGAGGATGCCCTTGTGCTGCTCGACGAGGAGAGCGACGAGGACATGAAGGAGCTTGCGAAAGAAGAATTGAACGAGGCAAAGGCGAATGTGGCAGAGCTGGAGGATAAGCTGAAGATCCTGCTGCTCCCGAAGGACCCGAACGATGACAAGAACGTGATCGTGGAGATCCGCGCCGGTGCAGGCGGCGAGGAGGCTGCGCTGTTTGCGGCAGAGATCTACCGCATGTATGTGCATTATGCGGAGAGCCGCCGCTGGAAAGTGGAGACGCTGGAAGCGGACGAGACAGGTATCGGTGGTATGAAGTCTGTAGACTTTATGGTCACCGGAGCAGGCGCATATTCCGTTTTGAAATATGAATCAGGCGTACATCGTGTACAGCGTGTACCGGAGACCGAATCACAGGGACGTATCCAGACATCCACCTGTACCGTAGCCGTAATGCCGGAGGCAGAGGATGTGGATGTTCAGATCGATGAGAAAGATATCCGTATCGATGTCATGCGTGCATCCGGAAACGGTGGACAGTGTGTCAACACAACGGACTCCGCCGTGCGACTGACCCATTATCCCACCGGAATCGTGATCTACAGCCAGACCGAGAAGTCACAGCTTCAGAATAAGGAGAAAGCATTTGCACTCCTGCGCTCCAAGCTGTACGATCTGGAACTCCAGAAACAGCAGGATGCAGAGTCAGAGGCAAGACGCAGCCAGATCGGAACCGGCGACCGCTCCGAGAAGATCCGTACCTACAACTTCCCGCAGGGCCGTGTCACCGACCACCGTATCAACCTTACACTCTACAAGCTGGACAAGATCATGAACGGCGACATTCAGGAGATCATTGATGCATGTATAGCGGCAGACCAGGCAAAGAAGCTGGCAAACATGAACGAATAGCACGAACGCGAAATATAATAAAGATCACATGGACTGCTTGCAGGACGATGTGATCTTTTTATATTTCATGTGAGTCAAACGAACACATAGATGGAGCAGCGCGGAATCGAGGTGGCGTTCGTGCTATGAGTGTATAACTACATCGTTTGAAAAATAATCAAAAAAATATATGAAAAAGACGGACTTTGACGCATGTCTCTGCCCGTCTTTTCTTTTTAGCAGAGTCTTTGATGTATGTATAGCTCTCATGGGTTATTATGTAATGGGGGTGAAAAGAAACAATAGGTTGATTTTCTGTTGGATTATAGGGGAAAATTTGGTATTATTATATTGAAGAGTCACAAAAAGAAGCATATAGGGTCGTTAATACCATTTTGACACAAAGAAATTGGTTGATTGGTTTTCGTATTTCAGAGGAAGAAATGAAAGGCGAAAATCGTGCCGAATATGGCGCGAGTATTATAAAAAAGCTTTCTGCAGAACTCACGAAGAAATATGGAAAAGGTTTTACGAAATCTAATTTGTATAGTTTTTATTCGTTCTACAAAGCATATCCAGACATTTTCCAGATCAAGGGTTTTGGATAAGACTGCAAGAACGTGGTATGAGGAAGAGGCGGTTAGAGGAACTTGGAGTGTTCGGACTCTTCAAAGGAATGTTGAATCACAATATTATTACAGAGTGCTTAAATCTCAGCTAAGGGAACCGGCGCAGGAGGAAGCGCAGAAACCTGTGAAATCATATGAGCAAGATAAATTGGAATTCATTAAAAATCCTGTAATTGTAGAGTTTTTGGGACTTACACCAGATTCCGCTTATAATGAAACAAAGCTAGAATCAAGTATTATTTCTAATTTGCAAAAATTTCTCATGGAAATGGGAAAAGGTTATGCGTTTGTTGCAAGGCAGCAGCACATCAAGACGGAGAAAGAAGATTATTATATTGACCTTGTCTTTTACAATTACATTTTAAAGTGCTTTGTGCTGATCGACTTGAAAATTGGTAAAATAACGCATCAGGATGTCGGACAGATGGACATGTATGTTCGGATGTATGATGAACTAAAAAAATCGGCGGATGATAATTCGTCAAGTTTGGGTATTAATTCTAATTTCAAAGTAAAACAATGATTATTTAATGGCCCGGATACTTTATCAGCGCATCGTGGGTAATCTTTATCCAATTAAATCCGTAATGTAAAGTTACGCAGTGCTATTTAGACTCTTGATTTTGCAATTCAATACTGATATATTAAAAATGTACATAGTGTGTTACTTGCTATGTTTCTTCTTTCTTTTTTATTCCAATGTTGATGTTCAACGCGTTATTTTGAGTACACAGGGAGTCTCTGCAATTTTTTTCATGGAACATTTATTGCTGGATTGTGCTAGGTGGAAAGAAAGGAATAGGATGAGAGAAAAAAAGAAAAGAAAGACTGATGAGGAATACAGACAGCTCATCATGAATCTGAGGATAATTGATGATATCTTTTTTGATGAGTACATAGCTGATGCAGATGTATGCGAAGAATTATTGCAGGTTGTTTTGGATAATCCCAAGATCCGGATAAAAAGGGAAACGTTGGATCCTCAGAAATCAATCCGGATCGTAGGAAAAAGATCCGTTCAGGTAGATGCATATGTAGAAGGGGAAGAGGACGTTATATATAATATTGAGATTCAGCGTTCAGATTCCTGTAATCATGTAAAGCGGGTGAGATATCATGCATCGGTGATCACAGTGAAGAATTCGGAGCCGGGAGATGACTTCAAAGATGTGCCGGCTGTGATCGTGATCTATATATCAGAGTTTGATATATTTGGCTCTGGAAAAACAATTTACCATGTAGAAAATGT
>SFRL01000049.1 GCA_004562765.1 bacterium | reverse complement strand
GCAATGCTCTGCTTTTTCTTCCTCATTTCTTATATCCTTCCTCTCATCCATTTTTCAAACACGGCAGTCATGCTGTTTCCCTGTACTATGTCTGATTACTCTATTTTACCATATTCTCACCAAATGAAAAGAGTTTCTTACGTCAGGCGTTATTATCATCCGCCAGTTTTTCAAAATCTCTGCGCGCATTCCAGAAGCAGTCCAGAAGCTTCGGTGAAAAGACACCGCACTCGCCGGTCACGATCATCTGAAATGCCTTTTCCTTTGAAAACGCACTCTTATATACACGCTCATTGACCAATGCATCATAAACGTCTGCGATCGACACGATCTGTGCGGAAAGCGGGATCTCTTCTCCCTTTAATCCATCCGGATATCCTCTGCCATCATAGCGTTCATGATGATGTCTGCAGATCTCATAGCTGACCTTGCCGTACTCCTCATCCCAAACATTTTTGATACTGTTCAGTATCTCACCACCCTTTGTGGTATGTGACTTCATGTACTCAAATTCCTCCGGATCCAGTCTGCCGGGCTTCAGCAGAATCGCATCCGGGATCGCGATCTTTCCAATATCATGCAGTGCACTTGCGGATGAAATGACATTTACTTTTTCCGGAGTCAGACTGTACTCCGGATAGTCTTTCATCAGCCGCTCGGCAAGGATCCTCGTGTAACCCTTGACACGCTCGATATGCTGCCCGCTCTCCAGATTCCGGTACTCGACGACTGTACCCAGGACATCGATCACATTTGCCCGGCTCTGCTTCAGCTGTTCCGCCTGAAGCTGCAGCAACCGGTACTGCTTGCGCAGTGTCTCCGTCTGTTTTTCCACTTTCTGTTCCAGCTCCTGCTGATACTGGAACAGTGAGACCACGTTGTTGACACGCTTTTTTACAAGACGGTTGTCAAAGGGCCGATGAACAAAATCGGATACGCCCAGATCAAAGCACTCCGCCTCTGTCCGGATCGTATTGTCGCTGCTGATGATAATGATTCCGATATTCTTGCTCCACGGACGCTGATCCAGTTCCCTCAGAACCGCAAAACCATCCATCTCCGGCATGACCAGATCAAGCATCAGAACCGCTATCTCCTCATGGCGCGCTTCCAGAACCTTCATCGCCTGCTTTCCGTTCTCTGCCATCAGAATTTCAAATTCATCACTCAGAATTTCCGACAACAGCTCCCTGTTGATCTCCACATCATCTACAATGAGTATTTTATCACGCATGATTTATCTCCCTTATACAGTATCTTCCTCTTATCGGTTCGAAAACACTGCTATTTTGTTCTCTGATTTTTTGACCCGGACACTTCCAAGCCTCTTTGTGTTGGTCCATCTCACCCGCTCGATCTCAAACGTCACGCTTTCGTATAACTTTGTCTCCACGACTGCACTGACAGATACTGCCCTTCGTTTCTCATCCTCCAGACAGCGTTTTTTCCGCATCCAGCCATCCAGTTCCTGCTCCTTTTTGTAGATCGCACTCTGGATCTTCTGAAACAGTTCCATGGTGTTGCGGATCTGTGGCTGGTACTTTCGCATGAACTCTTCATGCGCACGCGTGAGTGTTTCAAGTTCTGCATCTATACTGCGCACCGCTTCGTTGATCTCCATTTCCCGTGCGCGCAGGCGGTCACTCTCACCCAGCCGGATATAAGTTGCCAGACCTGCCTGATTGCCGAGACGGTTTACCAGCAGACCCTGTTCAGCACATGCTCTGCCGCCCGCAAGACTGCCTTTTTTACCCATCACAACGATCTTGCCCCGCGCTGTAAGCTCACAGTTCAAAAAATAGTCTCCATGAATGCTTCCACCGGCACTGATCTTTACCGCCTCGAAAAAGTAGCCGTTCACATCTCTTGCCGCGCGGATCTCTCCATCACCGGAGCCGTTCATTCCCTGGCGGATCATGATATCACCGCCTGTTTCTATATGTGCCGCCTCGACAAAACCGCCGACAAGTACATCTCCGGTCGCATAAATGCCTGCTCCGCTGCCGACATTCCCCTTCACATATACGTTTCCATCAAAGTGAACATCTCCGGTTGCCAGCGTGACCTCCTCAACGGTCAGCAGATCTGTCACGTTCATCTGTATCTCCATCACGGTATCCGTCCCCGCGTAGTTTTCCGTAAGACTGACGATACCATCCAGATCCGCAATATAAGTTTTGCCGTCCTCCAGCCTGTGAAAACCGTTTCCGGTCAGGATGCACTGCTCTCTTCCTTTTCGTGCCGGGATCTCCTTGCCGGTCACAGCGATTCCGTTTTTTCCGGCAGTGGCACCGTGATAGCAGGCCAACTTCTGTCCCTTTTTCACCTGTTCAAACCACTCTACGTTGCGGTAATCAACATTACCGTCCTCCATCGCCTTCGGCGTTCTTGCCACATGCGTGCGGAAAAAGTATTCGTAATAACCGTCCTTTCCGTCCTCAGGCATGGAACCGGCCGCAACAAGCACTCGCCCCTGAGTTCCCTCTCCTGCCGCCATCCGATCGATCGCATTATAACGGATCCCGTATGTAATGCCCCGGCTGTGTAATGCTTTTAATATTTCAACCCGGAGACTTTCCTCCGTGTCACCCAGCCACTCTGCATAGGCAGCTGTGTTTTCCTCTGCAAGCGTAATGCGCACCGGCTCCGGTCCATCCGGTTCCGCCAGCTGTTCCGATGCTCCGCAGGCAGCCAGTCCCGGATGCTCCTCCAGGGCAAGACGCCGCCGTTCCATATCCGCTGCCGTATACATCAGGCTGCTAAAATACGAAACATCCAGACCTTCCTCCAGACCCAATCGGATCTCGCGCATCTGTTCGTGATTATAATAAGGATTTTTGTACTGCGCGACATCTACCATGTGCTCCATGCCATAGCGGATCTCCCGCATCTGCTGCCAGTAATATCGAGGATCCGCATAAACACCGACATTCAGGCCATGCTCCAGACCCAGGCGGATCTCCCGGATACAGACACCCCGAAACCGCTTGTCCAGGTACGGCACAATGTCCACGTTCTTTTCCAGCGCCTCCCGGATCGCCTCCAGCTGCTCTGTGTCATAACCCTCATTGATATACGGTACGATCTTTACATGATGCAACAAAGCCAGCCGGAGCTGCTTTAAAACTCCGGCTTCAAGATGCTGAAACGGTGACAGATCGATCCCATCACAAAGTCCGAGACGGATCTGCTGCATTTTATCATAGGGCAATTCCGGAAACGCATATAAGTCAATCTGTACATGCTCCTCCAGCCCCTTTCGGATCTCCTCCATTTGAAACCAGTCATACGCCCGGTCTGCATAGACACTGACATCCAGCCCTTCCTGCAGTCCCATACGGATCTGCCGCATCTGGATCGCCAGCAATTTCCGGTCTGCATATTGTGATATGTCTATCCCCGCCTGAGCTCCCGCTTCAATCTCCGCGATCTGGTCAAAGGTAAATCCATTGTCTGCGAGCTGTGTTCTGATCTTTTCCATTCTTTTTCCATTCTCTCAATCGTGGGATATGCCGGATTACTGCAGCATGCGGATAGCGCCGGCAACAGCTTCATAATCCGCGGATACCTGCTGAAACAGTTCCTCGCTCTTCTTCGCGTCTACCGGTTCCGTCTCCCATCTGCGAAGCGTCTCTGTCAGCGCTTCGGTGGAGCGGCTCAGACGGTCGAAGCTTAGGTTCTGGCTTACACCCTTTAACGTATGTACCGCGCTGAACGCCTCCCCGTAGTCCGCCTGCTCCATTGCATCTGAGAGCTTTTCATAGCTCGTATCTGACAAAAACTTAATGACCAGCCTCTGGATCAGCTCGTCCTTCATCAAGCGTGATTTCACATCCTCATAGTTTCCTCCGAATGATTCATAACATTCTTTTAACTGCATTTGTTTCTCCTTTTGTATATATATTAAAAGTGCCACTTTTTTTGTCATTTTATTTGACCTTTAAAAGCTGATATGCCACTTTTTTACTTTAAACCACTATTAATCATAACAGTATTTTTCTGTCATTACAACACTCTCCCTCATTTGTCACCGAAAATGACGTGTAATTTCAAATGACATTTTTATTGCATAAAGTTACATATTTGAATATAATGTATTCATAAAAATGAACATAGGAGGCGATGGCTATGCAGTTTTCCAATAAGCTGAATTTTTTGATGAATATCACGAACACTTCAAATAAAGAGCTTGCAGAAGCGATCTCTGTCGACCGGTCTCTGATCAGTCTTTTGCGCAGCGGCAAGCGAAAAACACCGCGCAACCATGATCACATCCGTCACATGGCTTCTTTTTTTGCGAGACGATGCTCTGCAGACTTTCAGTTTCATGCACTGGCGGAAATGCTGGAAAAGCCGGAGCTGCGTTCCAGTACACCGACAGAGACGCTGGTAGACTACCTGTATCAATGGATGTTGGGCGATAAACCTGTGCTGGAACGCCTGCTCGAAAATGTTTCTCCAATCCCACCGGCTCCCAATCTGCCGCCCGAAGGACCCCTCACACATCCTTCGATGCCAAGCGAAGGACTGACACAATTTTTCTACGGCAATGAGGGGAAGCGTGAAGCCACGCGCTATATTATCAATATCGCCAAACAGCTTGACAAGGCATCCCCCATCTATTTTGTATCCGATGTAAATCTGGAATGGCTGTTTGAGGATTACCAGTTTATGAGTGAATTTTCTGCCGCTCTGTCTGCGATCTTTCAGAAAGGCTTTACACTCTACCACATTATGCCCTCCTTAAACTTTATGAACCGCTATGTAGAATCGCTGCGCTACTGGCTGCCCATCTATGCAACCGGTAATGCAAGAGTGTACTATTATCCGAGACTGCGTGACAATCTGTATCGGCGCAGCCTCATTATTATTCCGGGATACTGCGTACAAGCAAGCACATGTATCGGTAACGCGTCAAATCTGATGTCGCTCTTCTCGACCGATCAAGAGCTCGTAAATGCCTATAACGACCAATTTCAATATGAGTTGTCGCTCTGCCGCCCGGCACTTGTCTCACACACAGATCCGAATGAGTTTATCACCTGCTTCCGGGAACTTTTAAATGACAACAGTCCCGTCATCCATAAAGCATCCAAACCGTCTCCGTACACGCTGCCCACCGAATGTCTGGATGCTTTTATCAATGAGACACCTGAATCTACATGGAGAACGACATTACAAATGGACCTCGCCGATGCCTCCCTGTTTGAAGAAAAACTCTCACGCAGCTCCTGTATCGAACTCTGCCCGCTAGCGACACCAGAGGATGTGCGCGCAGGCAAAATACTGTTCGGCACAGATTATAAAGTGGCAGACAAGCATCCCGTGTATACACCGGAGATCTACGCCATGCACCTGCAGCATATCCTGGATCTGATGGATAAGTACGAAAATTATCATTTTGTCCCGGTAACCCCCACAGACCGGCAGGACTACAATCTGTTTGCCAGTGAATCTGGTCCGACTCTCCTTGTCAGCAATTCCAGCCCATTTTACATGCTGGAAATCCGGCGTCCGGAGCTGTCTCATGCATGCTATGAATATCTGATGCGCCAAGCAGATCTGGTCGGCTATGAAGGCATCCGCCGCGCCAAGATCCGTATGCAGATCCGAGAACTGATCCAGGAGCTCAGGCAATAACTGCCGTTTTCCTGGTCTTTAGAAAAAATAAGAGGCACTCCGGGGTGCCTCTTTACATTACATTGAGATTTATTTCTGTCCCAGCTCCGCCAAAAGCTTTTCTGTCCGGATATAATACTCCAGCAGGCGCAGCACATAGTCAGGGGCATTTCGCGTCCCCCGCTCCCATTCGGTAACCGTACGATAGGGAATCTCAAATTTTTCACAAAACGCTTTCCGGTTTAAACCGGTCTCTTCTCTTAACTCTTTGATCTTAGCCTGACAGTCCATAATGACCTCCCTCTCTTGCGCTCATTATGTCGTGAGCACAGCTCACTCAATAATTTCGCCGTTCGTCAATCATGCAAGCATGTTGAACTCACTTGCGCTCAATATATCATGAGAATAACATATTTTTATCCATCACGCAATGTGTGTTTTGCAAAAAACGCCATCATTTACCATCCCATCTGTGCAAGCCATTTACTGACAGCATCTTCCCGTGCCTTTGTTTCCGTCATGTCTGTAAGCAGCAGTTCTCCCTCGATCATCCCGTCCAAAAGATAGAGGATGCGGCTGCAGGCTGCTGCCACTTTGCTGTCATGTGTTACCAGAAGGATCGTTGCCCCCTCCCGGTTCAGCCTGACAAATTCCTCCATGACCTCCTTTGCGGCACTCCGGTTGAGTGCTCCCGTGGGCTCATCGGCAAAGAGGATCTTCGGATCATTGATCAGGCTGCGGCAGATACATGCCCGCTGCAGCTGACCGCCGGAAACCTCATGTGTTCTCCGATATGCCAGATCAGCGATCCCCATATTCTCCATCAGTTGAAGCCCCTTGCGCTCCACCTCTTTTTTACCGTTCTTCCTTCGTCTCGCTGCATCAGCGGGCAGTGTGATATTATCGATCAGGTTCAGGTTTTTCAGCATATTCATCTGCTGAAACACAAATCCCATCCGCTCCAGGCGCAGCCTTGCGCGCGCGTCCTCTGACAAGTCGCAGATCTGTGTGCCGTCTACCCACACTTCCCCCATATCTGCGCGTTCCATCCCTGACACCTGATAGAGCAGTGTTGATTTTCCGGAACCGGAAGGTCCCATGACCGCTACCATCTCTCCGCTTTTGATCGAAAAACTGATATCCTTCAAAATGTTGTCTTTGTATAGATTTTTCACAGTTAATATTTCATGCATGTCTCTTTCTCCTCTCAGTCTGCTGTTGCATTTCTCACCATTACAAACACTCATATGCCCTGACATTTTTTATCTCGCAAAGCCCGATAGAAACCGCCAGAAATACTGTAACAGCCGCCAGAAACGGGATCAGCGCGAAGACCATCCCTGCATCGATCAAAAAACGGAATCCTGTCGCGCCAAGCGTCCGCAGCAATATTCCCATCAGTTTCTCTCCCAGCAGATTTCCCGCCAGGAGTCCTGCCAGTATTCCGCCGACCGCAACCGGAACAAAACGAACCAGATAAATGTCCCGGACTTTCCCTGAAGAAAAACCGATCGCTTTTCGCAGGGAAATATCTTTGCGATCCTTTGCCACCAGCAGCCTCGTGAATAAAACAACAACCACAAACATCACAAGAACTGCGACGATCAGCGCGACAACGGCTGCCATACGAACCTCCCGGATCGTCTGCCCGTAAGTATTTTCCACATATTTCTGAATATCTACCGCCTTAGCGCTGATGCCTGCGTCTGCCAGTGTGCCCGGGCATTCCGAAAGCCACTGCTCCCTTGAAACGTTATCTGCCAGCGACACGTAAAACACACTCCACATCAGTTCCTCATCTGCCGGAATTACCGCTGCCTTTGCAGTTTTTCCTCCGTTGGTAATATCCGAATAAATGCCGCAGATCCGGTACATGCTCACCTTGTCTTTCACGGATATCTCCACCGTATCTCCAACAGATAATCCCCACTCCTCGGCGCACAGCCAGGACAACGCCAGTTCTCCCTCTTTCTCCGGCGCGTCTCCTTTCGCATATGTCACCGGAAAGATCGTGTGATCGCCCTGCTCCACATACAGGCTTTCACAGCTGCCGTCCGACAGCCCGACCCGACAGGATACCGTGCGCAGCGCAACATGACGGCTGATACGTTCATCACCGGAAAACATACCTTCGAGCCGTTCGGTCTGCTCTTCGATCCCATCGGTCTGACGAATGTCTATACGTATTTCACTGTCTCCGATACCCATATAAGTGACAAACTGCGGAGATGCGACGGTACTGAGCAGATTCTGCGGCACGATCATCAGAAATACGCCCAGACCGATCACAAGTGCCACGATCAGATACTGTGGAGAGCCGGTTTTATCATGTTCTTTTTTCCGGTTCTGCCACCCGGCCAACGCTTCCACCGCCGAGAGCCGGTCCGTGCGCTTCAGACTTCTACGCACCGACAGTAACAACACTCCCTCTGTCAGGATCGCGCCGATCAGTGCTGCCAGAAGCTGCAGCGCTTTCTTTTCCGGTGCTCCGTACAATTCCTGCATATGCACGGACACCCTGCTTTCTGTCACCAGCGCAAGTACCAGCCCCGCCAGCGCGCCAAGCCCGGAGAGCATCACATATTTTATAAAATAAATATTCCGTATCTGTTTCCTTCCTATGCCGATCGCCTTCATCGCCCCGATCTCCCGCCGATCCGCCTCCAGCTGTGTCAGCAGTGTAAAGCGGATGCAAAGCATCGCGATCAACACCAGAACGATGCTGACCAGCAGAATGACCAGTATCATCAGTCCGTCCGAAAGCGCATTCATCATGCGGATCAGCGGTTTTGTAACTGCGGGACCATTCGCGGGCAGCCCCGCATCCGTATATGCAGTTGCAAAATCACCGGCATTCCCATCCAGCAGAAATTCGATCAGGTATTCTTCGCTTCCCATCGTTTTCAGCCGCTCATAGTCCGCCGCACTCACGAGAAAACGCTTTGAGGACGACATCATGGAATTCATCTGGGAGTCCCGCAGAAACCCGGCAATCAAAAACGTTTCCTCTCCGATCTTTGCCTTTCCGCCCTCCTTCAGGTCATACTCCTGTCTGTAGCAGACCGGTACGTAGATCTCGCCGTCAGATGCTTCTATCACATGATTTTCCATGTCCAGCAGATAATCAAAAGAGCCGCTCTGCACACAGATGCCATTGTCCTGTGTGCTGTCCGACAGAGAATGTCCGTTCAGCTCGATCATGGCATTTTCCATATTCAGAAAGGTCAGCACCTGATATTCCCGGACTGCTTTCTGTTCTCCGGCAAATGCCTGCAGTTTTTCTTTATCCAGTTCCCCATTATGCATTTGCAAAAAATCCGGTGTCTTTGCCTGTTCCATCAAGGCATCCACCGAGCCCAGCAGACTCACTGCAAGATACGCGGTCAACGCAAACAAAAATGCACTCACAGCCATAAAAAACCACGTCGACACAGACATCAGCCGGTTTCCTCTGATATCATTCCAGATCATGCGTTTTCTCATCGCTCCCATACAAACTCCTTTCATAACCACTTTACGTCTTGACAATTCCCATTCTGCCCCATGCCATTACTCCTGCGCCGCATGCTCCAGTTCACGCACTGCACGGATACGGCAAACAGACAACGCGATCACTGCAAGAAATGCTCCGGATACTATGATCACCACCGCAGCCCCTCGTCCGACACCGATCTGCATCTGCGCTCCGATTCCGTCCGCAAGATTACCTGCCAATCCGTACGCAACCACATATCCGATCTGCGAGAGGAAACCGATCAGCCCCCAAGCTCTGCCTTGCAGCTCATCCGCAATATTTGTCCGGACCAGATAATCCAGGCAGTTATTTGCAAAGGGCAGCATTGCAAAAAACAAAAATCCGGCTGCGCAGATCAGATAAATATTTTCCTTCAGCCCGAAAATGACCATTGCGATCGCCGCGATACACAGCGATGCGGACAGAACCCGAACATAGCCTTTTTTGATCCCGCGCATACCCAGAAACAGACCGGTCACCAGCATACCGCAGGCACAGACTGTCTCCGCCACTCCCAGCGTTGCGCTGTCCGCAAAATCCAGGATCAGCGGCTCCGCCAATATCTGAAACGCACCCATAAAACAGGTCATCACAGAAGATACAAGGATCAGGATCAACACGCCTCTCTTTTCCGTGACCGCCTGCCAGCCAATGCGAAGCGCTGTAAAAAACGGTTCTTTTTCCTCCACAGCCTTCACTGCCAGACCATTGCGCACCACCCCGGTACAGATCACTGTAAGGACGAAGGTACATGCATCAATGACAAGCAAAAGACGGATGTCCGCTACAACCAGAAGCGCACCGGCGAGTATCGGAGATACCAGATATCTGGCACTGCCCGCCAGACTCACCATTCCGCTCGCTCTGGAATATTCCTCCTCATCCAAAAGATCGGTCACCGTCGCACGATAGGAAGGCTCTAAGAGTGAAGAAAATACGGAACTCACTGTCACTCCGATACAGATCTCAGCCAGGCTAGCCCCGCCCCGCTGTATACAGAACAAAATATAGAGGATTCCCAGCGCCGAACAGCCATCCCCCAGCATCATCAGAAGCCTCCTGTCATACCGGTCTGCCAGCACCCCCGCAGGAACACTTAAGAGCAATGTCGGCAAAAATGCAAGCAGTGTGACAAGCGCCATATCCGCTGCACTCCCTGTCTGCTGAAAGATATACACACCCAGACCAAAGCTCGTCAGACCTCCTCCAATCGCCGACACAAGCTCCCCTGACCACAGCAGTAAAAAACGGTTAAAATTTTTGTTGTTTTTCTTCTTTTCCATAAAATGCTCCTCTCATTTTTATCATCTCGACCGACTATCTGTCGGTTAATATCCAAAAAATAAAGATCAGCTCAGCCTGCTGGCCGCAAAGATCTCCATGATCGCTTCCTGCAGACTGCCTTTCTCCATGCCAAAAAGCCGTTCCGTGTTGTAGATAAACGCCGCCATCTTCTCCCGGCGTTGTTCCTCACTCAGATCCGCCAGATCAAGCTCATCGAAAGCGGTATTTGCATACAGCATTGTCATCTCCACAGCACCCGCAGGGTGCTCTGTGTGACAAATGCCCTGATCGATCCCCTCCTCCACCAGCTCGGTGAACAGAGGATTAATGCCTGAAAGGAGCATCTGCTGCATCTTCTGATGCATCAGCGCATTCTGCGGGCGATGTACCTGTTCCATCACCTCAAGACCAAGCTGCGATTCCACATTTAAAGACATGACCGCTTTTGTCAGGCGCTCCAGGAACGGCAATTCGCGGTTCCGTATGATCAGCGCCGCTTCTGCCACCAGGTGATTTGTCAGACGCTCAATCACCGCATCCAGAATCTCTTCTTTGGAGCTGAAATGATAATACAGTGTTCCTCTGGCGATGCCAACTCCCTCCAAAATATCATTTGTACTCGTGTGGTCAAAGCCCTTGGCAGCAAACAGCTTTTCTGCCACATCCAGAATCTCTTCTTTTCGCTCTTCCGCTTCCTTTACGATACGCATCTGCTGCTTCCTTTCCGTTTTCCGGATAAATACTGTCATTTCTCGGCAGATATCATTTACCCTTCAGCCCTTACCGACTGTCTGTCGGTTATCAGTATACACATTCCAAAATTGATTGTCAACAGTTTTCCATCTCAACGACCACATCCGCCAGCTTCATCGTGGATGTCCGGTGGGACACCAGCACAACCGTCCGATCACCCCGGGCTTCCTGTAATGATTTCAGAATGATACCTTCGTTCAGCGCATCCAGATTGCTGGTGGGCTCATCCAGCAGCAGAAAGGGCGCATCATGCAGAAATGCCCGCGCGATCCCAATACGCTGCTTTTCCCCTCCGGAAAGTGTATCGCCCAGCTCTCCCACCTGTGTGTCATAGCCCCTAGGAAGCATCATGATAAAATCATAGATCGACGCTTTTTTCGCAGCTGCGATGATCTCCTTCCGGGATGCGCCCGGCTTGCCCACTGCGATATTGTTTGCAATGGAATCGTGGAACAGATAGGTTTCCTGCGTCACGAAAGACTCCATATTCCGAAGATCTGTTGTATTGATCCTTTTTACATTTTTTTCTGAAAGGGATACGCTGCCGCCATCCGTATCCCAGAAGCGCATCAAAAGCTTTAGCAGTGTTGATTTTCCGGAGCCGCTGGCACCGTGAATGCCGACGATCTTTCCCTTCGGAAATTCCACAGAATAACCTTTCAGGATCGGTTCGTTTTCATAGGCAAAAGATACGTTCTGAACATCTGCACCTTCAAATTGTGTTGCTGCCTCTCCGCTCACTTCCGTGATCTGCGGTTCCTCCTCCAGCAGAGAAAGCACGCGCTCCCCGCTTGCCAGCGTCTGGCTGAGATTGTTGGAAAGATTCGACAACGCCACCACCGGTCCAAAGGAGCCCATCATGGCGATCGTCGCGATCAATACATTGTCAAAGCCTGCCACACCCCACTCATAATTCCAGAGCATAAAAAACATCATCCCAAAGGAGAACAAAAGGATCACCATATTTGTCAGGGAACTCTGTACCGCCTCATGCCGGTTCAGCTTTTTTTGCACCTGACCGAGCTTCTTGGAACGGGCATCGATCTGTTCCATCCGTTCCTTTCCTCTGTCGTACTGGATCGTCTCGTCCAGCCCCCGCAAAGAGTCCAGAAGAAAACTGTTCAGTTCTCCGAAGGAGCTTCGAAATTCCATGCCGTCTATTGCACCCTTTTTCCCATTCCGGAGCGGGATCAGCGCACCAACCACCAGATAGCCGGCAAGTGCGATCACACCTGCTGCCGGATACTGCGTTCCGACAAAAATGACCATCACAAGAGATGTCAGGATCGCAATGGCGATCGGCGAGATCGTATGGGCGTAAAACACCTCCAAAAGTTCAATGTCCGAGGTAATGATAGAGATCAGATTTCCCTTGTCCCTGCCCTCAAGCTTTGCCGGGCAAAGCTTTCGCAGCGCGGCAAATACCCGATGGCGGATGATCGCCAACAGCTTGAACGCAATAAAATGATTGCAGTATTGTTCCCCGTAGTGGAGGACACCGCGCAGCACGGCCAGCAGGATCAAGAGTGCCGCCAATGCACCCGGTGTCAGCATCGATCCAAAATTGCCGGCTCCGGTCGCCGTCTCTGCGCCGGTCAGATTGACCAGTCCTCCGAGCAAACCGTATCCGGCAAGGATCGTCAAAAAAATCGCGCACAAGTACCCCAGCACACCCAGTAAAACAGCGACACACATGATGGGCAAAAGCGGCTTGACCAGACCGATCAGCTGTCCCATGATCACGATCCCTTTTCTTCTGTTTTTCTGTTCCATCAGCCTGCCACCGCCTTTCTGTCTTCTTTTCCGTATGCCTCCAGCTCACTCTGATAGCGGTATAATCTTTCGTAAGCACCGCCCTCCATCATCAGTTCTTCATGTGTCCCGGACTGCACCACATGACCGTTTTCCAGCATATAGATCCGATCGGATCCCACCACATTTGCCAGCCGGTGCGAGATCAACAGGATCGTCTTTGTCTCTGCCAGTTCATGGATCACCTGCATGATCATCTCCTCGCTCTCCATGTCGATATTAGATGTTGCCTCATCAAAAATGTAGACCGGTGTGTCGTGCAAAAGTGCCCGCGCAAGCGCCAGACGCTGGCACTGTCCGCCAGAGAAATTGCTCCCCTTTTCCGCAACCTTTGTGTCCAGTCCCTGCGCTGCCCGCACAAAGCCGAGAAGGTTTACTTTTTCAAGGGCCGCATACATCTCCTCATCGGAAGCCTCCGGCCTGCCCATTCGCAGGTTGTCACGGACCGTTCCCTTAAACAGATAGCTGTTATGGCTCACCAGCGTGATATGATCCATCAGACTCTTTTCGGAAATCTCACGCAGTTCCTTACCCTGAACCCAAATGCTTCCGTTGTAATTCTTGTTTCTTCCCATCAAAATGCCGGCGATCGTGCTCTTTCCGCATCCGGATGTGCCGACGATCGAGGTAAAGCTGCCTGCCGCAAGCTCCATGGAAATACCCTTAAAATATCCCGTTCTACCTCATAGGCGAAGTGTACGTCATGCATGCAAATGGATGTATCCACGTTCTCCAGCACTTCTCCTTTTTCCTCCGGCTGAGGCAGATCCAGCAGCGCAAAGATCTTGTCGCTGGCCGCCATACCGTTCATGGCGATATGAAAGAAAGAACCCAGCAGACGCAGCGGAATGAAAAATTCCGACGCAAGCAAAATGATCGAAAGTGCTCCGCCGAAGCTCACATTTCCCTTTGCATACTCCGAGAGTGTCACGATCATGCCCACCGCCGCGCCACCGTAGGCGATAATATCCATCACGCTGGTGGAATTGAGCTGCATCGTCAGCACCTTCATCGTGATCCGGCGAAACTTTTGCGATTCCTCGTCCATCTCCGCAGCTTTCTTTTCATCTGCCTGATAGATTTTTAAGGTCGTCAGGCCCTGCAGATTTTCCAGGAAAGAATCTCCCAGCTCCGTGTAGATTCCCCAATATTTATTCAGCAGCTTCTTTGCAAACTTCTGCACCGCCACGATGGAGATCGGGATGAGCGGCACACAGATGAGCAGTACCACACTCGCCTTCACATTCACAAAGGCAAGGATCACAAATAATGTCACCGGAGCCAGAAGGCTGTAAAACAGCTGCGAGAGATATCTTCCAAAATATGTCTCCAACTGCTCCACGCCCTCTGCTGCCATCTGAACGACCTCGGAGGTGGCAACGTTCTCCCTGTAGGAAGCGCCCAGCTTCAATAATTTTCCGTAGATCTTCTCACGCAGGATCCGCTTGACATCCACGCTTGCCTCGTAAGACGCATAGACCGCCCGACGGTCACAGAAAAACCGTACTGAGACAGCAAAAAGAACCTGTGTGCCGCAAACGAGCATACGGTTCTTTGTGACCGTTCCGAATAGTACCTGTTCCAACAGCGTGCAAGCCGCTAAGATCATCACCACCTGACAGAGCAGCGACAGCCATTTCCACACGACCTGGAACACAATGTATTTTTTTGCGTGAGACAGTAATTTGATCAGTCTCGTTTTTATCATTACTTTTTCCTTTCGTATCTGTTCCGTTCTTTCACAATTCTTTTTTCTATTCTGTTATAACATCTGCCGGCTTGATCGTCTTTACCCGCAAGAAAAAATATAACAGATGGCATACCCATACCACCGCCAGACAGATCCGTCCAATCGGCACATTTTTCATACAAAAGAAGCCGATCCCCATCACGACTGTCACGGTTCCCACAACCCGCAGCTTTGTGCCCATCGTCATGGCACGCTGTCTCACGAAACTGTCCAGATGCTTCTTGTAGAGCTTCGTTCCGACGAACCAGTCGTGAAGCCTTTTTGAGCTTTTTGCAAAACAGAATGCGGTTGCCATATAAAACGGCACAGTCGGCAGGATCGGCAGTGCCACGCCAACCGTTCCAAGTCCCAGGCATAAGAATCCGAGTGCGATCCACAAAAGCCGCAGCGGAGTATTGTTTTTTTTCATAGCTAGCCTCTCTTTCTGCTGTGCTGCCATACATGCACGATCGTTCCCAACACTAAAACAACTGCTGAAAGCTTATGTAACAGCATCCAAACCATCACCTCCGGGAACACTGCCACCAGTATTCCGCTCAAAAATGCCACCGCTAACGCTGCCAGCGCTATCACTGCAAACAGTTTCTCTTTTGTCATTTTCTTTTACCACCTTACTTTTTATATTGTCTATATTTTGTCTTAGCAACAGACTTAGTTAGCTTAATCTAACTTTTGTTTGTTGTCAATTGTAATGTTTTCCCAGTGATCCAGCACATATCTCCCGACAACGGGATCATACATTGTACCCAGATTTTTTTCGATTTCCTCATAGCAGTATGCGAAATCATGCGCTTTTCGGTAACAGCGGTTGGAAGTGATCGCATCAATGGAGTCACAGATTGCAATGATCCGTGCACCAATCGGAATTTCCGTCCCTGCTTTTCCTGTCGGATAACCCTTTCCGTCAAAACGTTCATGATGCATCAACACAATATCAGAAAGCCCACTGAGTTTTTTTGATTTCCCGAGAATTTCCGCGCCGATCACCGGATGCTTTTTGATGCTTTCAAATTCTTCATCTGTCAGTTTTCCCTCTTTATTCAGTATCGCATCCGGCACGCCGATCTTACCGATGTCATGCAGATGCGCTGCGATGTGTATTTTTTCCCGGTCTTCGGCTTTCATTCCCATCAGCTCGCAGACCTTTAATGCCATGTCACTCACACGCTGCGAATGACCGGCTGTATAGGGATCCTTTGCATCCAGCGCACATGTGATGCACTCGATGATCTCATGATAATTGATCTCGTTTTCGCAAAATTCACAGTCCGGTACATGCGTTTTTTCGTTGCTCACCATCTCCGTACAATTTTTACAATCTTCGCAGCAGGAGATCCGATACATACTTTTCCGGTCGATCGCACCAATTTCCTCCAGCAGATTGACCATGCGGTAAACAGTCGCCGCGCCAATTCCCGCATCAATAGAGGATGCTTTGTAATAAATCTCTTTACAGCAGGCACATTCCTCCTGCAGGATCACGTCAAGCAAAATCCGACGCTGCCTCGTCATCCGGCATCCGTGCTCTTTCAGCTTCTGTACAACGATCTCCTTTTGCATATCTGTTCTCTGAAAATTTTCCGTTTCTGTTTTCCGGCTTTTTTGAGCTGCCAAATAGTTCACAGATACCAACTCCTTTCGTTGGTTAGCATAACCTAACTATCATTAGTTGTCAATTACTAATTATTGACAATTTTTCTCAATAAAGGAAACACAAAAAAGGAGCCCAAATTGGACTCCCTTCTGCAAGTTTGTATGTTATGTGATTTACCCAAAGCAAATTAGTTTTAGCTAACCCAGCGCTACATCCAGTATCATCATGACGCTGAATCCAACAGCAAAAAAGATGGTTCCGATATTCGAATGATTCCCCTCCGACATTTCCGGTATCAGCTCTTCCACTACCACATAGATCATGGCTCCTGCCGCGAAACTGAGCAGATACGGCAGTACCGGCACAATCACCCCTGCCGCCAGGATCGTCAGAAAGGCTGCCACCGGTTCCACGATACCGGAGAGCACACCACCTGCAAAGGCTCTTCCTTTCCCGACACCCTCCGCCCGAAGCGGCATCGAGATGATTGCTCCCTCCGGAAAGTTCTGGATCGCAATTCCGATAGCCAGCGTCAGTGCTCCCATTGCAGAAATGCTTGCATTCCCGGAAATGTAACCTGCAAACACAACGCCCACCGCCATTCCTTCCGGAATGTTATGCAGCGTGACTGCCAGAAGCAGCATCGTCGTTTTCTGCAGTTTTGATTTTGGTCCTTCCGCTTCTTCACTTCCAATATGTAAATGCGGGATCACGTGATCCAATAAAAGCAGGAACAGAATGCCTAGCCATAAACCGACTGCTGCCGGCACAAAGGACCACTTTCCCATGCTTTCTGCCTGTTCTAAAGCCGGGATCAAAAGGCTCCACACAGATGCCGCCACCATGACTCCCGCCGCGAACCCGGTGAGGATCCTCTTTAACGTATCGCTCATCGAATTTTTCATAAAAAGTACACATGCCGATCCGAGGCTAGTTCCCAAAAAAGGGATAAATATTCCGTAAAAAGCTGCCAATGTCATATTTATGTTTCCTCCTATCTGTCACTATATCATGATCAAAATCAGCTCATGATCAACATTCGTCACTCGTCAAACATGCAAGCATGTTGACTCGTTTACACTCATTATATAATATGACACAAGTCGTCCTTTTTTCCAATTATATATTCTATTATTTTGTCCGGTTTTCCATCTGTCGATGTGATCTCACCTTGCTGAGTAAAAGTGTAAATGCTTCATCGTCGCTATTTTTACCAGCAGCGTAAACAGTGCGCAGGCAACAATACATTCAATAACAAAAATCACACTATCCCTCCGTTCATTCTTCCTTCCATTCCTGTATGGCCCTTCTTACTCGCGTATCTATATCAATTCTTGCCATGCGACATTCTTTTGGGTATTTTTTTGCAGCCGTGACATGCTCCCACCACTTAAATCAAAGATTTTGAAGTGGGGGCTTCCTGTTCAATGGCTCTACTGAGCCAAGTATCCACAGGCTACCCTCGCGTGCCCCGCGATTGTTTTTTGCCCGGATACGGGCATTTTATTTCTTTGTCCGGATACGGACGTATTTCCTTTTTTGCTTCCGCCTATGCAGTCAGCATTCTCCGCGCTTCTTCGCGGATATTGATCGCTGCGTTTTTGTCTCTGTCCATGACGCTGCCACAGTTGCAGCGATAAATCCGCTCCGAAAGCTTCAGTTCCTTTTTCACACTTCCGCATTTGCAGCATTTTTTGCTGGATGGAAAGAATCGATCGATCTTTACCAGCTTCTTTCCCTGTTCCTCCAGCTTATACGTCAGGATATTGCGGAACATCCCGTAGCTGTTATCCATCACGCTCTTTCCGAAATGCAGACAACGGCCCATGGCTTTCATGTCGATATCTTCTACTCCCACCGCATCATAGGTATCCGCGATCTTTCTGGTCAGCTTGTGAATGTAGTCTTTCCTCTGGTTCCTCACCTTCTCATGGCACAATGCTACTTTTCGCTTTTGTTTCTTGTAATTACTGCTTCCCTTCTGGCAATGCGACAACCTTTTCTGCTCCCTTGCCAGTTTTTCTTCTGCCTGTCGCAGGTAACCCGGATAGACCGCATTCAGTTCATCCGAAAAGACCGCCATCCCATGCATGGCATAATCAATCCCCAGTATCCTTGTGTGCCCATAGGTACAGTCTGCGGCTTGTTTTTCACCACAGTTGTACTCATATAAAAGGCTCGCATAATACTTTCCAGACGGTTCCCTGCTGACGGTAACAGATTTCAGATGGTATCCCTCAGGGATCTCCCTGTGCTGTCTGATCCTGACCTTACCAAGCTTGGGCAGTTTCAGTTTCCCATCACCAAACACGATATTTCCATTTACTACATTTGTGGTATAACTGTCACGGCTTTTATGCTTTGATTTATATTTGGGAAAGCCAACCGATGGACTTCTAAAGAAGTTCTTATATGCCTTTTCCAGATGAAGCTGGACATTTGCAAGCGCCAGTGAATCCACTTCCTTCAGGAAGGGATATTCCTTCTTATACATAGCCGGGGTGTTCTTTAGCATCTTTCCGGTTGCCTGATATTCACTGATCTTGTCTGACAGCATGGCATTATACAGAAATCTGCAACAGCCAAATGTTTTTGATAACAGGACTTCCTGTTCTTTGTTCGGATAGATTCTGAACTTATATGCCTTGTTCAATGCTTTTCCCCCTGACTTTCGATATACTGTCGTATCACTTCAATCGGTGCACCTCCTGCTGACATCAGGCAAAAGCTCTGACTCCAGAAAGCCTCTTTCCAGAGTTTTTCCCGGATCTTTGGATACTCTTTTTTGATCAGCCGGCTGCTGGCACTCTTATAAACATTGATGAATTTAGATAGTTCTGTTTTTGGTTGAGCACGGAACATAACATGCACATGATCGATATCATGGTTCCACTCTTCCAAAACAATTCCATAATTTGGCGCTATATACTCAAAAATCTCTTTTGCCCGATCTGATATCTGGTCATCCAGTACTTTTCTTCGATATTTTACTACCATAACAAGATGATAATATAACAAATATACTGAATGAGCATTATGATCCATATCTTTCATATAATCAGCGTCCTTTCGTTTTCGACTGATTATATTATAGCACACTTTTACATATAGAACAAGTGTTCTTTCCTGTTTTTTATCAAAATATCTTGCAATTCATCTCGCCACCTGCAGAGGTGGGAGAATTCTTGCTTATTTTATGTTAAAGTTGCACGTTGAACAGATAGCCCAATCTTCTCAAGAGAATGCTGAAGGCTTTGTATACTCATAGTAGCACCAAAGTTGTTAATAACAAATCCTCTAACCGCTTCAAAGACTTTCACATTGCGAATCTTAACTCTTTTCCTAATATCTTTTTCAAAAATCTCTTCTATTACAGCTTTTGTGTATGCTTGCTTTTCTTCAGCTGTATCAAATCTAACTGTGCGAGGAAATCCACCTTCTCTAAGAAATTTATCCAGTTCAATATTCAGATTATTATCAATAGGTTTCTGATAAAATTTTTTCATTGAAAGATATTCATTGAAATTCAGAGTGAATAGCTCGAATTCTACATATCTTCCGGTTAGCTTTGTAGCTAACTCTCCACTTAACAGATATGAATTTGAACCAGTAATAAAAATAGAATAGTCTCCATCATTTCTGAACGCATTGATAATTTCCTCAAAGTTCTGAATATTTTGTATTTCATCTACACCCTCGCTAATAAGCTCATCTCTTATCATTTCCATCAAACTTGATTTTCCGCAGCGGCTAACATCAGTGATAACTTTTATAATGTCTGTATCATGATAAAATCCTCTAATCTTTGAAAGATACTGTTCTCTACAGAATAATTCCATAATGTGCACCTCTTTCCGACAATCCATATATGATGTATATCTCAAAAATGCCATTTTAACAACACACTTTTTGTAAGTAATTCAAAATATGTGTTGTTAAAATGGCATTTTTCTCATTTCTCACTCACCTTTTATCTGCCGCTCTAATTCAGAAGCTGCAATACTTAGTGAAATGCCTTTCCGTTTCAGAAGGCAGATATTTCTGGCAGGAATGTCCGGTTTCATATTTAAGATGACCAGCTTCTCCATATTTTCATTTTCCAGAAAATCTGTTGGAACAAAGCCAATACCCAAATCGGATTTTACCATTGACAAGATCTGATCTGCTGTGGCGGCTTCTACATCCGGCGTAAAGGACATACCCATTCTGCCAAAAATATCCGAATAAAAGCGAAAGGAAGCAGTTTGCTCCCCGAGCCCAATCAATGGATATTTTTTTATTTCTTCTCTGGTAAGAAAAGTCCCCATGGAAAGAGGAAATGCCGTGCTGCAGACCGGCACTTCCCGGATACTTCGAAGTACCTCTGAACCAAGCCCGACAGGAAGTGCAAACGGTTCTGTTATGATTGCAAAATCTGCCAGTCCTTTTTTCAGCACATCAACTGCCTGCAGCGTAGACTGACTTGATATCCTGATCCGGATACCGGGATAAGTCTTTCGAAACGATTTTAAAACAGGAAGTAGTACACAGTGAAGTGCGATCTCGCTGGCTGCCACCGTTACGATTCCTGACTGTAGGCTTTTATCTCTGGCGATTTCTTCCTCACCGCATAGGATATGCTCAAAAGCAACCGATACATGAGCATATAGCTTTTCTCCTTCCGGTGTCAGCAAAATGCCGTGCCGCTGCCTTACAAACAACGTACACCCCAGTTCCTCTTCCAGCTTTTTCATCATCCTGGTAATATTGGGCTGGTTATTCAGAAGTGCTTTGGCAGCTCCTGTAAAACTCTTATTTTTCGCAACATAATAAAAGACTCTGTAATAGTCATAGCTGATGTTCATTGCATTCCCTCGCATATCAATTTCGTATATCATAATTCCACAATTGATATTTTACACATATCTTTTTTGGGGATTATAATACAACCGATAAGAAAAAACAATGGGAGGAATCTGAAAGTGAACAAGGATCTGACTGTAGGGAAGCCTCAGACCGTACTGTGGAAATTCTGTATGCCTCTATTCGGCAGCATTATTTTCCAGCAGCTCTACAATATAGCCGACAGCCTAGTTGCCGGAAAGTTTATCGGTGAGAATGCACTGGCGGCAGTCGGCAACAGCTATGAGATCACATTGATCTTTATCGCCTTTGCCTTCGGATGCAACATGGGATGTTCCGTTGTTGTCTCCAAGCTGTTCGGTGCCAAAAAGTATAAAGAAATGAAGACTGCTGTTTACACTGCCTGTATCTTCAGCGGTTTTGTGTGTATCCTTTTAATGCTCTTAGGGATCGCCGGCTCCACTATGCTGCTTAGCGCAATCCGCACACCGGAAGAAGTATTTGAGGATTCAAAACTGTACATGGATATTTACGCATGGGGATTACCCTTTGTCTTTTTCTACAATATCGCTACCGGGATCTTTTCCGCTCTGGGGGATTCCAAGACACCGTTTTTCTTTCTGGCAATATCTTCTCTCTCCAACATCGCTGTGGATATCTGGTTTGTCAAGGCATTCCATATGGGAGTAGCCGGTGTGGCATGGGCGACCTTTCTCTGTCAGGGGATCAGCTGTATTCTGGCAATGATCGTGGTATTCCGCAGACTTGCCAAAATGAAGGAAAAAGCGCCTCTGTTTGATCTGCAGATCTTAAAGCAGATCGTAATGATCGCTATTCCAAGTACCCTGCAGCAGAGCTTCATTTCCATCGGAAATATTCTGATCCAGAGCATCATCAACGGATTCGGTGCACCTGTCATGGCTGGATATTCCGCCGCTGTTAAACTGAATAATCTGGTGATCACTTCCTTTACCACACTTGGAAACGGAATTTCCAACTATACGGCACAGAATCTTGGTGCCGGGAAGCTTGATCGGGTGAAGCAGGGCTTTGGCGTTGGTGTCCGATTGGTCTGGATGCTGAGCCTTCCGCTGTTCCTTCTCTACTTCTTTGGCGGAAACATAGTATTAAAGTTCTTTATGGACGCTCCGACCGAACTTGCCATGCACACAGGTATTCTCTATCTGAAGATCCTGTCCCCTTTCTACTTCGTTGTATCTGCAAAGTTAGTGGCAGATGGCATTTTACGAGGCGCCTGTATGATGAAAAAATTTATGATTGGCACTTTTACAGATCTGATCCTGCGTGTACTGCTTGCTTTCTGTTTCTCAAAAACAGTACTGGGCGCAACCGGAATCTGGTGCGCATGGCCTGTCGGATGGTGTGTTGCAGCGATATTATCTATTATGTTTTACCATAATGGCACCTGGAAGCAGACGAAATAGCCCTTTCATGTGTTATTCTGCACGTGCCAGACACTGCTGCTCCTCTTTTCGATTAAATTACCACGCTAAACATATATGGGGGCATTTTTATGATCTGATGATCCACCACCAGATTCTTTGGGTGAATAATGTAAGACATATCAATTCTTTTATCAAATAATTCTTTGAACCTGTCAAGCGAGGTGGCGGAATAATTCTTGGATGATTTTACTTCCACAGGGAACACTTTAAAATTCATCTTGCTCTCATTGGATAACAAAAAATCTATCTCTATATCATTTCTATGCTTTTCTTCCGTATAACGGGTGTAGAAATAAAGCCGTTTCCCCTTCGAAGCAATGATTTGCGAAATCGCATTTTCATATATCATGCCTTCATTTAAAGATAATTTATCATTCATGATCAACTTGTAAAGCTGCTGATCCATGATCTCATTTTCATTAAAAGCAAGACTGACAAGAAGTCCCGTATCTCCCATATAACATTTGACCGCAGAATCATTCTTATTTAGCCCAAAACCTATATTGGGATCATTACATTTATAGCAAAGATTACATATCAT
>SFRL01000094.1 GCA_004562765.1 bacterium | reverse complement strand
GGCGGTAAGCTACCAAAACTTAAAATATCTACAGTTTTCAAGGTTCATCTGAGCCTTTTTTCTTCGTCTCAGTTTTTCATAGGTCATTTGACACTATCAAATCATTTGAAATTATGTGTTTTGTTATTCTTCAGTAACCCAGGGAGTACCGTCTTTTTTTGTGAAAGATCCGGTGCAGACCTTTACAATGTCAACGATCCAGCCGATTCCCAGACAGCCACCGGTCAAAAGCCAGATGATGCCTGTGCCGATTTTGCCGGCCATAAAACGATGAACACCTAAACCTCCTAAAAAGAATGTGATTAAGATGGCGCTTGTTTTACTCATAACACTATTCCTCCTATGTTTTATTTAGTCGTTTGACCTGCACATATTGTAAACGCTCCCGTTACCAAACGGGAGCGTTTTGCACGAATCGAACCGAATATGTACTAAATCGACAGACGAAGAATGAAATGATGGTTCTGAACCAGAAACGTACACATGCCGTCGTAGCGTTCTACTATAGCACAGATACTCTGTACGCCAATGCCGTGTCCCGGTTCGTGAGATACCGGAATGCCGTTTTCAAACGAAATATCATCCCCGCAGGGGTTTTCTATCTGCAAAAAGAGTCTGTCGTCCTTATTGTAAAAATGCACATCAATGACGCAGGCTTCTTTTGCGGCGGCGAGGGGCTGACAGGCGTGCAGCGCATTTTCCAGTGCATTCGAGAGCAGCACGCACAGATCACTGTCTGAGATCAGGATAAAAGCAGGAAGCGATCCTCTGATCTTTATCTCTATGCCCTCTTTTTTCGCGCGGCCGGCAAAAGCGGAGAGGATCAGATTTGCAGCCTCATTCTCGCAATAACGTTCCACTTTCTGTGCATCGATCTCCTTACAGATTCCGCTGATATAGGCTTGCGCCTGTTCTTCCTGACCGTTTTTGATACAGGCAGATACATATTGCAGATGATGACGCATGTCATGGCGATACTGGCTGGCAAGCGTTTGGGACTCCCGCAAAGCATCGATCTCCCGGACAGCCTGGTTCAACTGGATACCAAGGCTTTTTTGCGCCTGTTTCAATTGAATTTGGGTACGTTCTTTGACGGAATTGTACAGTAAAAACACCAGATACGCAGCGCAACACACAAAAGGCATAAATTCTACTACCACAGGATCTCCACTGGTAAGCATATCTGTATATACGGTGGTGATATAATCAAAAATGTAATAAACCAGCGGAATGGAACCAAACTGACACTGGGTCTTTGCCGGATAATCGAATAGCTGCCGCACGAGAGGCGAGGCATAACGCAGCAAAAAGAGCAGTAACGGCAGGGTAAAAAGCAGTTCGAAAAAATTCTGCATTGGCTGTCCGCCGGATAATACTGCGACTGCAAAAAGTGCCATCCATCGTCTCAGCTGACAGCACAGGTAGGCGGTAAGAATAGAAAAAAATGGCCACAGTAATCTGCCGGTCAGGGCGTAGAGCAGTAGAAGAAGGGGGAGATGAACGACGAGAGGATAGATCTCCCGCATAAATTCAGCACCCCAACGAAAATATACCAGACCCTGAAGCAGGGGAAAAAGCAGCATCGCGAATACAAATATATTGTGTTTTCTGCGGGTCTCTACTGCATGGCAAAATGATGCGGAGAGTATGCTTCCGAAGAAGCTCACCGAAATATTATTCAAAAGCGAAATCCAAAAGCTCATGTGATCACCTGTCTGCTAAAAATGCATATTCTAAAAAAGCATTTTTGATCTCATTGTACTTTCCACGGGGAAGTGGGATCTCTGCCAGACATGACATGGTGATGGCACGATAGGAGAGATTCTGTATGTATTCCAGATTTACCAGATAGGAGCGATGAGGCCGAAGAAAGTTCCCATAGGGCATCAGCTGTCTGCTCAGTTCTTCCAGACTACCGGTGCATTCCAGCACCTTTCCCGAAGTCAGATGAATGAGCAGCGTCCGGTGTATCACCTCACAATATTCCAGCTGTGACGGCTTGATCCGTGTGATACCGGCTTTGCAAAGAAGGATCAGACTGCTCGCCTGCTCTTTCTCACACTGGGAGAGAACACCGTCCATCAAACGGGTAAAGTTCTCTGCACAGATGGGCTTGAGCTGGTAATAGAAGGCATTTACCGTATATGACTGCACGGCAAATTCAGAGGAAGAAGTCAGGAATATGATCTTCGCATTCTTGTCAAAGCTACGGATCTCTGCAGCGACATCAATCCCGTTTTCACCTGGCATCAGAACATCCAGAAACAGGACATCAAAGCGGGTGCCCCGTTCGATTTCAGAGATCAGGTCCAAAGGACTGTGGAATGTGAAATCGTTGATCTCCTTATTTTTTTCCGCGCGGTAAAGGGCGAGAAGTTCATGAAGATCACTGAGCACAGAGCAGTCATCATCGCAAAATGCTATTTTTATCATGCCAAACTACCTCCTTTTCCCTAATTTTTACCCACTACATGGATGTGATTTCATTGTGATATATGCTGAAGAATTTTGAGATCAATATTTTCGCGCAATAATTTTAATCTGTTTCATTATTGCATTCAACAAAAACAACATAACTTGTAAAAAAACGACATAATTCGTATTGATCAGTAAATACATGGTCAACCGGAGCTGAGTAATATGTAAGCGCATAACCGATGTCGGGGTGCGCATCATTATACCTTGACTGAGAAAATATACTCAAAATACGCTTTTTTAGCACTTTGCAGGTAAGCTCTTGAAATCTTCACTGTTTTTCCACTGGTCAGATAGAACAGATCGTCATTGATTCTGTCAATATGTTCGATATTGACAAGATAGCTCTTGTGACAGCGGCAGAACCCATGCTCAAGTAAATAAGGCTCAAAATCTGTGAGTTTGCCGATAACTTCTATTTCTGTATTTTCAGATAAGGTGAAAATGACTTTTCTTAGGTTACTTTCCAGATACTGTATATTTGATAAAAGGATATCAATTCTCGTGCCTTTATAGGTGATCGTGAGAGACTGCTTCTTTTTTTCTGTTTGAGAAAACAATCGTTTCATACAACCTTTGAGCTGTTCCTGGTCAATGGGTTTTAAGAGATAGTCAAAGGCGAGAACACGGTAGCTTTGTACGCCGAATTCGGCGCTGGTTGACATAAAGATGATGGGGGTTTTGGAGTCGTTTTTTCGCAAAGAAGCTGCCGTATCCATGCCGTTCATCCCCGGCATCAGAATATCCAAAATGATGAGATCATAGGGATTTTTGGCATGACTTTTTAAAAGAGCACTTCCATTATCAAATTCATCTGTTGAAAAATGATTGATGACCAAATGAAGGGCTTCAATCATTTTTTGTCGTTCATTTTTCTGGTCATCGCAGATCGCTATTCGCATAAGCTGTTTCCTTTTTTATAATGATATGGGTATTATCGCACACTCGGTCAAGAAATTCTAGATGTCAAAATATGGGTTTGCGCTTTTGCCGATTCAAGACATTTTCGGTACGATTCAGGCAGCAGTCCACTTTTTTGATTCCGATTTGTTTATGGTATATATAAGCTAGCAGTTTTACTGTCAATAAGGAGGAAAATCAAATGAAAAGAAAAATATTATCATTGCTTTTGGTCATGGCAATGTGCTTATCTCTCATCGCTTGTGGCGGAGAGGAGATGGGAGCTGTAGCAGAAGATGTTTCTTCGGAGACTGCGGATATGGACAGATCGCCTGTGTCTAACAAACCGGGTGATGGCAGCTGGGCCGTGTACTGGTATCTCTGCGGCAGTGATCTGGAGAGCAACGGCGGCTTTGCCACCATCGATCTCGCTGAGATGATGGAAGTGGAGCTACCTGAAAATGTCAATGTGGTCATTCAGACCGGCGGTTCATCTGCATGGCAGAACGAGTATATGGATCCCAACAAGCTGCAGCGCTGGCTATACAACAGTGAAGGTCTGCAGCTTTTGGAGGAGCAGGACACAGCCAATATGGGTGATGCCCAGACACTGTACGAATTTCTGGCATTTGCTAATGAGAATTACCCCGCAGACAAAGTGGCGGTGACTTTCTGGAATCATGGCGGCGGTTCCGTGAACGGAGCAGCCTTTGACGAGCTTCATGATCTGGATTCGCTGGATCTGGCTGAAATGTATGAGGCCTTTGATGCGGTCTGGCCGGCGGACACAGAAAACCCGGCGCTGGAACTGGTAGGTTTTGACACCTGTCTGATGGCTACGGTGGATGTGGCAGCGGTATTTCAGAACTTTGCGAAGTATCTGGTGGGCTCTGAGGAAGTGGAGCCGGGTAACGGCTGGTATTATACCGGATGTGAGGCTGTGGGCACACAGGATCAGACCACGTTGTCTTTAACGGATCTGACCAAACTGACTCCACTGCTGGAAGCCTATGAGTCTTTCGGTCAGGAAGCATTCGTAGCTGCCACGGAGGATCCCGGATTTTTTGCAGAGCTGGGCCGCGCAGCCGCGGAGAGTGAGAATTACGGCGGAAACACCCGTGAACAGGGCTACACCAACATGGTAGATCTGGGGCATCTTGCCCGCCAGACTGCATGGATGCTGCCTTCTGCCCAAAATGTCTGTGATGCGTTGGAGGAATGTGTACTGTATAAGGTGAACGGTATGTACCGATCAGAATCCACCGGTCTTAGCTGTTATTATTCCTATAATGGTGATATCGATGATTTTAACGGTTACATCGGAGTGGGAGCAGGCATGGCGTTTAAGCATCTGTTTGCCTACGGTCTCACCGGTGAACTGGCAGAGGGCGGCGAGGAATATCTGAACTCTCTGGATATTCAGGAACTGCCGGAGATCGTCAGCCTGCCGGATATGGGCTGGGATAACAAGCCATTGGATATCAACGACAACGGCGCTACTGTCCTGGAACTGGGCCCGGACGCGTATGATGCGTTGGCCGGTGTGGATTTCTTATTATATTATGTAGATGAAGAAACAGATCAGATGATGCTATTGGGTTCCGATAACGATATGAATGCTGATTGGGAAAACGGTGTATTCAGCGATAATTTCCGGGGTGTCTGGGGCGCCATCGATGGACATCTGGTCTACATGGAACTCTCCTGCCCGGGTGAGGACTACAATCTCTATTCCGTGCCGATCCTGTTAAATGATGAGGAGTATAATCTGCAGGTGGCTTACGATTTTAATACGGAGGAATGGTCCATTCTGGGCGCTGCAAAGGGATTGGATGAGTCCGGTATGGCGAGCAAGGAGCTACGCCTGCTGGAGGAAGGCGATAAGATCACTACGATCTGGAAGCTGGCATCCTACAGCGGAGACGATGACTTTGAGATGTATACGGTAGACGATCTGACAGTGACCGCAGATACCTCTTTTGGAGAGATCGATCTGTACGATGGTAAGTACATCCTGATGTATGAGATGTGGGACGCTGCAGGAAACTATGTCTACTCTGATTCCGCTGATATCGATTATCTGGATGGAGAGATGACTACAACGATCTAGAGTATTACATAATGAAACAAAACGCCGCATGGTTTGTGTTCCATGCGGCGTTATTTTTTTCATATATTCATTGTCATAGACGGAAATGCTTATTCAATCGGGTGTCCCATTTGTCTGAGCAGTAATTTTGCAGGGTCACTGAGTGCTTTTCCGCGAAGTAATGCCTGAAGTGCATCTGTGTGGGAATTTAACTGGACTGAGATCAGGTCTGTTTTTTGTTGTACGTCTTCCAGTGTGCGATTCGCTTCCCGGATCAATAACTGGTCACTGACCGTTCGTTGTGCAGCGGTGGCCTGAATTTCATCGATGACACCCTGTGCTGCCATTGTCTGGAGCTTCAGATCGCCCATCACGTCCATCGTATGGTGCATGCTTTGATACAGCGCATCGATCAATGCAGGGTTTTGTCCATATGCATCGGGATGATCCTCGATCATTTTCCGATACTTGGACATTTCATCAAAAGAATAGCCAGTCACAAAACTCGTAAGGTCAAGGCCGCCGATGTCGCCCTCCATGGTTTCGGCCTGACGTTTCATAGTATCAGAGCCTATTAAGAGCGTTTTTTTCTCTGCTTCCAGCCTGCGGGCGAATTCCTGTTTTACGGCTTCCTTTTCAGCGGAGGCGGTTTCCTGTAAGGTATCATGCAGGATCTGCCTTTCCTGGCCGATCATACCGGCAAAAATATCCAGATCAGATTGTGTGCGTACCTGGGTCATATACTCAAGATGGTCGGAATCGACTGCTTTTAAGGCACAGGTGTGAGTCATGACATAGCCCATGGGGGCATAACGGTCGATCACCCGATGCTGGATCAGATTCTTTGTAAATTGCGGAAGCTCATCAAAAAAAGGTGCATTGACCGGATCTTTGTAAACATTTTCAAAATAGATCAGCTGTCCATGATGTTCCAGATAAGCTGTGGTAAACTGGTCTTCGGTCAGATGGATGGAAAGCACTTGTTCCAGCATACGCTTTAAATGTGGTTTTCTGCGGTTGATGTCTCGGGAGCAGTAGTCGTTAAGAAAACGCTGATCCGCATTTTTGCGTGCCTCATCCTCGGGACTGGCAGGATTCCCATTTCTCTTTGCACGATATCCATAAACAAAGTAACGAAGCACGCGTGTATCTACATGATTCTCAGATGCCTGTTCCAGCTGCTGTGTGGTCAATAAATGCAGAGCGTTATTTTCCAGCTTATGTTTCTCCATCAGGCCCTCCATCATATTGACACTCACATGATCTGCCATCGGAGTCTTTCTTTTGGCCAGGCGGTCCTTGCGCTGTTGTTCCATCCGTTCCTTAAATGTCAGCTGCGCAGGTTGTTGTGCCTGTATGGGAGCACCGGCAGCAGTTCTCTCTGCGACCGCCTCCGGAAAT
>SFRL01000016.1 GCA_004562765.1 bacterium | reverse complement strand
TACGGATACAGACACTGATACGGATACCGATACCGATACAGACACGGATACCGATACGGACACGGACACTGATACGGATACCGATACGGACACGGACACTGATACGGATACCGATACAGACACGGATACCGACACAGATACGGATACCGATACCGATACCGACACAGATACCGATACGGACACGGATACCGACACTGACACTGACACGGACACCGACACAGATACCGATACGGACACGGATACCGATACCGATACAGATACGGATACGGACACAGATACTGATACGGATACGGATACCGACACCGACACGGATACCGATACCGATACAGATACGGATACCGACACAGATACTGATACGGATACCGACACAGACACGGACACGGATACTGACACTGACACGGATACAGACATTGAGGATGATCCGGTGCCGTTAGCAGACATTCCGGATGAGGATGGACCGTTGACTGATCTTCCGGACGAACCGGTGCCGCTGGCTGTTGCAGAGCCGGAAGAACTGGTGGAACTTCCGGACGATCCGGTGCCGCTGGTTGACAGTAATCCCGAAACCGGTGATACGATGACGCTCACCTGGTTTGGAACCGCAGTTGCTTCTTTGACAGGTCTTTTTGGAGCAGGGAAGCATAAAAAGAAAAAAGATGATATGAAATAAATAGAAGGTAGAGAAAGAGAATGACTGCTTCTGACGAGGTAGTCATTCCTTTGCGTATATAACAGATATCTGCTAAAATAAACAAAAAGAGGTTATAGAATTAATTGAACGAAATTCGTATCTTACAACTGGGAACTGAAAATTGGAAGAAACAGTATCGCCTGCCGGGATATGTGCAGTGGGTCTATGCTTCGGGTTTTACAAAAGCATCTGCGAAACTCTTTGATATGGTGTTTTTGGATCGGCAACCGCGCGAAGAGGAGTATGATGCTCTGAATGCTTCAATACGTGCCTATACGCTGTATGTGACAGAGAATGTCGTAATCGAAGGAAAAATGAAAGATCTCTATGCACAGAAATGCGGACAGGTGTTGCAAAAGTCGCAGGTACAGGAATTTTTATCCCGGGAGATCCGGTTTTATTTTACCAGATCGTATGGAGAGAAATATCAGATGACGAAATTGACGGTTGCGGAACATTTTTCCGGTACCGTCAGATGGAACGGGAATCATGATCTGACCCTGCAGGGCGATTTTGGCAGCAGTATGAGGCAGGCTGCTTTTTGGCGCAATAACATTCCGTTGTTTCAGCATCAGGTGCTTGATCTCTGGCTGGAGTATGAGAAGGATCCGCAGGTTGAGATCATGCTGGAGCTTACGCAGTTTGCGGAGGGAAGCAGTTCGGATGTGATCGGTCATTGGACTTTTGATGAGAAACAGATGGAGCAGGTGGTGCGCATCGAAGGGAGAAAGGGAGATGGACCAGTGTTTGCATCTGTTCGCGCAAAAGGAAATGGGGATCTTCGGATCATCGCCCTTCATAACCGATATTCCAGAGGCAGTCATGGCTATTTTCTTCCGGGAGGAGTCCGTTATGTGACATCGAAGCGGGAGGAGATCTTTGCGTATTTTGATCCGGGCGACCGGAAGCCGCCGCTTAATGTTTATTTCTGCGGATATAAGCAGCGGGAAGGATTTGAGAATTATCATCTGATGCGGAATATGGGTGGTCCGTTTTTGCTGCTTTCAGAGGCATGTCTGGAGGGCGGATGCTTTTATATGGGCTCAGAGGAATATGAAACGCTGCTGGCAGATGTGATCCGGACATATATGGAGGAGTTGGGCTTTACATCGGAGCAGATGATCTTTTCCGGTTTATCTATGGGAGCTTGTGGCGCTTTGTATTACGGAAGTGAGCTGCGTCCACATGCGGTGATCGTCGGAAAGCCGTTGGTGAGTATCGGGAATGTGGCGTTAAATGAAAAACGATTGCGTCCCGGAGTATTTCCGGCTTCGCTGGATGTGCTACAATATCTGAGCGGGAATACGGATGATGCGGCAGTTTTGGCTTTGAATCAAAAGTTTTGGGACAAGTTTGATGCGGCGGATTGGAGTAAAACAAAATTTATTGTTGCCTATATGCTGGAAGATGACTATGATACGGATGGCTATGCGATGCTGCTGGAGCATCTGCAGTCCGGTGGTGTGCAGGTGTATGGAAAGGGAATTCATGGAAGGCAAAATGACAATACCAATCTGGTCGTACAGTGGTTTATCAGTCAGTACCGGAAGGTGTTGTCAGAGGATTTTGGCAGAGAGGTTAAGAGATAATGGCAGCAGGAAAGTGGAATATTTATTGGAATGAATACAGCTCGGATACATATCTGCATGGCTCCCAGCTCATTTTTCACAGCCGGGAAGATGTGGAATTTCGCAATACACTCATGCCCCCCGGAACCGTGATCAAGACGTGGTATTCCATGACTAATTTTCAGGAACAGCATATTGAGCCGTCGCTGCCGATCATTGACGGAGAGAGCAGCTACAGCATCACAGTCAACATAGATGTGCCAAAGCATCAGCATTGTCTGGTCCGGCTGGTATTTTATGACCGTTATGGAAACGAGGCAGGATATTTGAATATACGGGATACCGTTACAGATTTTAAGTGTCCGCTAAAAACATACAGCTACACGATGCAGCTGATCAATGGCGGACTTACAGAACTTCATTTTCATTCTATTGTGATTCAGGAGAAAAACGTTGGGACAGCAGGCAGGTAAAATCAGACAATTGAACAGGATTCTGCGCAAGGTCAGAAGCTACAAAGATACGATGCGGGCACTTTCAGATGAAGAATTGTCGCATTTGACGCAGGTGTATAAAGAGCGTCTGGCAGCGGGAGAAACTCTGGATGCATTGCTTCCGGAGGCTTTTGCGGCAGTCTGCGAGGCTGATTACCGTATTTTGGGGAAATTCCCTTATGATGCTCAGGTGCTCGGAGCGATCGCTCTGCATCAGGGATTTATGGCAGAAATGAATACCGGAGAGGGAAAGACGCTTGTTGCGACGATGCCTCTGTATCTGAATGCGTTGACAGGAAAAAGTACCATACTTTTGACGACAAATGAATATCTTGTACTAAGAGATGCGGAGGAGATGGGACAGGTCTATCGGTTCATGGGGCTTACCATATCTGCCGGAGTCAGTGAAAATCCGGAAAAACGATTTTCAAATGCAGAAAAAAAGGTGATCTACAGCGCAGACATCGTATATACGACACATGCGGTACTGGGATTTGACTACCTGTTGAATAATCTTGTCAAATCTGCGCAGGATCGATATATGCGTGATATGTACTATGTCATTATCGATGAGGCGGACTCCGTTATGCTGGACGCGGCACAGACGTCGCTTGTGATCTCGGGTGTACCGCGTGTACAGTCGAACCACTATGAACTGGCGAATTTTTTTGTGACGACGCTGGAAGAAGGCATCGATTATGAGACGGAAGAGAAAAAAGTATGGCTGACGGACGAGGGCGTACGCCGGGCAGAAGAGTTTTTCCAGATCGATAATTTTTACGGTAAGAAATATTTTGAGATCAATCGCCATGTGATCCTGGCACTTCGGGCGCATGTGCTTTTTGAAAAAGAGAGGGACTATATGGTCTCAAATAAGGGGGAACTGGTCCTTTTGGACAATGCTTCCGGACGCATGATGCCGGGTGTGAAGCTCAGGGGTGGACAACATCAGGCGATCGAGGTCAAGGAAGGCATCGAAATAACCGCAGAGACCCGTTCCATGGCATGTATCACCTATCAGAATCTGTTTTTGGCATTTGAAAAGATTGCGGGTATGAGTGGAACGATCTCTGATGCGGCGGATGAACTGCGGGATGTATATGGAAAAAAAGTGGTTGTGATCCCGCCGAACCGACCGGTACAGCGAAAGGATCTGCCGGATGTTTATTATAGTGACAGAACGGACATGTATCAGGACGCGTTAGAGGAGATCGTACGTATTCATAAGACCGGTCAGCCGGTTCTTGTAGTTGTATCCACGATCGCAGAGACGGAGATCGTATCTGCACTCTTGATGGAAGAAAAAATCCCGCACAATGTGCTGAATGCCAACAATGTGTTCTGGGAGGCGTCGATCATCAAAGAAGCCGGACAACTGCGCGCAGTGACGGTTGCCACTTCCATGGCAGGAAGAGGCACGGATATCAAGCTCGGTGAAGGTGTGAAAGAGCTGGGCGGATTGGCGGTCATCGGTATCGGGCGCATGGAAAATACCAGACAGGAGCGTCAGGCGAGAGGACGAGCCGGAAGACAGGGAGACCCCGGAGTCAGCCGTTTTTATGTTTCCATCCATGATGAAGTAGTAAAAAATAACGGATCTTCTGATCTGGAAAAATATCTGGATGGGAAAAAATCTATGAGCCTGCACAAGCGCAAAAAGGTGATCGATGGCGCACAGAAGCTGGGCGAGGAATTTGCGGTCATGTCCAGAAAACATGCGGTGGATTATGATCAGGTTTTGAAAAAACAAAGAGACATCATGTACCGGATGCGCAATAAGCTGTTGGATGGAGAAACGGTCGAGCAATCTAAGATCATTGAGATCGCGGAGCATAATATCATGCGGTTTCTGTCAGATAAACGCGGCGTGTCTCCGGCTCAGTTGAACCGTTTCATTCTGGATAATATTTCCTACCGGCTGGATGACCGTGGGAAAGAGATCGCCTCAAAGAAACGCAAAGAGGTGAAAGCGTATCTGCTTGACAGGACGCGTGAAGCGCTGCATGAGCAGGAAGAGCGGCTGAATAATGACGACAAGATGAATGAGTTTATGCGCAATGCCATGCTGACAGCCATTGATGATGCATGGGTGGAGCAGGTGGATTATCTGCAGCAGTTACAGGCAGCGGTAAAGGGCAGAAGCACGGCACAGAGAAATCCGGTATACGAATACCAGAAGGAAGCACTGATTTCTTATGGGGATATGAAGGAAACGATCATGAGGAATATTGTCAGAAATGTGCTGCTCAGCAGTGTCTGGGTGGACAGGACAGGCAAACTTCAGATTTTGCTGCCCTAATTCCCACTTTCCACAGGAAAAAAAGCATGTTATAATTAAAATAATAACCAGCAGACCACAATAAACAGATTTGATATATGGGAAGGTGATTTTATGAGAAAAAGAATCAGAAGTGCAGCGGCGTTGCTCATCGTCTTTTGTCTGGTACTCCTGTCAGGTAATATCGGGGTGGACGCAAAGGTGATACTTCCGAAGGCATCCGGTAAGGCAGTGAATGAGAACTCCCAGATGGTGATCGACTATTCCAACATTGATCAGGGATACGTGATGGTAAAATACAAAGAGGCTACCAAGGTAAAGCTGAAAGCGCAGGTGGCCTGCCCGACCGGTGTGACCTATACATATAATCTGAAGGCAAAGCAGTGGGCGACATTTCCGCTGTCTGAAGGCGATGGGAATTACAAGGTGACGGTATTTACCAATATCTCGGGAAACAGCTATGCAACGGCAGGATCCCAGAGTTTTACAGCTAAGATGAAGGATCCGCTGTCACCGTTTTTGACGGCAAACCAGTTCGTGGATTATACGTCCAGTACGTCCTGTGTGAAGAAAGCGGCGACTCTGTGCAAGAATACTTCGGGGGAAATGAACAAGGTAAAGAAGGTGTACAACTGGACGATCAAGTATTTTACCTATGACAAGAAGAAAGCGCAGACAGTTCAGAGCGGCTATCTTCCGAACCTGAACAGCGTTTATAAATCAAAAAAGGGAATCTGCTTTGATTATGCGGCGACGATGACGGCGATGCTTCGCAGTCAGGGCGTGGCAACCAAGTTGGTGATCGGTTATGCAGGTTCTGCTTATCATGCATGGATCAGTGTGTATTCCGCAAAAGACGGATGGATCGATAGTGTGATCTATTTTGACGGCGAGAAGTGGAACCTGATGGATCCTACGTTTGCATCTTCATCAAATTCCAGCCCGTCAGTCATGAAGTTCATCGGTGATGGAAAAAATTATACGGCAAAATATGCATACTAAAAGAGTTTTTTGAAAAAGGATGGAAGAACATGAAAAAAATGAGTTTATCCAATGATTATCTTTCTGCTTTCTGCCTGCAGATATCGCTTCTGCTCCACGCAGGCATATCCATCGGAGACGGATTACATATGTTGTCAGAGGATGAAGAAGACGCGCAGGTAAAGGAACTTCTCTGTGCTATGAGCGAGCAGGTAGATGATGGATATCAGATCTCAGAGGCGATGGAACAGAGCGGATGCTTCCCGGATTATGTGATCTATATGACAAAAACCGGAGAGGATACCGGACGGACAGAGTCGGCATTTAAAGCACTTGCTGATTATTATGAGGATCAGCGGAAACTGTCAGAACGTATCCGAAGCGCCATTCTCTATCCGGTGATCCTTCTGATCCTGATGCTTTTGATCATCGGTGTGTTGCTGATTCGCGTACTTCCGATTTTTCATACGGTATATAAGCAGCTTGGCGGCAGCATGACCGGAATTGCGGCGGGACTGCTGCAGCTTGGAAATGTGCTTCGTGCAGCGCTGCCTGTGATCGGAATTGTGGTGGGAATTGTTGTTATAGCTGTGCTGGTTTTTTATTTTTCTGACAGCCTTCGGGCAAAGCTGACCGGTTGGATCAAAAGACGATATGGTGACCGGGGAATTTTACATAAGATTGGAATGGCGCGTTTTGCATCGGCGCTTTCCATGGGAATGATGAGTGGACTTGCTATTGAAGATGCGATGCGCACGGCAATGGGCTTTCATGAGGAATCGGAAAAGGTAAAAGCCGGATATGAGCAGTGTATCCAGAGTCTGGAGCAGGGTGAGCCACTGGCGGAATCGCTGAAAAAGGCAGAAGTTTTTCCTGCCCTGTACTGCAGAATGCTCTCGCTTGGTGTAAAAAGCGGCGCGGGTGATGATATTATGGCTGAGATCGCGCGAAGACTGGATGATGATGCGAGCCGGTCCATCGACGGGGCAGTGGCAAAAATTGAACCGACGATCGTGATCGTCACATCGATCCTGGTGGGCGTGCTCCTTTTATCGGTAATGATCCCTCTGATGAATATTATGGCATCGATCGGTTAGGATGTGATGGATATGGGGATGAGAAATCACTTTTTGAAAAAGCTGTCGACTCTGGCACGGTATCTGATCATGCCGGTTCTCATGATGGCAGCAGTCTATATTCTTCTGGTCAGTGCCGGAAATGTGAATGAAAGGCAGCAGGCGGAGAGCCTGAAACAGATGCAGGATACCATTCACAAAGCGGTGCTGAACTGCTATGCGATAGAGGGAAGTTATCCGGCGACACTCGACTATGTGGAACAGTATTACGGACTGCAGATCGATCATGAACGATATGATGTGTTCTATGAGGTTTTTGCACAGAATATCATGCCGGAAATCACAGTGGTAGAAAAGGATACAGAGAGTTCACAATAAGGAATCGGAATATGAAAAAAGAGACAACGGGACACCATATGGATGGTGTTTATGTGCTTTTGCTTTTTGCGATTTTTGCAGGGTGCATTCTGATCGTCCTGCTGTTTGGAACTTCTGCCTATGAGAAACTGGTAGAAAGGGATCAGGCAGCTTATGATCAGCGGACCGGAGTGCAGTATCTGGCGGCAAAGATCAGGCACAGCGACAGCGCGGATCATATATATGTGGGAAGTTTTTCCGACCGGACAAGTGTTGATGCTGATGAGATCAACACCCTGTATCTCCAGTTTGACGGAGAGGATGGGGAGGTTGTTCCGGGTTTTTATACAAAAATTTATTATTATGATGGCTATATCAGAGAGGTTCTCTGCGCAGAAGATGGAGGTCTGCTGCCGGAGGACGGAAATGAGATCCTGGCGGCAGAGGGGCTTCAGATTTCCAAAGATGGAAATCTGATCTCATTTACCGTGACGAATGAGGATGGAACGGAAAGCAGCATGAATATAGCCATGCGAAGCGGAGGGAATGCATATGGAGAGGAATGAAAGTAAGGCTCCGCTTGTGTTAATGGAACAGGTCATCATGGTGTTGGTGTTTGCACTGGTGTCGGCAGTCTGCATACAGGCGTTTGCGCTGGCGAGAACGACTTCCCTTCGGATGACCGAGCGGGATCATGCCATGAACGTCAGTCAGACATTGGCAGAGACAGTGAAAGCATGCGGCGGTGATCCGGAAGCGGTCTGCGAAAAGTTAGGTGGCGGGATCGACGGAGAACAGCTCTTTTTTTATTATGACTCTGACTGGAAGGAAGTTCCGACATCAGCGGATGCGTCTTTTCGGATGGTTTTTGAAAAGGAAGCGAGTGATGGGTTCTGCAAGTATGGCAGGATCACTGTTTCCGACAACGCCGGGGAACGGGAGATCTTTTCCATGAGAGTGGCATGGCAGGGGGCAGAAGCGTATGAATAGAAAGACAAATATTCCGGCTCCGGTCGGCGGCAGTTCCTTGCTGGTGATCTTTTCTGTGCTGTGTTTTTCGGTCTTTTCCATGCTGGTTCTGGCTACTGTAAAGGCAGATGAGAGACTGGCGGATGCAGGTTTCGAGGCAGTTACGGCTTATTATGAGGCGGACTGCGAGGCGGAACGCATTCTGGGCGAACTGCGTTCCGGAGTTGTGGAAGACGGTGTGACTCAAAATGGTCAGATTTATACCTATCAATGTCCGGTGAACGATACACAGAGTCTGAATGTGGTGGTAGAGATCACGTATGAAGCATATAAGGTACACGAGTGGAGGCTGCAGGAGACAGTTGATTGGAAGCCGGACGAGTACATTGAATTGTTGGATGTAGAGGATCTTGCGGAGGAGTAGAAGATGGAAGTAGAAACCAGCTATTACCAGCAGCTGCTGGAACAGTATTTAAAGAAAGCGGTCGATGATGGTGCATCCGACCTGTTTATCATTGCCGGTGGAAAGGTGAGCTATAAGGTGGACGGTGCCATTCAGGATCTCTCTGAGGAGAAGGTGTTTCCGGATCAGACCAAAGAACTGATCCAGGCGCTCTATGCGATGGCAGGCCGTGACATGCGTAAATACCAGACGGATGGAGACGATGATTTTTCATTTGCGAAGGCAGGACTTGCGCGTTTTCGTGTGAATGCGTTCCGTCAGAGAGGATCTTTGGCAGCAGTTATTCGTATCGTACAGTTTGATATTCCGGATTACAGGGATCTGCAGATTCCGGAAGAGGTGATGAAGATCGCCAAAGAGCAGCATGGAATGGTCATTATTTCCGGAACGGCTGGCAGCGGAAAATCCACAACACAGGCGTGTATCATTGACAAGATCAATCAGGAACGCGCAGCACATGTCATCACACTGGAGGATCCGATCGAGTATCTGCACCGCAATAATAAGTCCCTGATCAGTCAGAGAGAGATCGCGCTTGACACGCATGACTATCTGTCTGCTTTGCGCGCATGTCTCAGACAGGCTCCGGATGTGATCCAGCTTGGTGAGATGAGAGATTACGAGACGATCCGTACTGCGATGACGGCAGCCGAGACCGGGCATTTACTGATGGCGACCCTGCATACCAGAGGAGCCGTCAACACGATCGACCGTATCATTGATACGTTCCCTTCACAGCAGCAGGAACAGATCCGTACGCAGCTGGCAGCGGTGCTGATCACAGTTGTATCCCAACAGCTGGTTCCGGATATAAACGGAAAGATGACACCGGTTTTTGAGATCATGCATGTAAACAGTGCAATTAAAAACATGATCCGTGACAATAAGAGTTATCAGATCGATAATGCGATCCAGACATCAGCGGCAGAGGGAATGATCTCCATGGATCAGTCCCTGATCACTCTTTTCCAGAACGGGAAGATCACGGCGGATACAGCTGTGGAGTATGCGGTGAATCCGGATCAGGTGGCGCGCAAGATCAAGGGGCGCGGATAATTGATGGGATTTGTGCAAAAGAACCAAAGACTCAAACGTTTTCGTGAAAACAATTAGGAAAAATGCCGAAAACGCGTTGCATTCTCAGCTGGTCCATGTTATATTAAGATAATAAGACATATTGTACCTAAAATGCAGTGTATGGAATTACTTATTTGACATTTGCTGTTTGATAATATTAGAAGGTTCTTGTTGTGAGAAAGGGAAGGTAGACGACATGAATAGAAAAACAGTGGACAGTATTTTAAAAGGGGTTGCAGGTGTTAGCCTTGCATTTGGCGGGGTGAGCGTACTGTCAGATGCGAACCTTGTGTATGCGAGCGAGGTGGAGCAGCCGGAAGAGACGACGCAGGAAGAGAGTAGTTCGAAAGTGACAGAGCCAGAGGAGTCGAGCGTTGTGGACGAGACCCCATCTACCGAAAGTGATCAGAGCGATTCCGGCGAGACAGAGGAATCTGCATTTAAAGCTGAACGCGAAGCGTTTATAGCCGGTCAGCCCGAGGACACTTGTACCATGAGTACGGCAGCCGGTGCTATGAAGAATGCAGCAGAAGCTATTGAGAAAGCTGCTCAGGAAACTGCACAAGAGGACACGCCTACCGATGAGGAAGGTTCTGAAGGTGAAAGTGTTTCAGAGGGGGAGAACACCACTCAGACCCTCAAAGATGACGACACTGATCAGAATCAGACAGAGGACAACGTCGATCAGAATCAGACAGAGGGCAACGCGGAAAATCAGGCGACCGATGCAGAGAGCCAGAAGAAGATCGAGGAGTTAAAAGCTGCGGTTGATGCTGCACAGAAAAAGGTAGATGACAATGTGGCTGCCGCGAAGAACGGAAAGATTGACGCCAGTTATTACCGCGCGGCTGACGAGCTGGTAAAGGCTATGATCGAGTATTACGCTGCTGTGGAAGGTTTTGACGGCGACATCGATTTTACGAATGGTTATTGTAACAATAAATGGGTTTCTAATGGTATTGACCATAACAATAATTTTAAGCAAAACTACTTAGAGACTACATATACGTCCGGCGATATGCAGGATATCGTATATTACGATTATGTGAATGCAGATAAGGATGGTAATATTCTGACCGGTACCTCATCCGAGAGTGACGCAACCCAAATTGATCATATTGTTGTTTTAGAGAAGACACCGATCTTTGCTGTCGACGGCGAGAATGATTTATTTACTTTTGAGCGCGATGAATTCAGAAACATCATTGCATATATAGTAAATGGTGAGAAGATCGATGTTATAGTTAACGAAAGCGGTGAGAGGGTTATTGCTGAATCCGTAGATGAAGAGGGGGCTGTTGTATCGACAACCGTTACCGGAAATAATGCTTCCGGATATACAGTGACGAGAACAAAATCTGTAACGAATGCAGATGGAAGTACGGAACAGACTACTTTATCTAAAATATATACCGTGTTAAAAGGATTCTCAGGTGAGAACGGCGGCAAAGGTGAGGTCTACAAAAAAGATCTGGTGAAGGACGACAATGGAGGAACAGGGGACTCTACTGACCCGGAGATTCCTGCTGAGCCGGAGACGCCTGCTGAGCCGGAGACACCTATTGTGCCGGAGACATCTGCTGAGCCGGAGACACCTGCAGTACCGGAGACACCTGCTGAACCGGAGACACCTACAGTACCGGAGACACCTGCTGAGCCGGAGGCACCTTCCGCACCTGAGGCACCTCAGTCCGAAACTCAGGAAACAGAGATTGCAGACGAGGATGTACCGCTTTCAGACGTAGCTGATGTTATCGATGAGGACACTGATCTGGATGATGAACAGGATGCGGACGAGCAGGACAAGGATCTGACAGACCTTGAGGATGAAGAAGTGCCGCTTGCGGTGCTTGATCTGGATGAGCCGGTGGATATTCCTGATGAAGATGTACCGCTTTCAGAGAATCCTGAGACCGGTGATGCAATGACAGCCACATGGTTAGGAACTGCGGCTGCATCAGTTGCAGGGCTGTTTGGAGCTTCCAGAAAGAAGAGAAAAGGATAATGCATAAATAATAAAGCAACAAATAGTGACCGTTGGGTACAGCGGTCACTATTTATTTATGCATGAAAGAGGAGGAGCAGCAGATGACGTATGATCTGAGCGGTGTATGGACTGCGGATATCGGTGACGGCAAAACATATGAGATCAAACTTCCGGGCACGCTGGATGAGAGCGGGATCGGACATCCGGACACGGGTTCTGATCAGTGGCATCCGGATGCAGGGCTGGGAAATGCGGGGGAGGATTTTGACGCAGATGCTCCCATAGGGACCCGGTTTACCAGAAAGCATACCTTTGAGGGTGAGGTCGTTTTTACAAAAAAGATCTCGTTTCAGAGGATACCGGGAAAACGTTATTTTCTGGAAGCAGAGCGTGCGCGTTGTCTGCGGTTGATGGCTGATGGAAAGGAAGTCCCGCATGCTGTGGCGCCTACCATCAGTACGCCGCATGTGTTTGAAATCACACAGGCACTGTTCGATGCGTCAATGCAGGAGAAAACAGATCAGGCTGTGCGTGGGCTGCCGGTATCTGAACTCAAACTGACATTTCTGTCAGATAACAGCTATCCCGGACTGCCGCATGATGCCATTGTATATTCTTCCGCGGCGACGGACGAGACACAGACCAACTGGAACGGAATTTTGGGAAATTTTCGCATCCGTCAGGAGGAGCCGGTGTTCATTTCCGGCATTCGTGTGTATCCGATGGGAGTGAAGGTGACGGTTCATGTAGAATTGTCGGCAGCAGAACCCTATCAGGGCAGACTGGTCGTGGTTAGCGAGGCATTACAGTGTGCTTCGGGCGCCGATTGTGTGAAAGGCAGACCGGCAGCGGTTGAGCGGGAAATAGAACTTCCGACAGGAATGTCAGAGATCATTTTTGAAGACTTGCCCTTATCCCCTGCTGCAAAACATTGGGATGAGGGCGAGGGTAATCTTTATGAGCTGACGGCAAAACTGGCAGACAATGAGGACACAGCAAAAACGGTCACCTTTGGCATCCGGGATTTCGGAGATGACGGAAGCGGCAGACTGGCATTAAATGGCAGGCGGATCTTTCTGCGGAGTGAGGCAAACTGCGCTGTTTTCCCGGAGACGGGGCATCCGCCGATGACGGAAGAGGAATGGAACGATATTTTACTTCGCTATCAGTCTTACGGAGTCAACTGCATGCGCTTTCACTCTCACTGTCCGCCGGAAGCGGCGTTTACGGCAGCAGACAGGCTGGGGATGCTGATGCAGCCGGAACTGTCACACTGGAATCCGAAAGACGCCTTTGAAACAGAGGAGAGCTACCGCTATTATCAGACGGAATTGACGCAGATGTTACATATGCTGGCAAACCATCCTTCTTTTGTGATGCTGACGCTGGGCAATGAGCTGCATGCTTCCGCTCTTGGACATGAAAGAATGGATGCGCTGCTGCGGCTTTCCCATGAGATCGATCCTACGAGAATGATCGCAAATGGTTCCAATGTGCATTACGGAGAGATCGGCTGTGATGCTGCCAGTGATTTTTATACCACACAGAAGTTTTACAATGAAGAAGTGCGCGGCACTTTTTCAAATATGGAAGGGTACATCAATCATCAATATCCCAATGCAAGGACAAACTATGATGATGCGATGCGCGCCATAAGAAAAACATACAAAAAGCCGGTGTTCAGCTTCGAAGTGGGACAGTATGAGATCTTACCGGATTTTGATGAACTGGAGCAATTCAAAGGGATATCCGATCCGGCAAATCTGAGACTGATCCAAAAGAAGGTGGCGGAGCAGGGGATGACCGGAGACTGGAAGGGCTATGTGGAAGCAACGGGAGAACTGTCCCTCATCGGGTATCGGGAGGAGATCGAAGCGGCCATGCGGACAGAGGCACTGTCGGGCATTTCCCTGCTGGGACTGCAGGACTTTCCGGGGCAGGGCACAGCGTTGGTGGGAATGATGAACGCGCATCTGCAGCCCAAGCCGTTTGCGTTCGCCGAACCGGAACGTTTTTCCGCCTTTTTCCGGGATCAGCTTCCACTGGTGCTTATGGAAAAATACACCTATGAAAATACGGAAACGATAGAGGCTGCCGTGCAGGTGGCAAACTTTGGAAAAGAGGAGATCCGGGATGTATTGCGTTATGAACTGCGGGAAAAGGATGCCTTGATCGCTGCCGGTGAGGCGGTTGTGAACGGACAGAAAGAAAGGTGTATCGTATGCCCCGCCGGTTGGCTGACGAATGCCGGTGTGATAAAGGTTGCGTTGGATGAGATAAAGAAACCGTCACGGCTGGATCTGTATGTATGGATCGGAGAATTAAAGAACAGCTATCCGGTCTGGGTATATCCGAAGACGCAGCCTTGCCGGAAAGAGTCAAACGTATATGAGACAGAGCATTTTGACGCAAAGACAAGGGAAGTGCTGCAACAGGGCGGAACGGTCTACCTGACCCCGCCTTCCACGAAAGAAGCGCTGCCTGATTCCATACAGGCGCAATTTACCACGGATTTCTGGTCCGTGGGAACTTTTCCGGGACAGGAGGGAGCGATGGGACAGCTGATCGATGAAAAACATCCGCTGTTTCAGTATTTTCCGACAGAATTTCATACGAACTGGCAGTGGTGGCCCATGGCGGTGCAGCGGGCAGTCATTTTGCCGCAGCGGTATGAGACGATCATTGCAGAGATGGACAGCTATGCGTTTCTGCGCCCGATGGCGCAGCTTCTGGAGTGCCGCTGCCTGAACGGGAAACTGCTGTTTTCTTCCATGGGGCTTCAAAACCTGCAGCAATATCCGGAATGTCGGGCACTGTTGCATGCGATCTATTGCTATCTGGATTCAGAGGAATTTGCACCGAGACAGCAGATCGCACCGGAGGTGTTTGAGAAACTGGTGCCATGTGGGAAGGGATGATTCCAAAAGACGGTGTGCATCTCACTCGCAAAAAATGCATCTTACTGTGCGGACCATTGTAAATAAAAAGATACCCATCTATAATTGCCTTAACTTAAGAAGGGAAAGGTGATCGTGATGGGTATTATTTTATTGATCTGTTTTATTGTATTTGAAGTGGCACTGATGATTTCTTCGTTTTTCAGATTTCCAGAGAAGAAGCAGTGGCTGGTGGCGCGATGTGTTTTTCGGGCAGGAGAGCTGGCAGTTTTTCTTTTTGTGATGCTCCTTCCGAATGTTACATTTGATTTTAAGTATAAGCTGTGCTTTGCGCTCCTGATCATCCGTCTGGCGGGAGCAGTCGTGATGTATCTGATCAGGAGAACGACAGCCACCGGAAAGCGCTCAAAGGCAGGGGCAGTGTTTGGTGCAGCCGGGAGCATAGTGATCCTTACAGTGAGTCTTGTTCCTGCGTTTATCTTTACGGAATATGCAGGACTTGAGACTTCAGGGGAGTATGAGGTGGCGCAGGCAGCAGCGATCCTCATAGATAAAGACAGAGTGGAGACATTTGAAACGGATGGCTCAAACAGGGAAATACCGGTGCATTTTTACTATCCGAAGACAGATGTGATTGCGCAGAGCAGCTGTCCGGTGGTATTATTTTCACATGGAGCATTTGGATATTACGAGAGTAATACTTCTACCTACATGGAGCTGGCAAGTAACGGTTATGTGGTGATCAGTCTGGATCATCCGTATCATTCCTTTTTTACAGAAGATACCGACGGAAAGCTCATAACGGTGGATCCGGCTTTCCTTCAGGAAGTCATGTATGTGAATGAGAATAATACGCCAGAAACGGATATTCATGATTTGTCGCATAAATGGCTGGAAATACGTACTGCCGATATCAGCTGTGTATTGGACAGCGTAGAAGAGGCAAAGCAGAGCGGTACGGTAAATGATGCATGGTTCATCGAGAATGAAGAGGAAAAGAGTGCGATTGAAAGCGTGCTTGCCATGGCGGATGTGGATAAAATAGGCCTGATGGGACATTCACTCGGAGGCGCTGCAAGTGTATCTGTCGGGCGTTACAGAGATGACGTGGATGCAGTCATCGATCTTGACGGAACGATGCTCGGAGAGCAGATTGGTTATGCAGACGGTAAATATCAGTATGAGGAAGAACCCTATCCGGTGCCGCTTTTTGCACTTGACAGTGAGAGCCATTATTATGAAGGACAGAAATACGGGAATCTGTATGTGAATCATTATGTTTTGGAACATGCAGTGGATGCAAAACATGAATTTATCGCGGGAGCGGCACATATGAACTTTACAGATCTGCCGCTTTTTGCTCCGCCTCTTGCATCAATGCTTGGAACAGGTACGGTAGATGCGACAGAGTGCATAGAGACAATGAACGCGATGGTGCTGGAATATATGAATTGCTATTTGAAAACGCAGGCATTCGATCAATAAGGAGAACATGAGACATGGAAGTAAAGGTTTTGAAAGTCGGGGAAGAACTGCCGGAGGTGGTGGAGATCCGGTGCCACCGGATCAACGCGCAGGTGAGTGAGATCGTGGCGTTTGTGCAGTCCAGGCAAGGACAGATCTCCGGCTCCTGCGATGGTATGCAGTATGAGATCCCTATCGTAAATCTTTATTATGTGGAAGCCGTGGACAATAAAGTGTTTCTGTACAGTGCAAAACAGGTGTATGAAACGAAACAGAAATTGTATGAGATTGAGCACCTGCTGGAAGAAAAGCAGTTTTTGCGCGTTTCCAAATCCGTGATCGTAAATCTCATGAAGATCAAAGCGATCAAACCGGCTCTCAACGGCCGCTTTATAGCCGTTTTGCAAAATGGAGAGGAAGTGATCATCTCCCGCAAATATGTATCGGCGCTGAAAAAGAAGTTAAAGGAGGGCAAATAGCAATGCAAGGGAAAGAACTGTTATCTAAAATGTTCCGAAATTATTTTGTTCTGGTCACATTGATCAATGTAGTCATTTTCGTGTCCGGAAGTATTGCCCAGCCGGATGCGCGTTTTGGATATTCCGTATTTATGATGCCGCTCATCTATGCGTTCGCAGGTATTCTGCCACAGGCAGTCATGTACTCAAAGCGGGAGCTGTCCATGAAAGAAGTGCTCCTCCGGAAATTTATTCAATTGCTGCTCATTGAACTTCTGGTAAATGGGATCATTCTCGGTGAAAATGCGCTGCGACCGGAGTACACGGATTTCTTGAAAACGATATCTGTCTGTGTTGTTCTGGTCTATGTATTTGCCAATATCATCAGCTGGGTTTTGGACAGTGCGTCGGCAAGGACGCTCACCAGGGAGCTGGCTGAATTTCAGGAGAAGAATGAGGGATGACAGAATGTGCGGTATAAAGGCTGAAGTATCACATTGTAAATAAAAAACATGCATGCTAAAATAAACACGACACATAGTTGTCGTGTTTGTTTTGCTATATTGATAAATGTAAGGGCACACGAGCGGAGTGAGAGACATATGAAGATAGACAGGCTGATCGGAATACTTTCCGTATTGTTGCAGGAAGAAAAAGTGACAGCACCGGAGCTGGCGGAAAAATTTGAGGTGTCGCGGAGAACCATCAACAGAGATATCGAAGATCTGTGTAAGGCGGGAATCCCGATCAGCACGGCACAGGGAGCAGGAGGCGGTATCTGCATCATGGACGGCTATCGCATGGACCGGACGTTGCTGACCTCGAAGGATATGCAGGTTATTCTGGCGGGGCTGAGAAGTCTGGATAGCGTGAGCGGAAGCCGCTATTACGGGCAGCTGATGGAAAAAATAAAAGCAGGTTCCTCCGATTTTGTAAGTGGAAGGGATTCCATGCTCATTGATCTGTCTTCCTGGTACAAGGATTCGCTGGCACCGAAGATTGAGCTGATTCAGACAGCAATCGAACAGCGCCATTTGATCTCTTTTCGGTATTATGCACCAAAGGGAGACAGCGACCGGGAGATCGAGCCATACTTTCTGATCTTCAAATGGACGAGTTGGTATGTGTGGGGCTGGTGCCGTGAAAAAGAGGATTTTCGGCTGTTCAAGCTGAACCGAATGGATGCGCTGCGGATATGCAATACAGCCTATGAGGTGAGGGAAGCTCCATTGCCTGACCTGTCCAGTGAAAAGATCTTTCCGGGGGAAGTGAAGGTGAAAGCGATTTTTCAGCCCAAGATGCGCTGGCGTCTGGTGGAGGAGTTTGGTCCGGATTGTTTTGAGGAGCAGCCGGACGGAACGCTGTTGTTTTGCGGTGACTATTCGGATGAAGAGAGTCTGATCGAATGGATGCTGACCTTTCGGGATCAGGTGAAGGTGCTGGAGCCGGAGAATGTCCGCCGGGAGCTGATCAAGATTGCGGAACGTGTGACGGAAGTGTATAAAGAATAAAAAGGAGAACTGTATTATGCCAAGACCGAGAAACAAGGAAGATCTGCTGATCGCAGCAGAGGAAAATTATGAGAAACTGAATGAGATGATCGATTCCCTCACCGAAGCAGAGATGAACACACCGTTTAATTTCAGTGCCGATGAGAAAAAGACGGAGGCGCATTGGAAGCGGGACAAAAATGTACGGGATGTGCTTATTCACTTATACGAGTGGCATCAGCTGATGATCCGGTTTGTGGACGAGAACATGAATGGCAAGGATACGAAGTTTTTACCGGAAGAATATACATGGAGAACGATCGCGGACATGAATCAGGTATTCTGGGAAAAGCATCAAAGCACAAGCCTTGAGGAAGCGAGAGAGCTGCTTGCAAGATCGCACGCGCAGGTGCTGGAGCAGATCGAGCGTTTTACGAATGAGCAGCTGTTTCTATCCAAAGTATTTCCAGCGGTGGGAGGAAGCGTGTTGGGCTCATATTTTGTGAGCAGCACATCCAGCCACTATGACTGGGCGATGAAAAAACTTAAGGCGCACCGGAAGAATTGTAAGAATGGACAGAAGGCATAATATATGTTTTTTTGTTTCGGAGAAAAAGGGGTATGACAATGGCGACGAGCAAGGAATACATTCGTTTTATACTGGATCAGTTGTCCGGCTTGGAGGAGATCACCAGCCGCTCCATGATGGGCGAATATATCATCTATTACAGAGGAAAAATTGCTGCGTATGTGTGCGACGACCGCCTGCTGGTCAAGCCGGTAGAAGCGGCGAAAAAATATATTCCGGACGGAAGGTATGAACCGCCCTACGAGGGGGCAAAGGACATGCTTCTGGTGGAAAATGTGGACAGCGCGGAATATCTGACGGGGTTGTTCGAAGCGATCTATGAGGAGCTTCCTGAGCCAAAGAAAAAGAGGAGGAGCGAGGATGGCGTTTGATTATAAGAAAGAATACAAAGAATTTTACATGCCAAAGAACAAACCGGAGATCGTACATGTTCCGGAAATGAATTTTATTGCAGTGCGTGGCACCGGCAATCCGAACGAAGAGGGCGGTGCGTATAAGGAGGCAATCGGTCTGTTGTATGGAATTGCCTTTACGATCAAAATGAGCAAAAAGGGAAGTCATGAGATCGAGGGATATTTTGACTATGTGATGCCGCCGTTGGAGGGCTTTTGGTATCAGGAGGGAATTGAAGGGATCGACTATACGAAAAAAGCAGATTTCCATTGGATCTCCGTGATCCGTCTGCCGGATTTCGTGACAAAAGAGGATTTTGACTGGGCGATAGCAGAGGCGGAAAAGAAGAAAAAGGCAGACTTTTCCAAAGTGGAATTTCTGACGATCACGGAGGGTATGTGTGTGCAGTGTATGCACATCGGACCCTTTGATGATGAACCGGAGACGGTTGAAAAGATGGATCAGTTTCTTGAGGAGAATGGCTACGAGAACGATTTTTCACAAGAACGCCTTCACCATGAGATCTACCTGTCAGATGCCCGAAGAGTGGCACCGGAAAAATGGAAGACGGTCATCCGTCATCCGATCAGAAAAAAACAGTAGGCAGCTATTGACAATGGATCATAGGGATGCTATTCTGACTATATAATTGATTTTAGTCAAAAAGGAAGCGAACGATTTGCCAAAGAGTTATTCAGATCAGGAACGTGAATACATCAAGCAGCGGTTGAAGGAAGAAGCTGCTGCCTGCATGGCGAGGTATGGGATCCGTCGTACCACTGTAGATGAACTGGTAAAGCGTGTGAACATTCCGAAAGGAACGTTTTACCTTTTTTATAAGTCCAAAGAACTCCTGTTGTTTGATGTGATCCTGGAGCAGCATGAGTTGGTGGATCAAAAGCTGTATCAGGCTGTCTGTGAGATTTCAGGCGCGGAATTTTCGGCTGAAAAGCTGACTGATGTGATCTTTCAGTTTTTCAAGATGGCGGAGGAAATGCCGGTTTTAAAGCTTTTGAATTCCGACGAGGTGGAGCTATTGGTGCGCAAGCTTCCGCCGGAAGTCGTGGCGGAGCATTTCGGGAATGATACGGATATGATAGAAAAGGTGTTTGCCTTGCTCACTGTAAAAGAAGGGATCGACGCAAATACTTTCAGCGCAGCGTTTCACGCGATCTATTTTGCGACTTTGCATAAGACGGAAATTGGCGAAGAACAGTATGATCAGGCGCTACGGATGCTCATATATGGAGTGGTTTCGCAGCTGGTCTGAGCAATATGTGAATGAAATAATGTGAAACCCGGGAAATTCTTCGGTATTGCATGTGAGAAAGGTCCGGTTGGTTGAACCAGCCGGACTAAAAACAAGATTTATTTTGACTAAATATCTAAAATTAGTCAGATAGTATAAGGAGGACACATATGATACAAGTCAGCAATCTGTCATTCAGCTACACAAAAAAGCCCTTTATTCAGGACATGAGTTTTTCTGTTTCGGAGGGGGAAATCTTCGGTTTTCTGGGACCGTCCGGTGCAGGGAAAAGTACCTTGCAGAAGATTTTGCTGGGCATGCTGCCGGGTTATGAGGGCTCTGTCATTGTAAACGGGACACAGTGCAAAAAGTGCGGCGAGGATTTTTACGAAACGATCGGTGTGGATTTTGAATATTCCACGATGTACGAGAAATTATCCGCAAAAGAAAATCTGCTGTTTTTCTCCTCACTCTATCGAAACAAAACCGGTCGCGATGGGCAGTCGCGTTCCATTGATGAACTGCTTCGCATGATAGGACTGGAAAACGACGCAGACAAGCGTGTGTCTGACTATTCCAAAGGAATGAAAAGCCGTCTGAATTTCATCAAGGTACTGGTACACGACCCAAAGTTGCTTTTTCTTGACGAGCCCACCAGCGGGCTTGACCCGACAAACAGCCGTTTGATGAAGGATATGATACTGGAGGAGAAGCGCAGAGGGAAAACAATTCTGCTGACGACTCACAATATGCAGGACGCAACCGAGCTTTGTGACCGGTTGGCGTTTATCGTCGGGGGACAGATCTACGCACTTGACAGCCCGCACAATCTGATCATGTCAAAAGGAGCCGCAAAAGTTACCTACACATGGATGGATCACGGCGAACAATCGAAAAGCTGTCTGCTCAGTCAATTGTCGGAGGATCAAATGTTGCGTGAGCTGATCGCGGAAAACAGACTGCAATCTATTCATAGCAGTGAGCCTGATCTGAACGATATTTTCATGGAGATCACCGGGAGGACGCTGGTATGAGATTAAAGAATTTATTCTTTTGGGATCTGAGATTTCAGGGACGCTATGGATTTTACTTTTTGTATGGCTTCCTGACCGTGCTCTATATGATCCTGCTGCTTTCTCTGCCCGGAACATGGAAAACGACGGCTGCTTCCATTCTCATATTTTCTGATCCGGCAGCTATGGGGCTGTTCTTTATGGGAGCGATCGTTTTGTTGGAGAAGAGCCAAAGGGTGACATCTTATTTCGCTATTTCGCCGCTTCGGGCATTTGAATATGTACTTTCAAAGGTGCTTTCCCTGAGTCTGATCGGGGTGATGGTAGCGGCTGTGCTGGCTGTGACGGCAGGATGCAATGCGTTCTTTCAGGTACTGCTCGGCACTTTTTTATCCAGCGCCTTTTTTACGCTGCTTGGATTGATCATTGCGACAAAGATCCGTAGTTTAAATCAATTTTTGATCGCAACGGTGCCCATTGAAATGATCACGTTCGTTCCGGCGATCCTGCATTTGACAGGGATCACGCCTGCTTTTTGTGGAATCTATCCGGCGAATGTATGTATGGATCTGGTGGCGGGGAGGGTATTTTCCGGAATCGGTCTGATCCTTACTGTTGCTATTATCGTCTTGCTGTTTTTGGCGGCGAGTCGGTGTGTACGGAAGATGTGGCAGGAGCAGGGAGGTGTAAAGCTATGAGAGCGATCAGATTGAGTTTTTTACATATGCTGAAGTTTATCTGGCATGACATGATGTTGTTTGCGGCGGGGCTGGCACCGCTTCTGGCTGGTGTGGCAATCAGATTTGGCGTGCCGTTCGTCGAAAAAATGCTGGTTTCTTATACAGGAGAGGAGGCAGTTCTGACCCTGTATTACGGATTGTTTGACATCTTTTTTGCGTCTATCGCCCCGGCGATGTTTGGTTTCATTGCCGCGATGGTAATGCTGGAAGAACATGACGATCATATAGACCGTTATCTGTTTATTACAGGTTTGGGACGAAGCGGATATCTGGTGTCGCGGATCATGATCCCGGCGCTTGGCGCGTTTGTGATTACAGCAGCTTTACTGCCGGTGTTTCGGCTTTCAGAGCTGTCTGCCGCAGGGGTTGTTTTGCTGGCTCTGACGGGAACCATGCAGGGAATTATCATTGCTCTTCTGATCGTAGCTTTATCTTCAAATAAGCTGGAGGGGATGGCGATCACAAAACTGTCTGCCCTGATGATCATGGGGGCTGTCGTACCGTATTTCGTCCCGAAACCGCTGTGCTATTGCCTATCCATTTTGCCGTCTTTCTGGATCGGAAAGGCAGTGTTGGAAAGTGCGCTGATCTATATGATGATGGCTGCTTTGATTGCGGGTATTTGGATTTTGGTGTTACTCAGGGTGTTTGGCAGATCCCGGTAAGGCAGAAATAAATTGACAACTATTTGATGGATTCCACCAGATGCCTCATTTCTTCCCGGGATGAGGCATTGCGTGCCTGACTAATGATCTCCTGCTGCTCATTTTTGGTCATGCCGGAAAAACGGACCAGGGCATCGGAGTGTTGTGCGAGTTCCATGGTGAATCCGATCGGAAGTTCTTCATTGTTGATCATATTTTGTCTCCTTGCGTGTGTTTTTCATAGTATTTGCACAATGCATGGAAAATATGATTTGCTTGCAAAAAAAGGCGTTTTTCATTACACTTGTTTATATCAAGAATTTCGCACGAAATTTGTAGAAAAACACAGGGGAGAGTTTATGCAGTGAAGAAAGGTGGCGGCAAAATGGCAAAAAAGAGAGAGGAAATTTCAATCCGTTCCAGCGCAGCAGAATATCTGACCTATGTTGCCACTGTGGGTGATCAGCAGGACAGCATAGAGATGCGCTATGAGGATGAAAACATATGGTTGACGCAAAAAATGATGGCGACGCTTTACGGTGTGGGATTGCCGACAATCAATGAGCATGTGAAAAAAGTATTTTCAGACAGCGAATTAGAAGAAAAAGCAACTATTCGGAAATTCCGAATAGTTCAAACCGAAGGTTCCCGTCAGGTTAGTCGGGAGACAAACCACTATAATCTGCAGATGATCATTGCCGTCGGGTTTAAAGTGAACAACGACCGCGCGGTGCAGTTTCGCAAATGGGCGAATCGTATCGTAAAGGATTATACCATCAAAGGATGGGTGATGGATGATGAACGATTGAAAAATGGAGGATCCGTTCTGACTACAGAATATTTTGACAGGTTATTGGAACAGATCCGTGAAATCCGTCTCTCGGAGCGCAGATTTTACCAGAAAATAACAGATATTTATGCAACTGCCATGGACTATGACAGAGCAGCAAAAACTACCAAACAATTCTTTGCAAAGGTGCAGAATAAAATGCATTATGCGGTTCATGGACATACGGCAGCAGAACTCATCTATGAGCGTGCTGATGCCGAAAAGCCGCATATGGGACTGACAACATGGGCAGATGCTCCTGATGGGAAAATTGTTAAGAGTGATGTGAACATTGCGAAGAATTATCTGAGTGAGCAGGAGGTGCGCTCTCTGGAAAGAATTGTATCGGCATATTTGGATCTGGCAGAGGACCGTGCGGAGCGCCACATCCCTATGACGATGGAGGACTGGAGCAAGCGTCTGGATCTGTTTTTAATGGCAGATGACAGAGAGGTCTTACAGGATGCGGGAAAGATCACGGCGGAGATAGCTAAGGCGAAAGCGGAGACTGAATTTGACAAATATCGTGTCGTTCAGGATCGCATATTTATGTCTGATTATGATAAATACCTGTTGGAATTAGAGGAAAATGCAAAAAAATAGAATGATAAAACAACACGACCTGACAACAGGTGATATTACAAAAGGAATCTGGTCATTTGTGGTTCCGCTGATGCTTGGAAATGTGCTGCAGCAGCTGTACAATCTGGTGGATACATGGGTGGTGGGAACGTATTTGGGAAACGGTGCGCTGGCGGCGGTTGGTTCTTCCTATACACGGATGACGTTTCTGACATCCGTGATCATCGGACTTTGCCTCGGAAACAATACCTTTGTATCCATGTCCTTTGGAAGCAGAAAAGAGAGAGATATCCGAAACGGGATCTTTATGTCTTCAATGTGCTGCGCGGAATTGGAAATTCGGTGGCACCGCTCATCTTTCTGGGTGTGTCGGTGATATTGAATATTGTTCTTGACCTGTTGTTTGTGGCGGTGCTCGGGAGCGGGATCAAGGGAGCTGCCATTGCGACAGCGATCGCCCAGACGGTATCGGGAATAGGGGTATTGATCTATTTTTGGAGTTGCTATGAAGCGTATCGCCCGAAAAAGGAAGACTTTCGCTGGGATATGGCGAACTTAAAAAAGATACTGTCGCTGTCGGGTTTTACCTGTCTGCAGCAGTCGGTGATGAACTTCGGAATCCTGATGGTGCAGGGGATAGGGAACGGATCCGTATCGGAGTCAAAAAGGCGTTTTTGAATGTAACTGTCTTTTGTGTGGTGATCAGTGCTGTTGGCTTATACATTGTCCTCGGTGGAAGCGATCGGCGTGGTCGGGATCTGGGTGGCAATACCGATCGGATGGTTTCTGGCAGATGTGGTTGGATTGATGAACTTACATTTTACTCCTGCATATTATAATAGGGAAAAAATGCAGGAGTGATACGATGAATTGGAACCATGATTCAGATGAGAAGCGAGACTATGGAGGATGTCCGTACGTGGTGGATATTCCGCGTCACGCAGCACGTAATAAAAATTTCCGTACCGCGATCTGGACGGGAAGCTATTTGCAGATGACGCTCATGGCTTTGCCGCCGTGCGGGGAGATCGGTGTGGAGATGCATGAGGATACTGACCAACTGCTTCGGGTGGAGCAGGGCGGCGGAGTGGTAAAGATGGGCAGGTGTAGGGAACAGATGGACACCCAGTACCGTGTTTGCCGTGGTGATTCGATCTTTGTGCCGGCGGGAACGTGGCATAATGTGATCAACACCGGAAGAATTCCGATGAAGCTTTCCTCTGTTTATGCACCGCCGAATCATCCCAGGGGAACGGTGCACCGGACAAAAGAAGAGGCGGAGCGGGCAGAATACTAGAAAATGTGCTACGCATTTATGTGGATGATTTGGCAGATGTGCCGGCAGTAAAAGCTGCCGGCTTTTTTTATTTTTGATTTTTTCTTGCAACAAAATGCGTTTCTTTTTACACTACTCTTATGTAAGACACTTCATAACTGTAAAGGAACCGAACAGTTATGAGAATACTCCGGAGGAAGTTATGGAACAAAAGGAATTAGTCCGCGCGGCGAAAAACGGCGACGCGGGAGCATTTACAGAACTATATAAAGAAATTTACCGTGATATGTACCACTTCGCATACTATATGCTGAAGCATGCAGAGGACGCGAAGGATGCAGTGGGTGATGCTGTTATGGATGCATGGGCAGCGATCGGAACACTGAAAAAAGAGGAATCCTTCAAAAGCTGGATCTTCACGATCCTGTCCAACAAGTGCAAAGCAAAGATGCGCGAGTATGTCAACCGCCCGGGCGAGTTGACGGAGGAACTGGCAGATACGCTTCAGGCGGCGGAAGGTGTGACCGCACCGGAGCATTTGCAGTTGCGTGATGAATTTTTGAAGCTGCAGGAAACAGACCGCCTCATCATAGGGCTTCATTTATTTGCGGGGTATAAGACAAAAGAGATCGCTGAGGTGTTACATATGAATGCAAATACGGTACGATCCAGAGAAAGCAGGGCATTGAAGCATCTCGGCGAAGCGTTGAAAGCGGAATAGAGAGGGCAACAGAAGGAGGTTTTGACAGATGGAAGAAAATAAATTAATGGAAAAACTGTGGAGCGAGGCACAGTCCGTGGAGGTGCCGCCGGAACTGGAACCGGAGCAGATCAGGGGACGTATCGAGGCAGAAGGAGGAAGGACGTCCATGAAACATAAGAGCGAACAAAAGCGATTTCACTGGCATGGCTATGGCAGCAGAGTGGCGGCTGCTGCGATCGTGCTGGTGGCATCACTTGGAGCATACGGTGTGGCAAACAGCCAGGGTCTTGTGCCGATCACGGAGGATATTCAGATGGCAGACGTTGCGACAGAGCTGGGAGGATCGGTGAGCGGGGAACAGCAGGCACCTGGTGTTGCAGACGACGGGTCACAGTCCCCGGATGGGACTGATACGGTTAAAACGCTGGGAGATTACCGGCTGGCAGACAGCTATAGAGAGGTCTACGAGATGCTGAACGGTCTGGCTGCCGAGCGAAACTATAATTTTGTGGAGATGTATGGCGCGACGGGTGGTGCGGTTGAAGATCTTATGGCGGAAGGCGCGCTGGAAAAGGGCGAGGCGTCTACGGATGAGGCATCATCGAGCACTTCGCTCAACGATGCGTCCGCTGATAAACAGATGGCTGTGGCTGAGCAACAGCAGGATTTTTCCACGACGAATCTGCAGGTAACAGGCGTGGATGAGAGCGACATCGTAAAGACTGACGGACACTATATTTATATTGCAACCGGTGACAAGGTGCAGATTGTGGATGCTTCCACAGATACACCGAGACAGCTCGGCAGTATCACACCGGAGCTGAGTGGAAATATGGACCGTATCCGTGAGATGTATGTGTCAGATGGCAGACTTCTGCTGATCGTGCAGACAGAGGATACAGACGGGCTGGAGCAGGCGGATGAGGACTTTTATGCAAAGAAGGATATCATGGTTGATATTGCATACAATCCGATCCGTGCGAACAGTATACACACGCAGATACTGACCTATGATATCACAAGCCCTGCCGGGGCAAAGCTGATCGGCACATTCACCCAGGACGGTTCCTACAACAGTTCCAGAAAGATCGGAGACCAGGTGTATTTGTTTACAGACTATGGTTATCCGATGATCTACCCGTACTACCGGACGTATTTATTTGCGGACGAAGATGGCGCGCAGCAGAAACAGGATGCGAAAGAGGAAACAACGCTTACACAGGAAGAAGTAAAGAATCAACTTCCGAAGATCCAGGGCGAGACGATTCCGGAAAACTGTATCTATCTCCCGAAGGACGGAACAGACAGCGGCGTACTCATCTCTTCCATGAATGTGAAAGAGCCGGAGAAGGCGACAGATCAGAAGCTGATCTTCAGCGGTTATTCAACGCTTTATGTAACAAAGGATTCCATTGTTTTATATTGTACGGATTATGACATGGCAAGTGACAGCGGCCGTACGAAGCTGACGGAGTTCGCGATCGGGGACGGAAAGATCACACCGGACTGCGCGGAGTCCGTTCCGGGCTATATAGAAGATACTTTTGCGATCCATGAGAACAAGGATGGCTACCTGTATGTGCTGACGACGGATTACACGATGAACGGCACAACGAATCAGTTGTTTGTATTGGATCAGCGATTAAAGATCCACGGAAAGATCCAGCATATTGCGGACGGAGAGACCGTTTACGCAGCGCGTTTTGTGGATGATATTGGTTATTTTGTAACCTATCGCAACATGGATCCGCTCTTTACGGTAGATTTCAGTGACCCGGCAAATCCGACGCTGATCGGCGAACTGGAGATTCCCGGATTTTCCGATTATCTGCAGTTCTGGGATGACACGCATCTGATCGGCGTGGGCGAGGAGCGCAAGGCGAAGGACAGTGAGTTTATCGGGATCAAGGTGTCCTTGTACGACATCTCCGATCCGACGAATGTAAAGGAAAGCGCGAAGATCGTGCTGGATGATGCATGTTATGCACCGGCACAGTACAATTATAAGGCACTGTTGGCGGACAGCGGGAAAAATGTGATCGCATTTCTGACGCAGGATAAAGGTGATACCTATCAGATTTCGCAGAGAATCTTTACCCTGCAGGACGGCGCACTGAAAAAGGCTGCCACAGACCGTATTTCCAAGGAGGAATGGGATTACAGTACAGATAGTTACCGGAATCTCTACATTGGAGATAAACTGTACCTCGTGCGCGAAGGGCTGGTCATTGTCTATGACATGACAAAGGGATTTGAGCGTATCACCACCTGTAAGCTCACCTGATGCACAAAGAATCTTAAAATTTTATAAAAATCCACACAACAGATACGACACGTGGTATACTATCAATCGGGCAGGAGAAGACCTTCTGCCCGATCTTTCGTTTCAAATAGCAGCAGCTAAAATCGAGCTGTGGTTTTATGATTGGTCATGAATAATCTGAGAGGGGAAATGACATGAAGAAAAAGAAGCTTTGTCCGGCAATGGTGCTCCTGAGTCTGGTGCTGACGGTGGCAAGTACATTTCCGGCATCGGCTGCGTCCGGAACAGATGCAGGAAATATAAGTACTACAGATACAGTAGTGACAGCTGCCGGGAATACCACAGCAGAAAAGACAACGCCGACCTATGACCCGGTGCTGGCGCGCAGGGTGTTGACGGCTATGGGAGTCGTAAGCAGCAGTCAGACGACGACGGCAGGATTAAAGAAACAGGTAACCCGCCAACAGTTTGCAAAAATGCTGGTACAGCTCTCACCGTACAAAAACAAGGTGGGAACGACCGTAAAAACATCCATGTATTCGGATGTGAAAAGGACGAGTGCCTATGCGCCATACATAAAGATCGCGGTACAAAACGGCTGGATGAAGGGCGATCTGAAGGGAAAGTTCCGTCCGAAGCAGGCAGTGACATTGCAGGAGTCGGTGTCGGCGGTACTGGCGATGCTCGGCTACAGTGATTCTGATTTTCAGGGAAATCTTTCCAGTGCGAAGATGTCCTTTTACAAGGCACAGAAGCTGAATAAAAATATAAAGAAAAAAGCAAAAGACAAAATGACGTATGGAGACATGTGCTGTCTGCTCTATAATATGCTGGTTACGGCAGATAAAAACGGTACGATTTACGGGCGGACGCTCGGCTATGCACTGGATGCAAACGGAGATGTGGCATATCTGCCCCTTGTCTATGATGAACTGGATGGTCCCGTGATCGCAGGTGCAGACTGGCGTTCACAGATCCCGTTTAAAACAGAAAAATCAACGATATATAATGACGGATCAAAAAGCACTGCTGACAATATCCATGAATATGATGTGTTGTATTATTCGAAAAAGCTGAATAGTATTTTCGTGTATCAGGATCGTGTGACCGGTCGTCTGAACGGGGTGTCGCCGGACCGCTATACACCGAGTGCGGTGACGGTCGCCGGAACGAGTTATACGCTGGCAGACCAGACGCTTGCCTATGAAGTGTCCGCGATGGGCAGCTATGAGATCGGGGATTATGTGACGCTGCTTTTAGGAAGAGACGGCACAGTCGTTGGAATGGGCAATGCCGCGAAACTGAATTCGTTTATCGGCGGAATTGTTCTGTCCAAGACTGAAAAAGTGAGTGATGACAAAAATTCAAATGAAGTGAAGAAATACATAACAATGCTGGATACGATTGGCGAGACACACGAGTATGAGGTGGAGGATCTGACGAAGTTCTCCGAGCGCACACCGGTGGAGATCTCGTTTGACAATGGAAAACCGGTTGTGAACAAAGTATCATTGACCCGTCTGAATGGCGTTGTAAGTTCCGATGCCGGAAGCTATGCAGGATATCGTCTTTCTGAGAGTATTCGGATCCTGGAATATGACAGCAGTGGAAGTTACAACAGAGTGAAACGTAACCGACTGGCCGGATTGACGATCAATGCAAGCAATATTCTTTACTATCATGTGAACGCGGATAAGGAGATCACGGATCTCATCGTGCGCGGTGTGACCGGAGACAATTACAAATACGGTATTTTGATCGCTGCCAGTGAGATTGCGAATGCGCAGACGATGACTTTTATGGGCACTTACAGCTATCAGATCGGTTCCCAGACCGGTGTTGCCACCAGTAACGGCCAGATCTTTGCGATGCAGGGATATACCGGACCGGCGCAGTTTGCTTTTGCGGGGGACGGCACGGTGACCGGCATCAAGACGCTGGGCAGTGTCTCTGTGACTTCCATTACGAAGACAGAGGTGTCAAACGGCAAGTACGCTTACACGCTGGCGGATGATGTGGGCGTGTATCTGAAAAAAGGTTCAACCTACTATGCAACAGAATTGTCCAAGGTAATGAGTCTTAGCAATTATGAGCTGACAGCATACTATGACGGAACAGTCGGAGGCAGAGTCCGGGTGATCGTTGCCAAGGCAAAATAGGAAGGATCGGTATATGAAAGATAAAATTTTAAATTTTTTAAAGCGGCATAAAAAAGGGCTGATCATCCTTGCAGTGCTGGTGGTAGTGATCTTTGTGATCCTGCCGAAAGTCATTGGAAACAAGGCAAATGAGATGCTGGAGGGTATGTATCAGACCGAAAAGCCGACGGTTCAGGATCTGCAGAAGACCCTGACCGGAACCGGAACGATCGCGCCGAATGATCAGTACGCGATCATATCCATGGTACAGGGGGAGATCACGGATGCCCCTTTTGAGGCCGGGGATATCGTAGAAAAAGGACAGTTGTTATATCAGTTTTCGACGGAAAATGCGGAGGATGCGGTCCAGTCCGCCGAGCTGGGTGTGCGACAGGCACAGCAGAGCTATGAGGATGCGGTAGATGCGCAGGCGCAGAGTAAGGATAACCTTTCGCTGACTTCCGATCAGGAAGGATATGTGAAAAAGCTTTATGTCTCAGCCGGGGATAAGATCGCGGCGGGAAGCAAGATCGCGGATGTCTATGATAATACGACAATGACGCTGGAAGTGCCTTTTAATGCTGCTGAGGTGCAGCGCACATGGATCGGTAATCGTGCCACTGTCTATGTGGGTGATGAGAGTGAACGATTAAAAGGAACGGTCACTGCCATTTCACCGACAACGGAAACACTTTCCGGAAATATGGTGGTCACCTATGTGACGATCGAGCTGGTCAATCCCGGTGCGATATCGGCGGGGATGAGCGGTACAGCCAGCATTGGCGGTGTGGACTGCAACAGTGAGGGAATCTTTGCTGTGAAATCCGAGGGAACGATACTTGCAGACGGCAGCGGAACGATCGAGAAGCTGAACCTGAAAGAGGGCAGCTATGTGCACAAGGGTGATACATACATTGTGTTAAAGGATGCTTCTGTGGGAGACACTGTCGCAAGCTCGGCACTCTCCCTGGAAAGTGCTGAAAACCAGTTGTCCAGTGCCGAGAAGAAGCTGGATGACTACAGTATTACTGCGCCGATCTCGGGAACGGTCATCACGAAAAACGCCAAGGAGGGCGACAATATCAATGCCACTTACGCGAATCCGCTGGCAGTGATCTATGATCTGTCCAAGGTGAAATTTCAGATGAAGGTCGATGAACTGGATGTACTGAAGATTTATGTGGGTCAGGAGGTAAAGGTGACGGCAGACGCGCTGGAAAATGTGGAAATGACCGGTCATATCACCAATATCAGTCTGGAGGCGATCACAACCGGCGGTGTCACAGAGTATCCGGTGACGGTGGAGATGGATGCGGTCGGAGATCTGCTGCCGGGTATGAATGTATCCGCGACGATCGTTCTGGAAGAAGAGAAGAATGCGCTCTGTATTCCGGTGGATGCACTGATGCGGGGTGATGTCGTCTATGTGAAAAATGAAGAAGGACAGGAGACGGACGCTGAGGCGATCGCAAAAGGAGTGCCTGCCGGTTTCCATGAGGTGACGGTACAGGCCGGTCTCAGCAGTGATTCCTATGTGCAGATCCTTTCCGGTCTGAAGGAGACAGATGAGGTTTATGTGCCGCGCGCAGAACTGACAGACATGTACAGCCTCATGATGGGCGGTCCTCCTATGGAGGAAGATGAGGAATGATAACTGTTTCGGACAGGGCGAGAATAAATAAGAGGAGCAGGCATGGCAGAGGATAGAAGCATAGCGGAACATACACATCTGATCGAACTGCAGGATATCTATAAGATCTATCGCATGGGAGATGTGGAGGTGCGCGCAAATGACGGCATTTCTTTTTCCATTGACAGCGGTGAGATGGTGGCGATCGTCGGAAAATCCGGCAGCGGAAAATCTACGATCATGAATATTATCGGTGCACTCGATGTGCCGACCGAGGGAAAATATTATCTGGATGGCGTCGATGTGGGGTCCATGACGGACAACGAGCTGGCAGTCATTCGGAATAAACAGATCGGGTTTATTTTTCAGCAGTACAATCTGCTGCCGAAGATGAATCTGCTCAAAAATGTAGAACTGCCGTTACTCTATGCCGGCGTGAACGATGTGGACCGCAGAGAACGGGCACTCGCGTCGCTTGAGAAGGTCGGACTGGGAGATGTGTGGAAGAAATATCCCAACCAGCTCTCCGGAGGTCAGCAGCAGCGTGTTTCCATTGCGCGGGCACTGGTGGGCAGACCCTCGCTCATACTGGCAGATGAACCGACGGGAGCGTTGGATTCCCGGACGAGCCGGGATGTGTTGAATTTTTTGAAGGAACTGAATGAGGAGGGTAATACGATCGTTATCATTACCCATGACAACTCCATCGCCGTGGAGGCGAAGCGGGTGATCCAGATCCATGACGGAAAGGTGATCTTTGACGGAACGGCAGAGAAATACAGAGAGAGGGTGACCGGGAAATGAAAACTTCACAAGCATTTTTTATGGCATTTTCCAGTCTCGTCAGCAATAAGATGCGGGCATTTTTGACGATGCTCGGCATGATCATCGGTGTGGGTGCTGTCATTGCGATGATCTCTCTGATGGATGGAATGATCGATTACACGATGGGGTCCTTCTCGGATATGGGTGCGGATACGATCACGGTCAGTCTCATGGGAAAGGGTTCCAAGGTGCTGACGGATACGCAGATGTATGAGTTTGTTGATACGCACGAGGGGGAGTTTTGTGATCTTTCCCCGTCATCGTCATTGCAGACAGCGGTGCGCTTTGGGGATCAGACGATGAAGAATGAGACGATCTCCGGCGTGAGTGAGAGCTATGCGATCATTCAGGGACTGACGGTCAGCAGTGGGCGGTTTCTTGCCTATGCGGATATGCTCTCCCGCAGCAAGGTATGCGTCATTGGAACCTACATATGTAATGAACTGTTTGACGGTGCAGATCCGGTCGGAAAGAGCATTAAGATCGGTGCGGATAACTATACGGTCATCGGCTTGCTTAAGGAAAAGGGTGATTCCACAAAATATTCCATGGACGACTGCATTTATGCGCCGTATACACTGATCGGAAGAGCGGCAGGCAGCGCCCAGCCTTTCGGTTACACATTAAAGATGACAAATTCGGAACAGTCCACGCAGGCGCAGCAGGAACTGGAAGATTATCTGTATGATTTTTATCACGATAAGGACTGCTATATGGTCACAAATATGGCCAGCTTATTGGACATCATGGATGATATGATCGGTGTGATGGAAAAGATTCTGGTAGGTATCGCAGGAATCTCGCTTCTGGTAGCAGGTATCGGTATCATGAATATCATGCTGGTGTCTGTCAGCGAGCGCACGCGTGAGATCGGTATTCGCAAGTCGCTGGGAGCCAAGCAGCGGGATATCATGAAACAGTTTGTGATCGAGGCGGCAGTGCTCTCAACCATCGGCGGCGGGATCGGTATTTTGATCGGCGGTATTGCGACAACTGCACTTGGAAATATGATCGGAGTGAGCTGTTCGCCTTCGGGTAAGGCGATCGCTATCGCCTTTGGTGTGTCTGCAGGCATCGGACTTTTATTTGGTTATATGCCGGCAAAACGCGCAGCACGCCTCAATCCGATCGATGCATTGAGGAGTGAGTGATCTATGGCATTACATCTGATCTTGGGGAATTCAGGAGCAGGAAAATCACATTTTCTATATGAGCATATTTTATCGGAGGCGGCGCAGCATCCGGAGCGCACTTATTACGTGCTTGTTCCGGAGCAGTTTACGATGGCGACACAGCGGGAGTTTGTCCGGCGGCAGGAAAAACATGCGATCTTAAACGTGGATGTGCTCAGCTTTAAGCGGCTGGCATACCGTGTGTTTGAGGAACTGGGCAAGGATACGCTGCAGGTGCTGGAGGATACCGGAAAAAATCTGATCCTGCAAAAGCTGGCGGGAGAGCTGGAACCGAAACTTACGGTTTTGCAGGGCAGCCTGCACCGGATGGGATATATTGATGAGATCAAATCCTTTCTGACGGAGCTGGCGCAGTACCGTATTGAGCCGCAGACGTTGGACGAGATGGCGGGGCAAAAGGATGTCTCGCCGCTTCTTGCTGCAAAACTTTCCGATATCCGTCTTTTGTACGAGGCGTTTTTAAAAGAGATTGACGGTGATTATCTGCTGGCGGAGGAGGTCGTGGAATATCTCGCAAGGCTTGTGCCGGATTCAGAATTGTTTGCGGATGCGGTGCTTGTCTTTGATGGTTTTACAGGCTTCACACCTGTTCAGCAGACATTTTTGCAGGCAGTATTTCCGGAGGTGATCGACAGTTACGTGGCACTCACCATCGACGCGCGGGAGGATTTTTACAGCGCGAATCATGTGGAGCAGCTGTTTTTTCTGTCAAAAAAGACGATCCATATGCTGCTGGAACTGGCGCGTGACACCGGCGTCCGGGTGGCGGAGCCGATCGTGTTAAAGGATGGAGAGACGCGCCGGTTTGCAAAGGCTCCTCTTTTATATCATCTGGAGCAGAATCTGTTCCGGCTGAAGCAAAAACCATATGAAGGCGAAATGGAGGGACAGGAGCAGCTTCATTTGGCGGGATTTTTAAGACCGGTGGATGAACTTCGCTTTGCAGCAGGGGAGATCCGTCGGCTGGTGAGACGCGGATATCGATATCAGGATATCGCGATCGTATCCGGCGATGTGGAGATGTATGCTTCCTACGTGCAGCAGGTATTTTCAGAGTATGAGATTCCCTATTTTCTGGATCAGACAAATCCGATCCTGTTTCACCCGCTCATCGAGTGTGTGCGTGGTCTGCTGGAACTGGCAAAACGTGACTTTTCTTACGAGAGCGTGATGCGTGTCGTCAAGTCCGGGCTGCTTCCCATCGAGACCGGACAGGCGGATCTGCTGGAGAATTATGTGCTGGCTTACGGAATCTGCGGGCGTGGCTGCTGGGATCAGCTCTGGGTGCGCTGCCCGGACTGGATGGATACGGAAGGACTGGAGACGCTGAACGAAAAAAGGGCGGAACTGATGGCAGTTCTGGATCCGTATATGGATGTCATGACATCGGCGGATGCAACAACAACCGCCCGCACGCGGGCACTCTATGAGGTAATGGTCGCCTTTGAACTGGAGCGCAGTCAGGAGGACGGACGGATCTGGCGGATCATCATGGATCTGTTTGACAAGCTGGTGGGACTGCTGGGCGAAGAGATCCTGCCTCTGGAGGAATATATCGATGTGCTGGAAGCCGGTTTTGAGGCAGCGGAGGTGGCAGTGATCCCGCCGGGCTTTGACCAGGTGCTGATCGGAGATATTGAGCGGACACGTCTCGAAAATATCCGGGTGCTCTTTTTCCTGGGTGTGAATGATGGTGTGATCCCGCGCATTAACAACGAGGGCGGCATCCTGAGCCAGTTGGAGCGGGAGACATTGGCACAGGCGCATTATGAGCTTGCGCCGACGGCGCGGGAACGGGCGTTTATCCAGCGATTTTACCTGTATCTGAATATGACAAAGCCCTCGGAAAGGCTGTATCTGACCTATGCGGGCTGTGGCGCGGACGGTGCGTCCAGACGCCCTTCCTACCTGATCGGCATGATCCATCGCATGTTTCCGGATCTTACAGTGACAGACGGTACGATCGTCTCACCTATGGATCACATGGAAGCATCCGGTGCGGCATTCCGTTTTTTGACAGAGGGAATGGATGAGGCAAAACGGGGGGAGGCTTCTGCGGAGTGGCGTGCACTGTTTGCATGGTACGAGTCGAAGGAGCAGTGGCAGGAGCCGTTGGGAAAAATGTTGTCTGCGGCGTTTTACCGGTTGGAGCGAAAGCCACTTTCTTCTGAGGTGAGCCATCTGCTATACGGAAGTGTACTGGAAAACAGTGTCACACGTCTGGAGCGGTTCGCAGCATGTGCTTATGAGCATTTTCTGACATATGGACTGCAGCTTCATCCCCGGGAGGAGCATACCTTTGAGGCGGTGGATTTCGGTAATCTGGTGCATACGGCACTGGAGCACTATGCGAGAGGTCTGGCACAGAGCGAGTACGACTGGTTTACGGTTCCGGAGGAAACACGCAGACAGCTCGGCAGAGCAGCAATGCAGACGGCGATGGAACAAAGTCGGAACGATGCGCTGTTTACCTCTGCGAAAAACCGTTATCTTGTGACGCGTATCGAAGAGCTTTTAAATCAGACAGTGGATACGCTCACCAGACAGGTGCGCAAGGGGCGGTTTCTACCGGCTGATTATGAGCTTGGTTTTGGTGTGGCGGACAGTCTGGATGTATCGGAGTTTGTGCTGAGCACTGAGGAAAAAATGCGCCTGCGCGGTCGGATCGACCGCGTAGATGTGATGGATACGGGTGCGGACACTTATGTGAAGATCATTGATTATAAGTCCGGTCAGACGAAATTCTCATTGTTGTCGATGTATCACGGTCTTCAGCTGCAGCTGGTGGTCTACCTGAATGCGGCGATGGAGCTGATGAAACGGAGACCACATACAGGAGAAATCCTGCCAGCCGGGATCTTTTACTACCATGTGGACGAACCTGTCATTGAGACAGAGGGAGCCGTGGATGAGGAACAGATCTGGCAAGGTGTGTTTGAAAAGCTGCGTCTGGACGGTATTTTGAATGAGGATCCGCAGATCATCGGAGCGATGGATGAAACATTTACGGATAAGTCGGATGTCATTCCTGTGAGTCGGACAAAGAGCGGGGATCTGTCCAAGACTTCAAAGGTCTATTCCACGGAGCAGTTTGGGGAGATCAGTGCCTACGTGAATTATGTGATCAAAGATCTTGGCAGACGGATGCTGGCGGGGGAAATCGATGTGAATCCCTATGAGTTGAAGGGCAGCAATGCGTGCACCTGGTGCAGCTACCGCAGTATCTGCGGCTTTGACGAACGCATGGACGACTGCGGTTATCGCAGACTGCGGCAGATGAAATCCGATGAGGAGATCTTCGCGGCGATGGAGCAGGAGATGGAAGATGAGACGGATCGAAAGGAGGAGCGCTAGACGATGGGTGTGAAATGGACCGATCAGCAGCAGCAGGTCATTGATCTGCGTGACCGGAATCTGCTGGTGTCAGCGGCGGCAGGCAGCGGAAAGACCGCTGTGCTTGTGGAGCGCATCATCCAAAAGGTGCTGGATCCCGATCATCCGGTGGACATCGATCATCTGCTTGTCGTGACCTTTACGAAGGCAGCAGCAGCGGAGATGCGGGAGCGTGTGGCAAAAGCGATTGAGGCGCGCATGGATAAGGAAAAGGATAACGCGTATCTGCACCGTCAGTATACGCTTGTGCATCATGCGCAGATCACGACGATCGACAGTTTCTGTCTGTATGTGGTCAAAAACTATTTTCAGTGCATCGGGCTGGAACCGGGTTTTCGGGTGGGAGATCCCGGCGAGCTCTCGCTGATCCTGGAGGATGTACTGGCCGCTGTGATGGAACAGTGGTATGACACTGCAAAATCGGAATTTCTTGCCTTTGCCGATAATTATGCAAGCGCAAAAAATGATACAAACCTTGCGCAGATGGTGAGGCGACTGTACGACTATTCCACGAGCTATCCGTGGCCGGAGGAGTGGCTGGAACAGATCACCGGTATTTATGAGCCCCAGGCGCTGACTGCGGAGACACTTGCAGATCCGGACAGCTGGCTGCAGGAGCTGATGCGTTATCTGCATGCTGTGATCGGCGGTGAGCGCGACAGACTACGGCTTGCAAAGAAATTATGTCTGGAGCCGGACGGACCGGATATGTATCTGGACAATATCGAGCGATTACTGGAACAGCTGGACGGGGTGGATGAGATCACGGACTATGATGAGCTGGGACTGGCAATCGCAAAGCTGGATTTCGGACGACTGGCGGTGCGGCGCGGATTTGATGGCGATAAAGCAGCACAGGAACTGGTAAAGTCGTTGCGCAGTGACGTAAAGGATGAACTGCAAAAGCTATATAAAAAGTTTTTTACACTTCCGCTTTCTGCCCAACTGGAGGATCTGGCATATACAGGAAGATCTGTGCAGGTATTATCCCGGCTGACACAGGATTTTGCACATGCATACCGAAAGAAGAAAGAGGAGTTGGGACTTTTAGACTTTTCCGACATTGAGCATATGGCGCTGCGTATTCTTGTAGACGAGAAGACAAAGGAGCCGACTGCGGTCGCGCGTGAGTTTCAGGCACTCTTTGAGGAGGTCATGATCGACGAGTATCAGGACTCAAACTATGTGCAGGAGGCGATCCTTAAGGCGGTTTCGGGAGGCGGCGGAAGAAATAACCGTTTTATGGTGGGGGACGTGAAGCAGAGTATTTACCGTTTTCGTCTGGCGCGGCCGGAACTGTTTATGAAAAAATATGATACCTATTCTACGGAGGATGCACCGAGTCGGAAGATCTGCCTGGACAAAAATTTCCGCAGCCGTTCGCAGGTACTGGACAGCGTCAATGACCTGTTCTACCGTATTATGAAGCGAGATGTGGGCGGTGTGGAGTATGATGCTGCCGCAGCACTTTATCCGGGAGCGGATTATCCGCAGGCACCGGAACCGGATGCATATAAGACACGGATCCTTCTGGCTGACAGCGGAGCACAGGGTCTGGAGGAAAATGATATAGATAACGCAAAGGAACTGGAGGCGGTGATGATCGCCGAGGAGATCTGCCGTGTGAAGGAGCATCAGCGCATCTCTGATGGCGCGGGCGGTTTTCGCCCGGTAGCGTATTCGGACATTGTCATCTTGCTGCGTTCTCCGGGGTCATGGGGGGATGAACTGGTGGAGCAGCTTTCCGCCCGGGGGATTCCGTCACATCGCATGTCCGAGAGCGGTTATTTCGGGACTTCTGAGGTGCAGACAGTACTCAGTTTGTGCCACGTGATCGATAATCCGCTGCAGGATATTCCGCTGGCGGCAGTACTGCGAAGTCCGTTTTTTGATTTTTCCGATGAGGAGCTTGCAAAGCTGCACCTGCAAGGTACACATGCATTTTTTTATGACCATGTGGAAGACTATGCCGTAAATGGCGGGGAGGAAGAGCTGCGGGAGAAATGTGTGCATTTTCTGGAAACATTGAAGGATTACCGCACACGCTCGCGCTGCGCATCTGTGCATGAACTGCTGGATCAGATCCTGCGCGAGAGCGGTTATCTGAACTTTGTGCGTGCGCTTCCGGCAGGAGAAAAGCGTCTGGCGAATGTGGAAATGCTGTTGCAGCAGGCGGTCAGCTTTGAGCGCACAAGCTACAAGGGTCTGTTTTCATTTATCAGATATATGGAACAGCTGCAAAAATATGAGGTGGATTTCGGAGAGGCGGATGTGACGCTGGAGCATGCGAATGTCGTGCGGATCATGAGTATCCACAAGAGTAAAGGTCTGGAATTCCCCATTGTATTTGTGAGTGGACTGGGCAGAAAATTTAATAAAAGGGACAGTACGGATGCGATGATCCTGGACAGTACCTATGGTGTGGGTCTGACATGTGTGGAAGGCAAAAAGCACAGAAAGCGTACGACACTGCTGCGGGAGATGATCGCATCCCGCATTGCCGGAGACAATATCGGCGAGGAACTGCGCGTGCTTTATGTGGCATTGACGCGAGCGAAGGAGCAGCTGATCCTCACAGGTACGCTGCATGATCCGGAGAATGCGCTTTTAAATTACGAACTGCAGTCAGAGGAGGCGGCTTCCTATCTCGACCGTCGCGAGGCAGGCTGTTATCTGGACTGGATCATGCCGGGTGCATATCGCCATCCGGAGCATCTGTCCATCGAGACATATACGGCGGGAGATTTCTCACTGATGGAACAGCTTCAGGAGGCAGAGCGCTTCACCGAAAAAGAGCAGCTTCTGGAGACGCTTGGGTCCGTGGATGAGACGTTGTATGCACAGATCGATGAGCGTCTGCAGAGCAGTTATCCCTATGAGGAAGAAGTGTCGCTGCGCACAAAGATCTCCGTGTCGGAGTTGAAGCACCGGAATATGATCCTGGAGCCGGGGGATGAGGAGGCGCTTGCATGGTATGCAAAGGAAGAGGCACCGGAGTCTTATGTGCCGCTGTTCGTCAGAGGTGAAGGCACGGTTACTGCAGATGCACCCCATCAGGGCGCGCTGCGCGGTACAGCGATGCACCGCATGATGGAATGTCTGGATTACGGCGCGCTGGCAGACACGTTTTCACAGGAGGAAGTGACGCGCCAGCTCGATACGCTCTGCGAGAACGGTCGGCTCGGCACAGATGTGGCATCGCTTGTAAATACGAATAAGATCTGGAACTTTATGCAGACAGATCTCGCTGAAAGAATTATGCAGGCGCATAAAAACGGGAAATTATATCGGGAGCAGCCCTTTGTCATGGGACTGCCGGCGTACGAGACGGATCCGGCGATACACAGTGATCAGCCGGTGCTGGTTCAGGGTATTATCGACCTCTATTTTGAGGAAGCGGACGGACTGGTGCTCCTGGATTATAAAACGGATTCCGTGAAGGAGGCAAAGCAGCTTTTAGACCGCTATCAGACACAGATGGATCTGTATGCGCGCGCGCTTGCCGCGGCCACCGGAAAGCCGGTAAAGGAAAAATTGATCTATTCATTTAAATTGGAAGAAATCATAGAGGCATAGATCATATCAAAGGAGAAAGCATATGAATTATATACTGGCATCACAATCCCCCAGAAGACGGGAACTTTTGGCAAAGCTTGGGATTTCATTTGAAATTGAACCGGCCATCGGCGAAGAAGTGCCCTGCGGTGAAACACCGCAGGAAATCGTTCAGGGACTTGCTGCGTCGAAGGCAAAGGAGATCGCGGCGAGTCATACGGGAATGCCGGATCCGGTTGTTATCGGGGCAGATACCGTTGTTGTCTGTGATGGGGAGATTCTGGGAAAACCGAAGGACAGGCAGGATATGGCTGAGATGATCCGAAGGTTGCAGGGACGCTCGCATGAGGTGTACACGGGTGTCGCGCTCTGCTATGAAAAAGAAGGAAAATCCTGCTGCCACAGTTTTTTTGAATGCACAAAGGTGCATTTTTATCCGATGAGTGAGGAGCAGATCATTTCGTATGCGGAGCATTCGGATGGCATGGACAAGGCAGGCGGTTACGGGATACAGAGTGATGCCGCCATCTTTATCAGAGGTATCGAGGGTGACTATAACAATGTGGTGGGACTGCCCATCGCGCGGCTTTATCATGAATTGGCAGTGTTGAAGCTGATTTAAGCTGATTTAGGCGTTGCTATTTCCGGAAATTTCCGCTAAGATGAAAGAGGAAACGATGGACCCGGAAAGGTTGGAGCAATATCTGGCCGGAATGACGGGACAGGATTCAGGAGGAAAATCATGAGTGTATTCAGTGAACAGGATCTGCAGGTATTTTTAGACAATCAGCTGCAGCTTTTTCCGGAACCGGTTGCAGAGACACTGGAGGAAGCGGAGTATTTTCTGGAGGACTGCATGGCGATCTTGTGTAAAAATAAAAAAGAAGTGAAACAATATTTTGAGGAGGAAGGTGTCGACCTTTGCGGCATGTCTGCTGAGGAGCTGTTAGAACAGCCGGAGGTGTTTGCGCTTTCCGGAGGTCGTTATCTGGTCGTGGAAGCATAGCTGTATCTATAACCGGATCAAGACGGTGAAAGTAAGGATTGAGTAGTAGCAAGAAGGAGATTTATATGGGTAATTATGATGTGATCATTATTGGTGCAGGACCGTCCGGTATTTTTTGTGCGTATGAACTGATCCACACAAAGCCGGAGCTGAAGGTGCTGCTGATCGAAAAGGGACGTCGGATCGAGGATCGTGCATGTCCGAAGCGAAAGACCAAGGTCTGCGTAGGCTGCCAGCCCTGCAGTATCACCACAGGCTTTGCGGGTGCGGGTGCATTTTCAGACGGCAAGCTTTCTCTTTCGCCGGATGTGGGCGGTACGTTGCCGGAGATCCTGGGTTATGAAGAGGCTTCAAAGCTGATCCATGAGTCGGACGAGATCTATCTGAAATTCGGAGCGGATACAAGTGTCTACGGCGTGGACAAGGAAAAAGAGATCCGTGAGATCCGCCGGAAAGCGATCGGGGCAAATCTAAAGCTGATCGAATGTCCGATCCGGCATCTCGGAACAGAAGAAGGATATAAGATCTATGCCAAACTGCAGGCGCATCTGCTGGAGCTTGGTGTCGAGATGAGATTCGGCACGATGGTGGAACAGATCATTATTGAAGACGGCACCGCGAAGGGCGTGATCACGGACAAGGGTGAAAAGCTTTATGCAAATGAGATCGTTTCAGCGGTCGGACGTGAAGGCGCAGACTGGTTTGCGCATATCTGTAAGGAGATCGGTGTTGAGACTGAAGTCGGAACGGTGGATATCGGTGTGCGCGTAGAGGTTCGTGACGAGGTCATGGAGCTTCTGAATAAGAACCTGTATGAGGCAAAGCTGGTGTATCATACGCCGACCTTCGATGACAAGGTGCGTACCTTCTGTACAAATCCGTCGGGAGAGGTGGCGACAGAGTATTATGACAATGGACTGGCGGTCGTCAACGGACATGCATATAAATCACAGGATATGAAGACAAACAATACAAACTTTGCACTGCTTGTCTCCAAAAATTTTACAAAGCCTTTTAAGACACCCATCGAGTACGGCAAACAGATCGCACAGCTTTCCAATATGCTCTGCGACGGAAAGATCATGGTGCAGACGTACGGTGATTTTAAGCGCGGCAGACGAACGACAGAGGAGCGTCTGTGCCGTAACAATCTGATCCCGACCTTAAAAGATGCGGTTCCGGGTGACCTTTCTCTCGTATTTCCCCACCGGATCATGGTAGATATCGAGGAAATGATCGAAGCACTTGATAAGGTGACACCGGGTATTGCCAGTGAGGAAACGCTCATGTACGGTGTTGAGGTGAAATTCTACTCCAATAAGGTGGTAGTCAACCGTGATTTTGAGACCAGCATCAAGGGACTGCGCGCGATCGGTGATGGCGCATCTGTGACCAGAGGACTTCAGCAGGCATCTGCGAACGGACTGTCGGTAGCGCGGAGCATCCTCTCAGGCATGTGATGCGTGAAGATACATGAGATTAGAAGGAAAGTATTCCTTTCAAGAGTTTAGGAGAAAATGATGAAAAGAATAGGTTATCGTTTGGCGGTGGCTGCGGTGGCAGCTGTGCTGGCGATCGGGAGCAGTGGCTGCCGGGTCGGAGACGAGGAGGTAACGATCAGCCGGGGAATGACGGATGATGAGGTTTTTCTGATCGATGGTAAGGTGTGTGCGCTTCCGGTCATGAAACTGTTACTTATGAATAATATGAACCTGCATGGCGAGAGCTATGGGATCAATCTGTTACAAAATGAGGATCTGAAGGTTCAAAAAAAATTTGAGCAGTATGTAAAAAAGACCAGCATGGATGAGATCACACGGGTCTACAGTATGGTGGCGCTCGCAAACGCACAGGGTGTTACATTGACGGATGAACAGAAGGAACTGGCCCAGTGGGCGGGAGAGGATTGCTTTAAGTCGCTCACAGATGAGGAGGTGTCTTATCTTTCTGTCACACAGGAGCAGGTGCAGGATATTTATGAGAAATATGCATTAGCCGACAAGTTGTATCAGGTCCTGGTGCAGGATGTCAACGAGGAAGTCAGCGATGACGAAGCACGGGTCATGGAGATCCGTCAGATCTATACGACGAATGAAGAGCAGGCGCGCAAGGCAGTCGCTGACCTGAAAGAGGAGACGGAGTTTTCCACAGTGGCTGCAAATTATAATGAGGCAGATGAAATCATGCTGACACTCCAGCGCGGAATGCTTCCGCAGGAGGCAGAGGCAGCTGCGTTTTCTATGGAGAACGGTGAGATATCGGATCTGATCGAGACGGATCAGGGGTATTACATTTTCTACTGTGATAACAAATTTGATGAGGAACAGACGCAGATCCACAAGCAGGATATCGTTGAACAGCGTAAGCAGGAGGCGTTTCACTCCGTGTATGATCCCTTTGTGGAAACGATCAGTTCCAAACTCAATGAGAGCGTCTGGACGGATATATCGATCCGTGAGATGGAGCAGTTCTCTTTTGCAGATTTCTATGTGATCTATCAGAAGTATCTGAGTGAGGAACAATTCAGTGAGGGATAAGAAAAAATTAACCGTTAGGTTATATAAAAAAGAGTTTGCAGTTTTTACTGCAAACTCTTTTTTGCCTGATACTGTTCATTCAACCGGTTTGAAACGATCCGGAAAGCGGTCTGCACCGCATACATGTTTCTCGTTGCCGGCCTCACAGATGATATAATCATCTTCGCGGATAAATACGAGACCGCGGCGGTTCTGTACATAGGGACAGACAATGGTACCGTCTTCTCTGGTGATCTTGACGATCTTTTCCGTATTCAAGCCATCATTCGTCACAACCTGACTGAGCAGGCGGAAGCCATCCTCCATTCCTTTCCCAATCTCATATTTGACAGCAGTGACTTCCAAAGGAACACGCGTGTATTTTTTCATCTGACCTTCCCCCTCTTTTGTAAATGTATCAGTTCCGAACCTTTTTTATGCTTTTATTATAACATACAAAGTTGAGAAAAGGTACTGTTTTCCGAAAATTCAAAAAAATACGTTTGTTTTATTTGGTCAGAAGCAGCATAATGTCATTGGAACGCTTCATGAATTTTGTCATCGCCTCCGGCGCAAGCGGCTGGTTGCTGATCATTGCCAGATCGTAAAGTTGCTCACAGAACATCGGCACGTTCTCGGAATCCTTGTTGTTCAGGATATACTGTACCAGCGCATTGTTGTAGTTCAGAGTCAACGTGTAATCGCCGCCGAACATGGAAGCATCCATGCCGCCCATTGCGTACATTTTCATCATATCCTGCATACGTCTGCCTTCCTCGGATAAGGTAATGATGGAAGGTGTATCTGTGTTCTTTAATTTTTGTACCTGAATTGTGAGTTTATCATTGTTCAGTGCTTTAGAGAAAACCTCTTTTAATGTTTCTGTGGCATCCTTTAACTCATCCGCAGATGTATCTTCGGTCAGTGTGCCGGTCACATCCGCGTCAATGCGCATGAATTTGTATTTGTCATTGCGGCGCTCCAACTGGGTGATGAACGAGCTGTCAATATTGTGATCAAGAATCACAGCATCCATGCCCTGCTCGCGGAACAGATTGATGTACTGGCTCTGCTGGTTTTTATCTGTTACATAGTAGATAACGTTGCGCTCATCCTTGTATTCATCTTCGGAATCGGTGCTTTCTTCAGTCGTTGTCTCATCGGAAGCTGTCTCGTCGGTCTTGTCTTCCTCTGTCTTTTCCTCTTCCTCGACAGGCTTTAAGATTTCAGGCAGTGTGAGATACTTGTCATCAATATTCTTGAACAGGATGTAGTCGTTCATCTTGTCGCAGAATTTCTCGTCCTTCAAGCAGCCGAATTTGATGAAGGGGCTGATATCGTCCCAGTATTTCTCGTAGTTCTCTTTCTCAGTCTTGCACATACCGATCAGTTTGTCTGCAACCTTCTTGGTGATGTACTCAGAGATCTTCTTGACAAAGCCGTCATTCTGCAGTGCGCTTCGAGAGACATTTAACGGCAGATCCGGGCAGTCAATGACACCCTTTAAGAGCATCAGGAATTCCGGAATGACTTCTTTGATGTTGTCTGCGATAAATACCTGATTGTTGTACAGTTTGATCGTGCCTTCAATGGAGTCATATTCTGTGTTGATCTTCGGGAAGTATAAGATTCCTTTCAGATTGAATGGATAATCCATATTCAGATGGATCCAGAACAGGGGCTCCTTGTAATCGTGGAAGACGTTGCGGTAGAACTCCTTATATTCTTCCTCGGTACAGTCATTCGGGTTCTTGGTCCACAACGGAGTCGTGTCATTTAAAGCGACAGGACGCTTTACGATCTTTAATTTGTCCTTTGCAGGAGAAATCTCGACAATCTCTTTTTCACCATTATCATTCTCTTTTTCTTCTGTTTTGGCATCTTCATGAATCGTTTCAATGACCGTATCCGTATCCAGTTTGTCTGCAGGATCGATCTCTTCATATTCCCCGGGAGCATTTGCCTTGCTCAGATAGATCGGGGTAGGCATGAAGGAACAATATTTTTCAAGAACCTCGCGGGCACGGTATTCGTTGGCATACTCCAGACAATCTTCGTTTAAGAAGAGTGTGATGGTCGTTCCGACTTCTTCCTTTATGCCGTCTGTCATATCAAATTCTGTGCCGCCGTCGCACTCCCAGTGTACAGCACTTGCATCTTTTTTATAAGAAAGGGTATCGATGTGAACCTCATCGGCAACCATGAATGCGGAGTAGAAGCCCAGACCGAAATGACCGATGATCTGATCCTCATTTGCTTTGTCCTTGTATTTTTCGATGAAATCCGTCGCGCCGGAAAATGCGATCTGGTTGATGTATTCCTCTACCTCATCGGCAGTCATTCCAAGACCGTTATCGGTGATCGTCACCTTTTTGTTATCCGGGTCAACGACGATCTGAAGCTGCGGCTTATAGTCTGCAGGCAGTTGGTATTCTCCCATCATATCCAGTTTCTTTAATTTGGTGATCGCATCACAGCCGTTACTTACCAGCTCGCGATAGAAGATATCCTGGTCAGAATATAACCACTTCTTGATGATAGGGAAAATGTTGTCACTGTTGATGGAAAGGCTTCCATGCTTGTTGCTCATTTGAATCACTCCTTGTCTCGTTTTCGTTCATTGTTTTTATGGTGGAATCACAACAGCAAATAAGATGTTACGGGTGTTGTGATTTCTCGTTAGAACATAGTGTAACGCGCCACGCGGCAAATGTCAACAAAAAATCAGCACTCTTTTTTGGCGAGTGCTAACAAAGACACTCAAACAAGCATTTATAAGGAGTTCAGGATGCCTGAAATTCCACGGTATCGCGCTGAAAACGCATGGGGATCATCTGGGACTGCAGTGCTGGATTTTTTCTTGCATCAATGGTGATACTATGAAAAAACGTTACCCACAGGCTTTGGAACTGCGCTTCATTTGCGGAAAAATGCTTCGTGGCAGCAAGATCAAGCTGATCGGCATCTGCCAGGAAAAAGTGTTCCTTTGCAGGGTGTAGCAGCGCGAGCCGTCGGTTTTCATCGTAGATCATAAAGTTTTCTTCCGGAAGGCGGTCGGAAAAATGTTCACCCAGGATCGGAAGTACATGGTGGTTGGGATGAATTTTTGAAAATAAAATACCGTTTTCCAGTTCCTGGAAGCGCACGAAACCAAGAAGGTGCATGGCTTCCCTGCCGGTAGCGCGGCAAAGCTCAAACACACGGAAGACGCAGGGCTCGCCGAGAGAGAGCAGTGTCTTTGTGCCATCACCGGAGGAAAGCGCCAGCGCAATCGTCTCATAGATCGCGTCCGCTTTGTCCATCGTGCTCTTGCCGGGCACATCACCGGCCATGGCAGCCTGATAGATCGTTTCATAAAAATCCTGACCGAAGCGTGCTTTTAATGTATGGGCAACCTTGGCGGCTTTTTTACTGTCTGTTTCTACCGGAATGTATTGTGTGAACAGGGAAAGATTTTCCGGCTCACGGATGGTCAGGTGAATCTCACGGAGGGAATGCTTATCCGCATAGGCGTTGTATACTCCGGTGAGAATGCCGTCAATTGAGTTTTCGCAAATATATGTGTACATGGCTGTATATCCTTTCGTGTTATTGCTGCAGACCGGTGTCAAACAGTGACAGCTGTTCGTAGCCGGCGTTTCGGATCTCTTTCGGGATCTGTGTCTGATCCGAGAGAAGCTGTCTGGTGATGTAGTCCTCATCCAGACGGACGGGATACATGGTGCGGCCGTTGCAGGTAATAAAATAGACGGCGCGTTTCAGGGCGACACCGATCTTTTTCAGGTCGGTGAAGTCCAGACGATTGCTGCGTCTGGCGGCGACAATGCGTCTGGCAGAAAGGTAGCCGATACCCGGCACACGCAGGAGTGTCTGGTAAGGTGCCCGGTTGATCTCAACCGGAAACTGTTCCAAATGGCGCAGCGCCCAGTCGCATTTGGGGTCGAGATAAATATTGAAGTCCGGGCGATCCTCGCTCAGCAGTTCATCTGCCTGAAAATGATAGAAGCGCAGTAGCCAGTCCGCCTGATAGAGCCGGTGTTCCCGGAGCAGCGGAGGTCCGCCGGGCAAAGCGGGAAGGTCGCTGCTCCCGGTCACATTTACAAAGGCAGAGTAGAATACGCGCTTGAGTTCAAAGCGGTTATAGAGGCTTTCTGCGACCTTGATGATCTGAAAATCGCTCTCCGGAGTGGCACCGATGATCATCTGTGTGCTCTGACCTGCAGGGACAAAGTGTTTTTTGCCTGGATCACCGCTCGAAAGGCGTACCACACCGGGTAAATCGTGAGTGGTTACTGTTGACAGCTCATGTGTCGGCAACTCGCGGGAAGCCTTGATGCCGTTCTGGATCTGGCGCATGGGGCGCAGGATCGTTTTCCTGCTTTTACAGGGGGCGAGTGTGCGCAGACTCTCCGTGGTCGGAAGTTCCAGATTGATGCTCATGCGGTCAGCCAGATATCCGATCAGTTCAATCAGTCGGGGATCCGCGCCGGGAATCGCCTTTACATGAATGTATCCGTTGAAATCGTAGCGCGTGCGGAGCAGATATAATGTCTGAAACAGGAGCTCCATTGTGTGGTTCGGACTCTCGATGATACCGGAGCTTAAGAAGAGACCTTCGATGTAATTTCGACGGTAAAACTCGGTCACCAGAGTACAGATCTCTTCCGGTGTAAAGGTGGCACGGGGCAGATCATTGTTACAATTGTTCTGGCAGTAGGAGCAGTTGTAAATACAGTGGTTGGTCATGAGTATCTTCAATAAGGAAATGCATCGTCCGTCACCGGCGAAGCTGTGGCAGATGCCGGCTGCCACGGAGTTGCCCATACCGTGGCCTTTTCCCTTGCGGTCAACACCGCTGGAAGTACATGCTACGTCGTATTTGGCGGCATCCGTCAGGATTGCAAGTTTCTCCATCAGATCAGACTGTATGCATAGTTCCATGATTTGCTCCTTCCTCTCCGCTACCTGTATGATCAGGTCTACAGGTTCTTAATAATAGACACTTGACAAATGCGAACATCTGTTCTAAAGTGACTATACCACAGAAAGAAATCGAACGCAAGTTCGAATTGTGTATTTTATAAAAACACGCGGTTTGCAGAAAACTTTATAAAAAATTTATATTTATTTCATTGACGAAAAAAATACCAAGGGATAAAATACCATTTTAGTGTATCTTTGCACAGGAGGATCATATATGAAGCATATTTTAAAAATCTGCTGCGGCACAAGGTGTCGGTGGCGGCAATCATACTTCTGTTGATCATGCAGGCATACTGTGATCTCGCATTGCCGACGTATACTTCAAGCATTGTGGATGTGGGACTCCAGCAGTATGGTATCGAAGACTGCGTGATGAAAGAGATGCGTCACAGTACGGGTGATGCGCTGCAACAGTATTTATCTGAGGATGGCAGAGACGCTTTTGCGGATGCCTATGTGCTCAATGAAGAAACAGATCGCTACGAATTACAAATGATCACAAAGGAGGCACACAGCAATTTAAACAAGTTGCTGGAGCAGCCATTTGTGATGCTCTATGCTGCCGGTCATATGGAGGAACTGATGTCGGAGAACGGCATGGATGCCGTTCAGATGGCTGAAATGAGTAAGGATCCTAATAATATGGAGCGGATGCTTGCGCAGTTCGGGGAGATCAGTGACTCGATCCTGACACAGATCGCGATCCAGAGCGTGACAGAGGAGTATGAGGCCTGTGGGGTAGATCTGAACAAAATGCAGCGAAATTATCTGCTGGTCACAGGAGCAAAGATGATGGGACTCTCGATCCTGATGCTGGCGGCTGCGATCGTCTGTGGTTATCTGTCTGCAAAGACAGCTGCAAAGATCGGTATGGAACTGCGGGGAAAAGTATTCAAAAATGTGTTGAGCTTTTCAAATGTGGAAATGAACCGATTTTCCACCGCATCGCTGATCACGCGCAGCACGAATGATATCCAGCAGATCCAGATGGTGTCCGTGATGCTGTTGCGCATGGTATTCTATGCGCCCATTCTCGGTATCGGCGGTATTTTAAAGGTAGTCAGCACAAAGACAGGAATGGGCTGGATCATTGTGCTGGCAGTGGTTGTGATCAGCGGACTGATGCTGGTGCTGATGGGTGTGACCCTGCCGAAGTTCAAGATGATGCAAAAACTGGTGGATCGTCTGAATCTGGTGTCCCGCGAGATTTTGACCGGACTTCCTGTCATTCGCGCATTTTCACGTGAACGCTTTGAGGAAGAACGGTTTGATGTGGCAAATAAAGATCTGATGCGCACACAGCTGTTCACGAACCGTGTGATGACCATGATGATGCCTGCCATGATGATGATCATGAACGGCGTGACGGTGCTCATCGTCTGGGTCGGTGGGAAAGGTATTGATGTAGGAAATCTTCAGGTGGGAGATATGATCGCCTTTATTACTTATACGATGCAGATCATCATGTCCTTCCTGATGATCACGATGGTGTCCGTCATGCTGCCCCGTGCAGGCGTGGCTGCGGATCGTATTGAAGAGGTGATCCGCACACAGAGCACGATTCATGATGCGGAGAAGGTTCGCGACGATGAAAGACAGGCGTGGCATGGAAAAGTAGAATTCTCCGATGTATCCTTCCGGTATGAAGGTGCCGATGAGGAGGCGTTGTCAGATATTTCATTCGTGGCAGAGCCGGGTAAGACAACTGCGATCATCGGAAGTACCGGATGCGGCAAGAGTACGCTTGTCAATCTGATCCCCCGTTTTTATGATGTGACAAAAGGAAAAATTACGATAGACGGTATTGATATCCGGGAACTGTCGCAGAAAAAACTGCGCAGTCTGCTTGGCATGGTACCTCAGAAGGGAATACTCTTTTCCGGCGATATCGAGTCCAATCTGAAATTTGGCGGCGAAGAGATCACCGACGAACAGATGAAGGAAGCTGCAGAGATTGCTCAGGCGACAGAATTTATCGAAGAAAAACCGGAGCGCTATCACAGTGAGATCGCACAGGGCGGAACCAATGTCTCCGGAGGACAGAAGCAGCGTCTTTCCATTGCCAGAGCGATCGCAAAGCAGCCGAAGGTTCTGATCTTTGACGACAGTTTTTCCGCGCTTGATTATAAGACAGATGCGGCACTGCGAAAAGCACTTGCAGAGAAGACAAAGGATGCGACCGTCATCATTGTCGCACAGCGAATCAATACGATCCTGCACGCAGATCAGATCCTTGTGCTGGAGGATGGAAAAATTGTCGGAAAGGGAACACACAGTGAACTTCTCGCTAGCTGCGAGGCATATCAGGAGATCGCAAGTTCGCAGCTTTCCGAGGAAGAACTGAAAGGAGGTGTCTGCTGATGGCACATGCAACCAACCGTCCCAGACGTGGCCCGATGGGGCATGGTCCCGGTCCGGGTGCACCGGTGGAAAAGGCAAAGGATTTTCGAGGTACAATCCGGAAAATACTCGCTTATATGAGTAGCTACAAACCGGCATTAGTGGTCGTCTGTATCTTTGCGGTGGCGAGTACGGTGTTTAATGTCATAGGACCGAAGATCCTGAGCCGTGCGACCACGGAGCTTTTTAACGGTCTGATGAGCAAGCTGTCCGGCAGCAGCGGCATTGATTTCGCAAAGATCGGGCGGATCCTTCTTATCTTATTGGGCATTTATGTGTGCAGTGCGATATTTTCATTTGTGCAGGGCTGGATCATGACAGGTATCTCGCAAAAGATGACATTTCGGATGCGTCGGGAGATCTCTGAAAAGATCAATCGCATGCCGATGAAATATTTTGAATCCCGCACCGTCGGTGAAGTATTATCCCGCATTACAAATGATGTAGATACGATGGGACAGAGTTTAAATCAGTCGATCACACAGCTGATCACATCCGTTGCGACGATCATCGGTGTATTTATCATGATGCTGACGATCAGTCCGTTGATGACATTGATCGCGCTTGTGATCTTGCCTATTTCCATGATATTGATGGCATTTGTTATGAAGTTTTCTCAGAAACACTTCAAAAACCAGCAGAAGTATCTGGGAGAAGTCAACGGACAGGTGGAGGAGGTCTACAGCGGTCATAACGTGGTAAAGGTGTTTAACCGTGAGGAGCAGGTCATCAAAACATTTGATGAGACAAATGCGAAGCTGTATGAATCGGCATGGAAATCACAGTTTCTCTCCGGTATGATGCAGCCGATCATGGTGTTTGTAGGCAATCTCGGCTATGTGGCTGTGGCAGTTTCCGGAAGTCTTCTGGCGGCAAAGCGTGTCATTGAGGTGGGTGACATTCAGGCATTCATTCAGTATGTAAAGAATTTTACGCAGCCGATTAATCAGCTTGCACAGATTTCAAATATGCTGCAGTCCATGGCAGCGGCGGCGGAGCGTGTCTTTGAGTTCATGGATGAGGAGGAAGAGAGCAGTATCGCGGAACATCCGGTGCAGATTGGTGAGGCAAAGGGAGATGTTACCTTCTCACATGTACAGTTCGGCTATGATCCGGAAAAGGTCATTATTCATGATTTCAGCAGTGATGTAAAGGCAGGACAGACTGTGGCGATCGTGGGACCTACGGGTGCCGGAAAGACGACAATGGTCAAGCTGCTCATGCGTTTTTATAATGTAAATAAAGGTTCCATCTATGTGGACGGACACAATATACAGGACTTTAACCGTGACGATCTTCGCCGGCAGTTCGGCATGGTGTTGCAGGATACGTGGCTGTTCAAGGGTACGATCATGGAAAATATCCGTTACGGCAGACTGGATGCAACGGATGAGGAAGTCATTGCGGCAGCCAAGGCTGCGCATGCGCATCATTTTATTCAGACGCTGCCCGGAGGTTATCAGATGGAGTTGAATGAGGAGGCAAGCAATGTCTCACAGGGACAGAAGCAGCTGCTCACGATCGCCCGGGCGATCCTTGCGGACAATCCGATCATGATCTTAGACGAGGCGACCAGCTCCGTAGATACGAGAACCGAACAGCGGATCCAGAAAGCGATGGATAACCTCATGAAGGGCAGAACGAGCTTCGTCATCGCACATCGTCTTTCTACCATCAAAAATGCGGACCTGATCCTTGTCATGAAGGACGGCGATATCATTGAACAGGGTACGCATGACGAACTGATCGCGCTGGGTGGATTTTATGCGGATCTGTATCAGAGCCAGTTTGAAAAGACGAGTGCCTGAAATAAAGGTTTTATTTTAAAGAGAAAACTGCTATACTAATCAAAAGAGTGATTCGTATGGCAGTTTTCATTTGGAGGCATATATGGCTGGGAAAGTAGTGATCGGAGCACAGGATTTTGTAAAGCTTAGAGAAAATGATTACTTTTATGTTGATAAGACAGCGTTTATCAAAGAGTGGTGGGAGAGTGGGGATGATGTGACACTCATTACAAGACCGCGCCGTTTTGGTAAGACGTTGAATATGAGTATGCTGGAGACATTCTTTTCGGTGGTTCATGCGGACAAAGGCGGCTTGTTTGAGGGACTTTCTATCTGGGAAGATGAGAAGTATCGTGCGTTGCAGGGAACATATCCGGTGATCAGCCTGTCCTTTGCGCGGGTGAAAGAGGGAAACTATCAGTCAGCAAGGGAGAAACTGTGTGAGATTTTGCGCAATCTATACCGGGATTTTCGGTATCTATTGGATAGCGAGGTACTGACAGATGATGATCGTGCATATTTTCGGCGTGTGCAGTCTGTCGATGTCAGTGACAGTGATGCTACATCTGCACTGTATCAGCTGTCAGGTTTTCTTTATCGGTATTTCGGGAAAAAGGTGATCATTCTTTTGGATGAGTACGACACTCCGATGCAGGAGGCATATGTAGACGGGTATTGGAGTGAAATTACTTCTTTTATGCGAAGCTTGTTTAACTCTACATTTAAGACGAACCCCTATCTGTCACGCGCAGTGATGACCGGTATCACAAGGGTAAGTAAGGAATCCATTTTTTCGGATCTGAATAATCCGGAGGTCGTGACGGTAACTTCGGATATGTATGCGACGGCTTTCGGTTTTACAGAGGAGGAAGTGTTCGCTGCGCTTGACGAATACGGATACGGCAATCTGAAAAAAGAAATAAAATTTTGGTATGATGGTTTTATTTTCGGAGAGCAGAAGGATATTTATAACCCGTGGTCAATCTTAAATTTCCTTAAAAAAGGTGAGATAGCCGCTTACTGGGTGAATACGAGCAGTAACGCATTGGTCAGCAGTCTGATCCGCACAGGTAGTGTTGATATCAAAAAGCAGTTAGAGTGTCTGCTGTGTGGGGAGCATATTTATTCAACGATTGACGAACAGATCGTGTTTAATCGTCTCGACGGCAGTGAGCAGGCAGTGTGGAGCCTGCTTCTGGCAAGCGGATATCTGAAAGTGATCTCACGGCAGAACTATCTGGACATTTCGGTTGGAACGGAACCGTTGTATGAGCTAGCGATCACGAATCGGGAAGTCGAGTTGATGTTCCGCAGGATGGTACATGACTGGTTTTCGACGACAGAGCAGGAATACAATTCTTTTGTGAAAGCACTTCTATTGTGTGATGTCAAGTATATGAATGAATATATGAATCAGGTGGCGATGAATATATTCAGTTATTTTGACACAGGGAAGGAACCATCCAAAGCAGAACCAGAGCGTTTTTATCATGGATTTGTGCTTGGACTGATGGTAGATCTTCAGCAGGATTATATGGTTACTTCCAACAGAGAAAGCGGTTTTGGAAGGTATGATGTGATGATCGAGCCCCGGGATAAAAGTAAGAATGCTTATATTCTGGAATTTAAGGTGCATGATGCAGATGACGGTCAGACGCTGGAGGATACGGTACATGCCGCGCACGCACAGATTGAAGAAAAACAGTATGCAGCAATGCTGATCGCAAAGGGAATACAGGAAGATCATATTTACAAGTATGGTTTTGCTTTTGAGGGAAAGAGAGTTCTGATTGGATAAATGTAAAAGCCGTCGCTGTCAGCGACGGCTTTATTGCCGGGTGCGAAAAGGGCACGGGCATACCTATTTTAAGTTTACACCGGATTCACATGAACCATGATGTGTTTGACCTTCGGGAAATTTTTCTCAATGGAATCATGTACTTCCTCTGCAATCTCGTGTGCTTCGCAGAGTGTCTTTTCACCATTGGCACAGATCTCAATGTCCACGTAGATCTTGTTGCCAAATACACGTGTCATCAGAAGATCGATTCCCTCTACACCGTCTACAGCCAGTGCGCAGTCGCGGAGTTGTTTTTCCGTATCCTCATCACAGGCTTTGTCGATCATTTTATCGATGGCATCCATGAAAATGTCATACGCGGCCTTGACAATAAAGATGCAGATGACGACACTGGCAACAGAGTCCAGGATCGGGAAGCCGAGTCTGGCGCCGCCGATACCGATGAGGGCGCCAACAGATGAGAGTGCATCAGAGCGGTGATGCCATGCGTCTGCCATGAGTGCACCGGAATCAATTTTTTTCGCGTAATATCTTGTGTACCAGAACATCGTTTCCTTGACAATAATGGATACAAGTGCGGCAATGAGAGCGAGTATACCGGGAATCGCAAGATTCGCGTAATCTCCCGAGAAAATGTTTTTGCATGCATTGATGCCAATACCAAAACCGGTGATGCACAGCACGGTTGCCAGAATGATCGCTGCCACACATTCCATGCGCTCATGTCCGTAAGGATGCTCTTTGTCAGAGTCGCGGCTGGCGATCCGCACGCCGATAATGACGATAATGGAACTGAACACGTCTGAAGCAGAGTGTACGGCATCAGAGATCATCGCACCGGAATGGGCAAAAATACCGGCGAGCAGCTTGCCGACAGAAAGGATCAGATTCCAGATGATCGTTACCAGTGCAACGTGTGTCGCAGTCTGTTCATATGTATGTTCTGTCTTTTCAGTAGATTGAGTCATATAAAAATCCCCCTTTTGAAGACACGAAAAATAAGAAGTTCCTTTGTAGAATTGGAATTGCAAAGGTATCAAAAAATATGCCGTGTCAAAAATGTTTCTTTGCACTATAGCATATATGTATGCACAATTCAAGTGCAAATGCGTAAAAAATCAGATTATAAAAGGCTAAACTTTCTTATTTACAACTAACGGAAATATGCCCATAACTAACAGAAATTCACATACAACTAACAACGATTTGTCATTGACAAAGCTGTGTGAGGAACGGTTCGGATGGAAGCGCACAACGACGTACACGATGTTAAAACGGCTCTGTGAGCGGGGTATTTTTGCAAATGAAAACGGTACGGTACGGGTGCAGATGACGAAGGAGGAATTTCAGGCGGGACAGGGCAGCGCCTTTATCGAAGAGCATTTTGATGGTTCGCTGCCGCTGTTTCTGACAGCCTTCTCCAGAAAAAACAAACTGAGTAAAAGCGACGTGGAAAAACTGCAACAGCTCATTGACTCTTATCGGGATTCGGATGGGGAGGAGGATGGCAAATGATCGATACTTTGTTTAAAATGAGTGCGACAGGTGCAGTTGTCATCTGCGCGGTGCTGTTGCTCCGGCTGTGCTTGCGGCGCGCGCCGAAGATCTTTTCCTATGTGCTGTGGCTGATCGTCCTGTTTCGACTGCTCTGTCCGGTGTCAGTTTCCTTGCCGGTATCGGTCTTTAATCTGATTCCGTCTGCACAGACGAACGTCACAGATCAACTCCCCGCGCGGGAACATCAGGGAAATGGAAATGCGATACCGGCGAAAAGTACCGGGATCGCAGGTGAGGGATCCGGCACTTCAAAAGAAGCTGTTGTAATAGAAGAAAGCTCGGTTCCTGAGCATTTGGCAGAGTCACAGGCTGCCATGGAAGTCACATCTCTATGGAACTGGAAGAATATCGTGTTTTGCATCTGGGCGACCGGCGTGTGTGCAATGGCCGGTTATGCAGTTGTCAGTGTTTTGCAGTTGCATAAAAAACTGAAACATGCCAGTCTGGACAGAGAAAACATTTATCTGCTGGAAGGGATCACATCGCCCTTTGTGGCAGGTATCATCCGCCCGAGGATCTATCTGCCCTGTGGTCTGGGAGAAAATGAGAAAACATATATTTTGCTTCATGAGCAGACCCACATCCGCAGAGGTGATCCGTTGTTCCGTGTCCTTGGTTATGTGGCATTGACATTACACTGGTTCAATCCGTTCGTGTGGGTGGCATTTTTCCTGAGTGGCAGGGATATGGAAATGTCCTGTGATGAGCAGGTGCTGCGCAGACTTGGCGCACAGATCCGTTGTGCTTATTCGGACTCGCTGCTGGCGATGGCGCAGGGAAAGGGAGTGATCGGATTTACACCGTTGGCATTCGGCGAAGGCGATACAGGCAAACGGATCAAAAATGTGCTGAATTACAAAAAGGTAACCGCCCAGACGCTTGTGATCGGTGTGATGGTAGTAACTCTGGCAGGGATTGCACTCGGCGCGGATGCGGTGGATGATATATCGGAACGAGAGCAGACGCAGGGAGCAGATGATACAAGTCAAGAGCAGAATACGCAGCCGGTGCCTGTCGATGCGCAGCAAACCGGGCTGACAGATGTACCGGCGCAGGATGCATCACAGGCAGTATCCGGACAAGATGAACCGGAGGACAGTGCAGTCATCGCGACGATCTCTGTGCGTACCATTTCCCATAGTGTGCGCTGTATTGACAATTATGTGATACCTGACGATGATTGGGAGAAAACATACGGCAGTGAGCTTGCATTTGCGGAGGACTGCAAATTTTACATCAACAGCAGCCGCACAACGATGGATGCCAAGGAAGTGTCTTTCTCTAAATTTGCGGATGCGATCGACGCAGGTGATCCGATCATGAATAAGCCCTGTATCGTGGAGATCCATAATGATGATAAACTGATCCACAAGATCACGCTGATCAGTGAGCTCTACCGGTATGGTGTCAGCTATGCAACTGCATCTGAGGGCAATTTGTACAGTGGAGCAATGTTTGGCGATGCAAATGGAGATCCCATGGCGGTTTATCCGGCTTTTTACGGATCTTTGGAACCGGTGCGCACGGAGCATATGGATCTGGCGACCGCACCGGGTGAGGAGACGATAGCGATCTATAACGGGGTGGCAGACGGCGGAAGTCACGGAGATGTATTTATCCGCGATGCGGACGGAAATCTGCTTTACCACTATGCAGTCAATGATTCGGGCAGGTGTTGGAGTAACCTTTACGCCGGGCGCATCGACGGCGTCGGTGATCCGTACCTGTTGGAGGTGAATCTTGAAAACCGCGACACCTCCGGTGAATATTCGTTTTATGTGTATTCGCTGGGCGCGGAAAACGGCGCCTTTACGCAGATCGCTGGCAGCAGGATTGAGTGGAATCAGACCGGCAGTCTGATCTATGAACCGGATGAGATGCTGATGTTTTTCCATGAGCTCGGTCATTATTTGTATAACAGTCATCTGCTCGTCGGCATGGAGGATCTGAAGATCCGTACGGATCCGGTATGTGACGAAGGCCATTATACCTATGCGAATTATGTCCCGACCTGTTTCCCGGATCCCTATGAGGGAAAGGATATGAGGTGAATAGGAATGCCTGATGCTGCGGCATCGGCATTCTTTTTTTGGAAAAAAATGACCCTGTCCGATAAAGTTATGGGAACCTTTTCAGGAGATAAACTATCATATATAATAGAGAGGGATGAATACTGAAGAAAAGGGACCGATAAAACGATGACGAAGAAAAAATTCTGTGATTGTATTTACATATATAAAAGAGATCTCTATATCATCGCAAGTGCCATTTTGAAAAATTCCGCGGATGCCGAGGATGCTGTCAGCAATGCGATACTAAAAGGTTATGAAAAACTGGATCAGCTGCGTGATATCCGAAAATTTAAACCATGGATGCTCATGATCACGAAAAATGAGGCGCTCAAGATCAAAAAGAAACAGTTTGAGCTTCCGGGTAATGAAACAGTAGAGTCGTTGCTAAAGCCTACGCAGGATCAGTATGACGAATTGTGGGATGTGATCCGGAAAATGAAAGAAGAATACCGGCTGGTCGTTGTATTGTTTTATTATGAGAATTTATCGATCCGCGATATTTCAGGCGTGTTGAACATTCCGGTGGGAACCGTAAAATCCCGATTGAACAGAGGAAAAGAAGAATTGAAGCAGGCATTGAAGTACATTTGAGAGGAGGTGGCTGAACATGACGCGATTTGACAGAAACATAAAGAAAGCAGCGAAAAATTTTCATGTACCGGAAAGCTATGAAAAACGTGTGGAAGAAACGATTCAGTCACTGTCTGAGGAGGATGTTACCTTTCCGTGCGAATCCCCGACGAAGAGATATAAAGGCATGCTTGTATTTGTATGTGCCTGCCTTATTTGTACAATTTTATTTTCAACAGCAGAAGTGGCGCAGGCGGGATTTCTGGAAATGTTTAAGGAGACGATCCTGGATTTTCTCGGTATTGAGACAGAGGAATCTCAACCGATGGGGATTGAGAGCCTGAAAGATTATTCAGTGAGCAAAGCGGATCTTCTGATCGAATTACAAGAGAAAGTGATAGACAGTCAGAACATATACCTGATCGTCAAAGTGACGGCACCGGCGGATATCGCATTCCATGAAGATATCGGCTTCGATTATTTCGCATTATCAGAGGGAACAAACTATAATTCCGACTATCTGATTCCGGGAGCGAGGGACTGTCAGCTTTTGGAGGTGTTGGAGGGCAGGAACAATATTGCGACGTATATTGTCAGCTTTTCCACCACAAAGGAATTACAAGAGGGGACGGAAGTGACGGCCTTCTTTAAGGATTTGGAGAAAGATCCCTACAGTGATCAGCCGGAGGTACTTGTGGAAGGTATGTGGAGTATCACATTTGTGATCGAGCCGACGGTTTCTGAGGAGATCCGAATTCAGGGGACACCTGATATGACCTATACGTTTCTGGATACACCGGCAAAGCTGGAAAAATTGAATCTGACACCCCTTGGGATGACAGTCGTTGCTGACATTTCAGAGGTGGACTATGAACAACTGGGGTTTGCAGATACATCGACAGCGATCCGTCTGAAGATGATCGATAACAGTGAACTGGTGGTTTCCAGTCATGATACAGAGGAAGCAACGATCATAAACAGCGGCAGCTATTACTTTGAGCAGTCAGGTGAAAAAATATTCATAACGTCTACATATCAGTTTGTAACACCGATCTCTGTTGCACAGGTGTCGGGTGTATACCTGGAAGACTACTATTTATCGTTTAAGGAGTAGAGGAAGATGAAAAAAAGTCGTATGAAAAATCCGTTTTTTCTGGTCGGGATGGGAATCGGTATTTGTATGGTGATCTGCGGCATTTATGGTATCTATGATTGTGTGACAGACACAGGTATCTTTTGGCCGGGCATCTACGGTGCAATTGTTCTAATGGTGGTGGAACCGATTTTGTTTCTTTTGCTGGAACTGGATATTTTACTGTGGTTTTTGCACAAGAAAAAAATAGAATCCAAGAAGGACGAAAATTTATAAAGAGTTGGGCAGTGTCACCTGTGTGAGACTGCCCGATTTTTTGCACCAGAACTGCAAAGGTACTGAACAGTTACGCAAATTTCTTGGGAGATGACAAAATCGGTTTGACCCGTCCCGGAAGTTGTGATAAAATAAAAGCAGGATTTGTTTAGGAGGGGGAAAATGAAGATCACAACATTAGAAGAAGCCCTGAAAAAAATTGAAAAGTTGGAAAAGGAGAACGCTTATTTGCGCGAGGAACTGGAGGCTGCCAGAAACCGGAAAATGAGCGGAAGAAAGAAGCATAATGAAAAATGGATGAACGCGTACAATGATTTTGTCACATGCTTTGAAAACGGCATGAGCATCGTCGATATCGCAAAACGGCAGAATGTCAGCCAACGGACGATCTACAGGTATAAGGAATACTATGACAAACTGCAGGAAATGTCATAAGAGATGGTGGGCAATTGATGAAAAAATGTACAGAGAAAGGAGATGTTTAGAATGTGTAGAACAGGTTCACCTGATGGCCAAATATATAAGGACCGCGCGAAGCAGGTAGAGCGAAACATGGTGGCGGAGGAACATCAGCAGGAACAGCGGCAGGTGGCGGATCCGCAATATGAGAATGCTAACCAGCAGCAGGTACAGAAACGGGAATCATTGTATGAACGTTTTATGCAACACCTGAAACCACTTCCGGCTACCCCGGTGGCAGGCGGGCCGCCTCCGGCAGAGGAGAAAGTCGGTAGGAAGGAGCGTAGACGCCGGATAAAGGAATACGGTAAATTGAAAAAGGAACTGAAGGAGAACCCGCGTTTTGTGACCGAAGAAGAAGTGAGGAATCTGCCCAGATTCCAGACAAAGCAGGGCCGGGATCAGTGGGCGAATAAAACCCTTTCTCACTCAAAGCTTACACGTGGTGAGACGATGCGTATGATCCTTGATTATGGCGATTATTCAAATTTTGAAAATCTGGATCTGGTCATGCGTAACCTGGTGGCAACACAGGCATTGAAGAAATTCAGGGATGAATTTTTTATTGTCCAACGCAGTTCGGTAGAAGAGATCGTCAATGCTATAAAAAATAGCGAAAACGGTGTCAGCAGACTTCTTGATCCCGCGCTGCGCCTGGGTTTGTCTCTTGCACAGAAGGATCCGACAACGGATAGATGGGAGAAGCAAAAATATCGTGAACTGGACGAAGCGATGACCACTGCTGTGATGGAGGCTACGCTGACTCATCAGGCTAATGAGTCAGCTGTTAGGGAATATTTTCGAAAGAAGGGGTCAAAAGATCCGCAGGGTGATGCAGATAAAGCGATCAGAGCCAATAAGGCGCAGCAGATACAGATTGCAAAGCGCCTTCTTTTGATGCAGCTCTCTGATTTTCAAATGATCACTACGGACAAGAATAAAAATGCGACATCGACTCCATGGAATAAATCTATGGCAGTAGCGCTCAGCCATTGTTCGCGTGTTGTCCTGACGTTGCCAAAGCAGGATGCGGGAAACAGTAACGTCCTTCACCAGCAAAATATGTGGAGAGCCATCTATACGGTCAACGGATCTAATACTGCGGAAGATAATTCCCGTGCCAGTTCCACGCATTCCATCGAGCGGAGAAAGGCTTTTGAGGTGGGAACCACGGGTAGTAAAGAGAAGAAGGTGTGGTTTAATCTGACCGGGCAACGCGGTATGAACTGTGCGATCGGTGGCCTTGGAAACGGAGGTGTCAGTGGAAAAACGATCGCCAATGACGGCAGCTGCGGGCATTTTTACTCTATGTACAAGGAGGCGGATGCAACACATTACGGAACCATGCTGATGGGTCTGGAATCCGATGCCAATGGGGTGACCAACCAGATGGGGCACACCCATGACTGGCATGCGACTCCGGAAAAGGCATCCAGCCTTGGCGGACAGCGGACAGACGAAGTGGGAGATAAATATGGTGGACGTCAGTGCCTTTTAAATGAGATGTCTGCAATGGATATTACCACCTGGATGCTTGCGCTGGAACACAAAATGCTTGAATGGCAGGCAAACGGCGGAATGGGGCAGACGGAGGCCCGTGATGTCATGAGTATGCTTGCAGGCAAGAAACTGGATGCGCAGCAGTGGACTCGCTTACGAGGGATTTTGGGTGTGGACGACAACGTTGGTATCGGTGCCCGTCCCTGATGATCTGATCAGCTAGAATAGGAGGTATGTATGAAATTTGAAGAATTACCGGAGGCTGACGGCAGAAGCGGTTACATATATTAAAAACAACGAGGCCTTTGGAATGGCTCTCGTGGAAGAAGGAGAAGTAAGAGCAGCCGTTTGTGCCGGCTTTACACCGGAGGATGATGCGATCCTTGAGATCATCAGCCTGTATGTGGCTCCGGATCATCGCCGGAGGAAGCTTGGAGGAACACTTCTGATGGAGCTTTTGGAGGAAGTGATGTCAGAGACAGCTGGAGAGCTTAGAGGCGTTACTGCATCCTTTTTGCCGGAGACAGAAGGCGTGGAAGCATTACTTACAAAGGCCGGTTTTGAGATCCAAACAGATGAGCAGGTGCAGACCTTCCGTTTGCCGGTATCAGAGCTTGCGGACAGTCCGCTTTTGAAGCGGAAAAAATCTGTGCCGGAGGGATGTATCCTGCGTAGCTTACAGGGTGCTTCAGATACGACACTGCGCCAGCTGGCGGAGGAATTAAAACGAAACAATGTGGATGATCTTGAACCGGAAGAAATGGAGCATGCATTGCCTGACTGCAGCTTTGTGTTGCTCAATGAAAAACTGGAACCAAAGGCATGCGCGATCTTTCATGCGATGGGAGAGCATGGGATCTACCTGTCCCAGTTTTTTGCGGCAGACGGCAGTACGGCGGCGGGTATGGCTGTGTTACAGTCTGCGGCAAAGGCTCTTTTGGACCGGTTTTCCGGAGAAACCGTGTTGGAGATCCCCGTACTGACGGAGTCTTCTGCTGCATTAGTGAAAAAGCTGCTTCCTGCAAGCGAGGCTACCGGACTGATGCGTGCAGTGCTGGATCTGACAAAGTAATTGTATAAAACCGATAAGAAAACCCCTCCCGAACCAGATGTGATCTGATCTGGGAGGGGTAATTTAGTATCTCATATTTTTTGCACCAAAACTTTCATAAATATGGTAAACTAAAACTAAGGTGATGACAGAAGAAGATTGCGGCTGTCGTAAGTTATATGACCAATGAAAGGAGTGACAGGCAATGTGTAATCCAGGAAGCTCGAACGGGCAGTATCAGATTAAAAAACAACAGGTAAAGCAAAACATTGTAGTGAATCAGCAGCAGAACCCCCAGCAACAGCAGAAAGTGGTTCAGCCGGTGTACCAGGAGACGGAAACGTATAATACTGTGACGATAGATACGTCCTATTCGGATTTTATGGAGCGTTTTAATCCGCTTTCCGGGACGGCTGTGGAAGGAAAGCAGCCTCCTGCGGAGGAAAAATTGAGCTGGAAGCAGCGAAAGCGTCGAAATAAAGATTTCAGAGAGTGGTATCATATGAAGGTAGATGATGCAAAGGAAAGACCTGGGCTTGTTTCAGCAAAAGATCTGAATAAGATGATATTTGGTGATTTTGACAAAAAGGATCGTGAGCATTGGGAAAAGGAAGTCCTTCCGCATTCTAAGCTGACACGTGGTGAAACGTTGCGAAGGATTATTGAGGAGCATGATTATTCCAATTTTGAAAATCTGGATGAACTCATGAGAAACAGGGTAGCTACAAGTGCACTGGAAAAATTTCACGAATATTTTCATATCAACGAACATACAACAGTGGATGAGATCATGAGTTATTATAGGGAGCATTCAGAAGGTGTCAGTATGTTTCTGGATCCTGCGCTGCGTCTCGGATTCTCTCTTGCACAGAAAACCAGAGGCATGCCGGATTGGGCGATTGATTTGTATCGTGAACTGGATGAAGCAATGTCTACAGAGGTCATGGTGGCTACGTTGACACATGTACCTGATATGACGACGGTTGCCTCTTACTATCGTAAAAAGAAATCAAAAGATCCGTATGGAGATGCAGCTGATGCTATGAAAGCCAACAGCGCACAGCAGATACAGCTCGCGAAACGTTTGCTGCTTATGCAAATGTCAGATTTTTATAAGGTCATAAAGGATGAAAATGGAAATGAGGTGTGGGCTTCGTGGGACAAAACCATGGCAGTGGCACTCAGCCATTGTTCCAGAGTCGCTCTGACACTTCCCAGATTGGAAGAGAAGAGTAGTATTGACAATGCTCAGGCGCATCAAAGGATGTGGAATGCAATCTATACGGTCAACGGAAACAATGATGCGCAGGATAACAGTCGTATGTCCTCTACCCATGATATTGAGCGCAGAAAGGTCGAAAAAGATTATTGGGGGCGGCTGATACAGAAGGAACGGGGGAAGCAGATACCTGTTGAGGAGAAAAAAGTGCACTTCAACTTTACCGGACAGCGTGGAATGAATTGTGCCATCGGCGGTCTGGGCAACAACGGCGTCGGTGGAGAGTTACTCAGCAATGACGGCAGCTGCGGACACTTTTATTCCATGTACAAAGAAGCGGATGCAGAACACTACGGCGTGATGCTCATGGGTCTGGAATCCGATGCAGCCGGCGTGATGAATCAGATGGGTCATACCCATGATCTATTTGCAACACAGGAAAAAGCATCCAGTCTTGGAGCACAGCGAACAGACGAAGTGGGTGTGAAGTACGGAGGACGTCAATGCGATCTGAGTGGAGAATCTGCCAATTATATCGCTGAAACCTTGATAGCGCTGGAGAAAAAAATGCTCCAATGGCAGCAGCCGCGGGACCTGAAATCTGCTAAAGGACAGCCGGAGGACATGGGATCTGAGAATGCAAAGCAGCTCATGAGGCTGTTGGCGGGAAAGGAAATGGGTTATCAGGAATGGCAGACTTTCAACCAGATCGTGGGTATACGCAGAAACATATACGGCGAATTGGTATAATAGGAGAACATGACAGATGAAACAGGAATTACCGGAGGTTCAGCTGTATGGGATCGGGCCGGATGAGGCGGATCATGCAGCGCCACTGCTGACAGCAGAAGCGGTTACATACATTAAAAATAATGAGGCCTTTGGCTTGGCGCTTGTGGAAGAAGGAAAAGCAAGAGCAGCCGTTTGTGCCAACTTTTCACCGGAGGATGAGGCGATCCTCGAGATCATCAGCCTGTATGTGGCTCCGGCCTATCGCCGGAGGAAGCTTGGAGGAACACTTCTGATGGAGCTTTTGGAGGCAGTGCTGTCAGAGACAGAAGGAAATCTCAAAGGCGTGATCGCTTCCTTTATGCCGGAGACGGAAGGTGTGGAAGCATTACTTATAAAGGCCGGTTTTGAGATCAAGACAGATGAGCAGGCGCAGACCTTCCGACTGCCGGTATCAGAGCTTGCGGACAGTCCGCTTTTGAAGCGGAAAAAGTCTGTGCCGGAGGGATATATCCTGCGCAGCTTAAATGGTACTTCGGATACGACCTTGCGCCAGCTGGCGGAGGAATTGAAACGAAACCGTGTGGATGATCTTAGTCTGGAGGAAATGGGACAGGCACTGCCTGATTGCAGCTATGTGCTGCTCAATGGAAAACTGGAACCAAAGGCATGTGCGATCTTTCATGCGATGGGAGAACAGGGGATCTACCTGTCCCAGTTTTTTGTGGCAGACGGCAGTACGGCGGCCGGTATGGCTGTGTTACAGTCTGCGGCAAAGGCTCTTTTGGATCGGTTTCCCGGAGAAACCGTGCTGGAGATTCCTACACTGACGGAGTCTTCTGCGGGATTAGTGAAAAAACTGCTTCCGTCAAGCAAGTCCACCGGACTGATGCGTGCGGTGCTGGATCTGACCAAATAGTCATTCGAAACATTCGAAGCTTACGAAACGATAGAATCAAAAACAACCCCCGGAAGTCTGATATATCTTCCGGGGGTACTTTTTTGCGTGATGCTATTTATTTTTTGTTCTTGTTTACTTCGATCATTTTCAGTGCACGTACCTTGGACGGCAGACCAAACAGGGTGATGAAGCCCTGGGCATCGTGATGATCATACTGATCGCCGGTCGTAAAGCTTGCCAGCGTCTCGCTGTAGAGAGAGTACGGAGAAGTCGTTCCTGCCTTTGTGATGTTTCCTTTGTAAAGTTTGAATTTTACTTCACCGGTGACGTATTTCTGGGTGGACTCAATAAACGCCTGCTGAGCCTCACGCAGCGGTGTGAACCACTTTCCTTCGTAACAGGTCTGTGCCAGACGCTTGCCCATCTCAAGCTTTGCAGCCATGGTCTCACGGTCAAGGATCAGCTCTTCTAACTGGTCATGTGCCTCCATCAGGATGGTTCCACCGGGAGTCTCATACACGCCGCGGCTCTTCATACCTACCACGCGGTTCTCCACGATGTCAACGATACCAATGCCGTGCTTTCCGCCAAGACGGTTCAGCTCACGGATGATGTCAGCAACCTTCATCTCTTTTCCGTTGACAGACTTCGGAACGCCGGCCTCAAAAGTCATGGTCACAAGCTCCGGTTCATCGGGAGCCTTCTCCGGTGTGACACCAAGTACCAGCAGATGCTCGTAGTTGGGCTCAAGAGAAGGATCCTCCAGTTCCAGTCCCTCATGGCTGATGTGCCACAGGTTACGATCGCGGCTGTAGCTGCTGTCGGTTCCGAAGGGAAGATCGATGCCATGTGCCTTACAATAATCAATTTCTGCCTGACGGGAATCCATCTGCCATTTGTCATCACGCCAGGGAGCGATGATCTGAATGTCAGGAGCGAGAGCCTTGATACCCAGCTCAAAACGGATCTGGTCATTTCCCTTTCCGGTTGCACCGTGGCAGATGGCAACTGCGTTTTCTTTTCTGGCGATCTCTACGAGCTTCTTTGCGATACCGGGACGGGCCATAGAGGTTCCCAGCAGATATTTGTGCTCGTAAACAGCGCTTCCCATCACGCAGGGAACGATATAATCTTCTGCAAACTCATCGGTGATGTCTTCAATATATAATTTGGAAGCGCCGGAGAGCTTGGCGCGCTCCTCCAGTCCGTCCAGTTCCTCTTCCTGCCCGCAGTCGATGCAGCAGCAGATCACTTCGTAATCATAGGTCTCTTTTAACCAGGGGATGATCGCGGTTGTGTCCAGTCCGCCTGAGTACGCCAAAACAACTTTTTCTTTCATGGTAGATGTTCCTTTCTATGTAAATATTTTTTGATTTCGAACTGTTACCATCATACATCAATTTTTTGTACAGTGCAACTGAAAAAATATGCAAAATATATGCATAAAACAGAATAAAAATGTATAATTATGCATAAAATATGCAAAAATTTGCAAAAAACCCTTTACGAATGGGGGAAATAGTACTAAGATAGGAAAAGACATCACAGCGATGCGAAAGCGAGCTGTGATCCGAACAGTTACATATACATAAGGAGATGGATAAAGCAATGATAAAAGCAGGAATTATCGGAGCGACTGGCTATGCAGGGGCAGAGTTGGTGCGCATTTTACTTAGACATAAAGAAGTGGAGATCAAGTGGTACGGCTCACGCAGCTATGTGGATGAAAAATATGCAAGCGTGTATCGCAATATGTTTGAACTGGTGGAAGACAAGTGCCTCGACGACAACATCGAAGAACTGGCCGATCAGGTGGACGTGATCTTTACCGCGACGCCGCAGGGTTATCTCGGTGGTATCTTAAATGAGGAACTGTTGAAAAAGACAAGATTTATCGATCTCAGTGCGGATTACCGTATCAAGGATGTGGCAACTTATGAGAAATGGTATAAGATCACGCATCAGTCTCCGCAGCTGATCGAGCAGGCTGTGTATGGTCTGTG
>SFRL01000048.1 GCA_004562765.1 bacterium | reverse complement strand
TGCGTATTCAGTTTTTAACACATTCCCTGTCTATCCGCTGTCCGCAAAACCATTGATTTTATTAGCTTTTTGCCGCTATCGCTATCACACCTCATTATTCGACCGTCCGGGGTTCAACCGGCTGGTGCAGGACGCGACCGACCACAAGATCAATTTGGTACTAACCAAAGATCTCAGCAGGTTAGGCCGTGATTACATCGAGGCGGGCAAATATACCGACTTCATTTTTCCGTCCCTCGGGTGCCGATTCATTGCCCTCAACGACGGGGTGGACACCATCCGCAAGAACAATGAGATGCTGGTCATTCTGAAAAATGTTATGAACGACCTCTATGCGCGGGACACCAGCAACAAAATCAAGGCGGTGAAGCTGTCCACCTTCAAGGCCGGGAAATATGTGGGTTGCTATGCGCCCCTCGGCTACCGGAAAAGCGCGGCGGACAAGCACATTTTGGAGATCGACCCGGTGACTGCTCCGGTGGTGCGGCGTATCTTCGATCTGCGGTTGCAGGGCAACGGTTTCCGAAAAATCGCTCTGATTCTCAACGCTGAAAAAATCCCTTCGCCCAGAACCTTCTACTACATGGCGGAAGGGCGGGAAAACCGCCGGGGCGAGACGGAGTGCTGGAATGATGTGACGGTAAAAACCATCCTCCGTAACGAGGTGTACCTCGGCCACATGGTACAGAACAAGACGGGCACCGTCTCCTACAAAAACCACAAGCAGGTCAGCAAACCGGAGAGCGAGTGGATTCGGGTGGAGAACACACACGAGCCGCTGATCTCACAGGATGTGTGGGACGCGGTGCAGCGGATGGACAACCACCCGTCCAGAGGGCGCAGCGGTAAGAGCGGCAGCGTTTCTCTGTTCGCCGGTCTGCTGCGGTGCATGGACTGCGGGGCCTCCATGCGGTATATGCGGGATTACCGGAAGAAAACCAGCAGGAAGGAGCCGGAGTACAAGGCGTATGTCTGCAACCGGTACGCTTCGGGCGGCAAAGACGCCTGTTCTTCCCACTACATCAACCAGAAGGCACTGGCTCATGTGGTGCTGGTGGACATCCGCAGCAAGTCGATGTGGGCGCAGTTTGGCCGGGCTGAGATTCGGGAAAAGCTTCTGGCGCAGAAGGAGTCCGCTGGCCGTGAGAGAGCCAAAACGCTCCAGGCAGAACTGAGCGCCATCGACCGGCGGCTGCCGGAGCTTGACCGGCTGGTACAGTCCGCCTACGAGGACAAGGTGCTGGGAAAAATACCAGAAAACCTTTGTGTCCAGCTTTTGAATGGTTACGAGGCCGAGCGCAAGGCCAAGCAGGAGCGCAGACGGGAATTGACGGAGCAGCTTTCCGCCAGCCGGGAGAATGAGCAGTCTGTGGACGCATGGCTGGATATGGTGCAGGATTATTACAATCTGGAAGAGCTTGACCGGCCTACGCTGGTGCGGCTCATCCAGAAAATCGAGGTTGGCGAAAAGCGCATGGTAGACGGCCACGAGGAACGGGACTTCAATATCTACTACAATTTCATCGGGCATATCGACCTGTGAGGCTGTCATGCTTTATGCGAAGTGAACTAATACCCTTTTTTGTAACCACCTTGATAGTATAGTCTTTGCTTTCAAGCGGATTCTCAACTACATCAGGTGGATTTCCTTCAATATGTTCAAACAGGATGTCTATATCCAAATCATCGAGCAGGCTCTCAATACCGCCTTCTACTTTGTACCTGCGAGTAACAGAACAACCTGTGCCGATATTCTGGATGTGTTCAATACTTTCGCTGTTTCTGTCTATAATCAAGGATTCTGTGTAATCCCAGACGGCATATTCCGTATGCTCCGAGATCGGTTCCTTCGGTTTTATCTTTGTGATGCGGTGATAGAACACTTCGATCCGGTTCACAATGTCCGGCTTGTTGTTCCCATCAAAAACATACAAATCGGGCATATCCAGACTGTGGCGGAGCAAATCTGAAAGGTCAATGCCCTGAACTTCAAACTCGGAACACAAGGAGCCACGAAATTTGTAGGTCTTGCCCTCTGTATTTGTAAGCTCCATATTCCAGTCACCGATGTCTGTTGCAAATATCTCTGTGTATTCGTTGCTGAAATATGCTGAAAATGCGGACATAATTCTTTCCGCAACAGCTTTATCAACTTTCAGGTTTTGTGTTCTGGCCTTTTCATAATGCCCATCACGGCGCTGTCCGAACACATACGCTGAAAACCACACCCGTCCTTCTGAATTGAGAGTAATGTGTTGCTCGACTTCTTCATCCGGTTCCGGGCATGGACCATAGCCAAGGCGATTAGAAACAATACGAATTTTTTTCAACTCACCGGTAAATATAAAAGGGTTCTCACCGGAAAGCACTGCCAGACGGCTCAGTGCCAAAATAAACCAGGAACGATTCTCCGGTTCCAAAATAGAAGCAGCATCATACGCCCAGTGATTGAAATATCGCCACTGTGAGTAAATTGCAGAGCCAAGCAAACTGATGTCCGTTATCTCGTCAATCACTCGATTCAATTCATCGAATTTGCTTGCAGCATTCCCGTACTTCTCCAAAAATGCGTGACCGCAATCCATTTGAAACCCAAGAGCTTCACAGTCATCAGCCATGTAGTGGTCTACAAGCTCTATGTAGTTGATTTTTTGGTCTCTGAATTTATCAGTCCATTTTGTGGCAAAATCATGGACTTGCTTCAAATATTCCATTGCAGTCACCTCCTGAAAACAATTAAAACTCCTCCCAAGTTCTGCCGTTTAGATCAGCTGCAATCTTTTCAGTATCAGGCATCGTTTTGTACCCAAACATATCCGCAAGGTTGAAGAACTTGCTTTTCTGAATGGGATTCTTGCTGCTTTTTCTAAAGTCAATCGGGTAGAACTTCTCGACCATAAAGTATCTGTGACTGATCGTGCGAAGGTTATAGCCGTAGTCCTCTGCACGTCGGATTGCTTCGTTAATGCGGCAAATCTCATCCGGTGTTGGCGCTTCGCCGCTTTCTGCCCGATATGTCATTTTCCCCTCAACTTCAACCGCAATAATGGTCTTTTTCAGCTTGCCAATCGCACGGATGCTCTTATCTTTGTAGAGTCCAATATACCCATGCTCTGAAAACTTGCGGGATTCCTGATCGTAGAATAAACTCAAATCCATGTTGTCCTGGAATGTTGTTCCTGCCACAATCGCTCGCATCCACTTATGACCATCCGGTATCAGCTTTTCATCAAAACAATACTTTTTGAAGTCATCCAGCACAGAAATAATCTCCGTGTCTCTGTCATCAATAATATCTTCCATCGCCTCCACAAGCTGTTCAAAAGTCAAATTAACGTGCTTGATAGGGTGGATCAGGCGATCCAGATTCTCACTGTTGTACTTTTTTAGTTCCGCATTCATTTCATCAAACAGCTGCGGCTTCATCGGTCTGGGGTCGATAGTCAGCAGAACCTTGATGTCCTCTGCGCCGAATTGCTCCAGATGATTTACAAGCTGCTGCTTATCGAACTGATTATAGAGTTTTGTCTCGACAACGATCTTAAAGCTCTTTTGGCTGATTACGGCATCCGGAACGCTTTCGTCACCGGCAACCTGTAAGTCAAATGTGATTTCAGGGCTTTCATCCTCTCCGAGAATAAGGCTGTTCAACATAGAGAAAAATTTATCCGCATTGTAATTATATAAACGGGAAAGCATCAACATGGTGTTGGATGTGTCCACATTTTCTTTTGAATGGTATCGCTGAAAGTAATGTATCTGCATAGCGCACCTCCTGAAACCTATCTGCCTTTTTCGATTTTCTGCTTGCGAGCTGATTCAACCCATTTCGCAAACTCCCAGTCCAAAGGCACCTCATCAATCACTTCCATCAGCATTTCCTCATAATCAAGATAATCCTGATAATCTGATATTCTGCTCCATGCACAGGGCAGAGGAGGAATGCCATACTGCTTCTTCGCAATGTCGATGATGTAGTTGTCCAGCGGAATATGTAAAAAACGGTAAAACGGTTCTACAACATCAGGAACCAGCACATACAAATATTTCAAAGTCATGTTGACCCATTTCTGCGCTTGTCCAATATAAAACTCGATTCCTTCCGCTTCGTACATCACAACAATTTCTTCGCAAATGGAGTGGTGCCATTTTGTAAAATCCTCAGCGTCATTCACGGCAACAAGCTCAGGGATTCTTTCTTCCAAAAGCGCATCTACCGCTTTTCTCAACATATCCCCATTCTTGCCATTAAATCGGATGGTTCTGCACATATCCGTATATGCGCTCCTGCTGGCAGCTTCAAAGGGGTTATCCGTTACACCAAAGTAGAGCATCTTCAAAAAGTCCAGAATCTTGCTATCGACAGAAATCATACGGGACGGAGTGGAACCTTCTTTTTTTGCAAGAATCCGTCTGCAAAACTCATCCATCTTGTCTTTGCCATAGAAGGAGAAAGGATCGTCAACAGCGTTTCCGTCCACGTCATTCCAAGGGTCAAAAACCACGCTCCCCTTATGATAGAAGAAAACACAGTCTTTCATCAGAAAATATCCGTTGCTGTGAGCAATCCAGTCGGCCTGTTCCCATGCGTATTGCTTTGCCTTTTCAATATCGTACATCGTATCCCTCTTTTCGCTATGCTTTGTGACCGCCAATCTGTGCATTGCGGTCTTTAGCGGTTGCACCTTCCTGAAGGTTCATTCCCTTCAAAATAGCGTTCTTTCCAAATTTCTTCTTTATCGTCAATACTGCCTGTTGCATTTTCTTTTCACGCTCCAGCGCAGCATTTTCTTTCTCTTTTTTCTTCTCCAAAGCAGCATAATCAGTGAATAAGTCCAGTTGCTCCACTTTATTTTCTTTCGGCACATCTGCTTCACAGATCACATGATTTGCGGATATGTTAAGTCTGCGTACCAAAAGAGATTTATCTACAATCCGGTCATATAGCTCCAAAACCGCATCTGTGACCAAGCGGGTAGAAGAAGTATATCTGCCGATATTGGCAGTTCCATGTGCGTGCTTCGGCACTTGCCGTCCATATCGGTCAGTCGTTATTTGACCTTTGTATGCCTTGCGGCGCACAGGGTCAGACAGGTTTTCTATATCGTAGCCAACTGTCAACACGATCTGGTCAGTAACCATTCCCTTGTCCACCAAATCCAGCACGAGAAGATCAATCATCTCTCGAACAATCAATCGTGCTTTCTCAAAGTCATAGGGACAATGCAGCACCTGCCCGGAGCCGACGCTATTACTTTCGGGCTTATATTGCTTCACTTCCGCAATCGTACATGGCTCCCAGCCCCAGGCATGATCTATCAGCAATTCGGCATTGATACCGAACAACTTGTAAAGCAAATCTTCATTGTAATAATCATTCGATCTGCCCACCGAACAACGTGCAATATCGCCCATCGTAAACAAACCGACTTCTTCCAGTTTCTTTGCGTATCCCCGACCAACTCTCCAAAAGTCGGTGAGGGGACGGTGACTCCACAGTTGGCGGCGATAGCTCATTTCATCCAGTTCAGCTATACGAACCCCGTTTTCATCAGCCGGAATATGCTTTGCAACGATGTCCATGGCAACTTTGGCAAGGTACATATTCGTACCAATACCGGCTGTTGCAGTTATACCGGTCGTTTCCAAAACATCCTGAATCATCCGTTTTGCAAATTCACGAGCATTCAGACCGGAAGAAGAAAGGTAGTGGGTGAGGTCAATAAACACCTCGTCAATGGAGTAAACATGAATGTCCTCTGGAGCAATATACTTGAGGTAGATATTATAAATTCTTGTGCTATGCTCCATATAATGAGCCATTCTCGGAACCGCAGTAATATAGGACAGCTCCAATTCAGGATGAGCAGCCAGCTCTATTGCATCACTTGATGTTCCGGTAAACTTGTGTCCCGGTGCTTTTCTCAAACGCTCTGCATTTGCTTTTTTTACCTGTTGGACTGCTTCAAACAGTCTGGCACGACCTGAAATACCATAGGCTTTCAAAGAGGGGGAGACTGCAAGGCAGATGGTCTTTTCTGTTCGGGAAGCATCTGCCACAAGCAAATTTGTGGTCATGGGGTCAAGCCCACGCTCGATACACTCCACGGAAGCATAGAAGGACTTGAGATCTATGCAAAGAAATATTCTGTTGTCCATAGTCCCAAGCCCTCCATTCTATGATTTAATGTTTTTTCGATTTCCCCTTGGTCAATTCATAACTCAGGGCAAGTAAGCCTTTTATTGTTTCGTCCGATTCTGGCCTGTCCAGCATTATGCTGATCCATTTATCTTTGTTCATGTGATACGCCGGGTAGAAACCGTTCTGCATCCGGAGGGAACCGATCATAACAGGGTCACACTTCACATTCAAAATATCGACAATGCCCTCGTCAGCCAAACCAAGTTTTCTGCGGTCAACTTCCAAGACGACGCCGTACCACTTGTTATTGTCTGTGTGGCGCAGGACAGCATTCCAGTCATTCCACGGGTAATCCGGCTCTGTTCCGTATTGCTGCCTGCACCAGTCAAATAGTTCTTGTCTGGTCATTTTATAAATCCAACTCTATTTTTTTCGATTTAGAAATTTCGACAATCAGGTTTCCGGTAATTTTAAGCAATTCTCCCTCTGCGCATACAACATGAAAACACTGTCGGTATTCATAATCATATTGGACACCCACATTTTCATGATATGTACTTGCCCCCAGAGTATAATCATGCTCATTCTTGAATTTCTGAATGACTCCATGACCATAAACCCATGTGAAATCGTAGATTCCAACTGGAATATCACGGCCTATCAAGTAATCGCCAGTAGGCAACTGATTTTTCTGAACTGTAATCGGTTGATAAGGAACACTTTCTTTTTGCTGAGTGTCACCGGAAGAGTCTGTAATTTCCGGATCAATAGCTTTTTGTAAAAGCACATCTGCTTCCGCTGTTCCTGACAACACTTCAACAATTTCCTTTTTGCCATTACGATATGTGACACTGAATTTCAGCCTTGAACCGGTTGGAACTGTTTGCTCCATAACCATAGGTGCGCCAAAGGTATCACCGAAACTAAGTCCCCAATTATTTTTCTTTCCATAAAGTTGTGTCTGCTCTAACAGAACAACAGAAATAATATTTTCCAAATCAATTTTGCTCTTTTTATTGCCGAACAGCCCCATAACAATCACCTCTTTTACAATAACGCATCAAATCCTTCAATCCTGTCAATCCACTCAAGAGGATCACTTTTTCTGTTTCCTTTTTGAGTGAGCAGAAAATCAAGCACACCACCGCCAAATAGCCTTTTTACTTCTACCTTCAGATGTGACCAACCATCGCTATCAACATACACGCTCAGCTCAACATTAGAGTATTTGGCCAGAAGAATCCGACTCACATCTGAAAGCGCTGCATCACCAATATACTTTTTTAATCCCTTCTTAGTCACATACGGTTTTATCTCAGCTGCCACATCTGAGAGTGATCCCTTAACCTTTTCCATTTCATTTACCTATTCCTTAATTTGCCCCCAATGCCTTGATGACAGCTTCTTCTGGACTTTTAAACAGAATAAAGTCAAAAGCAGTCGATAAATCAGCCGGAACAGTAGCTAACTCCGGCATACTTACAGCTGGCATCAGAATTTTCTTTGCGCCACTATCAAGACATACCTGGAGAGTATTGGCAAGCTCATCAACTTTCAGGAGGGTTCCTCCAATGCTCATTTCTCCCAATATTGCCATGGCGCTTTGTACCGGACGGCTCAGAGCAACCGAACATAGCGCAATAAGGGTAGGAAGGGCAAGCGTTTCGGTCATTCCAATCCCCTGCAAATCCTGATAATTTATGATATAGTCCTTTGTTGATGTACTAATGGAACCACTGATCCGGTTTCCATTTGCTTTAAGAAAATTAAACGCTGTATTCGTAGCTTCTTTGGCGCTCCTGTCTGAACCGATTCCTGTCTTATCAAATTTACCGTTACCAGGCAAAATCTGGCTTTCCAATCGGTAGACTCCAATCATGCCCGATTTTCCTCTGGAAACTGTATAAACCTGTCCAGGATTGCACATTCCATCAGGAATCAGTTTCCCGCCGCCCTGTTCCGGTACGGATACATAATGTTCCGACATATCATCAAGATCAACATACGAAAAATTCACATCGTAGAACTCCATACCGCCCAGCTTCTTCAACTGCTCCTTGACACGGCGACGCATTTCAAGAGAAATCTGGAGAACTTCTTCTAATTCCTCCTTGGAAAACACACCATCAGGGTACAGTAATTTCAAATAGCCATCTACCATACGTCGTACCGCTATGGTATCTCTCTGATTCAGATTTCTGCCCAGCCGGAAATAGTGGTCAATCGCATCGCCATATTGTTCTTTACGCAGTTCACGGATGAACTCAGCCAGATAATCACTGATAAATCCATAATCATTCGTAAAGTGTTCTGGTCTGAACTTGGGAATTTCCCATCCCGGAAGGTAACAATGAATACGGTCGAGGAACGCTGTATCGGTACCCATTTCCGTCGGGAAGGGATCGAATAGGCTGGATGTTTTCAGCAGGACATCCACGCTCTGGTTGATATTGCCAACGAATACCATAGATGCGGAAGCGGCTTTTTCTTCTTTGCCACGGGCAAAAGAGCCGGATGCCATATAGTCTTTCATGATCTGGACGCCGTCTTTGTCTTTAAACTTGATGCCAGCCACTTCATCGAAAGCCACACAGTCCCACAAGCCAACCAGACCGACTGTTTTCCGTCCCATGTTGTAAAAAAGGTTAGCGACCGTAGTTTGACCGCCAGAAACCAGGATGCTGTTTGGAGAAATCTCTTTATACAGATGAGACTTTCCGGTGCTTCTCGGACCCAACTCACAGAGATTAAAGTTATTTTCTACAAGCGGAATCATACGGGTCAGAAGCAGCCATTTTTCCCGGTATGTAAATTCATCCGGCTCCATTCCAATAGATCGGAGTAAAATGTCCAACCATTCCTCTTTTGTAAAGGATCTACGCCCCAGTTTCAGTTCATCAATGTCAATGTGTGGCATCTGGATTGGTGTCAGTTTCCGGATGCTGATCGGCGTGATCTCACGCTGCTTTTTCTGCTTGGAGCGTAGGGGATTGCCGTCAGTATCCTCAATACCGAAGTTATTATCGCCCTCGGCTTCATAATCCAACTGAACGATACACCAGATTCCTCCGCACAGCAAACGGTCAAACTTTTCCGGGTATTCATCGGCAATCGGCACATTTCCCAGACCGAGGTTAGAAAACTCTGCAAAGTAGCAGTTCTTTTTTATATCCAAATGTACCGTCACCATATCAATAATGGTATGGCTACCCTTTTTGCGCAGCTGAGAGAGGATTTTCTGAGCTTCGTCCGGGCGTACAAAATTATCAGCAAGAATACGCTTAACATTCTGCACACCTTGTTCGATTACTTCTTCATCATCGGAACTGCAATACTGCCCAAGAAGGAACTCCAGAACATACACCGGCACATTTGCACCTTCCTTAATTTTCTTGGTCAAATCTTTGCGAACAATCTTCCCATCAAAGTTCTGACGGAGCTTGTTCTTTATTTCTTCACGGATACTGCAACCCTCTTCAAAAAGCTCCATTATCTGCACCTCCTGCGGGTATTAACTAAAGAAATCGAACTCATCCACCGCAAAGGCGATGTCAATCTGGAATTGCTCACGCTGGGGCATTTGCAAGCCCTGTTCATCTGCAATAACCAGATAATAAGTTGCTGTATTACTATATTTCAATGACTTCAAGTTGAAGTTGCACCGGAATGTCCGGTCTGCACCGTTGTCGCTGGCTTTGTCCGCAATAATCTTCTGCACATCGCTGATCTGCTTTCCGCTCTCATCCGTAAAATAGACCAGGTAAGTTGTCGCTTCACGATTATCGCCCACGGCATCTTTCTGATAGAAGTTCAAAGAGAAAATCATGTTGCTGATCTTGCGATTCGCAGACAGCAGGCTGACAGTCACAGGCTTCGTATCGTATTTCTGTTTGTTTCGTTTGTATTCCATCGAATCATTACGCAGGTATCGGTATTCAATGACAGGAACAACCATCTCTTGCAAACTAATACCACCATGTACGAAGTTTAACCCACCGCCGTTCATCTTGATACGGATGCTCTCTCTCGGTGCAAAGCCATCAAATTCTGATTTACCATCTAAGAATTTAACCGGCATCAGATATTTTGGTGCTGCGCCTTTCTGCATAATAGCATAACGCCGACCGTATTCCACATCCATCCCGTTAAAGCTGGTCTTGTCCACTTTATCATCCTCAGTCAGAGGGCTATATGTGTATAAGAAACCATGGTCGGCAGTAATCATGATTCTTGTGCCGCCAAATTCATTTACAATAATACGGACAAGGTTTTTCAGTTCAGAAATAGCCTTATCACAAGCTGGGAACACGGATGTATCCGAAGTATGGCTGGCATCATCAATGGTATCGTGATAGAGATACACCACATCCATACCTTTAACCAATGCACTTCTCTCTGCTCTTTTCATGCCAATAATGTTCTTGTATTGCAGAGCGACACTGGACGGATTCTCATTTTTTAACACTTTATCCCGATTGGTGCTGGCTGTAGACTGAGCATCTGCAAAAACAGTCAGAATGTCGTTTCGCACCTCGGCGCTCAATTCCTTGTGAGGGAGTAAAGCTGCCATACCAAATTTTGTGATGGACGGAAAAATGCTCTGCATACTGGACAAAGAGACCTTGCTCTGGGTTTCTCTTCGAAGCTGGTCAGCAAGGCTTGCAGCAACTTCATATCGTAATGCGTCAGAAATAATTACGAACACTCTGGTATCCGAGTTCTTAATGCGGGAACGATAGAAGTCCTCCTGCTTTGCAATTTCCAGAACTTTACCAAACTGTTCCAATTCGTCCGCACAAACGTCAGACCAGTTATTCCCCAGCCCGCCAAGAAACCAGTGGCTGTAAAGCCCTTCCACCTTGTCTGCAACATGCTTAAACAGATCATCCAACAGAATGTTAGATGTTTCCAGACTCTTTTGAAAGCTCAGATGGAACAACCGGTAAAATGTATCCATCTGATAATAGCTCTCTGTATATTCCTTCCAGATACCTTTTGCATCGGCGGTGTGGAATCCGGCAGAGTGTTCTTTGAAGAATCTCTGCATATTGGCGACCTGAAGCAACCCGTCATAAAAGTTCTCAAACGACTCATACCATGCGCAGGTTCTGCGCTTTTCGACTGTAGCGGAAATAGTATCCACATCAATGATATGGTTGCTGATCTCGGTCATCAGCTTTGTCAAAATCACCTCGTTGATGCAAGGGAAGCACTCAGTATTCACCAGATCGTCTACCGCCAACTTGGCAAAACGCTGGTTCAGATGAGCTTCGTCCTCAACATAGCGGGCAACATCATACAGCTGTTCCCGATCTTCTCCATGTAGCCACTCAGAAATAAAATCATAGCAATATGCCTGATGGGGCATAGAAATAAAGCTGTCTAAGCCCGCCAGATACTCCGGGCGCATAGTACGGGTGGAAGCAGTCAGAAGCAAATGGATTGCAAGCCGTCCAAGGTCGTGTTCTTCCTCATAGAATCCGCAACCCTGACGAACCATCGCCCAAAACGCATCTTCCGAGCCGTAATTGATAAACTCCCGATAGATTGCATTATTCTGCACATCCAATCCGGCACGGAACACACTACGGATAATCTGGTTCGGCTGCGGATTTTTCAGCCCACAAATTGCTGCCATGACAGCCATGTGCAACTGCGCCGGGGTGGAGGGAACTTTGTTCTGAGCCACGATCCTGGCACGTCGGTCTTTGGCATTGAAGTATTTACGGTAGTGCTTGACCTGTTTACGCATCGCCGGAGTGGGAGGAATGTCCATCTCATCCATCCAAATTGAAATCAGGTCAGCCCGGAACTCCTCACTGTAAAGCTCAATATCTAAAAGCCAGTTATCATCCTGACGGTCATAGGAAACAGGACTGTAAACCAGATAATTGCTGGTCAGATCATCATGATTCAATAGCTTTTTGACTGCAAAAGCATTGCTGCCGGTCAGGACAACTATTTTTGCATTTTCCAGCACGATCTCGTCCAGCTTATCGGCAAACTCCTGATCCTCATCATACCAAAATATAATTCTGCGCTGATAAAACTCAGGTAGGGGCGCAGCAAATCTGCGGTTTAAGTCTTGTATTACTTTGTCGGCATCCATGCAGCTACCTCCTTATTTTTCAAATGAATACTGTAGCGAATTGAACCAGGGCGGCAACTGCAGCACCAAATTCTGTTGCACCTTTTATTGCACTTAGCGTACCCATTGCTGTCTTTAACATTCCCTTTTTGGGTTTCTCCGCCGCCACTTCGCTTTCGATTACTTCCAGGCACTCTGAAACTGTTTCCTTCTCCTCGGAAGTAAGGGTATTTGCAGCTGATTGTACATCGGCAATCAATTTTTTCAGTTCTCCGATGTCAACACCTACCTGGTTTGTTGCAGTAACGGTGGCGTTGTCGGTTGCGATAATTGCCTGTCCACTCTGTACCGTCACATTGTAAATCACTTTATCATCCAGTCCCATATCAATACCTATCTTTGTCAGATAACGCTCAACATGGCGGATCAGCACCATGACAAAGCGCTCATTAAACCCTTTTATCTTATCCTGAAAGCTCGACGAAGAAGAATATCCCATCGCAATCCCACGGTAAATTGAATTGTTTTTATCAACTAAGTACCGTAAAACCGCAAACACATTACGGACTTCTTCTTCGTCAGTATCGCCTGTTGAGAAAATTGTGCGTCCGTAAGATGACTGAACCGCTTTCACCTCTTCGTCCAAGTTCCAATCACAACTTCCACAGCCGTTGATATAATCAATGATGATCGGGGTGTCCTCTATGTATTTCAGGAACTTTCCAAGTACCCCCGTATAATCCTCATAATCAGCTTGAAGCAGACGATTAGAGCAGCTGTTGAAATCATACTGAATTTTTCGTAGCTCATTTCTATTCAATTTCATAGTTTTTCACCCCGCAAAACGGACAATATGCGCCCGTCATTTTTAATAATGGCTTGATTTTTGCTGTACGCTTGCAGCACGGGAATGTACATATTTCCAATGCTTCAATTCCCGAACGAATAGGGCCTTCACTCTCGTGACGAGGGCGTTTCCCCGCTTTGAATTTAACCATACTATTCTTGCTATGGCGCTCCAAGTCCTTGAACATATCATAAATCATGTCATTAACTTTATTTTTTGTCATCTTCATAGCAAGCTCCAGAACATCTTCCGTGATATAGCTGTCACTGGTCAATCCGCAGCTGGGACAGAAAATATGGAGTACCCCATCATCCTGCAAGTCCGAAGGAGTCCCCTTGAAGAATGTTCCACAGTGCTCACATTTCAAAAGGACATACCCTTCATCATCTGTAGGAATTGAAATAGTCATGTGGATTTCATCACTCACAAGTTTTCTCCTCCTTCGTTATTTTATCTTTGCCAACACATCCTGAAACTTGGCATAGTTGACCTTCACGCCATCATCAAGATCAATCGGAATCATCTGGTCAGCCAGATGGTGAATTTTTTCTTCGTAGGTGTGTAGCTCGGAAGCCTGATCCTGAATTGTTTTCAATTTCTTATTCAGCTTCACACGCTCGCTGGTCGCCGCAGAAGCAATGCGCTGCTCTAAGTCCTCAATGGCAGTGCGGTAACGACTCTGCTGTTCATGCACATAGTCGGTACGGATGCGGGCAATGGTATCCGGTTGATACCGGTGCATATAAATCAGGCACTTGAAGCCATTTTTTTTGCCGCTGTCAAACTGCCAATAAATCGGGCGCTTCTGATAAATCCTGCAATGGTCATTGTAGAAGTCGTTCAGGAAGTAGTTCCGAATGACATCCTTCGGCTGACCTTTGCCGCCCAAAGCACCTGCAATAAATTTCAGGTTTTCGTCAAGCGTTTCTGAACCATAAACGGTTTCCACGAATTTCACAAAACGCCCCACAATATCATCTTCAAAGTATTCATCATCGCAGATCGGAATAATATTGTCTTTGTCCGCCGGGAATGTATCGTACTTATCGGCAGACCACTCGCCGCCAGCATAGGCAAGGCCTGGTTCATCGAGAGAATATCGCCCGAACATACAACCCACAGCATAGGAGATCAAGGAGCGAATATCCCGTCCCAGATCAGCCCTGCGGACGGTTACATCCTTGTCCTCAACTTCCGGTGTCAACTCATCCTGCAAGCCGTAAATGTCGATGAAAATGCGGTTGAGTTCTTCTTCGTTGGATTTGAGTGCATCAAACCGTTCATCGCAAAGACGCTCCCACGCTTCGAATGCCTGCTGAATCGGTGGTGACACATGAGAGTATTCAACGGGAACAATTCCATCTATCAAATCATCCTGATAGAGCGTGACCTCTACTTCTTCATAATTCCCCCGAAGTGCAACGAGGGGATGCTGCTTGTAATCCCATGAGGTTTCAAAGGAATCCCAATCTTCCCGTGATCGTTCTACACATTTTTCTCCAATTACGATAACAGTATTCTTTACTGAGAAAAGATGCTCAGGAAGCGGAATTGCACAAATATCTTGAAGCTGAAAATTAAGCGTTGGTGCCAAAAATGAAAGGAAAAATCGTGCAACTTTTGTATTAAGCACGGCTAAAACAAAAAGTGTATCTTCATCACTTTTCTGTAGAACAGCAGTTTCTTGGTACATTTGGTCATGTTTAAGCAATCTAAAGCTTGGTGCAGCTGTTCCTATTTTTCCCCACGTTACTCCAGGCATATCCCAGAACTCTTTTCTTATAATACGACCAGCCTGATTATTCTTGTAGAACTGGCGTGCTTCAACCGACCAGTCAATTACATTTACAATATTTCCATACCACTTCCTATACTCACCGCCCATTGCGCAAGGCAACCATTTGTAATCGAATGCGCCAACAGAATTAGAATTAACTTCCCAAAAATATAGAATAAACTTTGCATTATTCGTTGTTACATTTTTCCCTTCTCCGAATGCATACTTTTTTATGCTTCCCTTACTTTCATCAAAAATAGTAAACACATTCTTTGGGAGCCAATAAGCCACCAAAGACCCTGGGATTTTTAAAAAGTTGTCCTGCGTGGAAATATAACAGTTTGTCCTGGAAAGATACAAATTCTCTTTTCCATTCTGTGAGTTTGAATCAATCAAACGGCAGTAGCTGCCCTTGAATCCGTAAATATGCTGATTTTGGAGTACAAAACTGGTAGTTTGTACTACCTCACCCCCTATTTCTTCAAAGGCACGAGGCCCAAGGTGTGCCATATTGACCATTTCCGCACGTTGTAATTTTGTACGCAGTTTTTCATAGCTGGACAAGAACATCCATGCGTGTTGAGTAATCATCGCCTGATAACGGTTTTTCCCGGTCATCTCCCAACAACGCTCAATAAACACAGCAAATAAATCGCTCTTACTGTCAGGGTAATTCTTTTTTACGAAATCAGTCAGTTTGGCACTCATACCAGAGCTGCCCATATACGGCGGATTCGTCACCACCGCATCATACTTCTGTGCCAGTGCTTCTGCCACCTGTACCAATGGCAACAGTAACCGTAATGCCGTTTCACGGGACATATCAATATCCTCAACGATCTCGTCAAAACGCTGGTAGAGAACAGACCAATCCTGCGGAGTTACGGTCAGAATAGAACCATATTCCTTGGCATCGTGCAGCTCCCGGATAATGGTATCCATCGCCGCTTTCAGCTTGGCATCTCCATTACAGAAATACTCAATAGCGAATTTATCCAGATGATTGCTTTCTACAATGGCATACACATGGGGCTGAGGTACATCGGGATTGCCATTCTCATCCTTACGGGCTAAAAAGCGACGATCATACTGGCGTGCTTTCATCATCACAGCAAAATAAGCCAGCTGTGCCGCACGGTCATCAATGTCCAGACCATACAAATTATTTTCTACGATGCTGGCAACTGCTTCACGGGTCGTGTAGCCGTAGCTCTCATAGATCTGCATCAGCACATCGAACATATAGGCAAGGATGTGACCAGAACCGCAGCAAGGATCAATGACCTTGATCTGCTCCGGGGTGAGAGCTGCATATTCTTTGCGAATTTCAGCGAGCTTGTCCTGCACTTCCGGTTCCTGCTCGGCTTCCTCCAGATAGTAGTGCCACTTGGTATCCTCCGGGTTACGGTTTCCGGCAGTATAAGCTGCCTGCTCCTCCTCGCTTGGAAGAAGCTGGCCTTTGGTATCCGGGTGCCCTTCCAACCAAAGACGGCCAAGGCTGTTTTCCACCATATAGCGCACGATCCAGTCCGGCGTGAACAGCTGGGTAGCTGCGGGGATATTCTCCTTGGTGATCTTTACATTCTTTTTCAGGGCAGCGAACACATCGTCCTTTTTCTCGCTGTTATAATACTGGTACAGCCAGCCGATGATCTGAACCGCATCTTTCCAGTCCGCTTCCGGGATTGTTGAAATCATCTGCTCAATGACGCTGCCCTGACGGAGCAGGTTGTCCGGCAGAAGCAGCTCAGTATAGTCTGCGATCCGTTGGAATATTCCCGGCAGAATCTTATTCAACGCATTGCACTGAACAATGAGAAGGTAACGGTACAGCTCGTCTGTCTTTTCAGCCTCCTTTAAGGCATAAACCTTCTCCATATCCAGTCCGTCAAGCTCCAGATGGATCGCTTCGGCAAGAATCTGGGGCTTGAACCGGTTTTCTTCATCCGTGAACACACGAACATGAGAGGGGAGGTAGCCGTTGACCTCCATGAAACGCAGGGCGGAAAAGCGGTTGAACCATGTGTAGGCAACCTCCTCCATAACCTGCCGGTATCCTTTATCCTTAATCTGGGCAATAAGCGCCTGACGCTGTTTTTTCTCGTCAGCGGACAGAACCTTGCCATTCACACTGTCAGCAGAGGCATCTACCATGTTGTCCTCGGTAATGCCATACTGTTCCGCTTTCATGGAAACACGGGCGATTAGCTCTGTCCGTGCCCAGACAGCATATTTTTTTATCGCATTTTTATCCATAATCGTCTCCTAATCTACAGAACCATGATTCTCTGTTCTTATGCTGGCACGTATTGCAAACAACGGAACCGACAGCTTTCCTTTTGCCTTTTTTCCGTCAACGCTGTGCGCTATAACTTTGCATTCCTCGAATTTTTCTTTTTGACAATGCCATTGCAGTGCATCCGCTTCCTGCTCCGATAGTGTATATATGGCATTGTGGTAGGGCAGAATAATCCGATTTTCTTCAGGCATATGGCAGTCTACTAATAACTTTTTCTTGTAACAGATTTCAAAATTCTCCAACACAAAGGGCTTTTCTCCCATGTTAAAGATTTCGATTCCGTGTTCCGAAGGGCTTGTTTTGACACGGTATTCTTTTTCTGTCAGCTCACTGTCTGGTGCAACCACCATCTGAAAGCAGAGCTTTGGTCGTTCTCGGATAACGGTTGTCAGTTCATTCAAAATCCATCCGATCACTACTCCAATAACACCAATCAAAGCAGATATAAGTTCCATCATGGTTCGGGGTCTCCTTACGGGTTAATTCAGCTTGATACCATCACAATTTTTCAGCAATGTTTTCAGTTGGGCACGAATCTTCTCCACATACTCGTCTACATCTGCTTCGCTCTCCAGCGTTTTCGCCTGGAATACAACCTGACGGTTATAAGCCTTAATCACTTTCTTCGGTACCGGTTTATCGCCTGCACCAGTATTTACCGGCGGTTTCGGAGGAGCCGGAGGGGCAAGGAGAGATTCAATCCTGTCCACGGTATTGTCCTTGTATTGACACATCGGCAGGAACATGCCATCCAGCAGAGCGAGGCTCTTGCAGTCGGCTATTTTCGTTTTGCATCCTGTAAAGTAGGTGTCAGATGTAGCAATCACGTTGGATGCCTTCACATCACCATGAGCGGCAGTATGGATTTCCTCCATACACTGACGAACGATTTCAAGAACTTCCAGACGTTTTTCATCCAGCATTTTGTCATGAGCAGTCTGTACTGTTGCCATCAGGGCATTCAGTTCTGGAATCCGCTTATAGTTAAACTTAGTGCCGGACTGGATCATAATAATCAAACGAATGGTATTCAGAGCCTTATGTGCTTCCTCGTCCTTTGCGATGTAATCCAGATCGGTACGCAGTTTCTGTTCAAAACGGACAGCAGAATCAAAGACCGCAACCTGATTCTTAAAAAAGTTCTCCACACTGACCATCGCTTCTTTGTTATCGTAAAGGGTATCCTGTTTCTTTACGACACGCTCAACAAGAGCAAGATTGTCTTTTCTTTGAGAGAGAACATCATCCATCAGACTGATTGCAGTCTGTACCAGACCTCGATCCGGATACTTGCGATCTTCATACCGATTGTTTAACTGCGTGTAATGATCCTTCTGTGCAGAAAACTTCTCAACGATAAATTTAATTAAACCATCTTCGTCATCTGGTACATCCATTACATCAAAGTAATCCCTCAGGAAGTCTTTGGCTTCTTTCATCATGGTTACGGAAACCATCTTCCGTTTGCTGATAGAAGTCTTACCGATCTCACTCTTTTTGCGAAGCATATCGGGAAGCTTCGGATCATCGGGCTGAATGGTATTCCCAGCATATTTGATGGTTACTTTCTGATCAAAAATCAAACTGGCTGCGACTGCTGCAATGTCGATTTCTTTCCAGCCGTATGGAATGCCGCTGTATCGGCTCTGAATATCTGCCATTGAAGTCGGCAGGTTCTTCATTGCCTGCATTTCCAAAAATTCTTCCATTGCGGAAGCTGCATCCCGGTTTGGTTCTGTGCCTGGAATCATCTGTTCTGACCCGTTCAGGATAGATACAATGTCTGCATCAGAAGCGGCATTCTTCGTAATCAGATCGAGCTTGCTATACACATGGGAAACCAGATACTCCAGAGCCTGATCAATCTTACTCTTAGCGTTTCCAGCCTTAATTTCCAAATGTTCGCCATCCACATAGAACTGTGCGGATTCAATCGCTGATTTCAAATCATCCATTGCTGACAGTTCATATTTGCTGGCTTCTTCCTGCTGGTCACGGATAATATCCTGCACAGACTTCGGCAACTGGCTGACATTGCGCTGTTTCACATACTTACGAATCTTCATAGCACTTTCCAGTGATTCGTAATAAGGCGTTTCTGCCAGAACAACAATCGCCTCGTTTCCCTTAGATTCTGTCATTAGATGCAGCTCTGACTTGTCAGAGGTATCGGTTGCCACAGTCAGGAAACGCAGCCGCATTCCACCAGTTGCAACACCAACAGTAATGCCATCTACCATCTGATCAAACGGGAAGTCATAAATTCCATATCGGAATTTTTTCGTGGTGAAAATATCACCGTAAATCATCTGAGCAATCCGCTCCACAATCGAAGCTGTGTCTACCGGTGTGTTCTTAATTTCACGCTGAATATCCTGTTCTTCATCCGTCAGGAAATTATAAGTATCGCCGGTTCTGCCAATATAGTTTTGGCTCATCAAACGATTCAAACATTCCCGGACAGCTTCTCTCATTGTGATTTTATCCATACGAATATCGTCTGCCATCAGAATGACGATGTTATCCAGATTTGCAGGAATATCATCAATGTAACGAATCAGATAAAGGAGCTTCAGCACATCCACATCCTGCTGTTCAATACCATCTCCATTGTCCGCAGCTTTCTGGCAACGCTCAATTACCCGGCGAATCGAACCGTCAAGGAAGGTATGTACGGTATCATAGAAACGGAAGAAGGGCACAAGTGCATACTCATCCTTCTCCTGAATTTTCTGTGCTGCTTCCTGGAAACCGGACAGCATGGAACGCTCACCGCCGGACAAATGCTTACCGGAATTTCCGTGCTTACGGATTTCTGCAAACACCTTCTGCATGATAATAAACTGATACGGTACGAATGGAAAATTCTCAGAGAATTCCATCGGACCGGAATATCCTTTAATGTCCAGAATAGAGCCGCTGAAGCTGAACAGGTTGCGAAGAACAGAATCGTTCTGATCATAAACCCGTTCCAAAATTTGACCTGCCGGCGGTGTTTTTTTCAGAATACGTTTCTGAATCACTTCATCCACAGAGGAAGAAGAAAGGCTCAAACGAACTTTAAAGCGAGCCTGAATGCGGGAGAACTCATCCGCACGTACTTTGATGATCTCATCAATGGCTTCCTGTCCGGTGCAAACGACCCAGATTTTGCCGCCACATTCACTTCCGATTTTTTCGGTCAGAGACTGGAGGTTCAACAGCATATCGGTGTCAGTACCGACATACTGACCAACTTCGTCAATCATAAACAGCAGACGGAAGTTTGCGGGTTTAGAATCCACATAGGCTTTCATATCTGCAACAAGCTGTGCTATGGAAAGGTCTGTGGCAGATTTATCATTAAACCAGGCTCGTGCATCTTCCTCGCTCATATCCAAAACTTCCATCAGAGTCGGAATAATGAACTTGCCATTAAAAGCAAAGGCACGGCGGGTTTCCATCCAGGTCTTGCCTTTCTTTTCTTCAAACACACGACGAAATTCCTCAGTCTTGCCCTGCTGATCAATATAACGCTCAAGCATAGCTACTTTCAGATTTTCCCCGTAGTATCCAAGATGGGTATAGAACATTTTTGCAAAAACACGAAGTACCGCCGTCTTATCCTTTGTGATCGAACCTTCAATGTCAATGTTAAACAGAATCGTTTCTGTCATTCCTTTTGTCGCACGGTCAATCATCATAAAGGTAGCGGGATCATCCTCAAACTTTTTCCGGAATCGCTCCACGCTACGCACACCTTTGACTTCTTTGTTCTCCAGTAAATACGATAGCATTTTCAGGAAGTGAGATTTACCACTTCCAAAAAAGCCGGAAATCCAGACACCCATATCAGAGGTCGGCTGGTCAAAGGCATCTCCGTAATAGTTGAAGAAAGTAATGAAGTGTTTCTTCAATTCCTTCGTAATCACATATTCATTTAATTCCTGCTCAATGACATCATCGGCAGCCTGGTCAACCTTAATGACTCCATTGATTTTGCGGTTGATGTCGTCCGCAAACATTTCACGAATGATCATGGCTTTTCCTCCTTAGATTACATTAAATGCCCGATAATAGTCGTTGGGCTGAAGCCTGTTAAACAGTTTTACATGACGGCCATCAAATTCTCCCGGATACATAACAAGAATCGGAATATCCGAGAAATGCGGCTGCAACGCTTCCAGAAGAGCATGGATTCTCATAAAAGGGAATACTTCGCCCACACCAGTCAGCATTAAAACATCACCAGGTTCGTGCGGTTCATACTGTATTTTCTCAATAAACTCTCCTTCTCCTACAGCAGAATGAAGCTGCTCCAGTAGATATTCACTTCCGTCCGCCTCTTCCATATCCGGTATCTCGTTTGTGATGTCCATATCATCACAAATGGACAGGAAAATATCATAGAGATTACATATTTTCAGATGACAGTTCAAGCTCTGGTCTGTTGTGAGTTGCTCGACAAAATGCCGGACTGTCATTTCTTTTTCAGGCTCATAACAGAAAATGCGTATATTTACTTCATTGCTTAATCCTTTTCCTTCCAGAAACTCAGGCTCCTGGATTAAAGCCCGGACTTTATCCAAGCGTTCCTTTATGTCACTCATAAAGATCCCTCCTATGAGAAGCAGTTGAATGCAGGCAAAGCGGATAAATCTCCATTGCTTCTGATGGCATTTTCTAAAATCGGTTGCAGCCAGACAGGATTCAAATGATCTGATTTCAAGTTATCCAGATATTCTGTTTCTACCAGAACTCTCGCAAGAACCTGCTTCAATTTCGTAATTGTATTATCGCTCCAGGTGGCAACAGTGTCATCCTGTTCCTGTAAACGCATAAAATAAGTATTCAAGTCTATCTTACCAAATGAGCTGTCCCTTAATCGGTACTTCTCACCAATCACCGTAATCATAAATTCCCAGACAAGGCGGCTTTGCTTCATCATTGCATACAGACAAATCTGTTTTGCCACATCTGTAGGCTGAATAGAAATTGCCTGAATGAGTGATTCATCCTCCATTGCTCGAAGCCGTTTTATGCAGGCTCTGGCGATTCTTGAAATCGTCTTTTCTGTCGGATACTGAAAAAGGTTTTCCTCAGCAATCCTGCTAACTACTTCTGCGTCCTCCAGTCCTTCACATATCAGTTTTGCTGTTGTACGCATTTCATAAAACAGGAATGGTTCCCTTGTCAGAGAAGCGATATATGGGTATGTACTATCCATGTTGAAGCCCCCTTATTCTTGCTCAGATGACTCCGAGACCACTTCCATGATGTCATCAAAAGAACAGTTCAGCGCACAACATATTTTTTCAAGTGTATCTGTGTTTACATTGTCCCCACGGTTCAATTTGTTGATTGTATAAGAACTGATATTTGCTTTCTCCGCCAAATCTTTCTTTTTCATGTCTTTATCAATCAACAGTTTCCAAAGCCTCTTATAGCTGACAGCCATGTACTTCACCGATCCTTTCTTGTCAACTCTGCTAAGTATACTTGCACTATTTTACATTATACCACGAACTTGCTTATTTTCAATGGATAATGTTGTGATAGCTCTGTTTTTATGGAATATCTTAATAATATCTTTGCTTATATGATCGCATTACTTTTTTGGAAGGTTTAAATACGCCCTCAGGCACGATTCACAAATTGGCAAGCAGTGTAAACCTGTACAGGTTCACTCATTTTCTCGATTTCCCCTCCGGTGCAATCTTCGCAAATTTGCTTGTTGGAGAAGCGTCCCCAATCCCCTTTGAACGGTATCTGCGATACCGGCTGCTCGTTCATTCTGAACGTTTTTTTGAGAAAGAAAAAACCTGGACTGCCATTTGGCATCCAGGTTAAAATCTTAATTCCATTTGATTATTCTTTATTTTCGATCCAGCCAATAAAGGTACTGACCTTTTCGAGATCCTCCTCATTCATGGTTCTCAGCTTCTCGCACAAATCACGATACGGGGTATTCGCATCGTCCAGCGGAGCGAAAAATTCTGCCGGTGTCATATCAAAATACGAGATAATATTGAACAGTTCCCTGAGAGACGGCAAGGCCGCTCCGCTGGTTATACCACGAATGTATGAGCCACTCTTGTCCAAATCCAAACTCATCTTGTGTTCGGAAATATTCTTTGCTATTCTCAGTTCAGTAATTCTGATACGAATAAATTCATCATACTGCGTGTTGGCCACTTCTGTCCCTCCTTCCTCAATTATTGTAGTATGAATTGGAAGGCAGTGTTGGTAGCAAGAAAATGAATTTTCGCTTTATCCTTTCTTGTATTGGTGATATAATTACCAATATCGGTTTTTGATTAGCGATACCAGTATGAAGTATCTCCAAAGGAGAGATTTTTATGAATTTATTCGCTGTCAGTTTCTTTGGACACAGAGAAGTTGATGATCCGTTTGTGATTGAACAGCAGTTGGAAGCAATCATCCGTGAGCTGCTTCATACCAAAGAATACGTCGAGTTCCTTGTAGGGCAAGACGGAGAATTTGATCAGCTTGTTTCATCAACGGTTCGCAGATGCAAGCGAACCATCCGGGATGACAACAGTTCTCTCGTTCTTGTACTGCCATATATGACGGCAGAATACCGGAACAATGAGCAGTCATTTCATGAGTATTATGATGAAATTGAAATCTGTCTCGAATCCGCAGAAAAGCATTTCAAGTCCGCCCATCAAGTCAGAAATCGGTCCATGGTTGAC
>SFRL01000047.1 GCA_004562765.1 bacterium | reverse complement strand
GGTGTGTAACTCTGTGGCATAATGTGTACCTCTTTTCTTTATGAGATTGATTATATCTTATTAGCCACTCCTGTTACAACATTAGTATAGCACTTCAGGTATGAAAGATTTTGTGAAGATTTTTGAATCCACAGACGACTATGAAACTGCCTATCAGCAGAAGATCTGCTATGTTACCCCGGATTATTTTGAAGCATTTGAAAATTTCAGCAGTTTGTCTGCGCTGCGAGCTCGTGAGGGCGAAACCGGGTACATCGGTAATCTGGAATATTCGGTAAAAACAGATAAGGGTATTGAATGGCATGAGATAAATATCTTCCTCGGAACGGACGAGAACGGGGATCCGATCGCTAATATTCTCGGAAGAGATATTACGGAGGCACATGAGCAGCAGGAGAGAAAGGAACGTGAACTGCGCGCTTCCGCTGCGCGAGACCAGCTGCTTTCCGGCGTTACCAAAATGCTTTACAGTTATAATATGACTGTAAATGTGAAAACCGGAACGTATACGTTGATCACTGGTACCGGATTAGACGATACGGTTGCCAGAATGGAAGCAACAGACAGATACGATGACATTTATCAAAACTTTTTGAAGGCGGTTGACCCCGAATATCGTCAAAGGGGAGAAGAACTCATGGCGCTGGAAAATTTCCGGGATCTGAAGGACAAGAGCGGATATCTGGGTACGGAAGAATTCCCTATGCATTACACAGAAAAACTGGAGTGGCATGAAATCAATGTGTTCGCCGGATATGATGAGAACGGGGAAACGATCATAAACATTCTGGGACGGGATGTGACCGAGGCACACGACAAGGCTGACACGAAGGCGCAGCTGGAAATTGCCAATGCATCCAGTGCCGCAAAATCAGCATTTTTGTTTAATATGTCCCATGATATCCGTACACCGATGAATGCGATCATCGGATTTACGGAACTCCTGGAAAAGCATCTGGATGATCAGGAGCTTTCAAGATCCTACATAAAGAAAATACAGACATCCAACGACTTTTTACTCTCTCTCATCAACAATGTCTTGGAGATGGCGCGGATTGAGAGTGGAAAGACAACGCTGGATGAATCCTGCTGGAATGCGTATACCTTTAATGACTCGCTGTTCTCCTTGTTTGACTCTCAGATGCAGGAAAAAGGGATCCGGTTTACAAGGAGCAGCCAGGTAGAGCATGCGGACGTGATCTGCGATGAGACCAAGCTGCGCGAGGTATTCTTAAATATTCTGAGTAATGCACTGAAGTACACTCCTGCCGGAGGAACGGTCAGCATGCGGCTGACTGAAATACCATCGGACAGACCCGGATATGCGGTTTATCAGACGGTTATTGAGGATAACGGAATCGGTATGTCAGAGGAATTTCTGCCTCATTTATTTGAGGAGTTCACAAGAGAGCGCTCCAGCACAGAAAGCAGGGTGGGTGGTACAGGACTCGGCATGCCCATTGTGAAGAAGCTGGTGGATCTGATGCAGGGAACGATTGAAGTGGAAAGCGAGATTGGGAGAGGAACAAAGATCACAGTCACACTGCCTCATAGGATTGCCATAAACAGAGACCCTGCTCAAAATATAGAGAACTCGCACGCGTATGATGCGGAGTGTTTCAAAGGAAAACGGATCCTTCTTGCGGAGGATAACGAGCTGAACGCGGAAATTGCCATCACGATCCTGGAGGAAGCAGGATTTCTTGTGGAGCATGCAGCGGATGGTGTGATCTGTGTGGATATGATGGAGAAAGCAGATGCAGGATATTATGATCTGATCCTGATGGATATTCAAATGCCGAATATGGATGGTTACAAGGCAACGAAGACCATTCGACAGTTTTCAGACAAGAAAAAAGCAGATATTGCGATCGTTGCCATGACTGCAAATGCCTTTGAGGAAGATAAGAAAGATGCATATCAGGCAGGAATGAACTGGCACATTGCAAAGCCGATCATTGTCGAGGAATTGATGTCAGCGCTGGCAGAGATTCTTCACGAGTAGTTATATCCGCAACAGGTTTGGCAGTTAAATCACATATTATGTATTGACTCTCCCCTATAGGGGAGCAACTATAATCCTTCTTGTCGGATAGGAAACTTCTTCTATTCGGAAAGGAGGATTATTTTTATGAGTGAAACATGTATTAGCGTGAAAAATGCAACAAAATCATTCAACGGACGAAAGGTCGTAGATGATCTGTCCCTTGAGGTGAAAAAGGGAGAGGTATTTGGACTGCTGGGACATAACGGGGCAGGCAAAAGCACGACGATCGAGATGATCTTAGGACTCAAGAAACCGGATGCCGGAGAGCTGACGATTTTTGATATGGAGGCTGCAAAGCACCGAAAGAAGGTGTTCGGGAAGGTAGGTGTACAGTTTCAGACATCTGCTTATCAGGAAGCGATCCGTGTGGATGAGGTCTGCGAGGAATATGCGTCCCTGTATCAAGCGCCTGCGGACTACAAAATGCTTTTGGAGCAGTTTGGTCTGAAGGATCTGATGAAAAGCCCGGTCATGAAATTGTCCGGTGGAGAGCGACAGAGGCTATCGGTGGTGTTGTCACTGATCGGTGATCCGGAGATCATTTTTTTGGATGAGCTCACGACAGGGCTGGATGTGGCGGCCAGACGGGAAGTATGGAAGACATTGAAAAAATTGAAAGAGCAGGGAATGACGATCTTCCTGACCACGCACTACATGGAGGAGGCGGAAAACCTGTGTGATCGTGTCTGTCTGATCAGATCCGGAAAAAAGGTGACGGAGGGAACAGTGGAAAAGGTGATCGGTTCATCGCCGTATGAAAATCTGGAAGAAGCATACTTGTGGTATATGGGCGAGGAGGTAGAGTAGAATGAGAAACTTTTTGAGATTATATAAAGTAGAGCAAAAATTATTTTTCCGTTCACCGGATGTATTTATTTTTCTTCTTTGTATGCCGGTGGTGGTACTGATCATGATTGGATTGATCGCCGGCTCAAAATTGGCAGGCGATAGCGGGATGACCTATCTGGAGAGCTCTTTTGTGGCGGTTACATCGGTGGGAATCTGCTGCAGTGCATTTATGAGTATTCCAATTACTATGGTGGATTACAGAGATAAGAAGATCCTGAAGCATTTTTACTGCAGTCCGTGCTCACCGACGAGGCTTCTTTTTGTGGATATGATCTGCAGCGGAGTGATGGCGGCACTCTCGGCAGTCTGTGTGACGTTCGCCGCCTGCGTACTGTTTGGGTATCGGATGAGCGGAAGTGTTGCGGTTTATATTTTGACTTGGTTTCTTACAATGATCGCGATGTTTTCCATTGGATTATTAGTGGCGGCAGTTTGCAAAACAACAAAGAGTATGAATGTAGCCACTTCCTTTTTGTACTTTCCCATGTTATTATTTTCCGGAGCAACCATTCCCTATGAGCTTTTTCCGAAGGGAATGCAGCTTGTGGCAGGATATATGCCCCTTGGTATTGGGATCCGGCTGATGAAGGCAGCCTCTGTGGGCACCTCACTTGGTACGATGGGAACTGAGATCGCGATCCTTGGACTGATCGCGGTTGTCTGTATTGCAATATCAATAAAAACCTTTAGATGGGAATAAAGGGATGGAGAAGATGGAAAAAACAAACAACAGATCGGAGAAGAACTATGCAGATCGGGATTGCGAGGGAATATTTCAGATGCAGATGAATAATAAACATGAACCTTGTCGTGTACAGACCGAAAGTCATCTTTACCGGATCGGCATGTTTGCACAGATGAACCATATTACGGTAAAGGCACTTCGTTTTTATGAGGAGCAGGGTTTACTTTGCCCTGCATATGTGGATGAAGAAAACGGCTATCGCTATTATACACTTGACCAAATGGCGGCGATCCACCAGATCACTGCCTTGAAGCAGGCGGGATTTACGCTGGATGACATCAAACAGATTCGTTCGGGCGTAGAAGAAGAACAGTTGCTGCGAAAAAAGAAATCGCAGCTCCTGGCACAGATCGCGGAGCTGACCAGACAGATCGCGATCATTGATGCATATCTGCTGGACGAAACAGCATCCTTACGCACACCGGTGCTCATTAAGACATTGCCCGCATGCAAGGTCGCTGCGTCCGAGAAAGTGATCGATTCCTACGATGATCTGTTTGATGTCATGCCTGAAATGGGTGCGGAAATGGAACGGCTCGGATGTGAATGCGCACTTCCGGAATACTGCTTTACTCAGTATCTGGAACCCGGATTCAAGGAAGAAAATATCAGGATCGAGACCTGTGAGGCAGTAACAAAGCTGCTGGATGATACGGAAACACTGAAGTTTTATGAACTGGAAGAAACCACAGCAGCCTGTATCTTTCACAAGGGATCTTATGCAGACTTTCCGAAAGCCTACGCTGTTTTGCTCAAATATATTGAGGAAAATGGATATGAGATCGTTGGAAATATCAGGGAATCATACATTGATGGTATATGGAATAAGGATGATGAGAGTGAGTGGCTGTCAGAGATCCAGATCCCGGTGAGAAAAAGAAGTTAATTTATCTGTTTTCTGTGATATTCACTATTGGAAAAATTTTTTCTATTATGCTAAGATTTGATTGCGGAGGTGGAGATCATGGAAGCAGAGAATGAATTACAGCAAAGACAATATGAGAAGATGACAACAGAACCGGTGGAAAAACTGCTTTTCACGTTATCTGTTCCTACGATCATCAGTATGATGGTCACAAATATCTACAATCTGGTGGATACGGCATTTGTAGGGACATTGGGAACCAGTGAGAGCGGAGCCACCGGTATTGTATTTAGTTATATGGCGATCCTGCAGGCGGTAGCTTTTATGTGCGGACAGGGTGCAGGCAGTATCATGTCCAGAAAACTGGGTGCAAAGGATCTGGAAGAAGCATCAAAATACAGTTCGACAGGTTTCTTTTTGTCTTTTTTGCTAGGTCTTATTCTGGCGGTGTTCAGTTTCCTGTTCATGGAGCCATTGTTGTATCTGCTGGGCAGTACAAAGACGATCGCCCCCTATGCGGGAACTTATATCTTTTTTATTCTTCTGGCTGCTCCGTTTTTTACATCCAGTCTGACAATGAACAATCTGCTCCGCTATGAGGGAAAGGCGAAGCTTGGAACGATCGGACTCATGATCGGCGCGTTCATCAATATCGAAGCAGATATGGTCCTGATTTTTGGATGCAGACTTGGAATCGCGGGTGCAGGAATTGCCACAGCCGGTTCGCAGGTGGTCAGCTTTTGTATTTTGCTCAGCATGTTTCTGAGGGGAAAAACGCAGACACAGATATCCTTAAAGTATGTGGCGCGAGATGCTCAGACCGTATGGAATGTGGTGGCGACCGGATTTCCGAGTCTGCTGCGTCAGATGTTGAACAGCGTGGCGGCGATGCTTCTGAATAAGGCTTCCGGTATGTATGGCGACGAAGCGGTAGCGGCAATGAGTATTGTATCCAGAGTGAGCTTTTTTCCGATGGCGGTGGCGATCGGGATCGGGCAGGGATTCCAGCCCATCAGCAGCTTTAACTTCGGCGCAGGAAAGATCAGTCGGGTGCGGAAGGCGTTCTGGTCAGCTTTGGTGGGTGCGGAGTGCGTACTGTTTCTTCTTTCTGTTCCTATTTTCATCTTTGCGGGACCGGTTGTACAGCAATTGAGGAATGATCCGCAGGTCATCGAACTTGGTATCCGTGCCCTGCGGCTCATGTGTATCGGGCAGTTGTTTGTGCCCCTCACGATGATGGTGGAAATGGGCTTCCAGAGTATTGGAGAAAAACTGCTGGCAAGCTTCGGATCCTGTCTGCGGAGTGGCTTGGTGTTTATCCCTACATTACTCGTCTTGAAAAACCTGCGGGGGATGTCCGGCGTACAGGAGGCACAGCCACTATCCTTTGTGTTTACATTTGTCGTGTGCCTGTTTTTGTGCAGGATTTATTTAAAGCGCGTGAGAGAGTGAGCAAGTCAGTTTTGGCTTGCTTCTTTTTCTATTAGATTTTTCGAACCATTCAGTCAGTTGTTACAATGTAAGGGTGGAGGGCAAAACATATGACAGTTTTTGAGCTGGAGCAGTGCATTGAAGCGTATGGGACGGAAGTATATTCCTTCTGCCTGCATCTGACCGGAGTGCGCGAGTGGGCGGATGAGCTATATCAGGATACCTTTCTCACTGCGATGGAACATATTACGCAATTGCATAATGATGCGGATGCCAATCCGAAGAGCTATCTTTTGTCTGTTGCGATCCGCTTGTGGAAAAATAAGCGGCGGAAAGCGGCATGGCGGAAGCGTATCGCGCCGGAGCAGTCCATGGATGCGCCGGGCGGTGCGATACCGGTAGGGGAAGTGGAACTCACGGACTCCATTGAGACAGAGGTGCTGCGAGCCGAAGAGCGACGGCAGGTGCAGAGCGCGGTGGAAGCCTTGCCGGAAAAATACCGGGTGGTGGTGCTGCTTTATTATATGGAGGAGCTGCCGCTGGAACAGATCGCATCTTTGCTTCACATTCCGTCAGGAACGGTGAAGAGCAGACTGTATCAGGCGAGAAAACTGTTGCGACAACAACTGGAGGTGTTGCTGGATGAGTAAAAATTTAGATGAACTGCTGGCGACTGCCCTTACTCCGGACGTTCAGCCAAAACATACGCTGAACGAACAGATCTTGCGAAGAGCGAAGGAGGAAGCGCAGATGAAGGAAGAAATGAAAAATGGATCAAAAAAGAGGGGCACATGGAGCACAAAAAGAGCTGTGGCAACGGCGATGATCGCAGCGGCAGTGCTCGCGGTAGGCGGCGGAACGACCTATGCGGCGTGGCGTTATCTGATCCCGCAGGAGGCAGCTGCCGAGCTGCAGGACAAAAAGCTAATGGATGCTTTTTCCGGTGAGGATGCGATTCTCGTGAATGAGACGCAGACTTATGGGGCATATCGATCCACATTGATCGGTATTGTTTCAGGAAAAGAATTGACCGATTATGCCACGATGGTAGGCGGTGAGGTGCGGGCTGACCGAAGCTACTGGCTGCTGGCGATCGAGCATGCTGACGGGACACCGATGCCGGAAACCGGTTCACCGGAGTACGGAAAGGAGACGTTTTTGACCAGTCCGTTCGTACAGGGACTGGAACCGTGGAAGTATAATATCTATACGTTCGGCGGCGGTTATTCGGAATTTGTACAGGACGGCGTGATGTATCGCATGGCGGAATGTGATGATCTGGAAGTATTTGCGGACAGAGAGGTTTATCTGTGCCTTGCGGATGAGAATAGCGCAGGCGTGATCAATGAAGCATATAACTTCGATGAGACGACCGGAAAGGTCAGTCGCAACGAGGCGTATGACGGATGCAATGCACTGTTTACACTTCCGCTTGACCGGGCAAAGGCGGATCCGGAAAAGGCGGAAAGCTATCTGCGATCACTGGAAAAAACACCGGAGGAGGAACAGGCAGAAATGGATAAGGAATTGGAAAACCTGCCTGAGTCACAGCGGAAGGAGATCGAAGAAGGTGAGGCGCAGACAGAAATATTGAGGGCATTTGTGCAGACACTGACTGTTGATAATATCGATGATCTGTGTGAGAAAGTGGCAGACAGTGAGGCAGTTGTGAATGTGGATTGGGATTCTGACTGGGTGGAGTACTCCACCGCAGGTGAAGCAGGCAGCAGTGGCGGTATGAGGATGAGTGAGTTTAAACTGCTGTTCCCAGATGATGCACCGCGTATCAGCGTGCAGAGCTACGGCATCTCCGGTGGCGGAGAGGACGGAAGATATTATGCCCAGATCTGCGTCCTGCGCATGGATGAGGACGGTACGATCACCTGCGCAGATTATGTGCCGAAGGAACCGTATCCTTTTGCATGAGAAATTCCAGTCGTTGAAACATGGTATGAATGGTGGTATGATAATAATCAGTTAGCAATATAGAGGTGTCACTTATGAAGTTTTTACATTTAGGAGATCTGCATCTGGGAAAGTCTTTGGGAGATTTTGACCTGATCAGAGACCAGAAATATATCTTGGATCAGATTTTGGATATCATAAAAGAGAAGGCTGTGGATGGCGTGCTGATCGCGGGAGATGTCTATGACAAGGCGGTACCCAGCGAAGCGGCCATGAATCTGCTGGACTATTTTTTGAGCAGTCTGTCCAGGTCAGGGGTTTTGACTTTTATGATCAGCGGAAATCATGATTCCGACGATCGCCTGAATTATGGAAGCAATCTGTTTGCGGCAAATCAGATCTATATCGCATCGAAATATGATGGAACGTTATACCGGCGGACGGTAACGGACGCATACGGGGAAGCAGACATTTATCTGCTTCCTTTTGTGAAGGCATCGCAGGTGAAACATTTCTTCCCCGATGCAGAGATCGGTACCTATGATGATGCGGTAAGAGTGATCCTTGCACATGCAGGAGTTGATCCGAATCGAAGGAATATCATAGTGGCGCATCAGTTTGTGACCGGAAGATCAGAGGATCCGTCGCTGGGAGGGTCTGAAAGTGTGGGTACGCAGAGTGTAGGTCTTGTAGAAAAGATCGGGTATGATTGTTTTGATGCGTTCGATTATGCGGCGCTTGGACATATTCATTCGCCGCAGAAAGTCGGAAGGGAAGAGGTCCGGTATGCCGGCTCACCGCTAAAATATTCGTTAAGTGAAGTGAACAATGCGAAATCAGTGCCGATCATCACTCTGGGAGAGAAGGGGGATGTTTCATTGGAATTGATTCCGCTCCACCCGATGAGAGATATGCGCCATATCAAGGGACCGATGAAAATGCTTTTGGATAAAACAAATATTATGGATCCGGATGATTTCATATATGTAACACTGACAGATGAGGATACTGTAAATGACGCAATGGGAGTCTTTCAGCAGGTGTATCCGAATACCGTGAAGATCGATTATGACAATTCCCATACAAGAGCTATTGAGCAGGTGGATATTTCAAGTATTGCTCAAAATAAATCATTTTCAGAGCTGATCGGAGATTTCTACAAACGCATGTATCATTGCGAAATGAGCGAAGAAGAAATGAAGTATATGAAAATGGCAGCGCAGGAAGCGGGGATTATCGATGAAACCGATGAAATTGATCATTAGCGCATTTGGACCCTATGCGGACCGGATGCCTGAAATTGATTTTGAACAATTTGAAGACAAGGGGCTTTTTTTGATCTCCGGAGATACCGGGGCAGGAAAAACCACGATTTTTGATGCCATCTGTTTTGCTTTGTACGGAACAACCAGCGGCTCTTATAGAGACACCAAAAATCTCCGGAGCGAATACGCGAAGGATTCTGCCGAAAGTTATGTGGATTTTTATTTTTCTCATCAGGGGAGAAAATATCACATCTGGCGCCAGCCGGCATATGAAAGAAAAAAACAGCGTGGAACAGGTGTGATCACAGAGAAAGAAAAGGCCGTGCTTTATGAGGAAGGCATGACGCCCATCGAAGGTCTGACCCAGGTAAATCAAGCGGTAAAGGAGCTGCTTCATATTGATGAGAAACAGTTTAAGCAGATCGCAATGATCGCCCAGGGAGAATTCCGGGATTTATTGAATGCAAAAACGGATCAAAGAACGGAGATCCTCCGTACCATTTTTTTGACGAATGGATATAAAAATATAGAATATCGGCTAAAGGATCGCATGGATGCCGGCTATGCAGTGAAACGAAGAACCGAAGACAGTATCTTACAGTATTTTGGTGATGTTACAGCGGAGGAAGTGGGCGAGCTGGCAGAAGAACTCATTGAACTGCAGGAGAGGGCCGCGTGTTCGGGCAGTGTTTGGAATCTCGATGAGATTCTGGATCTGTTAGCGCGTCTGATCAGTTCAGACAAAGCCAGGCTTAGGCTCGTAAACGCTGAATTTAAGAAGGCTGAGAGAGAACTTCAGGCGAAGGAGACGGAACTGGCAACTGCAAAGACGAATAATGAGTTTATCAGAAGGCTTGCCGGGCTGCAGGAGGAGAAGAAAGCACTTGATGCCGGAAAGCAGGAGATCGAGGAAACCGCCTCCTTGTTAAGGAAACAGAAAGCTGCCAGCCATGAGGTACATCCGGTCTATCAGACATGGAGATCCAAGTGTGATGATATTGCTGCGGTGATAGAGGATATTGGGGATAAAAAGAAAAAGCTTCAGGCAGCGATGGAAACAGCACAAAAGATGACGGCAAATTTATCGGCTGCGGAAGAAAAAAGAAGCAGGGCTGAGGAACTTCAAAAGAAGATCGATAAGCTGGATGAGGAAGGTCCGATCTATCAAAAACGAGATGAATCAGAGCAAAGACTTGCTGAATTAAACGAGAATAAGAAGGCGATCGCAGAAAAAGAGGAAAATGTAAAAACAGCGGAAAGCAACCTGAAAGAAAAAATTACAAATTTAAAAAAGACGGTGTCGGCGCTCAAGGGAAAGCCGGAAGAGTTACAGAAAGTAAAAGGGGAAAGTGAAAGCATCTCTGATCTGCTGGATGATATGACGGCTATTTTTGATAAGCAGATCCCGGAAAGAACGAAGAGAAAGCAGACGCTTACTGCGAAGCAGGACGTTTTTAAAACTGTGCGGAATGAATACGAGCAGGCGCTGGAAAAACGCATGAAAGCCGAGCGGATCCTGGAAGACTGCCGGGCAGGAATTTTAGCCGAAGGTCTGGAGGAAGGACAGAAATGTCCTGTATGCGGTTCCGTGCATCATCCGGAATTGGCCGTACTTCCGGGCACTTCCATTACGGAGGAAGAATATAAGAACATACAGCGTGAGGAAGCAACACTTCAGGAGACAAAGAATCAAGCCAATACAGAAGCTGAAAAGGCAAAGACTGCACTGGAGGAATATGAAGAGCAGATGAGAATCTGCCTATCAGATTGTCTGGAACATGCTGCCGTCAGTGTTCCCGGTGCCGGAGGATCGCTGGATGAACTGATCCAGTGCCTGGAACATGCCAGATCGTTGGTGGAGCAAAAGGCGAAAGACCGAGAGCAGCTTCAGATCGCGCTGGAAAAAGAATGTGCCCTGCTGATGAAGGCGGAGGCGGATCTTGACAAGGCACAAGGTGAGGATACGGAAAAGCTCGCGTCTCAAAAGGAAGCATTGCTTCGTGAAATGCAGTCTGTGGAACGAGCGATCATAGAAACGCAGACGACGTTGCAGACGTTCAGTAAACTGAGTTTCCGCAACTGGGAAGAAGCGGATCAGGCACGGTCAGAAGCGATTGAAGAAGTAAAACAAATATTGGATGCTATAAAGTCAGCTGAGGCTGACAAAAAAGCAGCAGATTCCAAGGTGACTTCGCTGCAGTCGGCGTCCGCGACCCTGGAAGATACGTTGAAGCTTCAAAAGAAGGACGAAGAGACACTCCGGGCATCACTGGATCAAGCGCTTCAGACGCAGGGCTTTGCATCAGCAGATGAAATGCTGATCTTTGTGGTATCGGAAGATGCGATCCGTGAAGCAGAGGATATTATAGCGGCTTACAAACAGTCTGTGGCAACGAATCAAACGCAGCTCGCGCAGGCGAAGGAAGATGCCGAAGGAAAGACACTGATCAATATTGATGAGTTGCAACAGCAGTGTGAGGAAATCAGAAAGCGCGTTGAGGAAATCAGACAAGCAGTGATCTCCACCGAACATCGGATCACTGTCAATTCGGAAAAACAGCAGCGGATTCTCTCGCAGAGAAGTGAACTTGAGCATGCGGAGAAAGAATACAGTATCTGTAAGAGACTCTATGATCTTGTGAAGGGAACTACAGGTAATGGAAAGATCACTCTGGAGCAGTATATTCAGGCAAACGGATTCGATCATATCATTGCTGCAGCAAATCGAAGACTCTTACCTATGAGCGATGGACAATATGAATTATACAGGCAGGAAGACGCGGTAGGAAAGAAGAGTAACAATTTTCTGGATCTGGAGGTTTTGGACAACTATACCGGACACCGGCGCCCTGTCGGTAATTTGTCCGGTGGAGAAAGCTTTAAGGCTTCTCTGAGTCTTGCGCTGGGCCTGTCGGATACTGTGTCGTCAAATCTGGGAGGAATTCAGATGGATGCGCTGTTTATTGATGAAGGATTTGGAACGCTGGACCGAAGATCAATGGAAAGTGCGATGGACATTCTGATCAATCTCTCCGGCACAAATAAACTTGTCGGGATCATCAGCCACAGGGAAGAATTGATGGAAAATATTCCGCAGCAGATCCGGATCAGAAAATTCAAGGATGGCAGTCAGATCACGGTTGATACCGGAGTTTGAAAAAAAGGATACACCCTCCCGGGTACGGGAAGATGTATCCTTTCTATTTTCGTTATGTAATGACAAATGCCGGAATTAAGCAGCCTGCTTTGCGTCAGCCTTCTCGGTTAATTTTTTGATACCCTGAATGGCAACGATGACACCAAGGATCAGCAGCAGTACAGCGAAAATGAGCTGCATGGTGCTTCCAAGGGTCAGGCCTGTGGTTGTCAGAGCAGAGACAAGCTTTACGATGGTCATGGTCAGTGCGGTAAAGGTAACTGCCATCATAAAGAACATGGGAACCCAGAGCATTGCGCCCTGACGTTTTGTCTTCTTTAAGAATACTGCACAGGCAACAAGTGCCAGAACAGATAACAGCTGGTTGGCTGATCCAAACAGCGGCCAGATCTCTGCGTAGCCGACCTTTGCCAGCATAAATGCAAGTACCAGTGTGAGGATGGTAGCAAACCATGCGTTTGTCACTACTTTCTTGAAGGGGCTTAAATGCTCCATATCAGTGTCCTCATCTACGAAGAACTCCTGGAAAGAAAGACGTCCAATACGTGCGACAGAGTCCAATGAAGTCAGCGCAAATGCGGATACGGCAAGGTTGATCAGTGTAAATACAAGCTGATAAGGTAAACCGATCACTGATAAGAAGTTTGCGATCGCACCCGCGAAGATCTGGGGCTGTGTTGTCAGTCCCTGGGCAGCAGCTTCGCCGTCAGCAAAGGAAGCAACTGCGATCAGTGCGATGACTGCAAGCATACTCTCCATCAGCATTGCACCGTAGGATACAGGCAGCATGCTCTTTTCACTCTTGATCTGCTTGGAAGCAGTTCCGGAAGATACCAGTGAGTGGAAACCGGAAACAGCACCACAGGCGATGGTTACGAACAGGATCGGGAACAGATACTGTCCATTTACGTTAAATCCGTTGAATGCAGAAAGGTTGCATGACGGATTGGAAACAAATACACCGATGACAGCACCAACGATCATGAAGATCAGAAGGTAGCTGTTTAAGTAATCGCGGGGCTGAAGCAGTGCCCATACCGGTGTGACACATGCGATCAATATGTAGGCAAATACGATCAGATGCCAGGTGCTTCTTGAAAGATAAATAGGGCAGTTCAGACCAATGGCGATGGCAGCAACTAACATTACGATCGCGATACCGGTATTGACCCATTTGTTCAATTTTGCATATTTCAAAATACATCCAAGTGCAACAGCCTCTAAGATAAATAAGATAGAAGTGGTTGCAACCGCACCGTTTGCTGCGATGGTTGAGGTAACAACGCCTGCGTCATCGACAGCAAATCCGTTGAAGGTTCCTGCAACGACATCTGCGAAAGCAGCGATAACTAAGATACAGAAGAGCCAGCAGAATAACAGGAAGAGCTTCTTGCCCAGCTTTCCGATGTACTCTTCAATGATGTAACCAATGGTACGTCCCTTATTTTTTACAGATGCATACATTGCTGCGAAATCCTGTACGGCACCAAAGAACACACCGCCGATCAGGATCCATAAGAGAACCGGAACCCAACCGAAGATCGCAGCCTGGATCGGTCCGTTGATCGGGCCTGCACCGGCGATAGATGCGAACTGATGTCCGAAGACCACGTTTGTGTCAGCGGGAACATAGTCTACACCGTCCTCCAGCTCATAGGCAGGAGTTTTTGCATCGGGGTCAATTCCCCATTTGTTTTGAAGATATCGTCCATACAGGAGATATGCACCTCCCAGTACTACAATGGCGATGATCATCATTAAGATACCATTCATAATCTAACCTCTTTTCTTCTAGTTTTGGTATATTTCGTAAATGTTTTACCACTTAAAAAAAAGAAAATCAAGAAAAACTTTTAAATATAAAGCCATTGTCAAAAAAACCTAATATTATTAAGTGCGATCGTGCGTGATGTATGATGTGATCCTGCTTGAATCAAACTGGGTTCTATATTATGATAAGAAGTAACAAGTGTGAATGATTTGCTTTGAGGCAGGGCAGAAAAGGCTATTATTTTGAAAAAGGACTACCGGGAGTATATAGAGATGAAGTTATTGGTTGTAGAAGACGATCGTGCATTAAATCAGGGGATTGCTTTATCGTTTGGTAACGAGACGGTTGTTCAGGCATATTGTGTAAAAGAGGGCAAAGAAAAGTTTGATGACAGCATTGATCTGGTGATCCTCGATATTAATCTTCCGGATGGAAGCGGACTGGATCTGTGCCGCGAGATCCGAAAGAGCAGCCACGTTCCCATCATATTTTTAACAGCAAATGATCTGGAGATAAACATTGTCACCGGACTGGAAAGTGGAGCGGATGACTATATTACAAAGCCGTTTTCTCTGGCTGTGCTGCGGGCGAGAGTCAATGCAGTGACCAGGCGACGGATGGTTGATGGGGCTGTTGTTGCGGTCGGGAATTATTCTTTTGATTTTGGCAATATGAAGTTTCTGGATGGCGATATGCCGGTGGAACTGAGCAAAACGGAACAGCGCCTGTTAAAACTGTTTGTGCAGAATATGGGGCAGACCTTATCGCGTGATCTGCTGCTGCAGCGGATCTGGTCGGATGGAGCGGAATTTGTAGAAGAAAATGCGCTGTCTGTAACGGTAAAGCGGCTGCGCCAGAAGCTGCCTGAAGCGCCGATCCGAACTGTTTACGGCATCGGCTATGTGTGGGAGAAATAAGTATGTTGTATATCGTATTCATTGCTGCGATCGTGGTGTTGGCTGTACTTGTGGGCATCATGTATGTGCGGACTTCAATCATCATGTCTCGTCTGGAAAACATGATCGACCGGGCAATCGATAATACTTTTTCAGAGAGTTCCTTTAACGAAAAAAAGCTCTCAAAGCTGGAGGCGAAAATGTATCGTTATTTGTCTGCCGGGAACACATCTCTCCGGCAGGTCAATTCAGAAAAGGATCGGATCAAAACGTTTATTGCGGATATCTCGCATCAGACGAAGACACCGATATCTAATATTTTGCTTTATGCGCAGCTTTTAAAAGAAGCACCGGAGCTGGATGAGGGGACAAGACAGATCGTAGGTCAGATCGAGACGCAGACGGAAAAACTGAGCTTTTTGATCGCGTCACTGGTCAAGACATCGCGGTTGGAGAACGGGATCATTGCTGTTGCACCAAAACAAAACAGCGTAAGGAAAATGTTGGAGCAGCTGGAATGCGAACAGGCTGCCGAACAAAAGGATGTGTCCTTTCGGGTAGATATTCCATCGGAGCTTGTGGCATTGTTTGATTTTAAGTGGACGTTGGAGGCGCTTGCAAACATTGTAGATAATGCGATTAAATATACACCGCCGGGTGGAATGGTCACGGTCAGCACCAGAGAATACGAAATGTTTGTATGTATTGACGTGACAGACAGCGGAATTGGAATGACAGAGGAAGAAACGGCAAAAATATTTACCCGATTTTACCGTTCGCCGCGGGTCTATGAGGAGAAAGGTGTCGGTATCGGATTGTATCTGGCGAGGGAGATCGTCAGCAAAGAAGGCGGCTACATCAAGGTGACATCCGAACTTTTCAAGGGTTCCGTATTTTCTGTTTTTCTGCCAAAACTTCCCGGGCATGATTCTGCTTGATTCAAACAGGGTTCTATATTAAGATAGTTGATAAGCACTTATATAAGAATTATTTGGAGGGGTTTGGAATTGACTGAAAACAAAAACCGTGAAAAATTTGCATCGAGGCTGGGTTTTATTCTGGTATCCGCCGGTTGCGCAGTCGGTCTGGGAAACGTCTGGAAGTTTCCGTATATTTGCGGAATGTATGGTGGGGCAGCATTTATTCTGATCTATCTGGTCTGTCTGGCCGTGATGGGGATACCGATCCTCATCTGTGAGTTTGCTATCGGTCGGGGAAGCAACAGCAGTATCGGTACGGCTCTGAAAACGCTGGAGCCGGAGGGAACCAGATGGCATCACTTTAAATGGTTTGGCTTTGCCGGAAACTATCTGCTCATGATGTTTTATACGATGGTTGCAGGCTGGATGATCTATTACGTGCATGTCATGGCTTCCGGGAGAATCGGAAACGCAGGCGTGGAAGTGATAGAGCATGAATTTCAGGGAATGCTTCAAAACCCCGGTATCATGATGGCGTTTACACTGCTTGTCATCTTCCTGTGCATCGGCATCTGCTCGTTCGGTATACAAAAGGGCGTGGAGCGGGTGAGTAAGGTGATGATGATCCTGCTCATCGTGTTGATGATCGTGATGGCGGTGCGTTCCGTGACACTTGCAGACAGTGCGAAGGGTCTGCGTTTTTATCTGGTTCCGGATTTCGGAAAAATGGTGGATCAGGGCATTGGAAATGTGGTGTTTGCCGCTATGACTCATGCATTTTTCACACTCAGTGTAGGTATGGGTTCCATGGAGATCTTCGGAAGCTATCTTTCCAAGGAACGCAAGCTGACAGGGGAATCGGTCAATGTGGTATTGATCGATACCATGATCGCACTGGTTGCGGGAATCATCATTATTCCCGCCTGCTTTGCCTACGGGATCAGTCCGGATGCAGGGCCTTCGTTGATGTTTATTACATTGCCGAATGTATTTAACCATATGCCGGCGGGACGCATCTGGGGAACGATGTTCTTTGTATTTATGAGTTTTGCGGCGCTGTCTACTGTCATTGCTGTTTTTGAAAATATCATTGCAATGTCGATCGATCTTTTCGGATGGAGCAGAAAGAAATCCGTTCTGGTAAACCTTGTGGGAATCAGTGTGTTGTCAGCTCCGGCGGTGCTCGGGTTTAATGTACTGTCAGCAATCCAGCCCCTTGGCAATGGGTCTTCGATCATGGATCTGGAGGACTTTATCGTATCTTATAACGTACTTCCGCTCGGCAGTCTGTTGTTTGTGTTGTTCTGTACGAGAAAGAACGGCTGGGGATTCGAGAACTTTCTTGCAGAGACAAATACCGGTTCAGGCAGGGATTTTCCGCGCTGGATCAGGGGATACATGACATATGTGCTGCCGTTGATCATACTGGGAATCTATTTTAAAGGCTACTATGACATGTTCAAGGTCAGAGGAACGCTGACGCTCTGCATCTGGATGATCGTAGCCGTGATCTTTGCGGGATTTATCATCTGGCTGGCATTAGGGAAAAAGGGCAAAATAAATCATGATAGACGCAAGGATGCCTGATACCGGGAAAAACGGACTTGACAGACGGATGATGGACGATTATACTTTGCATTAAGTCAATCGAAATCGGTTGAACAAAAATGATTCTTTTGGAACTGTAAAAATACAACGCAGTTCCGGATTTTGGAGATATTGGATGTTAATTGTGACTGTAATGGAGAAAATTGCAAAATAAATATTGCAGGGGTGACTCGTAGTTCCCACTACCAGTCTGCCCTTTGCTGACAGCGCAGGCTGTCGGCATTTTCGCCTTACAATCGCTTCATATGGAACAGTTTAGAGCAGATGTGAAAAATACTGCGGATCAGCAGGTTTGCGGACGGCTCTAAACAGGTTTATGTAAAAATATCAGAAGCATGACTGTATGGTCATGCTTTTTTCGTGCCAATAAAAATAAGAAAGAGGTAACTGCCATGAACAGTTACCTGATGAGGAGAACAGAAATGAATATAGAACAGCAGATCGAATTTGATAAAATAAAAGAAACATGGATGAATCTTGCAGTGACCGCACGGGCAAAGGAACGGATCAAAGAGACATCATTTTATCTGTCTGAACGGGAACTGCGCAAACAGCTTCGGGATACAACGGATGCAAGAGCACTGATGGAAAAGCTGGGGACTCCCCCGCTTCAATCGGTGGATGAGATCAAGGATATTTTGACGGCTGCGGAAAAAGGAGACTGCCTGACACCGTATCAGCTGGAGCGGGTAGAGGCGGTACTGGCAGCGATCCGGCGCTTGAAGGACTATCTGGAAAGAGGAAAACTGTATGACAATCCGCTGAGTTTTTATGAGGAAAACTTTGATGCGCAGGAGGAACTCAGTGAGGAGATCTCGAGGCAGATCCGGGGCGGAGTGGTTGATGACTATGCGTCCAAGGAGCTTTTACAGATACGAGGTCAGATTACAAAATGTGAGGAGGAGATGAAGCAGCGGGCGGAGCAGATCCTGCGTGTCAATAAGGCATATATGGCAGATAACTACAGCACCCTTCGCAGCGGGCGGCTTTGTCTTCCGGTAAAAAAGGAATACCGCCAGAAAGTACCGGGCAGTGTGATCGATCAGTCTGCCACCGGAAGCACGCTGTTTATCGAGCCGGAGGGCGTGGCAAAATACGCAGAACAGCTGCAGCTTCTGCGCATCAGTGAAGAAAACGAGGTGTATCGAATTCTTTATACACTGACGGCGATGGTGGCTGCCACGGCAGATGTCATGAACGAAAACATATCCATGATGGAGCGGCTGGATTTTATCCTGTCAAAAGGAAAATTCAGCATGGACATGGAGGCGGTAGAGCCGCAGATCAATACGCAGCGGAAGATCGTGCTAAAGGACGCCAGACACCCGCTGATGGATCGTGCGGTCAATATACCGCTGCAGTTTGAGATCGGCGGTGAGACGCGCGGCATTGTCATCACCGGACCGAATACCGGCGGAAAGACCGTGGCGATCAAGACGGTCATGTTAAACTGTATGATGGCACAGTGTGGTCTGCATGTCACCTGTGGGGAAGCGGATATCTGCATGAACAGCTCGTACCTGTGCGATATCGGAGACGGGCAGAATCTGTCCGAAAACCTGTCTACCTTTTCTGCGCACATCAAAAACGTGCTCACGGTGCTGGGTGAGATCAACCGGGAGAGCTTTGTGATCATGGATGAAATGGGATCAGGAACCGATCCGGCAGAGGGTATGGGAATCGCGATCGCCATTCTGGAGGAACTTAGAAAGAGCGGTGCAACATTTCTCGTAACCACCCATTACCCGGAGGTCAAGGAGTATGCGGCGAAGGCGGAGGGCATCATCAATGCGAGAATGACCTTCGATAAGGAAACGCTTCGCCCCACCTATCAGATGGTGATCGGGGAAGCCGGGGAGAGCTGCGCATTTTATATCGCAGACCGGCTGGGAATGCCTTCGGAGATGTTGACAGTGGCGATCGAGGCTGCCTATGGGAAAGATGCGGTAGGGAATTATGCATTTGCAGAAAACAGCCGCAATACACCCGGGAAAGCAAATAGCTCGAAACATACAGGGCAAAAAATGGCACTACAGTCCAATAATCACACAAAGATTTCAAAAATGAAATCCCAAAAGCCCACTACGGAACTGACGGAGAAGTTCAGGCGGGGCGACAGCGTCATGGTCTATCCGGACAAAAAGATCGGCATTGTCTGTGAGCCGGTCAATGAGAAAGGTATTTTGCGTGTACAGCTTCCCGGAAAAAAGATATGGATCAACCATAAGCGCGTGAAGCTGCACGTGGCGGCCAGCGAGTTGTATCCGGAGGACTATGATTTTTCTATTTTATTTGAGACAGTCGAAAACCGGAAAAAACGGCATGATATGGAACGTAAATACACACAGGAGGTCATACAGTATGAGGAGGAATAGAAGAATTTTAGAGATCGTGATGTTGGCGGCACTGTGCACCGCGTTGACGGGGTGTGCAAAATTTTCTATGGTTCCGAAGGAGGAGACGGGTGTGCCGGGACCGTCGGTGTCTGTTCCGGAGGAGTCGGGTGTGCCCGAACTATCTGAGTCTGTTTCGGAGGATGCCGGAGCAGAGTTCACACCTGAGTTGCCTATAAACAGTGCACAGGATGATCCGCCGGATGCAAGTGCGGAGAAGCCGGAGGAAGCAATGTTGATCGATCCAACAGGAATGACGCTGGAAACGAGAGTGCTTACTCCGGAAGGTTACACAAGAACTGTGGCAGAGGATGAAAGTCTGGCGCAGTTTTTGCGTTCCTATCCGATGAAGGAGGACGGCGCACCGGTGCTCTTATATGACGGAAGCGAAAAGGGTAATCAGAGCGCGCATGTGGCTGTGTTTGATCTGCGCATTGAAAATCAGGATCTGCAGCAGTGCGCGGACTCTGTCATGCGCGTATATGCGGAGTATTTCCGACACACCGGTCAGTATGAACGCATTGCTTTCCATTTCACGAATGGATTTCTTGCGGAATACAGCAAGTGGCGGGATGGACAGCGCATCAAAGTTGATGGAAATACGGTCTCGTGGGTGGCATCGAGCGGATATGACGATTCCTATGAGTGTTTTCAGGACTATATGAAGATGGTATTTTCCTATGCAGGAACGCTGTCGATGGACAGTGAGGCAACGCCGATCGGACCGGAGGAGATCCGGGCCGGTGATGTATTTCTTCACGGCGGCAGTCCCGGACATGTCGTTCTGGTGGTTGATGTCTGTGAAAACGATGCCGGAAATAAAGCCTTTTTGCTTGCGCAGGGCTATATGCCGGCGCAGCAGTTTCATCTGCTGAAAAATCCGGCTCACGAGAATGATCCGTGGTATTATGTCAATGAATTGACGGATCCGCTGCACACGCCGGAATATACATTTTCCATGGATAGTCTGAAACGGTTGGAGTATTAAGTTTATATTAGAAAACACGGAATTTCAGATTTAAAAATTAACAATTCTGAAACAAAACTCAAATAAAACGTGAACAAAGGCAAGGTATACTATCAAAAAATTCTCAAAACGCAAATAGACTTTCCGATGTGAGAGGTATATGATGGACTTGCAGAAACTATTAAGGAGTATGAAAAAAATATGTTTCCTGCCACCTCTTCCTACGTTGCTGATCGCTGTACCTTCGTTTGTGCTCGTTATATGGATACTTGTGAATGAGCCGGTGCATCCGGTTATTGCCAACCTTGCGTATGTTTTGTCTGCGTATGCCCTGGTTATTACGATCACAGGTGTGGCAGGAATCGTGAATTGGGTTCGGGCAGGAATAACGATCCTTGTGGTAAGCAAGAACAGTGGTTTTACTTACCCGGGGATGCTGATCTACCTGATGGCGCTGTATACCTTTTATGCGGTGATCTCTGCGGTGATGAATGTGATAAAATTCAGAAAATACGGAAGTCCGGTGATGTCTGCGGCAAAAGTGATCAATCTGACAGCCGCTTTGGTATCCATGCTCTCACTGGAAACAGCGATGCTGACACAGTTTGGAGCGGCAAGAGACGCAGCTTTCAGACAGCGTATGTCAGCGATCACCGGCACCGGAGTGTGTATGGTTGTTCTTGGAATGGCTGTCTATATCATCATTCAAACGACGATACAGATCAGAAAATGCAAACAGGGAGGAAAATGCGAGTGATAAATATACTTGTAGTAGAAGATGATATAAAACTAAACCAGATCGTATGTACATACCTAAATGACAGCGGTTTTCATGCAAAGGGGTGCCTCTCTGCAAATGATGCGTATGAGGAAATGTACAATCACTTATATGAGCTGATCATTTCAGATATCATGATGCCGGAGATTGACGGGTTTGAGTTTGCCGAAACGGTGAGGCGGGTAAATAAGCATATTCCGATCCTCTTTATGTCTGCAAAGGATGACCTGCCTTCCAAGCAAAAAGGTTTTCAGCTGGGCATTGATGATTACATGGTAAAGCCGATCGAACTGGATGAACTGTTACTTCGCGTCCGGGCGCTTTTACGTCGTGCAAACATTGAAATGGACAGAAAACTGGTGGTGGGAAATCTGGAGCTGGATGCAGATGCCATGACAGCAAAGATTTCCGGAGAAGAAATTCCCGCGACGACAAGGGAGTTCAATATCCTTTATAAGTTGCTTTCCTATCCCAACAAAACTTTTTCCAGAGCGCAGCTCATGGATGAATTCTGGGGAGTGGACAGTGATACCAGTCTCAGAGCGGTGGATGTGTATATCACAAAGTTAAGAGATAAATTTTCAGACTGTGACGGGTTTGAGATTAAGACCGTGCGGGGACTTGGATATAAGGCGGTGCTGGTATGAGGGCGCGCACAGAATACCGCGATGCGCGGGTAAAGAAAAAAATTTTTCCAATCTCCACATTTTTGTTAGTATTTGTTCTATTTGGAGCATTTACAACCGTCCAGATGAAAATAATCGGTACCGCGATTGATTACCGGAACATTCCGCGTCACAGCCAGATCGCAGTCTTTGGGTTGTGGTTTCTGGCAGCAGTAGCATTTACACTGTGGACGAATTATCAGATCACCAGACATTACCAGAAGCCCATTGAAGAGTTTTCCGAAGCTGCCCGTAAGGTGGCTTCCGGGGACTTTTCTGTGTATCTCGCTCCTCATCACACGGCAGACAAATATACCCATCTGGATGTATTGTTTACGGATTTCAATAAGATGGTGGAGGAGCTGGGGAGTATAGAAACTTTGAAAACAGATTTCTTTTCCAATGTTTCCCACGAGATCAAGACACCCCTTGCAGTGATACAAAATAATGCAGAGCTTCTTCAACTGGAGGGAACTGCTGACGAAAAGAGCAGGGAATACACAGAAAATATTCTTCAGGCCACCAAACGCCTTTCCAATCTGATCACGAATATGCTAAAGCTTAATAAGCTGGAAAAGCAGACCATTCAACCGGTTCCACAGAAGTATGATCTGTGTGCCCAGCTATGTGAATGTGCCTTACAGTTTGAAGATGTGTGGGAGCGAAAAAATATAGAGTTTGAGGCGGATATTGAGGAGAGAGTGATGATAGAGGCGGATCTGGGACTTTTAGAGCTTGTCTGGACAAATCTGTTATCCAATGCGGTGAAGTTCACACCGCCGGGCGGAACCATTACTTTCTCACAGATATCAGATGAAGAAGGAGTAACCGTTTCTGTTGCGGATACCGGATGCGGAATGGATGAAAAAACAAAGAAACGTATTTTTGATAAATTCTATCAGGGAGATACCTCTCATTCTACAGAAGGAAACGGGCTTGGACTTGCGCTTGTGAAGCGGGTACTTCAGTTATCAGACGGAGGTATCGAAGTCGAAAGTAAAACGGGACAGGGAACGAAATTTACGGTTTGGCTGCCCAAAGTTCATAGCTCAGGCGGAGAGGAAGTAATGTAATGGAACAGGAAAAAAAATCTTTTGTGGGATATGAATATAAAGAAATCACAGTAAGTGAAAATCTGGTATCCATGTATCTGGACTGTTATGAGAATTTTGGCTGGGTTCCGGAGGAAGAACTTTCTGATGTCAGAAACCCGCATCATGTAACCATCCGGATGAAACGCGACCGGAAGATCATCAATAAAATGGAGCTGACAAGGCTTCAGAGAAATTTTGAAGCTTGTGCACAGGATCTGAACAAGCTGCGGAAAGCAAAGACATCGGCAGCTACGATCTGGTCATTAGCGGTTGGAATCATGGGAACTGTATTTATGGCCGGTTCGACCTTTGCGGTAGTTCATGAACCACCGATCGTCTGGCTGTGCGTACTGCTTGCCATTCCGGGATTTATTGGCTGGATCCTTCCCTATTTTATCTATCGTGAGGTTGTAAAAAGGCAGACAGAAAAGCTACAGCCTTTGGTGGATGAAAAAATGGAAGAGATCTATCAGGTCTGTGAAAAAGGGCATGACCTATTGTGAAGATAGAAATTTTGTATATTTCATTGGTAGTCAGCTGATACCTTCTGCAAGAACTTTTTGCAGGAGGTGTTTTTTAATATTTCAGAAACAGAATAGAAGCAAAACTCAAATAATTAAGGGTGTTGTGGTCAAGCATTTTTGTAACACTTGTGGCTAAAAAATATCATTAATTGGTTACGCTGCCATCCGGGCTTCGTATGGTGTACGATAATCATTAAA
>SFRL01000093.1 GCA_004562765.1 bacterium | reverse complement strand
ACGGTTCAGATTGGACTGGATGGGTTTACGGCAGCAAGCGAACGCTTCAAAAAGAAGTCGGATGCCGAAGCAGTCAGCAAAGATTGTTCTGTTGCTGCTGTCACAAAGTCAGAGCGCAAAGAGAAAAGTGAAAAGCCGCCTGCACTTTATGATCTGACCAGTTTACAGAGAGATGCCAACCGTGTGCTGGGCTATACGGCACAGCAGACTTTGGATTATACACAGAATCTCTATGAAAAGAAGCTGGTCACTTATCCTCGTACTGACAGCAGATACCTGACAGACGATATGGCACACAATCTGCCAGACCTCGTAACTATGGCTTTCCACACATTCCCCTCTCCGGGTGTGGATAACGTACCTGTCCATGCGGAGCAGGTTGTGGATAACAAAAAGGTCGCAGACCACCATGCCATTATCCCTACCAGAGAATTGCAGAAATGCAATCTGAACGAGCTTCCCAAGGGCGAGCTTGCAATTTTGCAGCTGATTTCCACCCGTCTTTTTGTGGCTGTGGGAGATCCGCACCGATACACAGAGACAGTCATTGAGCTGGACTGCGGCGGCACAGCATTCTCTGCAAAGGGTAAAACCGTTCTGCATGAGGGTTGGAAAGCCTATGTCAAGAAAAGCAATTCGACAAAAAACGACGAAAATGAACAGGTGCTTCCTTCCGTTTCCGTTGGCGATGAAATAGCTGTCATCAGCACGGAAATTAAGGAAGGTAAAACTTCTCCTCCGAAGCACTACACCGAAGATACGCTCCTGCAGAGCATGGAAACTGCCGGTGCGGATGAAATGCCCAATGAGGTGGAACGCAAAGGTCTGGGAACGCCCGCAACCCGTGCCGGTATCATTGAAAAGCTGGTTCGCATTGGTTTTCTGGAACGGCAAGGCGATAAGAAAACCAAGCATCTGATTCCGACCCACAAGGGTACGGCTCTGGTAACAGTCATGCCCGAACAGATTCAGTCCCCATCTATGACAGCGGATTGGGAGGAAAAGCTGTTGCTCATTGAGAAAGGCGAATACGCCAGCGAGGATTTTATGGATGAGATCAAAGATGTGATTGCCGGTCTGATTCAGAATTATGAGGTCATTCGGGACTCTGAGGTTCTGATGTCAAAAGAAAGCAATGCCGTGGGAAAATGCCCTGTCTGCGGCAGTTCTGTAGAGGAAAAGGTGAAGGCATTTTTCTGTTCTAACCGAAGCTGCAAGTTTGCCCTCTGGAAAAACAACCGCTACTTCGAGAGTATCGGCAAGAGCATGACCAGTGCCACGGCACAGAAGCTGCTCGGCTCTGGGAAAATCAAACTGAAAGGCTGCAAATCAGCCAAGACCGGAAATACCTTTGATGCTACGGTCTATATGGAGGTATTCGAGGACGGGAAGATCAAGTTTAACATGGAATTTGATAACGGAGGAAAACGCAAATGAGAAATGAATATAACCCGGACGGCAAGGACATCCGATTTATCGACAGCCGCTATAAGGATTTGTTTCGTATTCCTGACGGCGGCTGTGTTCAGATTCACTATTCCGATGAAACCGTCGTGAAGCCCTGCAAATTCATCGACGAGTACCACACCCAGGTCGGCTACAATGTGTTCCACATCTGCCAGTTCGCAGAAATCATGGAGCGTAACGGTGCAACCTATATGGCGGAGCCTGAGATTATGGGTGACGAAGCTGCATGGAAAGTCGGTCGGGACAGAATCCTGGCGGTGCAGACCTGTGAGGACGGATACGATTATACTCTGTTGGATGAGAACTACAACGAGATAGATGGCGGTCAGCTGGATAACCCGGATTTGTCCATGATCGAAGCCAGAAAAGAAATTCTGGAATCCTTTGGTCTGGAACATAGGGAGCTTCGTGCCATGGTCTATGAGGATGTGATGGAACAGGCTTTTGAGGTTGGCAGGCAGGCGGTTGTGGTGAACGACCCTATTGCAGAGCTTGCGTTCAAGCTCGACCGTTTTGCTGAGAACTTCGATCCCTATGAATATATGGATCAGATCGATGATATGCAGGCACATATTCAGAAAATTAAGGAAGACCTTGCCTCCGGTAATACCGCTCCGTACCGTGAGTTTCTGGATACGGCCATTGCGGAGTCTCGTGAGGAAACTGCCGTAGAGGTTGCCAAGGTGCTGAGAAGTCAGCTGGATAAGCTCAGCCCGCCAAAGCGTGAGTCGGTCATGGAAAAGCTGGCACAGGCGGCAGAAAAGGCTGCGCCTGCCACTCCCTCGCATAAGCATAAGGAACCGGAACGATAAGGAGGCTGTCTATGAAAATTGAAAAATGGGATGATGTTCATGGAAATACCACCCCCGATGACAGAATGGTGGCATTTCTGGAAAGCTCCACGGACTCTTACGCAGTCCTTCAGCTAAAACACATTGACGAGACCGATGAGTTTCGTTTCATGCCGTATTGGCACATTCAGAAGCTGGAAAATCAGCCGACCATTGACCATTATGAGGTGGTTTACAATGGCCCGATTGAGCAGTCCGCCGGTGCTGCCGAGCAGCTGGAAGCTCTTTATACCAGGTTCAATATAGACCACCCGGAGGATTTCAGAGGGCACAGTATGTCGGTCAGCGACATCGTGGCGCTCAAGGTCGCCGGTGAAGTATCCTGTTATTACGTTGATGCCTTCGGTTTCGTGGAGCTTCAGAACTTTATGAAACCCGAAAACTATCTGAAAAACGCAGAGATGGCTATGGAGGACGACTATGGGATGCTGGATGGCATCATCAACAACGGGAAAGCTCCCGCTACGGAAGAGCGGCCTTCCGTGTTGGAACAGCTGAAAGAAATGTCGGTTTTCGATACACCCCATAAACCGCCCAGAAGCCACCCGGAAAGGGATATGGAATGATGGATTTCACACGAGATGAACTGAATTTGATGATGCTTTACAGCCCCGGCACAAGGTCGGGGCTGTGTGAAGCTCTCTTGCAGATGAAGGAGCAGCTTTCACAGGAGGAAGCCGAGCTTTGCGCCCTGGCTGATTCTGTTCTCAATAAGTTATCCAAACTGGATGATGAGTCTTTTGATGAGCTGAACCTTTATCCGGATTTTTAAGGATTGGAGGGAAAAGATGAACGCTAAAGAGCGATTTTATTCCGGGCTTGCGAAAGAGACCCTCGGGAAGATCACATCGAATAAGGATAACTGGACTTCCTTTCTGGTAACGGTGTCCCGGAATTATGAGTTCACCTACCCGGAACAGGTGATGATCTACGCCCAGCGCCCCAACGCCACTTTCTGCAAGCCGTATGACGAGTGGAATGACGAAAACTATCGCAGGTATGTCAGACGGGGTTCCACCGGCATTGCATTGTTTGTGACCAACAGGGAAAAGCCCTATCTGCGTTATGTGTTCGATGTGGCTGATACCGGTGTTCGCCGTTCCTCTCCCGAATTGAAACCGTGGGAGGTTACAGAGGAAAACCGGGTGTATGTGATGGGTGCCATGGAGCGTACATTCGGAATCACCGCAGACGGATTGTTGGAAGCACAGCTTGAGGAGATTGCGCTGTCTCTTTCTGCTGAGTATTGGGACGACTATAAAAAGCCGATCCTCGACATCGTTGCGAACAGCTTCCTTGAGGAGTATGATGAACTTAACATCGAAGTGGCTTTCAAGAGGGCGGTTGCAAACAGCGTATCCTATGCGATGTACTGCCGACTGGTCGAAAACCCTGACAACTACTTCGAGCATGAGGATTTCCTGAATGTTTTTGACTTTAACACCCGCCAGACGGTAAATGCCCTCGGCACCGCAGTCAATGCAATCAGCTCACGGATGTTTCAGGAAATCGAAAAAGCGATTGGTGAATACGAGCAGAACAGAACTGCTGAAAGGAGCGCAGATTATGAACGAAATGACTTACAGACAGGCCGGGGATTACAGAATCCCGAATATCAGGCTGGAGAACGAGGAAGCAAGACCGCTGGGCAAGTACGGCAGGATGAGAAGGACATTCCTGGAGCAGAACAATCCGATGCTCCTGAACGACATGATTCTGACGGAGACCCTGTTCCCCCACCTGTGGGAGATCGAGGAAACGGCGAAAGCCAGAGTGGAACTCCTGATGAACCAGTACCTGAAGAACAGCCCCGCACCGGACAAAGAGACGCAGCAGATGGCGTGGGTGCAACACATGGAAAGCCTGAAAGCACAAGCGGAGGAAGTCGTGATGACGGAGCTTATCAACAGCTGACCCTGAACCTTTTCCTCACAGAAGAACAACAAATCCGTTTTATCGACGAAGCAGAGAGCCGCAAGCCCTCTGCTTTTTCTTTTTCTCAGGAAGAAATTGACCACTTCCTTCTGCTTGGCAGCAATACCGATGATGCAAGAAAAATCGTAGTGCTTGACTATATGAAGCAGAAGCCGGTGGAAGAAATCGCCCAGACCTTGAAACAGGTCTACCACGGCGGTTTTGGTCTGAAAGAGGACAGCGGAAATATTTCCGCATGGTACGCCGGGGATGGGATTCACCTTGCCAAAGGTTCCTCTGCCATTGATAGCCCCAGGGCGCAGATCATCCCCTGGGAGGATGCTACAAAGCGGATTGGAGAGCTGTTGGACAGCGGGCGGTACGCTACCAATGTGGAATTAGTGGAAGCTCCTGGCTTTGAGCGGGAAAAGGTCGCTCAGTCTCTTTGGTATCTCTACCATGACCTCTCTGATGAAGCAAAGGAAATGGGATTCTTCCCCTCTTTGTCGGAAATCCGCAGTAATGGTTTTCCGGAAGAAACCGCATGGCTGGCAGAACAGCTCAAACAGCCTGAGTTTTTAGCGGCAATGAAAGAGGAGTATCGTGGGTTTATGATTGCC
>SFRL01000046.1 GCA_004562765.1 bacterium | reverse complement strand
GAATGAAACCATCTGTTTCCAGTTCCCGGAGCTGTTTGGTAAGCGAACTGTCAGTAATTTCTCCAATCTGACGGCGAAGTTGTCCAAAACGTCGAACATCACACTTGCCGATATACCAGAGAAGCTCAATCTTATATTTTCCACCCAATAGCTTCTGCACCGTTGAAATCGTTTTGCACCGGCTGACTGCAGATTCTGATTTTCTCATTTACCTCTTCTCCTTTCATCTTGACTATACTCTATTTTGCATCAAAATAAAAGGTACTTCAAAAAAGTACAGTACTTCTTTTTTCAGAGTCCTTTGTTATAATGATGCCAACGAGACAGTCATGTACAGGTTTGCCTCGTTACCTGTGCATAATTCATTTAAAAGAGGTGTTTATCATGCATTACACAGGTACAATATGGCGTCCACCCTACGAAGCAGACTCTCTGCTTTTAGAAGTAACCGCAGGCTGCACACATCACAGGTGCAAATTCTGCACACTTTACAGTGATTTACCGTTCAAATTCAGGATGTCACCTATGGAGGACATAGATAATGATTTACTGGAAGCTCAGGTTCTGCGCACAAATCCCCATTCTAAGATGTTAACTCGCCTGCAGGGGAAAGATGATCCTGACCCAATTCAGAGAGTTTTCTTAACCGGAGCCAATCCCTTTGTTCTGAAAACAGAGAAACTGCTCGAAATTGCCTCACTCATTCACAGGTATTTTCCCTCTGTCGAATCCATCGGCTGTTTTGCACGTATTACAGATCCGGCAAACAAGACAGATGATGAACTGATTCAACTCCATCGGGCGGGTTACAACGGACTGACGATCGGTGTGGAAACAGCAGATGATGAGGCACTTGCCTTTATGCGTAAGGGTTATCATTCCAAAGATATTCTAACCCAATGCAAACGATTAGAGCAGGCGGGTATCGAATATGGTTTCTTCTATCTGACCGGTATTTCCGGAAAGGGAAAAGGTGAAGCAGGTGCGAAAGCATCCGCACATATTTTCAATCAGCTGCATCCTTTTCTGATTGGTCCTAATATGCTGACGGTTTATCCTGAATCCGATCTATATCAAGAAATCCAAAACGGAACCTGGGAAGAAGAAAGTGAGCTTGAAAAGTACCGGGAGCTTCGAACCCTTGTGGAAAACCTGAATATTTCAACATATTTTGCCGCAATGGGAGCTTCCAATGCCTTTCAGCTCAGAGGAAGTTTGCCAGAGGATAAAAAGCAATTACTTGATACACTTGACAGAATTATTTCTGAGGTCAGCGAGGAAGATCTACGTCATTACAGGAAAAACCTCCGGCATCTGTGATAGACGATATGAAGGGGACTTGTTTATAACAGGCATAAAATTCCGGAACATCTTTAAACAGCGTAAAATCCAGAATCCCGATATGTATGGCACACTTCGCCTCACTGTAATCTTCACCTTGTTGCAAATCATCGTATGCTCTACATAAATAACTCAGCGAACGATCGACCCAATCTCCCTCATTTAACACTTGCATTTCTAAATTCAGGCAAGTGTCATTATTCAACAATATTTCAATGTCCAATACAAATGTCTTGTCGTCGATCTGCTCTCCAAGCTTGATGGGATTTTTGATCTCCACGGATCTTATCTCCCCCTGATCTAAGTGTAACAGTGAGCCGATAAGCCCTCGCAGCACGAACTTATTTTCCTGCAGCACCACCCGAAACATATAGTCATTCATGAGATTATATGGGTAAAGCTCCGGTTTCTGGTCTTGATAAAAACAGTTTCCTGCCTCTGCTTTTTTCTCTTTTCCACTTCCTTTTTTGCCCGTTCAAAAACTTCAGAAAATTTCTTTTCATCCACAGGCTTTAACAGATAATGAAATGCTGCCACATCAAAGGCTTCAAACACATATTCCTTTACTCCGGTAATAAAATTCAGCACTGTATCTTCCTGCTTTTCCCGCAAGACTCTGGCGGTGTCAATGCCATTCATGCCCTCCATCTGAATATCGAGGAATACTATGTCTGCCTTCTTTCCCTCTGCCAACAGCGCCTCTCCTGTTTCATAGGCTTTTGCATTGCAGTCCGGCGCATATCTTATGGCCAGTTCTTTGATCTGCTCCCTGATAACTTTTTCGTCATCGACGATTGCTATCTCCATAAATTTCACACCTCAAATCCTGACAAGTCTTATATAATCTGTCATTTATTTTATCGGCAAAAAAAGAAGTTTCTTCCGCGAAATGGAACGAACCCCCTTTGAAATGGAACGAAACAGAAAAGGCGTAACTCCCCTATGTGAAGCTACGCCTAAAGATTCTAGTCATTACTTATTCACTTTCTAGTATTGTCAACATTTCTCTCGGAGTAACGATATATGGCTCTGATGGAAAATGTTTCATATTTCCCGTAATCAAAAACGCTTCGTTATACTTTCTCTTTTCCATAACAATTTCATAAAATACTATGTCTTTCGGATCAGGCAATACCTGGCCGGTATGTTCTGCATCAACAAAAACACCACGCTTAACCATTCCGTCAATGATTATATTTATTTTTTCCTCTTCAAAATGAAATTTGGGACGCTTGAGCACCTCCATATACTCTTTCAACACCTGTTCATTCAATAATGGTATAATATCTCCTACAAATGCTTGCTCTAAGACACATCCAGGTACAGAATCCCATCTAAGCATTGCAGACACCAGAACATTTGTGTCTATCACCGCAAAATACTTCACACTACACCTCATTTCTGGCAGCATTTATCTCAGCATTTATTTCATCTAATGTCATATCAGCAATACCGTTTGCTTCCGCTGTTTTGCTCATTTCTCTCATTGCTCTTACTGCAGCTTCTGCTTTATATCGCTCATTACTCAATTTCATCGTAAACGGTATTCCTTTTTCTTCGACAGAACGTGTCAGAAAAATCCGGATCGCAGTAGATAAATCCAGTCCTAATTTTTCAAAGATATCTGTTGCTTCTGTTTTAAGCTTATCATCAATTCGTAATTGAATTAAAGAATTTGCCATAATACCATCTCCTTTACAGTTGCACTTCATTGTTATTCAATTGTATTATATTGCAAGCAAAATAGCAAGCCTCTTTCCAGCAGCTTTTTTGCATCAAGAAATTTTATCAGCAAAAAACCATTCCCTTGATATACAACACCTTTTAAGGGAATGGTTTTTTCTCATCATCTTCCACCCAGCACACGCTGCAGTGTCTCATATATACGTTCCTTACTGGCCGGCTTCAAAAGGTACCCCGCCGGCTGCAGTTTCAAAGCGTCCTGTATGTAAGAAGCATCGTTGATACCGGTCAGAAATACGATCGGCACATCCTTCATCTCATCCAGATCCTTTAACATTTTGTAGGTCATCTTTCCGTCGCAGACCGGCATTTCACAGTCGAGAAAGACCACATCCGGCACACGCTGTCCGATCATTGTCATCGCTTTTGTACCGGAATTTGCCAGCATCACATCGTAATGTGAAGATAAAATACCGTTCATCGAACGGAGCAGGATCGGATTGTCATCAACCACCAACACTGTTTTCCGCTCACCGTGATCCTGCTTTGGATGCTTCTTAGCCGCAACAGCGAGCATATCCGATACCACGCCAAGCAGTTCCTCATTGATCCCATCCCTGCTCACCCAGCAAAACTGCTGGTTCTGGAAAAATTCTCCGTAAATACCCTTGTCCGTCCGCGATCCGACGCAGATCACCGGTATTTCAACATGGTAAAACTGCAGCTCTGTCATGATCTTTCTACCATCCATATCAAGACCGATCAGACAGAATACAACTGCATCCGGTTTATTGATCTTTAACAATCCCTTTACCATGTCCAGATTGTCCACACACATCTGCACGTGGTATTTCAGCTTCAAGGTCGCAGCAATGTCTTCAAAAACAGAATTAAATTTCCCAATCATCAATATCTGTTTCATTCTGCGCCTCCTTTCATCTGATGCATCATACGGTCGGTAATGGAAACGGCTTCTTCAAACTCCAGCATATCTACTTGTCTTTTCAGCTCGCTCACATCTTTCTCCTGTGGCTTGCCTTTGGAATACTTCACCAGTTCACGGACGATCATATCACTGGCACTCAGCTCATGCTGTTCCAGATTGCCGCGAAGCATTGCAACATAAGTCCAAAATTCCCCGTCATCCTTGATCAGTGCATCAGAATTATCCGGAAAGATCGTACACAACCGCTCGTAATGCCGGTCGATCTCCTCGACCAGAACCGGATGCAGTGTACGCAGCCGCTCCATATTCTCATTCGCTGCCGCCTCCTCTAAAAGTCTCGCCAGCTTTGATAAAAGGATCGCACCCACTGTCGCTGCACTGCTCTTTAAGCTATGTACACAGATACGGTAACTGTCCAATGTCTCCTTTGCATCGATCGAATCCATATACAGATTCAGCTCATCCCGCGTCTGCGGCAAAAACTCCGCGAAATCCCGTAATGTTTCCATCAGCATGGACTCATCCTGCAGGATCCGCATCGCTGCCTCCCAGTCAAATTCATCGAGGGGCTGCAACGAGATCGGTTTACCCACCTGTTCAGCGTCAACGGGTGAGATCGGTTTGCCGCTGCCGTAGACCAGCAGATCCTGCGGCAGATATTTGCAGATGATCGCATCCAGCTTTTCAGGGATGATCGGTTTTGTGAGGAATCCGTAAAATCCCTCCTGCATGTATTTTTCCTCAGCTCCTACCACGGCATTTGCGGTCAGCATGATCACCGGCGTATTTTCATTGCCGGAAGTACTAAGATCCATCTTCTCCATCTCATGCAACGTTTCGATGCCATCCATCTCCGGCATCATATGGTCCAGGAAGATCAGGTCGTAATGTGTAACTGCAATCATACTCAACGCTTCTCTTCCGCCGCCCGCCTCATCGATCTTCATTTTTGTCTGCTTTAACAGATTCATGAATACTTTGCGGTTGACACTGTTATCGTCCACAACAAGTACATGTGCCTGCGGTGCCTCAAATGACGTCTGCCACTCATAATTGCGCTTTTGATGTGCGACGCGGTCACTGAAATCACCCAGCGGTTCTTTGTTGGTAATGCGCTGGTGCAGATCAAAATAGAAGCAGCTTCCCTTTCCGTAAACACTGTCTACCTTCAGTTCACTGCCCATCAACCGAAGCAGATGCATCGTAATATTCATGCCGAGTCCCGTTCCCTCAATATCGCGATGTTTGGACTCGTCAAAACGGCGGTATTTTTCAAACAGCTTTTCGATATCTTCCTCCCTGATACCGACACCCGTATCCAGCACGGAAAAACGCAGATACGCAACTGTTCCCTTTGATCCGCCGCGAATTGAAAAAGTCACACTGCCTGTCTGTGTATACTTGATCGCATTTGTCAAAAGATTCATCAGGATCTGGCGAAGCCGGATGTCATCACCGAAATATTCACTCGGTATATCCTTTTGAATATCAAAAATGAGCGACAGATTCTTTTCTTTTGCCCGGATATTCATCATATTATACATATCATTGAGTACAGAGGACAAGGCATAATTGGCCGGTATCAGCTCCATCCTGCCAGACTCGATCTTTGCCAGATCCAGGATCTCATTGATAATGCTGAGCAGGGAGCTCGCTGAATCCTTGATATCCATGGCATACTTTTTCACACTGTCTTCCCTGCTCTCCCGCAGGATCATCTCGTTCATTCCCAGCACTGCATTGATCGGTGTGCGGATCTCATGGGACATCTGCGCAAGGAAATCCGATTTCGCCTTGTTGGCGATCTCTGCCTCCAGCTTGAGCTGCTGGGATTCTTCCAATTGCTTACGTTCCTCCGTCAGATCGGATAAGAGTACCGCATATCCGGTGATCTCACCGCGCTCCACGATCTGCTGTACATCCGGACGCATGATAAAATCATCGCTGATAATATCACTGACACGCTCATTCTGCAGCGTAAAGAGAAGCATCGGGTCAGCGATCTCATCACCCTCGCGCAATCCTACCAGTGAGGGAAATACCTCATATGCCCGGTCATTGCACTCCACAAAGTGATATTTACTGTCCACAAGGATCACCGGCTCTTTGAGTTTTCCGATGATCGCCGCATAGGCGACAGCCTGTCCGTCAAACATTTTTCCGATCAACATGACAAGACCGAGCACAAAGATGGTCAATGCAGCCGATCCCGGCACAGAATCATAGGATCCCTCCATCAATCCACCCGACAAGGTAACTCCATAAGAGATCAACGGATAAAACAACGACAATGTAATGATTCCGCAACAGACCTTATATCTGCCCGGACTGCTCTTACGCCAGGTATTAAATGATACGTAAATGCCGGACAGCATCTGCAGAACGATCAGCACAGATGCCATGACATACAGCGGTCCCATGCCGCGTTCGAGATGCGGAAGCGGCTCCGGCACAAACTTCAGAGACGAATAATAGATTTTCGTAAATTCACAACACCATACACCGAGCAGTACAAAAGAGTCGAAGATCAAAAGCGTGACCTTGATCCATTGTTTCATCTGCTGTTTGCAATATTGCAAAACGAACATCATCATAAAGGTCACCAGATATGCCGTTCCCATATACTCAATGCGAACAGCGATCACTGCTTCCTGAAAATTTTCTGAAGAAATCAGCATCAGATAACCGATATTTTGAAACATGATCAAAAAACCGGTCACCAGCAGATTTTTCGTAATCTCACTCTCACGTTGTATACCGACAATTGCCATAAACAACGCACACAATATGATCATCACGAGCTGATATGTCTGCGATACATGCCAAACAGCCATCTTCATCTGTCTCCTTTTCCCTATATTACGTTTAGGCGTTTGCGAAACGCCAAAAGCCGCATAAATACGGCATTTTTTTGTTGCCAAAATAAAATATCTCCTCAAGGTTTATGGTAAAATAGAATTGTCCAGAAACTAAATACCAATCCACCTAAAGGAGATATACCTATATGATAACACATAAGCAGCTCACTTTGGCAGAAGTTTTTGAAGATTGTCAAAATAAATTCGATAATGACAAATATCAATTTCTAGCACTTCTTGATGAAGCCATTAACCTTGATGAAATTGTTCCTGTTTCTTTTGTTACTCATTTTCATGCAAAAACCGGCAGACCTCGCAAGCACCAGCTGTACCCAATGCTTAAGGCGCTCCTGATTCAATGCATTTTTTCAATCCCGACTGATACACTCCTGATCATTTTTTTGAAATACTCTCAGGAATTACGTGATTTCTGTGGATTCGATATTGTTCCAGACGCTTCCAAGTTCACCCGCTTCAGACAGGATTTTTTACCGGACTTACAATCCATGTTCGACCATCTTGTTGACCTGACCGAACCGATATGCCAGAAAATCGATCCTCATTTGGCTGCCATGTCTATCTTTGACACATCCGGCATTGAAGCAATGGTTGCTGAAAACAATCCCAAATACATAAACCGCATCATCAAACAGTTGAAAGCCTTTGCCAGATCTCACAACTATGATAAGAATTATGACCCTTACAAAGCTGCCTATGGCTCCATGCCCTCGCACGCTGCTGCTAACCCGGCAATCCAGCAGATGTATATCAACGGACACTTCTGCTATGCCTATAAATTCGGCATCATCACCAATGGTCTTGGCATTGTCCGTGACATAACTTTTTACAACAAGGACTTTCTAAATGCACACCCTGATATCGTGATCGAGAAAAAATCCGATTCCCCGGATGAAGACAAATCGCTTGCTGACTCCAAAGCGCTCCTTCCGGTTTTGATTGATTTCTTCCAAAAGCATCCGCTGATCAATCCCAAAACATTTCTCGGGGACGCTGCGTTTGATACGATTGAAATTTATAAATCCCTTCTTGGAGACATCAGGTTTGAAAAAGCCTTCATTCCCCTACGCGTCAAACTTTCCATGGAGGATGATTGTTATACCTTTAATGAGAACGGTATTCCATGCTGTCCGCATGATCCGACGCTTCCCATGAAAAGGGAAGGAAGCAAATCTCATTTAAAAAGCAAGATCCCAACCATGAAGTTTGTATGCCCCAAAATGAAATGGGAATACAATCCGGCAGATAAATCCAAGCGCCGTGTGTGCCACTGTGACAACCCCTGCACGACTTCTTCCTGCGGACGGATGATCTACATCTATCCCGAGAAAAATCTCCGCGCATATCCGGGTGTCCAACGCGGTTCAGAAGAATGGGATGAAACCTACAAGGTTCGTGTCAATGTTGAAAAATCCATCAACCATTTCAAAGACAGTTTCTGTATTGCCGGCCGAAGAACTCAAAATGAGAAAACGCTTCATGCAGGCCTTCTTCTCGCCGGTATTACCCAACTGGTCACTGTGATGGTTGCCGACAAGCTCCATCAGCATCAGTATCTCAGAAGTTTAAAACCACTCATTGCATAGAACCTATCAATTCCATAATGCTATGGGATTTATTTCGTGTGCCAAAAAATACCCGGTATCCACTTTTCATCCCAAGAATCCTGCATTGCAGGATTCTATCCTTGTTTTCAATCAGGATTGCGAACTTGTTTCGCAATTACCTAATATTACGTTTCATTTTACCACAAACTTCACTTGAAAAAAATGCCTTTATCAAAAATGTATGTCCTTTTTTCATCTGACCGCACAAAAATCCGCCCGGTCAAAATTTCCGGACGGATTTTTAAGGAAAATATGAAATATGAAGAAAATTGGTAATAGCGTTATTTTGCGTCGGGACAGTCAACGATCACGCCGTCCTCATCCCACAGATCATGCCAGTCAGTGGCACCTTCCCACAGAAATACCTGACCCTTTACAAGACGGTTATTCTTTTCTAATGTTGCGATCTTTGCCATCTCCTCGTCTGTCAGAGGATCGCCGTCACAGGTACTGTTGATGTTGCTCTCATACTCCATCTCATGTACGGAGAACGGGATCGGGATCTGACCGCGCTGTACTGCCCACTTGAGGGAAATGACTGCCGGATGACAATTGTGTGCCTTTGCGATCTCCTGCATCTCAGGGGTCTGCATATCTGCGATATCCTCAGGCATCATATCACGCTCCGGTCTCTGCGGAGAACCAAGCGGCATAAAGCCGACCGGCTGGATATCATGCGCTACGAGATAATCGAACAGTTCCTGCTGCTGGAAGCAGGGGTGAAGCTCCAGCTCACACATTGCAGGCTTGATACGACATAACGGCAATACAGCCTCCAGCTTCGGGATCGTCATATTTGACATACCGATCTCTTTCACGAGTCCCATATCTACCAGCCGCTCCATCTGTCTCCATGTTGTCATGAAACGCTCTACAGAGAAGGGCTTGGAGTCAGGATTTCTGGAGTCCACATCACATCCCGGTGCATGATAGTTCGGGAACGGCCAGTGAACAAAATACATATCCACATAGTCTAACTGTAAGTCCTTTAAGCTCTTTGCCAGAGCGATGAGCACATCACCCTGTCCGTGCATATCGTTCCACACCTTTGTCATGATGTAGAGATCCTCTCTCTTACACAGTCCGTCAGCGAATGCCTTCTTGAACACTTCACCGATCTGATCCTCGTTTCCGTAGCAGGCTGCACAGTCGAACATACGGTAGCCTGCTTTGATGGCGCCGTATACCGCATTACTTACCTGGTCCGGAGTAAAACGGTCAGAACCGAAGGTACCCATACCCATGCAGGGAACTTCTTTTCCGTTGCTAAGCTTGATTTTCGGCACATTTGCCGGATTCACTGCTGTCATTGTAAAAATCCTCCTTTTTATCTTAATATTTTGATTTCTATTTGATCGAAAAGAGCCTCCATATCTTCTTTGACGAAGTATCCGGTCTCTTCCCGCATTGCACTTGCCGCTGAGGTTGCCGATGCGAAACGCAGTGCCTCCTCCGGTGTCATTCCACGTTCAAAACTGATGGCAAAGCCTGCTGTCATACAGTCTCCGCATCCAACTGTGTTGACCGCATCAATTCTGGGCACAATTGCCTGATAAACACCTTCCTCCACAAACATGAGCGAGCCGTCTGCCCCCAGTGAGATCACCACGCGTTCAATGCCGCTTTTCTGCAGTTCCACGCCTGCTTCGATCAGTTCATCCCGATCAAGGATCGGTTTGCCTGTCAACAGGCGGATCTCATCAATATTCGGTTTGATCATATTCGGTTTTGCCTTGACCACTTCATCCAAAAGTGCACCGCTTGTATCTACGATGATCTTTTTCCCCGCAGCTTTTGCCATATCCACAAGCTTCGGATACATATCTGTTCCGATACCCTTCGGCACACTGCCGGACATTGCAACGACATCGCATTTTGACAGCAGTGCATCGAATTTCAGGTAAAATGCCCGCTGTTCCTCCTCGCTCACGGTCACACCCGGCTCCAGAAATTCGGTCTGTGTCTTGTTTACGCAATCATAGATATTAATGCAGGAACGGCTCTCACCCTTTACTTTTATGAAATCCGTAGTCACACCCTGCGCTTCCACCGCTTCAATGATATATTCACCGGCGTGTCCACCCGCAAATCCGGTTGCAAGCACATCTGCACCTGCAATGGTAGCAGTCTTGGACACATTCAATCCCTTTCCGCCTGCCACATATGCACATTCTTTTACACGGTTGACCTCGCCAACCTGATAATTTTCAACAACATACCGCTTATCGATCGCGGCATTCAGTGTCACTGTCAATATCATATGCTACGCCTCACTGTCGATCAGAATCTTTCCTTTGACGGTTCCCGGTACCAGAAACTTCGCAAACGCAGTGTCGATCCTGCTCAACCCGATCTTCTCAAAAATGAAGGAATCATCAAATTTCAGTTCACCGGTACCAAAATAGTGAGCAACCAGCTGCCACTCATGTCCGGGGAAAGGAGCGGAATAGCTCATCCAGGAACCGGTCAGCTTAAACTCCTTACGGTTCATCTGCTCCCACTCATCCACGCTGAAGGAAAGCTCCTTTGTAGGTGTGCCGATAAAGCATACCTCCGCTTTATTTGCGGCCAGCTTGAATGCCATCTTCATGGTGATCACGTTTCCGGCGGTCTCGAACACATAATCAAATCCGCGACCGTCAGTCAGAGCCATCGCCTCATCCATAAAGCCTTCCTTAGATGTATTGACACCTGCTGTCGCGCCGAGACGCATGCCCAGCTCCAGACGCTCATCTACGATATCAAATACAACAACCTTTTTTGCTCCGAAGATCTTTGCCCACTGCATGGTCATCATACCGATCGTGCCGCCGCCAAGGATCGCAACTGTCTTTCCACCCTTGTAATCCGTGCGCTCCAGTCCGTGAAGTGCGACCGTTGCCGGCTCGAAAAATGCACCCTTCTCGAAGCTGACGGAGTCATCGAATTTTACAGCATTTGCCTCCGGCACACATACATACTCCGCATAACTTCCGAAGGAATGTGAACCGATAAAATCATAGTGCTTGCACAGAGAGTAATTTCCCTTCTGGCAATCCTCGCATTTCATGCAGGGAACAAGCGGAATGCCTGCCACGCGGTCACCGGGTTTCACACTCGTCACACCCTCGCCCACTTCTGCTACCGTTCCGGAAAACTCATGCCCCAGAACGATCGGTGTGTAATGTGCCGTTCCCTCATTGACACGGGGAAGATCTGAACCGCAGATTCCGGTATATTTTACTTTTACCAGCACCTGACCGGGTCCCGGAACCGGCTTCTCAATGTCCTCATAACGAATGTCCTTTACGCCATGTACGACGCCTGCTTTCATTTTCATCTATGTAACCTTCTTTCTTAAAATTAATAGGTCTTGTTATAAATTGGAGTAAGCGCTTCTGACAGATCCAGATACATCTGCATGTATTTCTGATACTGCTCATGTGCTTCCATATCCGGCTCCTGTACACGGGTGATCACGATCGTCTCGTTGATCGCTTCCTCGAAGCCGTCATACACACCGACTCCCACGCCTGCCAGGATCGCTGCACCGAGCGTTGTCGCTGTATCAGAAGTCGGAACCTTGATGGTCTTTCCGGTCACATCTGCTTTGATCTGTGTCCAGAGACGGCTGTTGCTGGCGCCTCCCATGGCGATCAGTTCTCCGACCTCCGCTCCGGTCTCGGCTGCCACACGCAGGTTATGCTCCAACGAATATGCCACACCCTCCAGCGTCGCGCGTACCATATGTCCCTTTGTCTTATCAAAACCAAGTCCGTAATAAACGCCCTTTGCATCCGGATTCCAGATCGGTGAACGCTCACCTGCCATATAGGGCAGGAAGATCACACCGTCACTGCCAGGAGGAACCGGCTCGGCAAGTGCCGTCAGCTCATCAAATGACTGGTCTGCCCCAAATTCCTGTTTAAACCAGCGCAGCGTACCGCCTCCACCGACAGTACCACCCTGCAAGAGCCACATACCGGGCACGACATGGGGGCTTAAGATCAGCTTCGGATGCGCCAGTGCATGATTTACACAGATACTCATTCCACCTGCCTGACCGCCCTGCTCCTGTGTCTGTCCGGGCAGGTACACACCTGCTCCCAAAGTTCCGCATGCCGCATCCAGTCCTCCGGCAACGACCGGTGTTCCTTCTGCAAGTCCGGTCAGCGCTGCTGCCTCTGCTGTGACACGCCCGATCACGTCATGACATTCGTACAGCTGCGGGATCAGATCTGCCGATAAGCCAAGTGCTTTTGCCAGCTCCATGTCAACCGTACAGTCATCCATTTTAAAGAAATGAACACCATATCCCTGTGAATAATCCATACTCATCACACCGGTGAGCTTCATTGCGATATAGCTGTTGCTCTGCAGAAATTTATCTGTCTTCGCATAGATCTCCGGTGCGTTTTCCTTGAACCAGAGCATTTTCGGTGTCGTATAGCTGGGCAGGAAATCATTGCCCGCCACCTCAAAAATCCGTTCGAAACCGACCTCTTTTTTGACCCGGTCACAGATATCCCGCGCGCGGGTATCCATCCAGATCGGCGTACGCGCCAGTGCATTTCCCTCTTTATCTACCGGAATTGCCGACCAGCTCTGCCCGTCAATACCGATACCTGCAATGTCTGTCGGTGAGATCCCGCTTTTTTCCAATACATCTTTGATACCGTCACAGATTGCATTCCACCACTCATCAGCGTCCTGCTCCACCCAGCCCGGATGCGGATAATAGAGCTGATAGGGCTGATTGGACTGTGCAAGTACATTTCCGTTTTTTTCAAAAACCGCTACCTTACAGGCGCTCGTTCCGATATCGATTCCTAATAAATATGTCCCCATTGTTCCTCCCTGGAAGTCTAGATATGTTTTACTGATTTCCCGACCATCACCTCAGTCTTTAAATATGATTCCTGTGGTGTGATCTGTTCCCCATTTTCCAAACGATGTAAGATCGTCTCTGCCACCTGCGCTGCGATCGCCTCCGTCGGCTGCGTAATGATCGTCAGCGTCGGATGCAGCGCCCGCGCAAACTCGCGATTGTCAAAACCAATGACCGATATCTCCTCCGGAATGCTGATCCCTCGCTCGTTGAGCACGATCATCGTTCCCATCGTCATTTCATAGTTGGCGGCAAACAACGCCGTCACTTCCGGGTGCGCATCCAGCAGTTTTTCCACTCCTGCCACTGCTCCGCGGATCGTGTAATCACTGTGTACGACCAGTCCCGGATCCACCTGTATCCCTGCTTCGGACAATGCCGTCTCATAGCCGTAATAGCGTTCCTTTGCCGTATAGATCTCTTCCGGTCCCGTGATCAGACCGATATGCCGGTGACCGTTTTTGATCAGGATATCCACCGCTTTCTTTGCCGCATCCCGGTTGTCAACCAAAACGCTGTCACACGCGATCTGCGGCAGCTTTCGGTCAATGATGACGATCGGTTTTTTCGCGGTCTCAAACTGCTTCAGATGTGCACCGGTCGAATCTACCGGCATATTGATGATACCGTCCACACGTTTGCGGTATAAAAAATCCACCGCCTCACGCTCCAGTTTCTTATCTGTCCTGCAGTCACACACGATCGTCGCATAACCCTTTTTCCTCAGGATATCCTCCATCCCTGTGATGATCTCCGTGCAGAAGATATTGTTTAACTCCGGGATGACGACACCGATCGTATGCGTGCGGTTCGTTTTCAGACCACGGGCAACCTCATTGACTTCAAAATTCAATTCTTTGATCGCTGCTTCAATCTTTTCCCTGTTTTTTTCCCGGACATTGCCGCCGTTCAGATAGGATGAGATCGTTGCCAGACCAAGTCCCGTGCGGTTTGCGATGTCCTTGATCGTCGCAGCCATCAGACTGCTTTGCCGTCACAGCCGCACACCTTCATGCGGTTCTTTACAAGCTCTGTGACCGCTGCCATACCAACCTCGCCGAGTTTTTTCGGATCGAAGGTCTCCGGTTTTTCCTTTAACAATGCCTTTCCGGCATCCGTATATGCCACGCGAAGCTCTGTCGCGAAATTTACTTTGCAGATACCTCGCTTCACACAATCCTTTACGTCCTCGTCAGACAGCCCGGATGCTCCGTGCAGTACAAGCGGAATATCTACTACCGCGCGGATCTCTGACAAGCGTTCCTTATCCAGCACCGGCGTACCTACATAGAAACCGTGTGCGGTTCCGATCGCTACTGCCAAGGAATCAATGCCGGTCTTCTCTACAAACTCCTTTGCTTCCATTGGATCCGTGTTGGTATCCGCAACTGCCTCCAGATCATCCTCTTTGCCTCCGACCTTGCCAAGCTCTGCCTCAACCGGAATATTGTTCGGATGTGCCACTGCTGTCACGCGCGCGCTTACATCGATGTTCTCATCAAAGGGAAGCTTGGAACCGTCGATCATAACTGAAGTGTAACCTTCCTTGATCGCACGTACTGCCAGTTCGAAGCTGCTGCCGTGATCTAAGTGCAGACATACCGGAACACTGGCATCTCTTGCCTCTGCCGCAACCATTCCCACAAACATTTCCAAACTTGCGTATTTTACCGTGGAGGGTGTCGTCTGGATCATGACCGGTGCCTTCAACTCCTCGGCAGCCTTGATGATCGCTTTCACCATCTCCATATTCTCAGCGTTGAATGCGCCTACTGCATATCCACCCTTCTGGGCATCTGTTAACATCTGTTTTGAAGTAACTAAAGGCATCTCTTTTTCCTCCTCATTATAAATCCGATATCCGAAACCGAAACGTTTCGGTTTTCTTGTTGAAATAATCGTACAATACTTACCGCCTGTTGTCAAAGGGTTTTTTCAAAAAAACAAAGTTGGTGAATATTGTACGATTCCGTGTGAAAATTATTTTACCTTTTTCTTTTCCAGTCGCTGATGGCATGCATATACGACCATACTTGAAAACAACGCCACAAGAAATCCGCCGATCACATCCGTCGGGAAGTGGACGCACAGATAAAGTCTTGACAGCGCGATCAGCGAAGCCAGCACGACCAACGGAATCCCATACTTTTTCGGCAGCACGCGGACATAGATCAACGCGCATGCAAAGGATGCACATGTATGGCCGGACGGAAAAGATGATTCAACCGGTATCCTGCCAAGCGGAATGATCGCATCAGAATAGTTATATGGTCGCACACGGTCCACCAGAGGCTTCAACGTCACATTCGTGATCAAAAAGCCGAGAATCAATGAGCAAGCCGCCACGATCCCTGCCTTTCTCGTTTTCTTTGGTATCATCAACGCCAGCGTCAGAATGATCCAGAAGATGCCACCATCACCGAAACGTGTGATGAACTCCCAGAAGCCGTTCATCCATGCAACGCGCAAATGCTCCTGAATAAACAATAAGATTGAAAGATCGATTTGTTGTATCACTTCCATAAATGTAATCCCCTTTAACTGAGAATGCATGCATCCAATTTCTCTACACCAGTCCGATCGCCAAACCTATGATCCGCACCACAAACGCCATCAGCCATGCGATCAGACACTGCACGAACACCGTCAGCACAGCTGCTCCTCTGCCGCCCATCTCACGCTTGACCGTCGCGATCGCAGCCACACAGGGCGTATACAAGAGTGTAAATACGAGAAAAACGATCGCACCGAAGGGAGTAAACAGCGTCGGCAGTCCTGCCACATCGCCGCCCAGCAGGATCGTCAGCGTCGATACAACACTCTCCTTTGCCGTAAATCCGGTGAGCAGTGCCGTTGCGATCCGCCAGTCGCCAAAGCCCAGCGGCGCAAAGACCGGAGCGATCAGACCACCCAACATTGCCAACAGGCTCTCATCCGGCGATGCGACAACATTCAGACGGAAATCAAAGTTCTGCAAAAACCAGATGATGATCGTCGCAAGGAAGATGACCGTAAATGCCTTCTGGATAAAATCCTTCGCCTTTTCCCAGATAAGCTGTGCCACACTCTTTGCCGCAGGGAGCCGGTAGTTCGGGAGCTCCATGACAAAAGGCACCGGCTCCCCGGTATACTTCGTCTTGCACAGGATCAGTGCATAGAGAATCGCACAGAAAATACCAAAGAAATACAACCCTACCATCACGACCGGACGCCATACCCTGGGAAAAAATGCCGTCGTGAACAATGCGTAGATCGGCAGCTTGGCACTACAGCTCATAAACGGTGTCAAAAGGATCGTCATCTTTCGGTCGCGCTCACTGGAGAGCGTTCTGGTTGCCATGATCGCAGGAACTGAACAGCCGAAGCCGATCAGCATCGGCACAAAGCTTCTTCCGGAAAGACCGATCTTTCGCAGCAACTTATCCATAACAAAGGCCACACGTGCCATGTATCCGGTGTCTTCCAGGATCGACAGGAAGAAAAACAGTGTCACGATCGTCGGAAGGAAGCTGATGACACTTCCGACGCCCTGACAGATACCATCTACCACCAGACTGTGCGCCACCGGATTGACCTGCCAGAGCGACAACCCTTTATCGATCAGCGCAATGACCGCATCCACGGCAAGAGACATGAGATCTGATAACCATGCACCCAGCAGACCGAAGGTCATGACAAACACCAATGCCATAATACCGATAAAACAAGGGATCGCCGTGTATTTTCCGGTGAGGATCCGGTCAATCTCTACGCTTCGCTTATGCTCCCTGCTCTCATGCGGACGCACAACCGTCTGTGCACATAGTTTTTCTATAAAATCAAAACGCATATTTGCGAGGGCTGCTTCCCGCTCAACACCGCCCTCCTTTTCCATATTGGAAATGATCGTTTCCAGTGCTGACTGTTCCTGTGCAGGAAGTTGCAACGCCTCGATGACCAGACGGTCACCCTCCACCATTTTTGTGGCAGTAAAACGGACCGGAAGTCCTGCCGCGCGCGCAAACGGCTCCAGCAAATGAGCCGTCGCATGAATACATCGATGGACAGCACCTGTCGCATCGCTCTTGTCACCGCCCACCGGACAAAAATCAATACGTCCGGGTGCCTCACGGTAGCGGGCAACATGGATCGCATGACTGATCAGCTCCTCGATACCTTCATTCTTCGCCGCACTGATCGGAACGACCGGTATCCCCAGAATCTTCTCCAGCTCATTGATGTAGATCGTACCGCCATTGTCGCGCACCTCGTCCATCATGTTCAGCGCCAGCACCATGGGGATGCCAAGCTCCATGAGCTGCATCGTCAGGCAGAGATTGCGCTCGATATTGGTCGCATCCACAATGTTGATGATTCCATCCGGCTTATTGTGCAGAAGAAAGTCACGGGTCACGATCTCCTCATTGGAATAGGGTGACAGTGAATAGATACCGGGCAGATCTGTCACAGTCGCCTCCGGGTGATTGCGGATCGTACCGTCTTTTCGGTCTACGGTCACTCCGGGAAAGTTGCCCACATGCTGGTTGGAACCGGTCAGCTGGTTAAAAAGCGTTGTCTTTCCGCAATTCTGATTACCGGCCAGCGCAAAACGGATCGGCTGCCCCTTTGGAATCGCCTCTCCCAGCTTATGCTGTTTCCAGTCATCTGCATTTCCAAGTTCGCCCATACCCGGATGCTGAGCAGGCATCCGGCGTGCCCTCTCTCCCTGTCTGGAAGCAGTTGCCTGTTCCTCGGTCAGCTCGACCTCGATATTTGCCGCCTCTGCCAGACGGAGCGTCAGCTCATAGCCACGAAGCTCGATCTCAATAGGGTCTCCCATCGGCGCCACCTTGCGCAATGTCACGATCGTGCGCGGTGTCAGCCCCATATCCAGCAGATGATGGCGCAGCGCTCCCTTTCCCTCAATATGTAAAATACGCGCACTCTGGCGCTCCTTCAATTCACTCAGCTTCATCCTTGTATCTCCCAACAAATCGTTGTTAAAGAATTTTTTCCATGCAGGTCTTGTACGGCACGAGCCCCATTGCCTCGTAAAATTTCCGTGCGGAAGGGTTGCACTCCCACACATTTAACGTCACATTGTAGCAGCCGCTCTCCTTTGCGAAGGCAAGCACATGCTCATAGATCCTGCTGCCCACGTGCTGTCCGCGCAGCGTTTCATCCACGCACAGGTCATCGATGTAAAGTGTCTTGATCGGTGTCAGCACATTGTCATTTTCATGATGCTCAAATATACAAAATGCATATCCCATCACATGATCTTCCTCGTCCACGCCCACAAAGATCGGACGCTCATCGTCCGCAATGATACCCATAAGCTGTTCGTCATTATATTTTTTTACATCTGCCTTGAACAGATCCGGTCTGCCGTTATGGTGCACCATCAGCACCTGATACAACAGCTTATTGATCCCCACCAGATCCTTTTGTTCCGCTCTTCTGATATTCATGTCGTTATCCTCCACCAAATATATTTCTCCATCGCTTCCAGATTCGGGTCGGAATGCTCGATCTCCCGGGAATAGCGATAGACGATCTCGATCACATCCTCCATATCCAGCTGCTTTTCGTTTTTTAACCAGCGTGCCACAAACAGATCATAGAGCTGTGCCACATACCCGACTGCCGTATCGGCTTTTCCGTAAATCCTGCCATCATAGACTGCACCCGAAAAATAGGTGCTGATAAAATATACCGCCAGCTGTTCCAGCTGTACAGCCAGATTCGGGGCGTTCTCTGCTGCCCACGCTGCGAACTCCCCGTGCAGTGCAGCGTAGGATTCCGAGCCCTGTACGTACAGGATCATCTGCGTCTCGATCAGCAGCTGATCCCACTCATCACGCAAACGCTCCAGATCACACAGCCGGTAAAAATGCTGTTTTGCAAGTGCATAATTTTTCTCCGGCTCCCGTCTGCGCCGCGCCAACTGTTTCCGAACCATTTCCAGTCCCCGCGGACTCTGCGCTCGCGCCAGTACCTCATCATATTCACCCAATCTGCCCTGACGGTAACGCACCTCCAGATCGTGCGCAATTCCAAGAACCAGAAGCAATCTCTCGTCGATCGCCAGTTCCCGGTTCTGCAGGATCTGAAGCATCACTGACCGCGCATCCGTCAAACAGGAAAACAGGAAATAGTCAAATTCCTCATAGCTCTCCTCCCTGTCAATTTCTTTTTCCACAAATCGCACCGGCTCCCTTCGCTCCATCAACATCCGTGCCACCACCGGGCAGGAGATCGACAGCGTGATCTCCCGGACATTCTCAAACTCCTCCGTGTGTCTCGGATAGGTACGACACGTCCGGCACAGACTGTCCGCACCGAGCTTTCGGTAGAGATCACACAGCCCGTCTTCCCGCAGGAAGGCACATCTGCCATCCTTGCACTGACGAAACGTCCCCTTGCGCCACTTAATGTCGCGCAGGAGACGTCTTTTTAATGCATTTGACTCATGATATTTTTTTAAAGATTTCGGATCGATCACGATCTCCCAGCCTGCGCAGCAAGTATCCTCGCAGTCACCGGCAGCACATGAAAAATCCTCGTAATAATCAGGATAAACGATCAGCATGCATCCATCCTCCCATCGCCGACAGCCGTATCGCTAATTTTTTCCGGTAGAACCAAAACCGCCGCGATCCTCGCCCTCCAGAAATTCCACTTCGTCAAACCGGATCTTCGGCTGATTTTCCACAATCCGGAACTGACAGATCCGGTCATTTGCATGAACGACCACATCTCTGGTCGCATATGCCGGCCAGCGCCAGATATCATTCTGACCACAGTATGTCTGATCGATGATTCCACAGGAATTTGTCTGGATCAGCCCATAGTTTTTAAACGTTGAGCTGCGGGGCACGACATGCGCCTCGTAGCCGGCGGGAAGCTGCATGGAAACACCGAGATTGATGAGTTTGAATTCTCCGGCATGAAACTCCACATCTTCTGCCGCGCGCAGATCGATCCAGTCCGATTTGCCGTCAATGTAAGTCAGTTTATCGATCTTATCTGTATGATAAACAATTTTGATTGTCTCTTCTCTCATTTCATCTACTCCTGTTTTTTCGGTTTAAAGTAAAACTTGTTCTCGGTACCATGGAGCAATCGACCGATATTCGCGTGATGTCTGACGATACCAAGCACCATGACTACCCCGGCCAATATGTACACCTCGATCAGATCTGCACCTGCCAGACCCAGCAAGCCCATCTGTCCAAACACCAGAATCTGGATAAAGAAACTGATGCACACCAGAATGGAGCCGAGAGACACATATTTTACGGTCAAAACCGTAACAAGGAATATCGTCAGGCAGATCGGCACACAGATCGGGCATACCGCCACCATCAATCCGCCGGTGCAGGCAATTCCCTTTCCACCGTGAAACTTCATAAAGATCGGAAAGTTGTGTCCGAGGATCGTGCCCAGCGCCGCATAATATTCAAGCACCTTCACGTTGACTCCGGCGTTATTGCGATAGATCAGCCAGACGATCAGGACAGACAGCACTACTTTAAACACATCACCGAGCAGCGTCAGAATACCCGCTTTCGGGCCAAGATTGCGATAGGTATTTGTCGTTCCCACATTGCCGCTGCCCACCTTGCGCAGATCGACATGCTGTGTTTTGCCATAGAAAAATCCGGTGAGAAAATGCCCGCAGGCATAACCGATCAAAATTGAGATAATACGTGCTAACATCGAACTACTGCTCCTCCTTCCGCTCACGGACAATAAATTTTAACGACGTGCCCCGGAAGCCAAATGCATCCCGGATGCGGTTTTCCAGATAACGCACATAGGAAAAATGTGCCAGTTCCTTGTCGTTGACAAAGATCACAAAGGTCGGCGGTTTCACCGACACCTGTGTCACATAGTAGATCTTCAGACGCTTGCCTTTATCTGTGGGCGGCTGCTGCATAGCGACTGCTTCCGCCACGATCTCATTAAGTACGCCTGTGGCAATACGCATGGAATTATTCTCAATGACCATATCGATCATATCATAGACATTCTGTACGCGCTGTCCGGTCTTCGCTGAAATAAACATGATCTCCGCGTAGGACAGAAAGCTTAAGATCTGACGGATCTTCTCGGTCTGGCGGTAGATCGTCTTGTCATCCTTTTCCACAGCATCCCATTTGTTCACCATGATGATGATACCCTTGCCGCGCTCATGGGCGATACCTGCGATCTTTGCATCCTGTTCGGTCACACCCTCGGTGCCGTCGATCACGAGCAGAACCACGTCCGCGCGCTCCACAGCAGTCACTGCGCGGATGATGCTGTATCGTTCGATTTCTTCTTTGATCTTATTTTTACGCCGCAGTCCCGCAGTGTCGATAAACACATATTCTTTTCCGTGATATTTGACCGGTGTATCAATGGCATCGCGCGTCGTTCCGGCTATATCTGACACGATCACACGGTTATCCCCGGTCAGACGGTTCACAAGCGAGGATTTGCCCACATTCGGTTTTCCGACAACTGCGATCTTCGGTCGATCATCCTCCTCATCATTTCCGATGCGATCCGGAAAATGTTTGACCACCTCATCCAGAAGATCGCCGATGCCAAGCATCGATGCCGCAGACACCGGAAGCGGTTCACCCATACCCAGATTATAGAATTCGTAGACATCCATCATCATCTTCTCAAAATTGTCTACTTTATTAACTGCCAGGATCACTGGCTTGTGGGAACGCCGCAGCATGTCGGCAACCTTAGAGTCCGCATCCTGCATACCCTGACGCACATCCACGATAAATATGATCACATCCGCCGTGTCGATGGCGATCTGCGCCTGTTCACGCATCTGGGAGAGGATCACATCTCCGCTGTCAGGCTCAATACCGCCGGTATCGATCATCGTAAAGTTATAATTCAGCCAGCTCACATCCGCATAGATCCGGTCACGGGTCACACCGGGCGTGTCCTGTACAATGGAAATACGCGAGCCTGCCAGCGCGTTAAACAGTGTTGATTTTCCTACATTGGGGCGACCTACGATCGCCACGATCGGTTTACTCATTATCTATCTCCTAAAATCGCATCTAATAAATCTATTCCGCTTGATTTTACAATATCTATCGGAACTTGTAAAGTTTTTTCCAGTTCCTCCACGGTCACGTCATCCAGAAAATCCTGCTCCTCGCTCCGCACCATGTTGCACGGGAGCAGTAGTTTTTCGCCTAACGGCATGACCGATAACTGATTTTTCAGATCCTGCCCGGTCAAAAGTCCCGATACCGTGATCATCTCGCCGAAAAAGTCATTTCGAATGGGATAGACATGCACGCGAACATGCGGATATTTTTCTGTCAGCTGCCCCATGAGCTGCTCCAGAAAGGTTGCTGCCAGCCGACCGGTGGCAATAGATACCTCTTTTTCCAGACCGTCATTCCCCGGTGCATCGGCCAGCGCTTCCGTGAATTCCTCTTGCAGCAGGCGAAGCATCCCCACTCCGTTTTCCAGTTGGATGTATCCGTCGTAGTTGTCCTCCTGCGGAAGCTCGCGCTCCGCCAGAAGGTACCACTCGTCGCTGGCATGGATAAAATGTGTGCCATGCATTTCCATGCTCTTTTTCTGCCAGCCGTGGATCAGATCCAGCACCTCACAGGCATCCTCCTTTGTAAAAGGCTCCAGCGGATACAACCCCTCCCGGAATTTAGACAGTCCCACCGGAACGACTGACACACTCTCCATGTATGGCTGGTATTCCATCAGGTCGCGGATGCTCCGTTCCAGTTCCGCACCGTCATTGACACCCTTACACAGCACGATCTGCCCGTTCATGCGGATGCCCGCCTCATACAACGTATCGATCTTTTTTAACGCCTCTCCGGCAAACCGGTTGTGCAGCATCATGCAGCGAAGTTCGGGATTTGTCGTCTGCACGGAAATATTGATCGGATCAAGTCGATAACGGATAATACGGTCAATATCCTTCTGCTTCATATTGGTCAGCGTCACATAATTTCCCTGCAAAAAGGACAATCTGGAATCATCGTCCTTAAAATACAGCGTATCACGCATACCCGGTGGCATCTGGTCAATAAAGCAGAAGATGCACTTGTTCGAGCACGACTTGTAATCGTCCATCAGACCGTTTTCAAAGGTGATGCCAAGATCCTCGTCCTCGTCCTTCTCGATCTCCAGCTCCCACTGCTCACCATCCGGCTTTTCCACCAGCATCACCAGATACTCGTCCTCCACCAGATAGTGATAGTCAAAGATATCCTCTATTTCCTGATCGTTGATCGTCAGGATCACATCCCCCGGCTCCAGCTCCAGTTCCTCAGCAATGCTGCCGGGTGCGACCGCGGCGATCCTGTGTGTTGTCTTGTTCATCTATAATACCCTCAGATTCTCGATGTTAATTCCATCACATGCCTGCAGTGAGATCGTCTGTCTGCGCGACGCATCCTCTTTGCCGATCGTCACATTTTTGATCCTCACATCCGAAAGTGCATGCCCCGGCTCATCAAATCCGATCAGTTCCAGCGCATCACAGTCATGCCACAGATGCTCATGGTCGAGAAAAGATCCGGTAATATGCACATTCTCAAATGTACAGTGTTCAAACACCGGTGCCACACCGGCACTGATCCCATCATCATTATACCCAACCGAGTGAAACATCAACCGTGACGTGGCACAGTTTTTCACGGAAATATCGCGCACATAGCCGCCGCGTTTTTTTGTCGCCTTGATCTCGATACCGCTCATGGAATGGATCAGATCACAGTCCCAGATCTTCACATCCTCCACACCACCACTCATCTCACTGCCGATGCAGATACCATGGCCAAACGCGCATGCACAGTCAAACACGCGGATATGCTTTGTCGGTCTGCCGATCTCATTGCCCTGTGGATTCTTGCCGGACTTGATCGCTACCGAATCATCCCCGGTAAAAAAACGGCAGCCGAAGATCGTACAATTCGTAGATGAATCCGGATCCCAACCATCTCCGTTCCAGATGCCCTCAGAGATAAACGTACAGCCGAAAGTCGTAATACGATCAGAATAGATCATGTGCACATTCCAGCTGGCACCATCCTTTAACGTCAGCCCTGCGATCGTCACATTTCTGCAATTGCTCAGATTGATCAGGCGCGGACGCACCCGCCCGGGAATCGTGTGCTCTGTCTCACATTCCCGGATCAGATCTCCCATCGCAGCCAGTTCTTCCTTCATGCGCTCCGTCTCAGATGCGATCATTGCCAATGCCAGCTTCTGCCCGCCGCTTGCGATCGTACCGCCGCCCCGGATCACTACATTTTCACAGTTGTAATCCCCGTCATGATCCAGTTCACCCAGATTGAGCACACTGCTGTAACACTCCTGCTCCGTTCCCTCAAAACGGCTCCAGATGCGCGGCAGATAATCGTCCACTTCCGCTGTTCCCTGCAAAACGGCTCCCTCTTCGATATACAGCTCCATATTGCTGTGCAGGCGCAGCGCACCGGTCAGATACACGCCTGCAGGAAGATATACCTGTTCACCGCTTCCACAGTCGTCGATTGCCCTTTGGAGCGCTTTTGTATTCATTGTGGCACCGTCACCTACGGCTCCGTAACGTGCAGCAGTCACATCAATACGCCTCTTTTGTGATGTCGTAGACACCCGCAACGTCTTCTCCCATGCACCACCGTTCATCGTTGCTCTCACCTCATAGGTCTGCTCCGGTTCAAGCCCCGTAATGGTAAAATGCGTATGCTTCGTTTCACCCGCACGCACGTCGTCCAGTGTCACCTCGTAAACTGCCTCTGCATCCGCACACTCCGGCAGATCCCACCAGACTGTGATCTCATTTTCTGTCACAAAATAATTCATCTTTTCCCTCACCTCTCGCTTGGATGTATCTCGATCCCATATAAAATTGGCACTAAAATACCTCCAATGTAATTTCTCACATTGAAGGTATTTTATCACATCTTATAACTGTTGTTCAATCACTTTAGATGAGTGTTCAACATATCAGTTCCATATCCCGCAACAGATTGCGTGTCACGAATGTGAACAGTAACAACCCTGATATGTAATGACCTCTTGTCAAGTACAAATTAACAGAAATCACCACAAAATTTTATTTAATTGTCTGAAGGCACCCGGAAAGAGCCTCGGAGT
>SFRL01000045.1 GCA_004562765.1 bacterium | reverse complement strand
CGCCTCCGCCATATAGCCACTGAAATGATCATGGCTCAAAATATCCAGCTGGATCGCCTCATAGGTGAGTGTCGCACCGCTGGTCGCCAGCAGCTGATCCCGGAACGTACAGTCGAAAAACGTCAGACCATCAACGCCGGCAGCCTCCGTGAGATGACCGTTTTCCACATTTTTAAAGGTAGTTCCCACCACCACGATATTTTTTGAGTGTGCTGTTTTGAATATCGTACTACGGGACCCGTTTCCGTCAAATGTTCCCCCTACGATCGTAATGTCATGATAATAATATCCGGTACGTTTATTATTGCTCTCTCCGATGTGCAGCAGATTGCCCACATTGCCTTTTTGCTGAATAAACGTACATCCAGTGAAATCCACAGTCAGATTGCTGTAATTCACCTGTATCGGGTTTGATATCTCGTATACTCCGGCCGGCATGGTCACCTTTACAAGCCCCTGCTCATCTTCCAATGAACCGGCAGCGTTTGCAAGTTCCACAGTGCGGTAAAACGCATTTGTAAACCCATATTTGTCGATATATGCCTGCGTAACCTCCACCGTGCGGGTATATTGCTGCTCAGCCACTGTATCTGCAGTCGATGCCTTGACACTCTGCACATTCAGCATAAAACCGGCAACCACTGCAACAATTGCCAGCATGTATATTTTGATCGTTTTTATCCTCTGCTCTTTCATCACTCACCACCCAATAGATTTCCGAAGTTTCATGATCAGGTCATCCAGATCTCCCTCGCGGAAAATGCTGCTCGTGCCGGCCACGAAAATGTCAGAGCCGTTCGCATACAGCTTTGCCGCGTTCTCGCAGGTGATATTTCCGTCCGACTCGATATAGATCTCCGGATGTCCGAGATCATCCAGATATTTACGCACTCTTGCCGTCTTCTCAATCGTGTGCGGAACGATCGCCTGTCCCGCAAAACCCGGATTTACATTCAGTACCATAACACCGGAAATGTAGTCCGAGATCTCCTCCAACACCTGGATCGGCGTTCCCGGATTGATCGCAATGACCGGTGTGACACCGCGTTTTGCAAGATAGTCCAGGCACTTATGAATATGACAGGTTCCCTCATAATGCAGGGACACATGCTCGCCCGGCTGGAAATCAAACCACTCCATCTTATCCTCTGCACGATCGATCATCAGATGACAGTCGATCGTGATATTTGTCTTTGTTCTCAGTCTGCGGACAAAATCGGGACCGTATGCCAGATTCGGAACAAATGTGCCATCCATGACATCCACATGTAAAAACTCCACCTGATTGCGCTCAAATTCGTGAACATAGTCCATGATCTGATCAAATCCGGCACACATGATGGATGCGGAAATTTTACCTTTTTCTCTCATGTTCTTATTCTCCTAAAATCAATTGGTCGATCACACGGTCTGTTGCCTTGCCGTCCGTGTAAGTAAAGTTTTTCTTTACAAATGCCTCCAGTTCTTCCTTTGAGTATTCCTCCTTTGCAAGCGCATCCAGCAACTCGTCAAAGTTCTTTACGATCTTTCCGGGAACCGTATCCTCATACGGCTCATAGAAATCGCGGGTCGCCTCATACATCTTCTGGTCAAACGCAAAGAAATACATCGGTCTTCCCGTCAGCAGCGAGAACTCATAAATGATAGAAGAGTAGTCCGTGATCAGCGCATCCACAATGAAGAGGATGTCATTGACCTCACGGTAAGAAGCCGCATCACACATGTAATCCTTGTACTCCTCCGGAATCTGGATAGTCTCCCTCACAAACGGGTGCATCTTAATGATCAGGTATTCATCCCGCTCCTTTAAGAATTTTCCCCACTTTTCAAAATCGATCTTGTCAAAAGGGAAATATGCATTCAGCGCATTGTCACCGCGGAATGTAGGCGCATACAGATACACCTTTTTCGCAGTCTTCGCGCGAGGAAACTCCTCATACATACGTGCAGTCGTCGTCTTCTTGTATTCCTCGTCAAAGAAGATATCCGTGCGGGGAATACCGATGGGATAAAACTTACTCTCGTCAATACAGAAGCCCTCTGCGTGATGAAGCGCAGAGTGATAAGAGCTGACCGGCATATGTGTATAACACTTGTGCACACGCGTATTCAGCGGAGGCGCGCCGGGTTTGTCCATACGCTCAAAGCCCAGGGATTTGAACGCACCGCAGGCATGCCACAGCTGGATCACCTTCACGCGCGGATCATAATCAAATTTATAGATATCCGGATAATAATCATCGATCATGATGATATCACAGGTAGCTAAAAGCTTCGTAAAACGAAACTTCTTTGCGAAGCTGCGCTTTGCGTCAATACTGGGCTTAAAGTCAAAATAGAACTCGAACTGCTTATCCAGTCCGCGCTCCACCATGCGCTCATAAACAAACTGCTCATTTCCTCCGATCTCGGCACGGGAACCGGAAGCGAACAGGATCTTATTTCCCTTGTATTTCGCATGCTTTCTATAATGTGCAAATACCTGAAGCGAAAACCAGTGCGTAATTTCCCAAAGGTTATGTTTCAGATTATTTTTAAATTTATAAAATGCTTTCTTAATGAAGAACACACGCGGCTTGGGAATCGCCACTTTCACCTGCAGATAATAAGCTCCGGTATCCAGATCCACACCGGAATAGCCCCTGAAATAGTGCCCGCTATTGCGGTAGATCACCATATTTAACGGATTTTCACGCTCCGTATCCAATTCCGGCTCATAATCCGCCGCAAAGACTGCATCTGCCAGTCTCTTGCTTCCCTTGTAAGCGGTCAGGTAATAATTGCCCGCCTCCATAGGTTCCTCGTGGTTGACACTGAGGACATTCATCGTCAGATGAAACTGATTTCCGTCCCAATCCAGATGCTGCGGCAGTATTCGCTGTCCGGTCATCTCATTCCAAAATTCCAATTGCGGCATCTTCTTCTCTGTGGCAACGACTTCGCCCCACATATGAAGAATGATACGCTTAAACTCCACCTTGTGGAGCAGTATCTTTATTTCTGATTCCATGGTACTCCCTCTTTTCTACTCTTCGTCTCCGATCATGATCATCACCTTGAGCAGGAACTCTTTATCTTTCTCCTTGCGGATGAGCTGAAATGCTTTTTCATATTCATCCATCGAAAACCGATGCGTGATGAGCTGGCTGAAATCAAAGCTTCCCTTCTTCATCCAGTCTGCCACTACCGCCCAGTCGTTCACCTCAGAGCCGTAGCTGCTGTTCCACGAACCCATGATCTGCTTCTGCTTGCGCAGGATGGACCAGTACACATTCTTCTCCATCTTGAGATCTTTTTTCGGATTGCCCAGCAATACGACACGACCGAAGTTACCTGCCAGATCCACCGACTGCTCAATCGTTGCATTGGATCCGACTGCCTCAAACACAACGTCGAAGCCGCCCTCACCGACCAGTGATTTCATGACACTTTTATAACTCTCACTCGTGAGATTGATCGTCTCAAAGCCCAGTTTTCTCGCATAAGACAGCTTGTTCTCAGAGCGCCCGCAGATCACAACCTGATCCGTCAGATTCTTTGCAAACGCTGCCACCAGAAAACCGATCGTTCCGGTTCCCACGACTGCTACTTTCTCACCCTTCTTGATGTTTCCGATACTCACAGCGTGGAGGCTCACCGCAGAAGGCTCGCTGAGCGCTGCCTGATCATACGGCACTGAGTCATCGTACAGCACCAGATTCCAGACAGGAACCACAAGGTATTCCGCAAACCCGCCATCACAGCGGGATCCAAAATAGTTGTAATGGCTGCACTGCGCATATTGCTCGATCTTGCAGGCATCACATTCCATACAGGGCAACATCGGGAAAACGCTGGCGCGTCTGCCCAGCAGCTCCTCATCTACATCATCCGCTGCCGCCACGATCTTTCCCGCGAATTCATGACCGGGAATCGTAGGAAAATGATAGGTTCCAGTCACAAAAACCCGCTCTTTATCACTTGAACAGATTCCGCATGCCTGAATTTTAAGCAATACGCTTCCCTCCGTCAGTTCCGGGACCGGCACTGTTTCCAGCCGCAGATCTGCCACATCATGTAACACCAGTGCCCGCATTTCCTTCGGGTACTCGTCAATTATCTTTTTCATCTCTCATAGATCCTTTCCTAACTGTTCCGTACCTTCACAGTTACCAATCTTCCTAATTCGCTTTTTTATCCTTTGACAAAATACTGCGGACAACCGCAAGATCGCTGTCCGTTGTGATCTTGAAATTGATCGTATCGCCGGGGATCATATGGATCGGCTGATTGTTCATCGTGCAGATCTGTGACGTGCCGGTGATCGCCTTGCGCTGTTCCTCGGTCAGCGCCGCCTGCATATCCAGAAAATGCTTTAAATTAAAGCTGTCCGGAGCTTGTCCGTGAAAAATCTCGGACCGGACCGGAATATCGTCTACAACCTCACCGGAAACAGAATGCAGCATCGTGTCGCTGGCAGGCACTGCTGCCACACATGCTCCATACTTTGCTGCGGCATCAATACTGTCATTCAATATCTGTTGCGTTACAAAGGGCCGCGCCGCATCGTGAATAACGATCACGTCATCCTCACCAATGCCATGATCCGCCTCGATCGCATCCGTCACATTATGGATCGTGTCCATGCGCTCTTTACCGCCGAGCAGAATTCGGATCTTTTCAGGCGTTTCCACACGCTCCGCAACCAGTTTTTTCATATAATCCACATAGTTCGCATGTACAGCAATATAGAGATAATCAAACCTCTTTACCGCCAGCATATGTTCAATCGTATAGAGAATGATCGGTTTTCCTTCCATCTCCACAAACTGTTTCGGTATGTCTATACTTTTCATTCTTGTACCGCTTCCACCGGCAAGAATCGCTCCATATATCATATGTCTTGTCCTCCGAATATTGATAGTCATTTGCGCATACTTATTAGGATTATACCACATTTTATAAAAAAGAAAACCCCACAGATTTCTCTGTGGGGTAAATTCTTCGGGTTGGGCTGTACTATCCAGCTTTTAAAATCAATTACTTAAGAGTAACCTTAGCTCCCTCTGCCTCAAGCTTAGCCTTGATGTCCTCAGCGGTAGCCTTGTCTGCCTGCTCCTTGATAACCTTAGGAGCGCCATCAACAACGTCCTTAGCCTCTTTCAAGCCAAGACCGGTTGCCTCACGAACAACCTTGATAACCTTAACCTTGTTAGGACCAACCTCAGTTAACTCTACGTCAAACTCAGTCTTCTCCTCAGCTGCTGCTGCGTCTCCGCCTGCTGCTGCAACTACAACGCCTGCTGCTGCAGATACGCCGAACTCTTCTTCACATGCTTTTACTAAATCATTTAACTCTAATACGGTTAAACCTTTGATAACCTCAATGATCTCTGCTGTTGTCATTATTTTTTCCTCCTGATATTTTTGTTTGTTGATAATTACTCCTCAGTTGCGGGAGCCTCTGCCTCTGCAGGTGCTGCCTCCTCAGCGGGAGCTGCCTCTTCTGCTGCGGGAGCTGCCTCGCCACCCTGCTCTGCGATCTGCTTGATAACACGCGCAAAGTTGGCGATCGGTGACTGCATACTTCCAAGTAACTTGGACAGTAATACTTCTCTTGACGGGATAGAAGAAATAGCCTTCATTCCATCTGCATCATAGAAGTTGCCCTCTACGACACCGGCCTTGATCTCAAGTGCAGGTGCTTTCTTTGCGAACTCTGCCAATACTCTTGCAGGTGCAGTTGCATCTGAAGTAGAGATCGCGATTGCGTTCGGTCCCTCCAGCACGCCGGAAAGGCTCTCGAACTCTGTTCCCTTGAAAGCGAAGTTCATAAAGGTGTTCTTGTATACCTTATAAGTAACTCCGGCTTCTCTCAGCTGCTTACGTAACTGGGTATCCTCAGCAACGGTCAGTCCACGGTAGTCAACGATAACAACTGACTGCGCGTCCTTGATGCTGTCGGAAATCTCCTGTACGATCGGTGCTTTCAATTCTACTTTTGCCACGAATCTTTTACCTCCTGTTTTATTTTTGATATTGCTTTAGATGAGGTATGAAAAAAGCCCCTCCGCATTGCGCGAAGGGGCAGAATTCGTAAATCCTTTATCATTCTCCTCGGCAGGCACTCACGTTTACGCCTTTCGGCACCTGCTGTCTTCGGCAACATACTCGGTGATTATATCACCTTTTTATATATCTGTCAACCACTAATTATAACTAAGCCAGCTTTGTCACATTGATCTTCACGCCGGGACCCATGGTAGGAGCTACTACACAGCTCTTTAAATACTGACCCTTTAATGAAGCAGGCTTTGCCTTAATGATTGCAGCGATCAGGCTCTGGAAGTTGTCCGCTAACTGTTCTTCTGTGAAAGATGCTTTTCCAATAGGCACATGGATAATGTTGGCTTTATCCAATCTGTACTCGATCTTACCGGCTTTAATGTCGTTTACAGCCTTGGTAACGTCCATCGTAACAGTACCAGCCTTCGGGTTCGGCATTAAGCCCTTCGGTCCAAGGACACGTCCCAGACGACCTACAACACCCATCATATCGGGAGTTGCTACTACAACGTCGAAGTCTAACCATCCCTCGTTCTGGATCTTGGGGATCAGCTCCTCGCCGCCGACATAGTCAGCACCTGCTGCCTGTGCCTCGTCTAACTTGGTACCCTTTGCGAATACTAATACTCTGACAGTCTTACCGGTTCCATGAGGCAGTACAACTGCGCCACGGATCTGCTGCTCTGCATGACGACCATCGCAACCGGTTCTGATGTGAACCTCGATTGTCTCATCAAATTTTGCAACCGCTGACTTCTTTGCCAGGCTGATTGCCTCAGCTACATCATACTGAACGGAACGATCAATATTCTTTGCAGCTTCCTGATATCTTTTTCCTCTTTTCATTCTAATTACCTCCTAGTGGTATTAACGGGTTTTTCGCCCTTCCACGATAAAGTATCAAAAGTCTTTTCGATGAATTTGCCTAAGTTATTATTTTGCTGAAAAATTATTCCTCAACCGTTACGCCCATGCTGCGGCAGGTTCCGGCAATCATGCTCATGGCTGCCTCAAGGCTTGCTGCGTTTAAGTCGGGCATTTTCAGCTCTGCGATTTCCTGAAGCTTTGCTTTGGAGATAGTTGCAACCTTTGTCTTGTTCGGAGTGCCTGAACCACTCTTGATGTTGCAAGCTTTCTTAATCAGTACCGGTGCAGGAGGAGTCTTAGTGATGAAGCTAAAACTTCTGTCTGCATATACAGTAATTACTACAGGAATAATCAGATCTCCCTGATCTGCCGTTCTTGCATTAAACTGTTTTGTGAACTCTACGATGTTTACACCGTGCTGTCCAAGGGCAGGTCCAACCGGGGGTGCGGGTGTAGCTTTTCCGGCAGGGATCTGTAACTTGATATATCCTTCTACTTTCTTTGCCATTTGGAAATTCCTCCTTCTTTTCCTAAGTGTAGGAAATTAATAAGTCTTCTTGACTTCTGCGAAACTTATTTCGACCGGTGTTTCGCGACCGAATAGATCAACATTGATTGTCACGATCTGCTTATTGTGATTCATTGACTGAATTACGCCAATCGTGTCTTTCCAGACACCTCCGATGACGGTAACTGTATCGCCTTCCTCAAAGTCAACTGCCACGCCTTCCGTCTTGATTCCGAGATTATGCATCTCGAGATCAGTCAGAGGAACCGGTTTTGATCCGGGTCCGACGAAACCTGTCACACCGCGCGTGTTTCTGACCACATACCATGTGTCATCATTCATGACCATGTTGATCAGAACATAGCCGGGAAACATCTTCTTCTGAACCTGTTTCTTGACACCGTTCTTCATCTCTGCCACGTCCAGCATCGGAACACGAACCTCTAAAATCTGATCTTCCAGATGACGATTTTCAATTGCTTTGTCAATGTTGGCTTTTACCTTATTCTCATAACCGGAATAAGTATGCGCTACATACCAATTTGCTTCTGCCATACTGTCACCTCATCCTTCCTATAATCCAACAAGGAAATTTACGCCATACTGAATAAGGAAATCCAGCATTGCGATAATCAGACCTAAGATAATTGACGTGATAACAACTGCTGTTGTCTCCTTGGCAACGTTCTCTTTGGTCGGCCAGATAATCTTACGAAATTCAGCCTTCAGACCTGTGAACCAACTTGTTTTCTGGGTTTCGATATTTTTCTCTGATCCCATGTTATCACTTCCTTTGCTCAGTCTCGGTTTTAAATGGATACGAAATTATTTTGTTTCCTTATGCAGAGTATGCTTTTTGCAGAATCTGCAATACTTCTTTGTCTCCATTCTGTCCGGGTGAGTCTTCTTGTCTTTCGTCATGTTGTAATTACGCTGCTTGCATTCCGTGCATGCTAATGTAATTCTCGTGCGCACAACTTCCACCTCCGTTACTTTCTACTTGATTTTAGGCATAAAAAAAAGACCTACTTCCATCGCAAGCATAAATATATCACGATTATTTTGCATCGTCAATCTTTTTTTGTAATATTTGCAAGAAAGTTCTTATTATTATCCACTTTTCAGCCGATAAAACAGTAAACCACCGTTACTGTTCACTCGTACCTCGTTCCAGTAACAGGGCTTCCCTGCATTTAAAGATGCCTGACGGCATGGCAGGGAAGCATCGGCTCATTTACATGTTCTCTCCACGCCCCGCAGCGGAGTGCGTGACGTGGGTCTGAACAGTAACAAACCATCCACATATCACGCAAAAAAATGCTGCAAAATAGTGACAAATCCGCACATTCGTGCTATTATATATATGTATAAATGGATTTAGTATGCCCCTGCGCGTTATGCGTATATTTCAAGGAAGAAAGGAGGGGACACATATGGCAAGCAATGTCATGTCAGTAGCTTACAATCAGCTGAATGCCATGTACGGCATTTCTATGGGTACGAGCAATAAGTACGATTCGCACAAAAAAAGCGAGCTGCGTTCGACTTATAACAGTATCGTAAAGTCTAATAAAGAATCCCCTCTGTACAAGATCAAAGGGGGCGCTAATGTTCAAAAATTCGCAATCGATATCAAGGAACAGGCACACACGATCAAAAACGTAGTAGCTTCGCTGTCCGAAAACGGCGAGGGTATTGAAAGTGCGTTTGAAAAGCGGATCGCCACCAGCAATGATCCCGATGTTGTGACGGCAGAGTATGTCGGCAGCGATGACAGCGTGATCACCCCGCAGAACGCCGGTTTTTCACTGGAGGTACAGCAGCTGGCGACACCGCAGGTCAATACCGGACACTTTCTGCGCCGCGCCGGTCATGACTTCAAAACCGGCAGCTACGGCTTTGATCTGAATACCAACACAACTTCCTATGAATTTCAGTTTAATGTAAATGAAGATGACACAAACGAAGAAGTCTTAAACAAGCTGCGCAAGCTGATCAACAACGCAAACATCGGCCTGCAGGCCGAACTCATCTCCGATGAGCGCGGCACGAACAAAGCGTTACAGATCGAATCCCGCCAGACAGGACTCAGTGATGGCGAAGATTATCTGTTCCAGATCGCCGCACACGACAGCAGAGGTTCGCAGGATGCGATGAAACTGCTCGGTATAGATACCATCTCTTCACCGGCAGAAAATTCATCTTTCCTATTGAATGGAACGAGACATTCTTCCTATTCTAATACATTTACGGTAAACAACATGTTTTCCGTAACGTTAAACGGTGTCAGCCAGCCCGGTCAGACGGCTCTGGTCGGCTTCAAGCCCAGTGCGGATGCAGTGGCGGACAACATCGAGCGTCTGGTCGCCGCCTATAACGGCATTGTGAATACCGCAAACCAGTATGCAGATGCTCAGGAATCCAGTGGCAATCTGCTGCGGGATGTGAGCAAGATCGTGAATCGCTTTGCCGATGATTTTTCCGAGATCGGTCTGAATGTCGAGGAAGACAGCAGCCTTTCCATCGACCGTGAGGCACTGACAGATGCCATCAGCACCGGTGACATCTCGCACACCTTTGATGTACTGAACAAGTTCCGGGATGCCCTGGGCAGGAAAGCTGATCAGGCATCCATTGATCCGATGAACTATGTCAGCAAGGTCATTGTGGCATACAAGCATCCGAATCCGGATAAGAACTTTGCAACACCATACATCACCAGCATGTATTCCGGGATGATGGTGGATCGGTTTTGTTGAAAAGAATTTCTTCTAAAACAATTAGGGCAGGCTTATCGCCTGCCCTAATGTTGATTACATTGGATGTTTTATTCCAATCCCCTATTTATATTTGATATCTCTAATCTTTTCTCTTTCAGATACTGACTCACTTTGTGTTCCGGCACACCAGTTGCTGCAGCGATTTCATATTTAGTTGCCGGACCATATGTATCAAGATATAAACATACTTTTCCGAAATCATCATATGAATCTTTCTTACACCTTTCACAGGTGTATCTTCCACGGCCTTTAAAGATAACAGATCCACCACAATTATCACAACGGACAATCTCTTTTCTTAATAACTTCTCTAATCCGTTGACATCATTTTTCTTTTCCTGAAACGCCGGTACTTTCATGCCCTTCACCGGATCCAACCTGCTTCTATTCTTATCTGTGCATTTTGTTAATCTTGTATATTTTCTTTCATACTCCTGCATAATTAACTTATCTCCGTAACGTGCTCCCACCACTCAAATCATAAATTTTGAAATGGGGGCTTCCTGTTCAATCAAAGCGCTCCCGTTTTCTCTATATCAAAACAATTTCTTTCAAGCACTCCACCACATACTTCAGATCCTCATCAGTCAGCTGTGTGCTTGACGGAATATTTATGATCCTTTCACTGTAATACGGTGCTTTCTCTATCTCATATGCAATTGATCTTTGGTAGGGCTTCTGCTGATGGATCAACCCCCATACCGGTCTGGTCTGTACCCCTTTGTCCCGGAGCTGCTCTACCACGCATCGCACGCCGCCTGCCCGGGCGATCACCTCATCGTCCAGTACCAGCGAATAAAACCAGTAGTTCGGACGTGTATCTGCCCGAAATTCCAGAAGGTATCCGCCATCCACATCTGCAAGCATTTTTTGATAATTCAGATAGTTATCCGTCTTGCGCCTGATAAACTCCGGCAATTCCTCCATCTGCGCCACACCCAGAGCGGCCTGCAGATTTGTCATCCGATAATTGTAGCCGATCTCATCATGTACATAAAACAACGGATCATCCTTTGCCTGCGTGGATATATAATGAATATGCTCCAGCTCCTTCGGATCAGCTGCCGTAACCGCGCCTCCGCCACCGGTTGTGATGATCTTGTTTCCGTTAAAAGAATAGGCGCCAAAATCTCCGATCGTCCCAGCCATCTTTCCCGCATAACGTCCTGTCTCAAAGGCAGAACCAAGCGCCTCCGTCGCATCCTCAACTACGCGAAGATGATGCTCCGCTGCGATATCCATAATGGCTTCCATATCCGCCAGATTTCCAAATACATGCACGACCACTACCGCACGGATCCTCCGTCCGTCTTTCCGGTATACGAGACATGTTTCATCCTGTCCGTTTTCGGATACTTTTCTCAACTCGCACTCTGTTTCGCAAAACTTTCTCAGCTTCACCGGATCCATGCAGAGACTGTCATCACAGTCCATAAAAACCGGATCTGCGAATTGATAGCGCACCGGATTTACCGCCGCGATAAAAGTCAAGGTCGGAACGATCACCAGATCACCCGGCTGTACACCGCATTCCATCAGCGCAAGATGCAGGGCAGCCGTTCCGCTTTGGCATGCCACAGTCTTTTTTACATGCAAAAACTCCGCCAGCATCTCCTCCAGCTTCGTAATGTATGCGCCACCTGTAGACACCCATCCCTGATGAACCGCATCCAGTACATATTTCTCTTCATTTCCTTCAAAATTCGGGATCGATAAAGGAATCAGTCTTTCCATTTGTATGCCTCTTTTCTCACACATTATAGATATCCGTTTTATACGCTCCCAGATTTGAACGCATCCATTCAATCGTCTCCGCGATTCCCTCTGCAAATGTATACTGCTGCTTCCAATCTGTTAACGCTTTCAGCTTTGCATTGCTGCCCAGCAGCCGATTTACCTCACTCTTCTCCGGACGCAGGCGCTGCTCGTCACAGACAATTTTCGCATTTGGATTGATCTGCGAGATGATCTCCTGCGCCAGATCGCCAATAGAGATTTCTTGTCCGGTAGCTATATTGATCTCTTCTCCGATCGTACGATCTGACTCTGCGATCGCAATAAATCCCGCCGCCGTATCCTTTACGTAGTTGAAATCTCTCGTCGGTGTCAAGGATCCAAGCTTGATCTCCTCTTTTCCGGCAAGCAGCTGTGAAATGATCGTGGGGATCACGGCTCTTGCAGACTGTCTCGGTCCGAACGTATTAAAAGGACGCACGATCGACACCGGAAGCTGGAAGCTGCGATAAAAACTCTCCGCCAACCGGTCTGCTCCGATCTTGGTAGCAGAATAAGGCGACTGTCCCTGATAGGGATGCTTCTCATCAATGGGAACATACTGCGCGGTCCCGTACACCTCAGAGGTCGAAGTCACCATGATACGCTCCGTGCCCAGGTCTCTTGCTGCCTGCAGCACATTCAATGTTCCCTTGATGTTTGTATCCACATAAGAATCCGGAGAATGATAGCTGAATGGGATCGCGATCAGCGCTGCCAGATGAAAGACTCCGTCCACACCTTTCATGGCTTCACGCACACCGTTCGGATCGCGGATATCTCCGGTGAACACCTCGATCTGATCCAGTTTTTCCTTAGGCAGCGTGTCCAGCCAACCCCATGTATTAAAGGAATTGTAATACGCAAATGCCTTTACGTCATAGCCTTTCTCCAATAAACTCTCGGTCAGATGGCTTCCGATAAAACCGTCTGCACCGGTAACCAGTACTTTTTTCATAAGAGTCCTCCTTTTATGATCGTCTCAGCGATCGTAAAATCAAATGCATCATCAATATCGATGGAACGCTGCTTCGGCATGATGTAAGCATACGTTCCTTCCCCGTACAGCGCAGTCTCTGCATGAGTCAGAACAGAATCCTTCAGCATATAAATGACACCGTTGATCCGATAATAGACGGGCAGTTTCTGTCGCCCGATGTTCGCCACCCGGTCCAAAAATCCATTCATATTGCCGTTCTCCGGCAGCGTATTGCTCCAAAGAGGCGAATGATCCATTTCACACACACCCACCACAGCGTCCGCCTGTTTTTCCTGCATCAGGTGGTACGCCCTCTGTATATCCTCCTCTGTCCGCAGGGGCGATGTGGGCTGCAGCAGCGTCACACAGTCAAACTCCCGGCCGAGCTTTGCGTATTGTTCCATCGTCCATCTGACAACGTCCCAGCTTCCGGCCGTATCGCTCGACAGTTCATCGCTTCGCAAAAACGGAACATCCGCGCCATATTCCCGCGCGATCCGCGCATACTCCCCGCTGTCGGTTGATACATGCACGCAGTCGAAAATACCTGATTTTTCTGCCGCCTCGATGGAATACGCCATCATCGGTTTTCCGTTAAGCAATTTAATGTTTTTGTCTTTTAATCCCTTGGACCCGCTGCGGGCCGGGATGATCGCTATATTTCTCATCACTACACTCCCAGATCATATTTTCAGCAGACACTTACCTTATTTCCGGTTGATCATAAAATTTTTTCTTCAGATCAATGTGATCCATGCTCATATAGGTTTCCAGGATCGCCACGATCTTTTCCGATGTATGTCCGTCTCCGTAAGGATTCGCACAGCAGGTTCCTTCCATTTCCAGTGCCCGGTCGATCGCCGCCAGGATCGACGTACACTCCGGCTGACAATTCACGATACTCTCTGCCATCATCCGTCCCTGCTGCCTGTCTCCGATATTTACCGTCGGCACTTGAAGCGCCGGAGCCTCAATGATCCCGCTGGACGAATTCCCCAGCACAAACTTTGCGTACTTGACAGCACTCAGATACTTCTTCATGCCAAGTGAGGCAACCAGCTTCATATTCGGATATTTTTCTGTCTCCGCTTCCAGCAGCTCATTGATCCTTCTGCCGCCGGCATCGGAATTCGCCTTTGTAATAAGAAAAAACAGATCTTTACGGCTCTTCATAGCAGCAAGCAGCTCACGCACCTGCTGCTCTGCTGTCTCTTTTTCCAATGTCACCGGATGGAACGTAACCACCGCATAGGGCTGATCTGCCGGAAAATCCACGGCTTCTTTCAATTCCCGGCGAGAAAGCAGCTGCTCCCGCAAAATATTCTCTACGCCCAAAGCGCCTACATTGAACACTCTGGAGGGTTCCTCTCCCATCTGAATGATCCTTCTTCGGTACTGCTCCGCCGATGCAAAATGCAGATAGCTCATCTTTGTAAGTGCATGGCGCACACATTCATCCACCGCTCCCTGCGTCAGTTCCCCACCGTGCAGATGGGCAATGGGAATCTGCTCATTCATTGCCGCGGACGCGATCGCCAGCATTTCCGTGCGATCTCCCAGAAGGATAAGCAGATCCGGCTTTTCATCCTTAAAGTACGCGCCAAACCCGCACAGGGCGTTCGCCATCGTCCGGCTGACTGCATACGCATCATCACCCTTTTCCGTAATGGAAATCTTTTTATAAATAGGAACCCCATCCTGCTCAATCTCGCGACAGGTGTAACCAAATTCCTCTTCTAAATGAGTTCCCGTTACGATAACCTGTGTTTCCCATTTCTCGCAGGCCAGCAACCGCACGATCAGCGGATGCAAGATGCCATATTCAGCTCTGGTGGCTGTAACAATCGCCAGTTTCTTCATAATTCTTCCTTATCGATCAATTCGTCCTCAAAATAATCCCGTCCTGCAGTCTTCCCCAGTACCTCAAACCAGTTCATCGGGGAAATGCCGTTTCCGGGACGTTTCACCGTCAGATTCATTTCTGTGAACGGCTCACCCTTTCGGATTCTGCCCGCCGCAACAATACTCTTGCGCGCCACGGTACGGTTTGCCATCTCGGAAGGCGTGACTCCTTTTTCTCCGTCGCCAAGCGCTTTTTCGATATTTCTGATGGCGCGCACCATTGCCGTTAACTCTTCCGGCGCAAGGCTTGCCATGTGATCCGGCCCTTCCATGGCTTGATCCAGTGTGAAATGCTTCTCGATCACGGTGGCTCCCAGCGCCGCTGCCGCGATCGGTACCTCAATGCCCTGCGTGTGGTCCGAATACCCCACCGGAAGTTGAAACTGCCGCCTCAGGCTCTGCATCGCATTCAGGTTCACGTCCTCCATGGGAGTCGGATATTGGGTATTACAGTGGAGCAGCGTGATCTCACGCGCTCCGCTTTTCTTTAACCAGGTAAGCGCCTCCTCGATCTCTTCTATCTGGCACATTCCGGTGGACATGACGATCGGTCTTCCGGTTTTTGCAATCTTGATCAGATACGGCAGATTGGTGATCTCTCCGGAAGGGATCTTCCAGAAATCCATATCCAGACTTTCCAGAAAATCAATACTGTCCAGATCAAAGGGTGTGGAAATAAAGCCGATTCCCACCTGCTTACAGTAATCCTTCAATTCCCGAAAATTCTCCTGCGTGAGCGCCAGCTTTTTCAACATCTCCAGCTGACTTTCCTCACTGCCGGTGGTTTTCTTCTGATACTCTGCTTTGTCAGCGTACTTTGACACCAGCTTTTCCGGCTGAAAGGTCTGGAACTTGATATAATCCGCTCCGGCCTCTTTTGCCTTATCAATCATCTTTTTTGCCAGTTCCATGCTGCCGTTGTGGTTCACACCGGCTTCCGCGATAATCCTGATACTCATTTGACATTACCTTCTCTCAGATGCATTTTCCAGTCATTATAATTTATGCATTTCGTTTGCTGCATACACTCATACGGTCCTTGGCACTCGGATCTGCGCCGGAACACCTACTGCCGTGCAGTCATCCGGCAAATCCCGGACAACGACGCTTCCGGCTCCGGTGATCACCTGCCGGCCGATCGTTTTCCCCTGAATGACTCTCGTTCCCATGCCCAGTTCACTTCCGCTTCCCACAGTCACGTTTCCTGCAAGCCGCACATCAGGGCTTAATGTCACATAGTCTCCCAGTCTCCCGTCATGACACACCACCGATCCCATATTCAAAAACACAAAATCACCCATGCAGACATTCGTGGACACACGGCAATCCATCGATATGATCACGCCCTGCCCCAACTTTGCATCTGGACAGATGTGGGTGTCAGATAAGATCAGATTGGGGAACTTCAAATGCGGATTGACCATCAGCTTTTCTGCGATCTTCTTTCGCAAAGCGCTGCTGCCGACACAGATCACCACATTCGTATCCTCTTTTTTATCCAAAAGAAACTGATCTGTCCCGAGATAGGGATAGACACGATCCCCCACACGAACATCGCCGTATTGATCTGAAATGTCCACATAACCGGCAACATTCCATGTGTCCTGAATCTTATTTAATTCTTCTATCTGCCACAGCAGTTCCCGCATGCATCCGCCGGCACCGGTCAAGATCAACGTTTCACTCATTACGCATCCTCTACTCTGTCTTCAAATTCAGCTTTTTCTCCATTCGGTGCATCTCTTCAAATTCGCCCATATCGAGGAAGGACTCCTCACTGATCGGATACATTCCCACTTTACGGTCTTTTGCCAAAAGCTGATCCGCCAGATCTGTCATATGGAAAAGCGTGTCCTCCGGGATCTCATCCAGCAGCTCCGGATTCAAAATGTACATTCCCGTATTTACAAAATAAGACAGCCTGGGTTTTTCCTCCATGGAGATGATCGCACCATTTTCACTGGAATGTATCACACCGTAGGGAACTACAATATTTTTCAGCGCCGTCACGATCGTCAGTTCATTTCCTGCTTCCATATGGTAATTATATAAGTCTTCGTAATCTGCATCAATGAGAATGTCGCAGTTCGTCACGATAAACGGACGATCAAAAGCGCCTTCGATCAGCCGCAGGCTTCCCGCTGTTCCGAGGGGTTTGTCCTCCTCCACATAAGTAATATGATAATTATGCTCATTTTCTGCAAAATAAGACTTGATCATGCTTTTTTTATAATTGACCGTCGCCCAGAAATCCTGTACTCCATACGCGCAAAACCGGTCAATAATGCGCTCCATAATGGGAATATCACCGATCGGGATCAGAGGCTTGGGCAAAATCTTTGTATAGGGATAAAGACGCGTCCCCTTTCCGCCCGCCATGATCACCACCGGGATATCGGAAAGACCGGTCTTCTGCTCTGCCACAACATCAGCCTTTTGTTCCCGGAGAATAATGTCTGTGACACAGCCCTTTGCCGTCACAACCGGAAGCGCCGTAATGGAATATTTCACCATGTACTCCTGCGCCTGCTTGACATCCTTGCGGTAGATCAGCTTCGGTGAGCGGGTCATGAACTTCTGTATCCGCGCCTGCAGATCTCCGTTCTTGATCAGCCATCTACGGATATCACCATCAGTGACAACACCGATCAGCTTCTGATTCTCTTCAACAACAAACAAAATCCCCTTCGCATTCCGGTCGATGTGCTGCATCGCTTCAACAACCGTACTGTCGGGGGATATTAAAAATGTCATCAGCTGTTCTGTTTTCATAAAGCGACCTCCATGTTTCTGCAGCTTACCGTCCATGATAAGCGGATTCTAAATAATAACTATATGAAATATATCGGACGAGAAAGAAAAAACATTAACGCCTGATGGCAGATCTCCCTGTCATCAGGCGCTGTGTCAAATCGTTTGTCTGTAACATTTTTTCGTTTCCATTCAAATACTCGATTTCACTTACTGAGTTCTTCAATCAAACATTGATGCTCTTTTGTTTTCTTATTGTAATTAATACCAACAAGAAGTATCTTACCTGTGTATTGCAAGAGCGACTCCGGATAGCGTTTTTCCTTGATCTGTTTCAAGGCTGTATCTGCACTTTTATTCCATTTCAGTTCAACTACAAGAGCCGGGTAATCAGCAATATACTCCGGCTTTGGAATATATACAAAATCTGCAAAGCCCCTTCCTGCCGATAACTCTCTCACCGGTTTGAAATAATACTGCATAGAACCAAGATACGCAATCGTCAATACACTGCTGAGCGAATTCTCATTGTTATACTGAATCGATGAGGCAAATTCTGTATGAATTTTCTCAATTCCGGCAGCCACTTCATCCGCTTCCATATCTAATGTTGCATCCAGCAGATCATTTGACTGTTTCTCGAACTCAGCAAGTTCATTCCATTTCTTCTTTTTCGTGGCAGAGATAAATTCCTGCCTGATTTCTTCATTCGGCAAATAAGCTGCATGTTTCTGCTGATCATATGCCAGATACCCCAAATGGATCAGTAGCGTCAGGACATCATCTTTACATCCGAAACTCACCATATCATTTTGAAAAGAAGATGTATCCACTTCAACAGCATCACCTGAAATCATTTCGATAATGGCTGTTTTCAGACCATCAAAGTCCATGTTAATATATGGTCTGATCAATTCAAATGTCCCTGTTTTTGACCAGTAGCTTTGAAAATTATCCCTTAGCATGACACTGACAACCGCTTTTGGATTGTACGTATGTGTATCATGAAATAAATAGCCATCATACCATCTCTGCACAGAGCGAAAATCCCTTCCATACTTTTCACACAATTCTTTTACTTCATTTTCCGTGAAACCGATATAAGGTGCAAGCACGCCCGCATCAAGCATAGTATATTCATCAAAATTGTTCAGCGACGATTCCGACAACACTTTTTTGATCGGCAGAATACCTGTTAAATATGCAAGACTGATAAATTTTGTCGGTTCTACTCCTTTAAACATCCTGCGAAGCAGCCCGATATATTCATCCTGCACTTTCTGATTCATCGCTGCATCACGAATCAGAACATCCCACTCATCAATAATGACAACGAATTTGTTACCTGTCTCTTCTGTTACCAGTGACATCGCATCCGGAAGACCTGTCACCTCATCACCGATAACGGTTGGATATGCTTCTCTAAGCTCTTTTATGACTGCTTTCTGTATAGCAGAAACTACATTTTCTATATCATTACCGGGCTCAACAAACCATTGCACATCAAAATGAATCACATCAAATTTGTTTAGATATTTTTCATACGAACGCATGCTGCTGATATCCAAACCGGTAAACATGTCTTTTGAATCACAACCTTTACTGTAATAAGCGGTCAGCATATTCGCAGTGATTGATTTACCAAAGCGGCGAGGACGACTATTGCAGATAAAAGCCTGCATCGTATTGATCACTTTATTGGTAACATCAATCATGCCGGTTTTGTCCACATATATTTCAGAATTTATGGCTGCCTGAAATGCACTATTATCAGGATTTAAAAATCTTCCCATTTGCCACACACTCCTTCATGACTTCAAAAGGGCACAAATGACCTATACTATTTGGATTGTACCATAAACCCCGCTTTTATACTAGAAAAACAGAATACTTTTTATCTCCAAAATGCGCTCCCGCCCCATCTTAATTATATGATTGCCTCCAGAATCATTTTTGCCATGTAATCAATCATCTCATCCGTCATTCCGGGATACACACCAACCCAGAAACTTCGCTCCATGATCAGGTCTGTGTGATCCAGGCTGCCTGCTACACGATACCCGGTCTGTGCTTCCCGCAGTTCATCAAAGCAGGGCTGTTTCAGCAGATTTCCGGCAAAAAGCATCCGCGTCTGTACACCATGTGCCTCCAGGTACTGAACCACGTGATTCTTATCCACGCCTTCTCTGCATGTGATCAAAAAACCAAACCAGGACGGCCTGGAATCCGGACACGCCTCCGGCAGGATCAGTTTATCTTCCGCCCCTGCCAGCTGTTCACGCAGCCGGGCAAAATTCTCCCTGCGGCGCTCCACAAACCCCGGCAGCTTTTTCAGCTGGGCACATCCGATCGCCGCCTGCAGATCAGTGGCTTTCAGATTGTATCCGAAATGAGAATACACATACTTATGATCATAGCCCAACGGCAGTTCCCCATATTGCCTGTCAAAACGATGGCCGCACAGGTTATCCTGCCCGGAAGGGCACATACAATCCCGCCCCCAGTCACGCATAGAGCGAATGATCTTATGGAGCAGCGGATCGTCTGTATAGACAGCGCCGCCCTCACCCATGGTCATATGGTGCGGCGGATAAAAGCTGCTGGTTCCGATGTCTCCAATACTTCCTGTTTTATTCCATTCTCCGTTCATGCAATACTCGCTGCCCAGAGCATCGCAGTTATCCTCCACCAGCCACAGCTGATGCCTGTCACAGAATTCACGCACTGCCTTGAGATCAAAGGGATTTCCCAGCGTATGGGCGATCATGACAGCCTTCGTCTTTTCCGAAAGTGCCGCCTCAAGCCGGCTGACATCAATATTATACTGCGGAATCGTCAGATCCAGAAATACAGGTACCGCTCCATACTGCAGATACGGAGTAACCGTCGTAGGAAATCCTGCCGCTACCGTAATGATCTCATCACCGCGGTTCACCCGTCGTTCGCCCAACAGCGGAGACGTCAATGCCATAAACGCCAACAGATTTGCAGAGGAACCGGAATTCACCAGCGAGCAAAAACGTACACCGATATACTCTGCCAGTTCCTTTTCAAACTGCTCTGTATAACGCCCGGAGGTCAGCCAGAATTCCAGTGCGCTGTCTACCAGATTCGTCATTTCCTCCTGATCATAAACACGGGAGGCATAAGAAATTTTGTCTCCCTCTTTATACTCACCACTCTTCTGATGAAACGCCTGATAATATTTCTCCACCATGGTCAGAATCTCTTCACGTGCCTCTTTTTCTGTCATCTGCTCGAACATATCTATTTCTACCCTTCTGTCCTACTTTCTTATGCTTCCGATTTATCCTTCTGTCAACATTTCCACGAAGCCTCGCCCCGATTCCAAAGTCCTTCTAAGTATTCCCTGTCATGAACGTTGTCCATCGGCGACCAGAAGCCCCTATGCTTATATGCCGCCATCTGTCCGTCAGCAGCAAGCCGCTCGAACGGGAGCGTCTCCAGCATCGTACTGCCATCGCCCAAATATTCGTATACCGACGGCTCCATCACCATGAAACCGATATTGACCCACGCCTGATCCTCTCTCGCCTTTTCCTTAAAGCCCAGCACCTGATCGGTCTTTTCATCCAAGCTCAGTGCGCCAAAACGTCCCATTGGCTGCGTCGTTGATATCGTCACAATTTTTTGCTGTTTTTTATGAAACTGTATCAATTCCGGAATATCCACATCAGAAACGCCATCTCCGTAAGTCAGCATAAACGTCTCTTCCCCGATATATTTCCGCGCCTTTAAGATCCGGCCTGCTGTCAATGTTTCCAGTCCGGTATCCACCAATGTGACCTGCCACGGTTCACTGCTCCCCCGCAGCACCTGAACATCCCCGTCCTTCAGCCGGATCTCCAGCTGACTGTTATGCTGATAGTAGTTGACAAAATATTCCTTGATCATATGCCCCTTATAGCCACAGCATACGATAAATTCCGTAAACCCAAAAGAAGCATACTGACGCATGATATGCCACAAAATCGGTTTTCCGCCGATCTCGACCATCGGCTTCGGTCGAAGCCTTGACTCCTCACTGATACGTGTTCCTTTTCCACCCGCTAAAATAACTACCTTCATATCTTTATTCTTTCGTGATAAACTCGTAACTACGGTTGCTGTTACAGCTGCATGAATTCCCTGATCTGTGTTTCCATGCAGGCTCTGACATCGCCCTTATCGCGATAGATCCTGCTCCATTCCACAGTCTTTTCCACAGCTGTCCGGATATTCCATCTCGGTTCCCACCCAAGAGTACGTTTTATTTTCGAACAATCCAATTTTAAAAATGCAGCCTCATGAGGTCCCTCATCAGATACATTTTTCCAGGAGACACCCTCCTGCCAGGCATCACAGAAAAGCGTTGCCAGTTCACCGACTGTCACACAGTCAGCCTCTTCCGGCCCCACATTATAATAGCCCTGTTTTTCCGGCTCTGCTGCCTGCTTTTCTGCGATCATCAGATACGCACTTAACGGCTCCAGTACATGCTGGAACGGGCGGACAGAATATGGATTGCGCAGAATGATCTCCCGATGTTCCATCGCCGCGCGCACACAGTCAGGGATAATGCGGTCTGCCGCAAAATCTCCGCCACCGATCACATTTCCTGCCCTCGCAGTCGATACCGGGATTCCCAGCTCATCAAAAAATGACTTTTTATAGCTGTGTGTGACCAGTTCCGAGCACGACTTGCTGTTGGAATACGGATCATAGCCATCCAACGCATCTGTTTCCCGGTAGCCCCAGCACCATTCCCTGTTCTCATATACCTTGTCCGTGGTGACATTCAAAACGGAGCGCACACCGCCGGTCGTCCGCACACACTCCATCAGATTGACCGTGCCCATCACGTTCGTCTCATATGTATAGACCGGGTTCTGATAGCTCTCCCGCACGATGGGCTGCGCAGCCAGATGAAACACGATCTCCGGGCGATATTCCTCAAACACCTGCTTCAGATGCGCCAGGTCTCTGATATCCCCTTCTACCGAACACATGCCTTCTGCCACATGAGCAAGAGAAAACAGATTTTCTTCTCCCACCGCCGGCAACGCATAGCCAACCACCTTTGCGCCTGCCATCTGCAGCATCACGCAAAGCCAGCTGCCTTTAAAGCCGGTATGACCGGTAACCAGCACGGTTTTGTCTTTATAAAAGCTATTCTGCCAAGATCGTAAGTATCCCACTATACATATCCTCCATGATTTGCATGCCATGCGGTCATAAACAGTTATTTCGCAAGTTTTACCATACAATGTTTCCGACAAAAACAAATTCCGTATTTTAATATCCGCTCATACCCTTCGTTGATCAGGTCCTCGGCATAATTCTTCTCCTCAATCTGGCACAACGCCTCTATACACATTTTCTCCATCTGTGTAAACTTTGCAGTCCGCTTAATCTCAATAATGACCGCAGCCTGCTTTGGTGAAAACGGCTTGATGAGCAGATCCGGCCGGCCATCACCCTGTTCCTTATTTGACTGAACACTGCAGCCGTTCATCCCACGCAAAATACCAAACAGATATCCATGATAAAAATCTTCTGCATTATCATAGTAGCTAATACTACCCTCCAGCTGTCCATTGATAAATGCTTCTATTGACTCGCAACACCCGGTACGGATTCCCTCATACAGCTGCGAAAAATCACTCTGCTTTTGCCGTTGTTCAAACCACTCGTGAATCGTATTCTGATAAATGTAGCGCACTTCTTCATTAGGAATTGCGAGCGTCACATAAATCACATTTCCTTCCATCCGCTGTGTTACCATTTTCAGATAGCCTGTGAAAAAGAGGAAGTTCCACAGATAGTCCTGTGACCTGTAAATGTCCTCATACGTAATTTCCTCATGCACCGGTTTCTCAATAGGCTCACCGGAAATCAAGCGTTCTATTTCTGCTTTCGCCTGCTCATCCGCGAGATCCACCAGTTCACGGATAATGCTGTTTGAGGAAGTGTTCGACCAGTATGGACGCGGATAAGCCACTGCGTTCATCACCACAGTCTTCACGTAATTCGTAACGCTCCATGGATTGTATACCTCTGTCTGACCAAACAGATATCCATCATACCATCGTCTCACCTCATCAATCTTTTCGCTTACACCATAATATGCCAGCATTGCTTCCACATCTGACTGCGTAAAGCCAAAATATTCTGCAAAATTATCATTAAAAACAGAATTAATCTCAAGATTATTCAGTCCCGTAAAAATGCTCTCTCTGCCCACACGCAGACATCCGGTAACAACAGCAAACTCAAGATTATCATTTGTCTTTAGCACAGATTCAAACAATGAACGGATAAAATCGATCATCTGATCATAAAATCCACGAAAATATGCATTTTCCAAAGGAACATCATACTCATCCAAAAATACCACCACATTTCTGCCATGATATTTCTTCAGACACTCTGCCAAAAAGGCCAGTGCTGTCGCATAATCGCTAGCCTGTGCACTGCGTCCCATGATCGCGCGGTATTTATCTCTGTCCTCCGTCATCATGTCCTGTGCATCTATCAGGTACGCATGTCGCTTATACTCAATAGAAATCTGCTCTACGATACAATCATAGGCCATCTGAAAGTTTGGTTGCTTGCCCGTCTTTAAAGATAAGGAAATCACAGGATACTGCCCCATATGCCTCAGATACACATCCCCGGCTTTCATAATCTCCCTACCGGTAAAATACCCGCTGTTGTCAACAGGCTTTCCATCCGTTCCTATTTCCCGTTCAAAAAAGGTTTTCAGCATGCTGAGACCCAGCGTCTTTCCAAAACGACGCGGACGCGTAAACAAATAAACTTTTCCGCCATTATCCAGAAGTTCGCGGATCAGCAGCGTCTTATCCACATAATAATAGGATTTTTCCACGATCTCTTTATAGTTTTCGATACCGACCGCCAGCGAGAATTTCCCACTTCCCACTTTTTCCTTTTCTTCTTCCCTTTTATACCCTCCGGGACGCTTCGAATCCTCGGGGATCATCCAGCGATATCCATCTTTATATGCGCCTTTAATGCTGCCACACTGGCATAACGAATTCACCCGACGTTTTGTCAATCCCCATTTTTCTGCCATCTGTGCAGATGTCATATATCGCATGTCGATTTCCCCCCTTCCTTCTTCTATTATAAACCGGGAAGTGGGAAATAATCAACAAGATTATTTCCCACCTCTATGTGTTCGGATACTTCTATTCTATCTGTTCCCAATTACGGTTTATGTACTCTACCAACAAATCTGCCACATTCCTTTTATTTTTTCCTGCTTTCTGGAGATTCATTTTTGATGTATATACATAAAAAATCTGTGTGTCATGCACACTGTCCTTCGCTGTATTTACAGATTTTTCTTTTCCATACATCGCATCCATGAATGTAGTTTTTTCCCTATCATCAATCACAATATATATCGGATTTTCTTCCATTTTTCTTCTGTTACTGATAAAGGCATTTTCTCTGGTGATTGCAAATTCAAAATCAAAACCGTTTGCAGTTGCAAACTCTTTAAAAAAATTAAGCAGGTAAATAGGTTGCGTATATTTTCCCTGCATTTTCTCCGGTTCCCGTTTTTTTGCGTCCTCCAGTCTCTTCAATTCCTGCGGGGTCAAAAAGAACAATCCGAAATCTTTTAAACTACTCCGTAAAACATCCAACATATTTTCAAGTTTTTTAGGCGCAATTCCATCTTTTACTTTCAAAGTATATTCTGCTTCACTTTTCCACAATGGCTTAAAACGTATATCTCTTGAAAAGTAATGCTCTCCTACAATACTTTCATCCTCGTTTTTCAAAAATGCTATTATGTCATCATCACATAAAAGACGGAGTTTTACATTCTCTTCTTTTGAAAATCCCTCTTTTGAAATAGCTACCTTATTAAAAACATTATTGTATTTTTTCAAGCTTTCATATTTATCTATCATGTAATTGTTGTAACGAATAATAGCGTGTTCTACCAACTTACAATCATATAATATGGTAGGATTACTTTGTATCCATCGACGTTCCAGATCATTTGCATAGGTTATGTTTTCGATTATACTTAAAGACCCCTTTTTAAAAGCCGGTCTAAAAATTTCACCGCTGGTTTTTGTCTTTATTTTGGTTATCACATAACCCGACAACAATCGCTCATAATCAATCTTCATAGTCGAATATCCGGTTACA
>SFRL01000044.1 GCA_004562765.1 bacterium | reverse complement strand
AAAAAGGAGGTAATTGCTCATTTTATTTGCAAACCTCCAATAAATCAAGGTTTTAAAGGATTTTAGAACAATAAAAACGGGTAGTTTTTGACACTACGAAAATGGAAAAGGGGGTTCCAAAATGAAACGAGGTATAAAAAACCTAAAAATGAGTACCATGATCACAGCGTCGACTGCGCTGGTAACGGCAGTCTGTACATTATTGCTGTTTTTATTTGCAAACAGTAATATGATGAGTGCCATGCATGATACAGCGATGAACAACATGAACACGACGCTGGTGGCAAAAACTGAGATCATTGAGCAGAATGTCGGAAACGCGGAGGCTCTGCTGGCATCCTACGGAAAGGCACCGGTTGTTGCAGAACTGTTAAAGGATCCGACAGACCCTGCGCTTGTGCAAAAAGCACAGAGCTTTACGGAACAGTATTTTGCCGGTCTTGACGGATGGGAGGGCATCTATATCTCTGATTGGGAGACACATGTGCTCACGCATTCCAATCAGGGGGCTGTCGGTATGACAATGAGGGAAGGTGACCGCTTAAAGCAGCTGCAGGATGCGCTCACAGCCGCAGGTGGAGTTTACAATACGGGTATTATGCTTTCACCGGCTTCCCAGCAATTGGTATTGTCATTATATTGTCCGGTATATGATTCCGATGGCAAGACGATCATCGGCTTTGTGGGAGGCGCGCAGGTAGCGGCCAGCCTGAAGACGGTTTTGGACACCGTGACGACCGAAGGAATGGATCATGCAAGCAATTATATGATCAATGTAGCGGCTGCAACGCATATTTTCGATGAAAATGCAGAGCTGATGGCAACGGAGATCGAAAATCCGATGCTTTTATCCGTAATTGAGCAGATCAACCAGAATCCCGATGCGCTGATCGGAAATCTGGAATATACGGACGAGACCGGGGAGGAATGTCTTGCAGTTTATCATTACATACCGGAGCGTCAGTGGGCGGTTGTGCTCAGTGACACGCAGAAGGAGATCTATGCGAAGGCTACTGCAAACAAATGGATGCTCGGTGTTTTATGTCTGGTATCATTCCTTTTGATCTTCATACTGTCATTGCTGATCGTGAGGGCATGTACCAAGCCGTTGAAGATCGTGGAGGATTCACTGATCCAACTGCAGAATCTGGAACTGACAAAGCCTGAGGCGATCAAGAAATATATTGGAAGAAAGAATGAAGCAGGGCAGATCGCCACGGCGACGGATCTGTTGTACAGTACTTTGCAGGAGATCGTCGGGACGTTGCATGAGTGTACGGATTCTTTGAATTCGTCTACCGGAAAGACAAATAATGCGACGAAGACACTGATCGATTTTGTGAGCGACAACTGTGCGACGACGGAGCAGCTTGCAGCCGGAATCAGTACGACAAATGACGCGATCACGGGAGTAGTAAATGAGATCAGCACGATCTCCGAACTGGTGCTCGCTGTTGAGGAGAAGGTAAAAGATGGCAATGAAAAGAGCGAGGAATTGATCCAGACGGCTCGTGTAATGAAAGAGATGGCCGGTAGTACGTTGAGTGAGACCGGCAACAGGATAGAGGAAAATCGCCGTAATGTAGAGTCCGCGATGGTGAGTCTGCAGGCATTGACACGTATCAATGACATGGTGGCACAGATCCTGGATATCGCGAGCCAGACAAATCTGCTTTCCCTGAATGCTTCCATTGAAGCTGCGAGAGCGGGCGAACAGGGCAAGGGCTTCGCAGTAGTGGCTCAGGAGATCGGAAATCTCGCGACGAATTCTTCGGAGACAGCTGTACAGATTCAGGAGATCTGTGGGGAGATCAATACCAATATCGATAATGTGAGGGCATGCTTTGATGACATCATCAGTTTTATGGAAATAGATGTTTCGGACAAGTTTAAAGAATTTGTGACGATCGCCAACGATTATGACAACTCTGTGGAAGTGATCCGGAAAGCAATTTATGAAATTGAGAAGGCATCTGCAGGATTTGTATCTTCCATTGCCAGCATCAAAGAGCAGATGGATGTCATTCAGACGACGGCGACAGAGAACGAAAACGGTGTTGATGATATTGTCAGCGTGATCGAGCGCACCAACACAACGGCAGAGGATCTGCAAAATGTTGTAACTGTTAATGAGGACAATGTTCAGGCGATCAACCGGCTCGTGGAGAAATTCAAATAAAAAACATTTTTATGAAAAGCAGCATGGTTCTGAATGAATTATGCTTAAAAAGGTGAAAAGGAGTTTTGATGGAGCTATTTTGTAAAGAAAAAGCAGTATGCTTTGGGTTGGAAAGGGATTGTGAAAAAGGTATTTATGAGATCGCCCGGAAGGTGGCCGGTGATATGGAGATTGTGTCGGGACACAGAACGGATATTGTCTGTGTTCCCGATGCATTGCATAAAAAACCTGTAGAATCGCTGGTACTATTTGCTACCGTCGGAAAGAGTGTTCTGTTGGAGCAGCTGGAACAGCAGGGAGTCGTGGATCTGTCTCAGGTCAGAGGAAAGAATGAAGTATTTGCATGTTTTCTGTTGGAAGAAGCAGAAGATGCTGAAGAAGGAAACGCTGCTTTATTGGCGGGCACGGATCTGAAAGGGTGCTGCGATCAGCTGTTGCTCATCTGCGGAAGTGATAAGCGGGGAACCATTTACGGCATGTTTCATCTGTCGGAACTGATGGGTGTCAGCCCGCTTGTGTATTGGGGAGATGCAAAGCCTGTACAAAAGAGCAGCATGACCGTCGGAAAAGAGATCGAGATGGTCTCAAAGGAACCGTCGGTCAGATATCGCGGATTTTTTATCAATGATGAATGGCCCTGTTTCGGAAACTGGACAACCGATCATTTCGGCGGTTTTACAGCAGAGATGTATGATCATGTGTTTGAACTGCTGCTCCGACTGAAGGGCAATTATCTGTGGCCTGCCATGTGGAGCTCATCTTTTGCCCTCGACGGACCGGGAGAGGAGAGTGCAAGGCTGGCGGATCTGTATGGTGTCATCATCGGAAACTCACATCATGAGCCGTGCCTGCGCGCGGGCGAGGAGTGGGATGTGTATCGTGGGGAACAGTCACCTTATGGAAATGCGTGGAATTATGCGATAAATAAGGATGGACTGCTCCGCTACTGGGAGGATGGTTTAAAGCGGAGCGGAAACTATGAATCCATCATAACTGTCGGTATGCGCGGGGAAAGAGACAGTGTCATGCAAGGCGCGGATTCGCTGGCAGAACATATAGAGATCTTAAAGGATATCATTACAAACCAAAAGCGGATGATCGCACAGTACGGAACAAAAAACGGTGTGATGCAGCCGATGATGCTGGCCATTTACAAGGAAGTAGAAGCATATTATTATGGCGACGAGACGACACCGGGACTTCGGGAGTGGGACGGCCTGGAGGATGTGATCCTCCTGTTCTGCGAGGATAACTTTGGACATATGAGATATCTTCCGCCGAGAGAGAACATACATCCTGCCGGATACGGCATGTATTATCATCTGGACTATCACGGAGATCCGATCTCGTATGAGTGGATCAACAGTACGCCTCTGACAGCGATCTGGGAGCAGATGACCATCGCTTACGAGCAGGGCGTCAGACAGGTGTGGATGGTCAATGTGGGAGACTTGAAAGGCAATGAGTTTCCATTATCGTATTTTATGGCATTGGCTTATGACTATGAAACATGGAGTGTGCCAAACCGGACGGGACAGTTCACGGAGCAATGGTTGAAACAACAGTTTGGCAGCCAGTTATGTGTCGGACAGATCAGACGGCTGGCAGAAGTTTTGACTGAGGGTATCCTGATCATCGGGAAGCGAAGACCGGAGGCATTGGATGCACATACATATGGCGTCGGCGACGAGGCATGGCACATGCTGGAGCGCATGGAAGAACTGGAGCGAAGGCTGACAGCTCTGGAAACGGAGATCCCACAGACTGCGAAAACGGCATTTTACAGCATGATCGCAGATCAGCTGCGGATGGGCTTTAATCTGATCCGGATGCAGATATACGCGGGATTGAATGAGCATTATGCAAGACAGGGAAAAGTGCTCGCAAACCGGTATGCTGACTGCGTCCGCATGTGTATCCGTCTGGACCGGGAACTGATCGAAACTGCCGGAGAAAGAAACGGTGGCAAATGGTCGGGTATGTGGGATTCAAGCCATATCGGCTTTCAAAAGTGGAACGAGGACGGCTGCCGTTATCCTGTCATTTGTCAGGTAGAGCCCTTTGGACACCCTCGCATGGTCGTTTCGCGCAGGGGCGAGTCCGAGGTTTACCAGAAAAATTACGGAACGCCGGATTGTCTGGAGATCCGGGATCTGGTGTGGAAAGAAGACGGAGAGGTTGTGGTCGAGATTGCCAACGACGGAACCGGCAGCTTTTCTTTTGCGATAGAAGCGCAGGAGAGCGACTGGTTTACGTGGGAGGTGACGAACCGGACGGTGACGGATCAGGAATACCTGTATCTGCACAGAAAAGAGACGATTCCTTCGAATCCCAGGGATGGAAAGCTCCTTCTCCGCAGTGATGATACGGTGGTAGAGATACATGTGTGCGGAGTGCGGGAAAGACAAAGGATCACGATCCCGGCAAAGGATTTTGCATGTGCGGATGAACGGATCCTCACGTTGGCCGATTTCGGAAAAGAAGAGAGTGCCGTCAAGGCATATCCTTTTGTGGCAAAATTTCAGGAGGATGTGAGTGTGTCTGCCGTTTATCGTGCGGAGGACTGCGAAGAGGGGGAGTACCGGCTGACGCTTTTCTTTGCGCCTTCCAATCCGATCCTGCCCGGTGTGCCGCTGGAGGTTCTGGTGCGAAATCGAACGGTGACTGAGGAATGGACAAAGATGGCTATTCTGCCGGAGGATTACCGCGCGGGAGAAGCCTCCGATCCGGTCTGGGCAGACGGCGTGATCACGCAGCAGCACAAGACGCAGGTGCAGCTGCAGATGAAGAAGGGAAGGAATGAATTGGAGATCTGCTTTACGGACGGAATCTCTGCTCTTGAGAAGCTGGAACTGGAACGATCAATCGTGACGGCACGGAATTGTTTGGTCTGAATTAAAACATTTCTGGGGTATTTATCTAAAGTTTATCCGCTTTTTGAGACGGAAACGTTTTGTTATAATAAAACTACATTCTAAGGGAGAAGAAGTATGAGTATTGAGACGAGAATATTTGCAAAAAAACTGGTAAGCCAGATGACACTGGACGAAAAGATGAGTCAGATGCTGTATGATTCACCGGCGATCGAGCGTCTGGGTATTCCGGAGTACAACTGGTGGAACGAAGCACTTCACGGCGTGGCAAGAGCGGGGGATGCAACTGTTTATCCGCAGGCGATCGGACTGGCAGCGACATTTGATGAGAAGCTGGTGGGAGAGATCGCAGATACGGTATCTACCGAGGGACGTGCAAAATTTAATCAGTTTTCAAAAAAGGGAGATCGGGGGATCTACAAGGGGCTGACTTTCTGGGCACCCAATGTGAATATCTTTCGTGATCCGAGATGGGGGCGCGGACACGAGACGTTCGGAGAAGATCCGTATCTGACAGGGCTGCTTGGCACGGCTTATATCAAAGGGCTTCAGGGAGATGATCCGGAGCATTTGAAGGCAGCCGCCTGTGCAAAACATTTTGCAGTACACAGCGGACCGGAGGCTGACCGTCATTCCTTTGACGCAAGGGCGAGCAAGCAGGATATGTATGATACCTATCTGTATGCATTTAAGCGCTGCGTGGCAGACGCTGGTGTGGAAGCCGTCATGGGTGCGTACAATCGGGTGAACGGTGAACCGGCGTGCGGAAGTAAGACGTTGCTGCAGGACATTTTGCGCGGGGAGTGGGGCTTTGAGGGACATGTGGTGTCCGACTGTTGGGCGATCCTTGATTTTCATGAGCATCATAACGTGACGAAAACCGTGCAGGAATCGGCGGCAATGGCAGTCAACAATGGCTGTGATCTCAACTGCGGAACTGCATTTTTACATCTGAAGGAGGCTTACGAGGAAGGTCTCATCAGCGAGGAAAAGATAACAGCTGCCGTGGAACGGCTGATGGAGGTGCGCATCCGTCTGGGAATGATGGAGGAATATCCTTCACCGTATGCGGACATTCCCTATGAGAAGGTAGAGTGTAAGGAGCATGTACAGCTGTCGGTGGAGGCAGCGCGCAGAAGTATGGTTCTTTTGAAAAACGACGGAATTCTGCCTCTGAAAAAAGATGCGCTTCGGTCCATCGCGGTTATCGGACCGAATGCAAATTCCAGAGATGCGCTGGTCGGTAATTATGTGGGAACATCTTCTCAGTACATTACCCCGCTGGAGGGAATTCAGCAGTATGTGGGCGATGCAGTTCGCGTTTATTATGCGGAAGGATGTCATTTATACAAGGATAAGGTGGAATTCCTCGCAAGAGAAAAGGATCGTTTCGCAGAGGCGGTGATCGCTGCGGAGCAGGCGGACGTTGTCATCATGTGTTTGGGACTGGATGCGACGATCGAGGGTGAGGAAGGCGATGCCGGAAACGAATATGCCAGCGGAGATAAGATCGACCTGCGGCTTCCGGGACTCCAGCAGGAACTTCTGGAGGCGGTGACAGCGGTCGGAAAGCCGGTCGTTGTACTGCTCTCTGCGGGAAGTGCGATGGATCTGAGCTGGGCGCAGGAGCATGTAAATGCAGTTCTGGATACCTGGTATCCGGGTGCGCGGGGTGGCAAGGCAATTGCAGAGGCACTGTTTGGTGATTTTTCACCGAATGGAAAGCTTCCGGTCACTTTCTATGGATCCACAGATGATCTTCCCGATTTCAAGGATTACAGTATGGATAACCGTACTTACCGTTATTTTGGCGGAACACCGCTGTATCCCTTCGGATACGGTCTGGCCTATGGTGAGATCGCATATAAAAATGCGACGATCAGCCGCAGGGAAGCACAGATCGGGGACGCTGTCACGGTTACGGTTGAGGTGGAAAATAGAGGAGCATATGAGCTGCACGAGGCAGTTCAGTTCTATGTGAAGGACGTAGAGGCGAGCACAAGGGTACCGAACTGGCAGCTTCGCGGTGTGCGGAATGTACATCTGCTGCCGGGGGAGGCAAAGACGGTATCATTTGAGCTAAATGCAAGAGATTTTGCGCTGATCACGGAGGATGGCAAATGTGTGGTGGAGCCGGGGGCTTTTCAGATCGCTGTCGGCGGTCAGCAGCCGGACGCGCGCAGCGCTGAGTTGACAGGAAGATCAGCAGATGTGTTTGATCTTGTGTTGAATGGAGAAATTACAGAAGTAGAATATTAGAATGAGGTGTAAGAATGGGAGCTTTTCATCCGGACAGTGAGTTTATGCAGGCTCTAAGCCGAGTGGCAGATTATGTGATCTTAAATGTATTATGTGTGATATTTTCACTGCCTATCATTACGGCAGGAGCAGCCATGACTGCAAAATATTATGTGTCCATGAAGATCGTTAGAGGAGAAGAACCGGCAGTCTGGCAGGCGTTCTGGAAATCTTTCCGGGAAAATTTTAAGCAGGCGACAGGAATCTGGATCCCTGCGCTGGCAATACTTCTTGTTTTGGCATGGGACTGGAATGCAGTTGTGAATGGCGGCAGCCAGAGTATGCCCTCAGCCGGAAAGATTCTTTTAATGATCATGACGTTGATGGTGGGTATGGTCACCTATGCGGTGTTCCCGTTTCTTGCGCGGTTTCAGATGACCACTGTAGAAGCATTGAAGGGTGCAATGGTATTTTGCTTTTTACATCTGCCGAAGATGCTTTTGATCCTGTTAGTGATCGCACTGCCTTATGTGCTGGCGCTGTGGTATTTCGAATGGGCGCTGGGACTGTGGTTTTTTATCACGACGGTTGCACTCTATTATATCAGCAGGATGTTTGTAAAAGAATTTAAAAAGATTGAACAGGAGGAGCAGTTATCATGAATGGACCGGCAGCACCGAAGGATCCGGAGAAAAAACGGCCTTATTTTTATATTATGAGGGATAAGGAAATTTTTGGTACCAGGCAGGAGGATGGCAGAGGTATTCAGTATCTGTATCAGGATTCCGGAAGACTGATCAACAGTGCGCAGATCGTCGGAAATATCGAGGACAAAGAGATGCTAAGGCGGATGGAGACCGTAGAGGGATTTCGGAAGGTAGTACACAGCATCGGTGTGTCAGTGGAAACGGAGGATCCGAAGGAGCAGGTGGAATTCATTTTCCAGATGTATGGAAAAAATGATCTGTACGGCGGAGGAACGAATCTGAAGGCAACATTTTCCGGAGATGGAGCGGAAACACGCATCTATCTCTCGGACGCGGACTGGCAGACGGATGACCATGTACCCGGGCAGATCAAGATCCTTATGGACACGCCGGAAAAGCTGGCAAAGACAAGCGTTCGTCTGTATTTGAATGACGGATATACGGCTCCGGAGGTATCGGAGGAGCAGAATGTGGATGTCAGTTCCGCTCCTTACCGGGAAATGATCGAAAAATCACTCATTCAGACCGGAAATACATACCGCATTTATCGTGCGATCCGGCGGGCGCGACTGGGAGAGGATGTGACGCTTGCTTACATTGGCGGATCCATCACGCAGGGCGCGGGAGCAACGCCGATCAATACGGAGTGTTATGCATACAAGTCCTTTGAACGTTTCCGGGATCTTGTCGGAAAGAAGGAAAATATTCACTTTGTGAAAGCAGGTGTCGGCGGCACGCCGTCAGAGCTTGGCATGATCCGGTTTGACCGGGATGTGTTGCGCGACAATGTGCAGCCGGATATTGTCGTTGTGGAGTTTGCAGTCAACGACGAGGGAGACGAGACGAAGGGTGACTGCTATGAGAGCCTTGTGCGCAAAATTTTAAAACTGCCGAACCATCCGGCCGTGATCCTGCTGTTCTCCGTGTTTGCGGATGACGGCAATCTGCAGGATCGGCTCATTCCGGTGGGAGTGCGCTATGATCTGCCGATGGTGAGTGTGAAAAACGCTGTTGTACCGGAGTTTTATGACAAGAAGAAACGTATACTGACGAAAAATCAGTACTTTTATGATATGTTCCATCCCAGCAACCTCGGTCATACGATCATGGCGGACTGCCTTGCGAATCTGTACCGTAAGGTCCTGAAAGCGGTGGAGGAGAAAGGCACCTTTGACAGCGACTACAGACCGGAACTGTTTGACGGTGCGCCTGCGATCGGCTGTACGTTTGACAATGTACGGCTGTTGGATAAGAAGGATGTGTTTGAAAAGTCAGTCATCGACTGCGGCGGTTTTACGCAGACGGATACGGTACTTCAGAGTGTGGAGATGGATCTGGACCTGAACCAGACACCGGAGTTCCCGTACAACTGGATGTATGACGGAGCAGTGTCAAAAGAGAAAACCTACTTTGAGATGAAGATCACCTGTAAGGCGCTGGTCATGGTCTTTAAGGATTCCGGGGAAACAGATGCGGCAAAGGCTGAGGTATATGTGGACGGGAAATGGGTGCGGACAGCAGATCCGTATGTGAACGGCTGGCTGCACACAAATCCGCTATTGATCTTTTCAGAACCTGAGACGAAGGAACATAAGGTGCGAATCGAGATTGCAGAGGGGGATGAGGATAAGAAGTGTACGATCCTCGGATTTGGATATGTTGTATAAAGAAATTCGCTATTTTTCCAAGGTGACCAGAACTTATCGGCGTGCAAATGTGATTCTTCCGGATGAATATACCAATAAAAAATACTATCCCGTAATGTATCTTTTGCATGGAATCGGCGGTGACCAGAATGAATGGAAAGCAGCAAAACCTGAGATTATCTGCGCGGATCTGGTGAGGGAGAAAAAGGTGACGGAGACAATTCTTGTGCTTGTCAATGCGCGTGCGGCAAAAGATGACCGAACACCGGAAAATCTGTTTTCTATTGAGCACTTCCGTGCCTTTGATGCGTTCCGGGAGGATCTGACAGAATGTCTGATGCCATATATGGAAGCACATTTTTCAATTCTGAAAGGGCGTGAATATACCGCCATCGCAGGTTTGTCCATGGGAGGCAGGGAGTCTTTGTATATCGGGCTGACGAGGACGGAGCTATTTGGCTATATCGGAGCATTCAGTCCGGCATATGGTTTATTACCCTATTCAAACAATGGGGTGACGGAGGAAGGGCTGCTTGGTGAGCAGGGATTGCGGCTGCCGAAGGAACATGAAGAAGATACATTGATCATGATCGTACACGGCAGGGACGACATCGTTGTGAGGGATGAGCCGGTTCGTTATCATGAAGTTTTGAAGAAACATGGATGCAAACATGTCTTTTACCTGATGGAGGGAGGACATGATTTTACGGTGTGGAGTAAGGGACTATCCCTGTTTCTTTGTTCTGTTTTTGGAGGGTAAGTTGAAACAAGAAGAGATCAATCCGATCATAAGACTGGATTATCCGGATCCTGATGTGATCCGCGTGGATGATGTATACTATATGGTCACCACAACCATGCATTTCATGCCCGGGTGTGAGATCCTGCGTTCCTACGATCTGGTGCATTGGGAGCATGTTACGTTTGTATATGATACTCTGGATGGTACGTCAGGTCAGACGTTGACAGGAGATCAGAATATATACGGAAAAGGGATGTGGGCAGCTTCCTTACGGTTTTACAGAGGAACTTATTATATCTGTTTCGTTGCAAATGATACCGGAAAAACCTATCTCTATACTTCGGAAAGAATTGAAGGTCCATGGCAAAAGGGGCATATTGAGGGGTTTTACCATGACGCTTCTCTGTTGTTTGATGAGGAGAACGTATATATTGCATATGGAAATAAAGATATCTATATTACGCAGTTGAAGCCGGATCTGAGTGGTCCGTTAGAAGGCGGTCTCCATCGTCTGGCAGTTAGTGACACGGGTCATCCCGGATTGGGGTATGAAGGAACACATTTTTATAAAATAAACGGAACGTATTATCTGTTTTTTATCCATTCCCTGCGAGGCAGATGGATGCGGGTGCAGGCATGCTTTATGGCAGATTCGCTGGAAGGTGAATTTACAGGCGGCGATGTGATGGTGGATGATCGTGGATATTGTGGACAGGGCGTGGCACAGGGCGGTATCGTTGATACACCGGATGGAGCGTGGTACGCTATGCTTTTTCAGGATCACGGAGCTGTAGGAAGGATTCCCGTGCTGGTTCCGATCACATGGAATGGGGCTTATCCGGAGTTTGGCGAAAAGGGCATGATCCCATCGGAATTTTGTGTCCCGGATGGTAAGACAGAGTACCGATACGAGCCGTTGGTACAGAGCGATGACTTTAGAAAAGAAAACGGCTTGTCTTCCGCAAAAGAAAAGGAACGATATGGCTGCTTTGGCTTGAAGAGCGTATGGCAGTTCAATCATGAGCCGGAGCTTTCGCTTATTACAATAGATGATGCAATAGGAATGCTATGGATGAAAACAGGCGGCTTGTGCAAACATCTGACACAAGCGAAAAATACACTGACGCAGCGGATGTGTTTTCCGGGATGTTCGGGTGAGGTGACGGTAGATGCAAGTGCGTTGGAGGAAGGTGATTATGCAGGCATCTGTGCACTGCAGGGATGCTATGGCATGGTATCGTTGACCAAAAGAAACGGATATTTGTGTATTGTGATGAAAAGTAAAGATTCTGACTCAGGGGATGAGACGGAGTGGGAAACGGTTATGATCGATCAAAGCAGGGTAAAACTGCGGATTGAGGTGGATTTTTCGGAGATGAAGGATGAGGCAAAGTTTTTTTATTATAAAGACGATGCCTGGAAACAAATCGGTATTACGCAAAAACTGTTTTTTAGATTGGATCATTTCACCGGCTGCCGTTTCGGACTCTTTTTGTATGCTACGCAGAAAACAGGAGGCAGAGCAGGTTTTCAGAATTTTGTATATAAAACATAAACAAGGAATAAAAATGATAAAGGAGTAGATTATGGTAACAGCAAAAAACCCGATTTTAAGCGGATTTTATCCGGATCCGTCCATTTGCAGAGTGGGTGAAGATTTTTATCTTGCAACTTCAAGCTTTGTATATGCGCCGGGAGTGCCGGTTTTTCACAGCAGGGATCTGGCACATTGGGAGCAGATCGGCAATATTTTAGACAGGGAGGAGCAGCTTCCTGTGGATGGCAGCGAGATCTCGGAAGGTATCTATGCGCCGACGATCCGCTATCACGAGGGTACATATTATATGATCACGACAAATGTCAGCTACGGCGGCAATTTTATCGTGACGGCGGAAAAACCGGAAGGACCGTGGTCTGCCCCGCATTATCTCGGTGATGATGCGCCGGGTATCGATCCGAGTTTGTTTTTTGACGATGACGGGCGCTGCTATTATGTCGGGACAAGACCGAATCCGGAAGGTGTCAGATACAACGGTGACTGGGAGATCTGGGTGCAGGAGCTGGATCTGGATCAGATGAAACTGATCGGAGAGAGCATGGCGATCTGGAAGGGCGCGGTCAAGGATGTCATCTGGCCGGAAGGACCGCATCTTTATAAAAAGGATGGTTACTATTATCTGCTGCATGCGGAGGGCGGTACCGGACCGGAGCACAGCATTTCCGTGGCGCGGAGCAAAAATCTGTTCCAGTGGTTTGAGGGATGCCCCAGAAATCCAATCTTTTCACACCGGAATCTCGGCAAGGATTATCCGATCATCTACGCCGGACACGGAGATCTGGTGGATGATGCGAACGGCAACTGGTATGTGGTGATGCTTGCAACCAGACCATGCAGACAGCACGGCAGTATGGGGCGTGAGACATTTCTTGCGAAAGTCATCTGGGAAGACGGCTGGCCCGTCATCAGCCCCGGTGTCGGACGGCTGGAGGATACGCTTGATATTCCGCTTCCGGAGTGCCGTTTTGACCGGGAAATTGGTGGAATGGATCATTTTGAGTTCTATGATGAGATGCTGGATGACCGTTTCCTCGGTATCATGAAGCGGGATGAAGGCATGTATTCCCTGAAGGAGCGAGAGGGATTCCTGCGTCTGTACACGAGAAAGGAAGCAATCGGTAAAAAGGAGCATGCGTCCTATCTCGGATTGCGCCAGAAGTCGTATGCCTTTGCCGTGAGCTGCGGTGTGGAGTTTGTTCCGGAAAATGAGGACGAGACGGCAGGTATCGTATTGTTCCAAAACCATGCGAACCATCTGCGCATTGAAATCGTAAAGGGAAACAGCGGGCGTGTGGTGCGTGTGACAGCATGTATCAAAGAGACGGATCAGGTTCTCGTGGAGCAGCCGCTTGAGACAGACGGATTGACAGAGCTGGAACTTATCGCGGAAGAACAGAGCGCACAGGTATTTGTGAAGGAAAAAGGAAAGCGGTCAAAGCTCGCCGGGCAGGTAGATCTCCTGCCGTACACGACGGAGGAGGCAGGCGGTTTTGTGGGTTGTACCATCGGAATGTACACGTCCTCCAATGGAAGCGAGAGCAGCAATCATGCAGATTTCGCATGGTTTCACTACGACAATCTGTAACGATCGAGAGACAAGATTAGTTTTCATATAATAAAAAGGATATCAGCCGGGAAAGGGGTGTGTATAATTCCAATCCCGGCTATTTTAGTTTTATTTCCGGCTCTCATATGTTAAACTGAATGATAGAGAAGATATTATCATAGAAGGGATGCGTATAAATGAAAAAACTCCAGAGATGGATCGAGATAAAAATGGATAACTTTACGATCAAACGAAAACTCATCATTCTCTACGTTTTCTGTGTGATCATCCCGCTCATTATCACGGACAGTGTGATCGGTGGTATTGTGTTTCAATCGGAAAAGGTCAATCAGCAGCACGAGATGGAGAATATCGCCAGCGCGGTGCGATACAATCTGTTCAGTGAGATCGACAGTGCGGCGAAGTATGCGAAAAGTATTTATACGAGCAAATATATAGATGATTTTTTAAAGCAAGAGTACGAATCGCCGCTTGACTATTATACCAAATATCAGAAGTTTTTTAAGGATACCCTGCTCCAGATAGGAATGGGACAGAACAACATGCAGCTCACCTTTTATGCGGATAATGATACGATCATCAGCGGCTCGGAGTTTCAGAAGGTCAGTGATGTGAAGCAGGAGGAGTGGTATACATATCTGACAGACAATCATTTAAAGCGGGGGCTTTATCTGGGACTTGACGATAGCAAAACGGCGGTGAGCAAGTCCAAGCGAAAGATCTGTTTTCTGCAGAGACTGGATTTTTATGGAGAGTCACAGAACGTTCTCCGGATCGACATTGATTACAGTAACACCGTGCGCCGGTTGGAGAATATGAACTATGATGTGGATATCTATATCTGCAAGGATGATAAGATCATTTTGTCCAACGGAAAGGACAGCAGCGTCGGAAAAGAGTTTGAGGCATTTACAAAGTTTGATGATATCGGGTACTCAGAGCAGATGAGCATTTACGGGCAGGAACTGGAGATCTATGTGATGAACCCGAAAACAGGAATCGCGCAGGAGATGATCAGGCATTATCCGCTCATCCTGCTTCTGGTACTCGTGAATATACTGCTGCCTTTTTTCATGGTTTACTGCATCAACCATTCATTTTCCGTGCGTATCGGGGAATTGACGGAGGTGTTTGACAGAGTCGAGGACGATCAGCTGGTAGAGATCCGAAATGTGCGGGGTGCGGATGAGATCGGTGGTCTGATGCGTAATTACAATAAAATGGTGCGACGTATGAATTCGCTGATCCAGATCATGTACAAAAATAAGATCAAGGAGCAGGAGATGCTTGTTGCCAGACAGAATGCAGAACTGTTGGCATTACACAGCCAGATCAATCCGCATTTTCTCTTCAATGCACTGGAGAGTATCCGCATGCACAGTATTATCAAGCATGAGATGGAAACAGCTGATATGGTGGAACGTTTGGCCGTGCTTCAAAGGCAGTATGTCGAATGGCAGGATGATTCGGTAATGATTGAGAAGGAAATGGATTTTGTGGAGACCTATCTGGAACTGCAGAAATACCGGTTTGGCGATAAGCTTTCCTTTGAACTGGATGTGGACGAGGAGTGCAATTCATTTGTGATCCCGAAGCTGTCTATTGTTACGTTTGTGGAAAATGCCTGTGTACATGGGATCGAGAGCAAGGCTACATCAGGCTGGATCTTTGTTCGGATATATAAAGAAAAGGAGTGTTTGTGCCTTGAGATCGAAGATACCGGAAACGGTATGGACGAGGAAGAGACTGCGCAGCTTCAGGCACGGATGTCGGATGCAAACATCGAAATGCTGAAGGGTAAGGGCCGCGTTGGAATCGTAAATGCGTGTCTGCGATTAAAGATGGTATCGAAGGATGAAGTACTATTTGATGTAGAGTCGGAAACCGGAGTCGGAACATTGATACAGATCAGGATTCCGCTGCGCTATGTGACGAAGGAGGGGAAAAATGCTTAAAGTACTGTTAGTGGATGATGAGCCGTTTATTCTTCAGGGACTTCAGGTGCTCGTGGACTGGGAAAAGGAAGGTTATGAGATCCCGCTGACGGCATCAAACGGTGAGGAGGCGTTGAAGATCCTCTTGGAGCAACAGATCGATCTTGTGATTGCGGATATCAATATGCCTGTTATGACAGGACTGGAACTGCTCCGGCAGATCCGTCAGGTGCATGCGCTTGACACCTGGTTTGTGATCCTCAGCGGATATGCGGAGTTTTCTTATGCGCAGGAGGCAATGCGATACGACTGTACCGATTATATTTTGAAACCGGTGGAAAAGGATGTTCTGCTCTCTTTACTTCGCAAGGTGGCGGCGATGAAAAAAACGCTGGACCGGGAAACGGAGGAGGGAAAGAAGAACGAGAAAGCTTATCTGGACCGCAATCTGATCGCGCTCCTTCTCGGCAAACATGATCAGGCAATTCTGGAGTATTTGAAAAAGCATATGGAATTTTCGGAAGAAATGCGTTATGTCGAGGTGCAGCTGGACACAGAGACGACAACAGAGGATTTTTCTGATGAGGAAAAACGCAATTATCTGAGAAAGCTGTATGATGCCTGTCAGGACTTTTTAAAGGAAAATGCGAATCACTGTGTTCTTGATGTGGCGGGGCATGAGAAGATCTATGATATCGGTTTTTTGTACTGTGATTACATGGCAAAGCAACGCCAGTTATCAGAGAAGGCATTTCTGGAAGCCTTCTTAAAATACCTGAAGGAGGTCACGAAGCTGCCTGTCATCATGCTGGTGGGGAAAAAGGTCTCAGCCGTGAATGCGATTCCGAAGTCCTACGGAACCTCGTATATGCTGCGCTCCCTGCAGGGATTCCGAAAGAAAAAGGAGATCTATTATTATGAGGAGGAAGCGCAGATCACAGACGGAGGTATTCTTCTCTGCAAAAAGAGTATTGATGATCTGATCCGGGCGATCGAGCAGAATGACCATATGCTGATCCGGCAAAAGGTTGACGCGTTTTATGAGGAGATGCAGAATATCGGTGTGACTGGTGAGACGATGAATCTGAATATCAATTATCTGCTGTTTCAGCTCATTCATCTGGCCAGTGAGCAGGATGACGATGTCAATCAGGAGGAGATCCTTCGTCTGATCAGTGAAAGTACCTTTGAGGAGGGCACGATGCGCGGCAGCAAGACGCATCTGGTCCGTATGACCTGCGAATATGGGGATTACCTTGCACAGTTGCGGAAAAATGTGTCCAGAGGTGTACTGGGTGAGGTGGAGAAAGAGATCCGCAAAAATTATGCGGAAAATCTGACACTGAAGGATCTGAGTGAGCGCTATTTCGTGAACAGTGCCTATCTCGGGCAGCTGTTCCGCAAGAAATATGGTTGTTCCTTTAAAGACTATTTAAATCAATACCGAATGGAGGAGGCGGCGAAGCTGCTGCTTCGAACAGATCAGAAGATCTATCAGATCGCGGAGGCGGTGGGATACAAGGATGTTGACTATTTTGTCAATCGGTTCATTGCAGTGAAGGGTTGCACCCCTGCAAAGTTCAGAAAACAGGGCTCCGGTGAAAAGCCGGAAAATCTATAGTATCAAGACGCTAAGGCGGGAGAAAGTTATAATTTCTCCCGCCTTTATATATACTTTCCCCGATTGTTTCTGACGCTGATTTTTATAAAATAGAATCATCAAAACAAACAAAAAACAAGGGAGGTATTTCAAAAATGAAAATGAAGAAAATGTTATGCTTGCTTCTGGCAGCAGTCATGACAGCATCTGTAGCAACAGGTTGCGGTGACAGCAAAAAAGACGCAGGTACCAGCGCAAGCGCAGATGCAAGCGCGGACAAAGAGACCGCTGAGGGCGGTTCATCAGACACCGGAGAGATCAGAGAGTATACGGCATTCTTCGCTGTACCCGGTGCTGAGATCAATGATGATAACGAGATTCAGCAGCAGATCGCTGAGCTGACCGGAGCAAAGGTAAAGGAGACCTGGCTGACCGGACAGACCGCAGAGGAAGCAGTCGGAACATTGATCGCCGGTGGCGAGTATCCGGACTTTATCGACGGTGGAAGTCAGTCAGTACAGCTTTATCAGGCAGGCGCTCTGGTAGCACTGGATGATTACATAGATAAGTATCCTAACATTAAGGAATTCTTTACCGAGCAGGAGTGGGATCAGCTGAGACAGGATGACGGAAAGATCTACTGGCTGCCCCAGTTCAGCAATATTTACGGCGAAGAGAAAATGTGTACACACAATGATGAGGCATTCTGGATCCAGACCAGAGTATTAAAGTGGGCTGACTATCCGGAAATCCGTACCATGGATGAGTACTTCGACCTGATCGAGGCATACAATGAGGCTAATCCTACTATGGAAGACGGAACAGCAAACATCCCCTACACCATCCTGTGTGATGACTGGAGATATTTCTGTCTTGAGAACGCACCGGAGTTCCTGGATGGATATCCGAATGACGGTTCTGTTATCGTAGATCCCAATACACAGACCGTTATCGACTACAATACAACCGATACCGCAGTTGCTTACTTCAAGAAACTCAATGAGGAGTACAAGAAGGGTATCGTGGATCCTGAGTCATTTACCATGACTTATGATGAGTACATTGCAAAGATCTCTTCCGGACGTGTACTTGGAATGATCGATCAGTGGTGGGATTTCGCTTACACCGGATATGATGCGATCAAGTCAGCAGGTCTGGACAAGCAGGGATGTAGCTATGTTCCCCTTCCGATCACCATTGACAGAAGCGTGAAGAACCAGTGGCACAACTCAGGCGGAGTATTAAATGTATCAGGCGGTCTGGCAGTAACTACCAGTTGTGAGGATGTAGAGGGTGCATTACAGTTTGTAAATGATCTTTTAGGACAGGAAGTGCATGACCTTCGTTTCTGGGGTGAGAAGGACGTTGACTATCAGGTAGACGGTGAAGGAATGTACTATAAGACACCGGAAATGAGAACCAACGCTGCAGACTCTGCTTACAAGGCTTCACATCTGTGTACTTATTCCTACTTCCCTCAGTGGATCGGAACAAGCCGCGACGGCAAGAATGCAATGAAGCCGGAAGGACAGGCACAAGAGTTCTTCGATGGTCTGACCGATGATGTAAAAGAGTGCTTTAACGCATACGGCGTTATGACTTACGTAGATATGCTTGGAACCAGCCCCGCACCGGGACCTTGGTATCCGATGTACACATTCTCCCAGACAATGACAACCGATACCGAGGGTGGTACCGCTTGGCTGAAGATGGGCGAGGTAAAACATGAGTATCTGCCGAAGGTTGTCATGGCTGACGACTTTGATGCAGGCTGGGCTGAGTACATGGAGGCATACAATGCATGCAATCCCGATGCATTTATCGCTGAGATGCAGGTTGAGTTAGAGAGAAGAATCGCAGAGGCAGCAAAATACGAGTAAAGAAAATGAAATTTACGGACAGGCAGATGTAGGTTAGATTTCATCTGCCTGTCTTCATTAGAAGGAGTGCAGGTATGGCTATTGCAAGGAAAACAAAGACAACGGTACAACAGGCAAAGCCCCGGATCACGTGGGCGGAAGTAAAAAAGCAGAAGGCACTGTTGATCTGGGGTGGACTCATTTTTATCTACGGTTTTATCTTCTGCTATCTCCCTCTGGTAGGCTGGCTGATGGCATTTCAGAATTACAAGCCGAAGGATGGATTGCTCCATTCAAAATTTGTGGGATTGGCAAAATTCAAGATGCTGTTTTCGGATGAGGCATTTATCCGTGTGATCCGAAACACGCTGGCGATGGGTGTCATTAATCTGGTTGCCACCTTCGTTACAGCGATTGCGTTTGCGATCCTGTTAAATGAGATCGTGAGCAAAAAGGGCAAAAAGACGGTTCAGACGATCTCTTATCTGCCCCACTTTTTATCATGGATCATCGTTACCGGTATCCTGCATGATGCGTTGTCCGGAACGGGTATCATCAACGAACTTTTGATGAATTTTCATCTGATCAGCCAGCCCATCAACTTTTTTGCACATGAAAAATATTTCTGGCCGATCGTTGCATTTGCAAACGTATGGAAAGAGACCGGATGGAATGCGATCATCTATCTCTCTGCCATCACATCTATCGACCCGTCCCTTTATGAGGCGGCGGCAATCGACGGAGCCGGAAGATGGGGCAAGATCAAGCACGTGACGCTTCCGGGAATCAAACCGACGATCATTATCCTGCTGCTCATGAATGTAGGAAACGTATTGAATGCAGGTTTTGAGATCCAGTATCTGTTAGGAAACGGTCTTGTACAGAAGGTTTCCCAGACGATCGATATCTATGTATTGAAATGGGGTATCAGTCAGGGCGATTATGCACTCGGAACCGCCGCAGGTATCTTCAAGAGTGTGGTTAGTATCATACTGATCGTGATCGCAAACCAGATCGCAAAGAAAAATGGCGAAGAGCGGTTGTTCTAAGGAGGGCGTATGAAGATTTTAAAAAGTAAACATAGAAGAAAAAAATCCATATCAGATTGGATCTTTGTGATCTGCAATACGATTTTCATGATTGCCTTCGTGATCATAACCCTGTATCCGGTATTAAATACACTGGCAATCTCGTTTAACGACGGAACCGATGCGCTGCGCGGCGGCATTTACCTGATTCCGAGAAAATTCACATTGAAAAATTATTCGACAGTGCTTCAGAAGGATAATCTGATCACAGGTGCCATCGTTACAGTGGCACGTACCGTGATCGGTACGATCCTCGCTTTGATCAGCAATGCGATCCTCGCATTTGTTGTCAGCAGAAAGAACTTTTTATTTAAAAAGCAGCTGTCACTGTTCTGGGTCATCACGATGTATGTGAACGGCGGTCTGATCCCGACCTTCCTGCTGTATAAGAATCTGCATCTGACCAATAGCTTTTGGGTGTATGTCATCCCGGGAATGGTCAATGCGTTTAACATGCTGGTCATCCGAACCTATATGAACGGACTCCCGGACAGTCTGGAGGAATCCGCACAGTTGGACGGAGCCGGATATACAACGATCTTTGTAAAGATCATTTCTCCCTTATGTAAACCGGTATATGCAACCGTCGCGCTGTTTGTGGCAGTCGGTCAGTGGAACTCCTGGTTTGACGCAATGTTGTATAACCGAATGAGCGACAAGCTGACCACCCTGCAGTACGAGTTGATGAAACTGTTGTCATCTGTGACGAATCAGGGTACTTCCGCAGAGGCAATGAAAAATGCCACCGGAACGGTAACGCCGACCTCTGTGCGTGCAGCGGCGACCATCATTACGATGCTGCCCATCATCTGTATTTATCCGTTCCTGCAGCAGTATTTTGTTGCCGGACTGACCCTGGGAGGCGTGAAGGAATAATCTTGCTGTGACCGGTTGGATGAGTGATGATCGGGAAAATACGGCTTGAAAGGACGAAATGAAGAAGGTATAATAATACATAAAAAAGGAATTATTTATGTATGAAAAAGAGATGTTTTTCGAGCATTATTTTAATACTGGTACTCTTCGGGCTTTGGATCGGTGCAAAGCCCTCTGATGAGAAAAAGAGCTGTGACGTGAAGACGTTTACGGCTTTTTTCTCTGTTCTCGGAGACACAAGGGATGCGGACAATGACATCATGGAACTGATCGCAGACCGGGTCGGTGCACGCTGTGAGGAGTACTGGCTCTCCGGGCAGACTGTGGAAGATACGATGAATGATTTTATTGCGAGCGGAGAATATCCCGATTTCATTTCCGGTGGACGGGAACTTTATGAGGCAGGAGCACTGATCCCTATAGATGAGTATTGGGAAGAATATCCCAACATTTACAATTATCTGAGTCAGGAAGAGTGGGACACGCTGCGGCAGGAGGATGGTCATATCTACTGGATGCCGCAGTTTGGAGTGATCGGTGATGAGGATGCGGAAGTTATACATTCGGGGGAGGCATTCTGGATCCAGACGCGAGTTTTGAAATGGGCAGATTACCCCGATATCCGCACACAGGATGAATATTTTGACCTGTTGGAACGATATATGGCGGCAAATCCGGTCATGGAAGATGGGACACCAAACATTCCGTACACGATCCTCTGTGACGACTGGCGGTATTTTGTTCTGGAAAATGTACCACAGTTTCTGGACGGATATCCGAATGACGGCAGTTGCATGGTAGATCCGGAGACGATGCAGGTCATGGACTATAATGTTACTCCCACGGCGAAACAATACTTTAAAAAGCTGAATGAGGAATATCATAAGGGAATGATCGATCCGGAATCCTTTACAAGTACCTATGAGGAGTATCTGGAAAAACTGTCAACAGGGGCTGTGCTCGGCATGGTGGATCAGTGGTGGCAATTTGCTTATGATATCGGTCCCGGTTTTGATAAGATCAATGCGGGGCAAAAAGGATACAATTATGTGCCCCTTCCGGTTACGATCGCGCGCGATGTACAAAATCAGTGGCACGTCAGCCGCGCCAGTGAATTTGATATATCTTCCGGCATCTCAGTTACAACGTCTTGTCAGGATATCGAAGGGGCGTTTCGGTTTCTCAATGATCTTCTGGAGGATGATGTTTTAAGGTTGCGCTTTTGGGGTGTGGAAGGAGTGGATTATGAGGTGGATGAGAATGGCCAATATTATCGCACGGAGGAGCAGAATACCCGTGCCAATGATGTAGATCTTCTTGCATCTCATTATTGCTATTATTCCTATTTTCCTCGAAAAGAGGGATTGTCGAAAGATGGAATCAATGCTTATATTCCGGAGGATCAGAAAAGTGAAGATAATCAGAATCTTCCGGCAGACGTGGTTGAATGCCTGAATGCATACGGCTGTAAGACGTATGTGGACATGTTAGGAAGCAATGACAAACCGGGAAAATGGTATCCGATGTATTCTTATTCCGATCAGTTGACATACTCGACGCAGGCCGGAAGTGTCTGGAAGGAGATGATCGCAGTGAAACAGGATCAGTTGCCGAAGGTGATCCTGTCGGATGATTTTGAAAAGGCATGGGACGAGTATATGAAGATTTACGATTCCTGTAAGCCGGAGATCTTCTTTGCGGATATGCAGCGGGAACTGGAGCGGAGGGTGAACAACGGATCAGGCGAGATGTAATGCTTTGGCTCTGAATAGTTACAAATTATACATATTCTCCATATATTTTCTATAGTTTCACCCGCTGAAAGGCGGGTGTTTCTTTGTTATCATGGGAACACGCATGAGAATGCGAAACTATGATGGGAGGATTTTTATTGTGAAGAACAAGATCAAGAGGGGGCTGTGTATGGCACTGTGTGCGGCGATGCTTGCGGCGGAGCCGGGTGCCATGATGAATGCAGCGGGAACAGCGCAGGTTGTGATGGCTGCGGAGAAAAATGTGCTGGACAATGGAAGCTTTAGCAAAGGTACGGACGGATGGTTTGCGACGAGCATGCCAAATGGCGCTTCACTGGAGGAAGTGAGTGACGGCAAAGGACATGACGGAGACGGCTATGTGAAGGTGGTAGGAAGAACCGACACATGGAACTCACTGGCACAGACGATCAACACAAAGGTAAAGAAAGGCTGCAAGTACAACTTTAGCTGCTGGGTCAAGCTGGGCGAGGAGTATACGGCAGAGTCAACCGTGAAGGTCGGACTGACCATCGTGGCTACCGGAGATAACGATGGTAATCCCATTTATGACGGATGGGGAATCACCGGAAATACCATCGCAGCATCAAAGAATGAGTGGAGACAGATTCAGGGTTCTTTCGTAGCAAACTGGAATGGAGACCTGACGGATCTGCAGTTCAAGGTGGCAGACGAGACATGTCTGAATTCTTTCTATGTGGATGAGATCACTCTGGAGGAGGAACAGATCAGCTACTCCATAGAGAAGGACATCCCCTCATTAAAGAATTATTTTGTACAGAAGAATAAAAACTATGATTTTAAGGTCGGAGCAGAGATGACCGGGGATATGTTTGACAATGAGAGTAAGTTTGAACTGGTGGCAAAGCACTACAATAGTCTGACCACCGGAAATGAGCTGAAGCCGGAAAACATCATAAAGGGTGTGGACAAGAACGGCGAGCTGATCCTCGATTTTACGATTCCGGACAATGCATTGCAGAAAATCTGGGATTATAACCAGAAAGCAGATAAAAAAGATCAGATTCTGATGCGCGGACATGTGCTGTGCTGGCATTCACAGACACCGGAGTGCTTCTTTAAGGATGCAAATGGAAAGCTTCTGGATAAAGAGAGCATGAATAAGCGTCTGGAGTCTTATATCAAGCAGGTGACGGAGCATGTGCAGAAAAAATATCCGGGCCTGGTGTACTGCTGGGATGTAGTCAACGAGGCGATCCAGCCGTCAGACGGTGAGGCAGGAGGTCTGCGGGTGGTGAACGGTGATACGGAGACCTATTATCATCAGATCTACGGCAGCAGTAACGAGTATATCGTGAATGCGTTCAAATATGCCAACAAGTATGCAGATCCGTCCGTGAAGCTGTTTTATAATGATTACGGCGAGACAGATCCGGTAAAAGTAAAGGCGATCTGCGATCTGGTGGATGACATCAAGAAGCACGAGGGAACAAGAATTGACGGAATCGGTATGCAGGGACATTATTCGATGGAAGCTCCGGGCACATCTGAGCTGTATACTGCGATCATGACTTATGCAAAGCATGCGGATGAGGTTCAGATCACGGAGCTTGATATGCTTGCCAGCAGCAGTTTTGACGGCAGTGATGCGAATAAGGAGGCAGAGCAGACCAAACAGGCATACCGCTATAAGGAGATCATGGACACCATCTTAAAGGCAAAGGATGCCGGTGCTAATGTAACGGCTGTGGTATTCTGGGGTGTTGCGGACGATGATTCATGGCTGTTAGCTCCACAGTTTTCTCAGGGAAGACATAACATGCCGTTATTATTCGATGAGACATTAAAGGCAAAGGCTGCGTACTGGGGCATCGTAGATCCTTCGAAGCTGCTTCCTTTTATCAACGAGGAGAATGTATTATACAGCGACACAAAGGACTGGAGCCTTGTTCCTAAGATCGCCATCGGAACGGATGAAACCGCAAGCATGAAGCTGCTGTGGAAGAGCGGAAAGCTGATCGCACGGATTACCGTGAAGGACAACACCAAAGATAAGAGCGATGCGGTGACGCTGTACTACGATCTGAACAACAAGAAAGCGAACAATACATCCGCGATCAAAAAGATCACCGTGAAGCGTTCACAGGCAAAGGAGGTCAAGGGCGGTTACGTCGTTGAGAAGGCGATCAATATCGGCAAAAAGGGCGTAAGCAGCAAGATCGGATTTGACGTGGTCATCAAAGATGGAAAGACAGGAAAGAAACAGTGCTGGAATGATCTGCAGATGAAGCAGAGCAAGCGCAGCAAATATTACGGAACACTGACGCTGAAGCCCTTCATGTGCATCAGCAAGGGAAGCGCGGTAATTGACGGAAAGATCGATGCCATCTGGAAAAATGTAAAGGCACAGAAGCTGACCGTGAAGTCTGCGAAGACAGATACGAGCGCAACGGTAAAGACGCTCTGGGATAAGAACTATATCTATGTTCTGGCAGAAGTAAAAGATGCCTGTCTGAACAAGGACAACGCAAATGCGTGGGAGCAGGATTCACTGGAGATCTTTGTGGATGAAAATAACGGAAAGACAGATTCTTACGAGGCAGATGACTGCCAGTATCGTATCAATTATGCGAACGAACTGAGCTTTAATGGTACAAATTGCACCGCCAAAAACATTAAGAGCGCCACAAAGAGGACAAAGAACGGCTATATCGTAGAGGCACGCATCAAACGCAATACTGTCAAGGGAAAGGCAAAACAGTTGATCGGTATTGATTTCCAGATCAACGATGCGAATGCATCCGGCGCGCGTGTGGCAACGATCAACTGGTATGATGCCAGTGGAATGGGCTATGCGAAGCCGTCTGTATTCGGAACGGTCAGACTGGATGCCGCTACAGCGAAAAAAAGTAAATAGAGATGAGGTTATAGATGGAAAACAGAACTTATCGAAATGTATTTTCAGAGCTCGGTCTGTCACAGGATGTGATAGACCGGCGCGTGCAGGATACATTCAATGAAATATTTTACGGAGAAGACCGGTTTTTCTTCTTCTCACCGGAGGATGATACGATGGGGTACATGGAGGATACCGGAAACAATGATGCGCGGACTGAGGGCATGTCCTACGGCATGATGATGTGTGTCCAGACGGATCACAAAAAAGTATGGATACGGGCGTCAATTCCGGGTATTTCGCATGGTCGGTGGCAACGAACGGAGAAAAAAATGCCTACGGTCCTGCACCGGACGGCGAGGAATTTTTCGCGATGGCATTGTTTTTTGCATCGCATCGCTGGGGTGACGACGAGGGGATCTTCAACTATTCCAAGGAGGCGCGTGATCTCTTACATACGTGTGTTCATAAGGGGGAGGACGGCGCCGGCCGCGCGATGTGGGACCCGGACAATCTGTGATTTTACCGATCCGTCGTACCATCTGCCGCATTTTTATGAACTGTTTGCACAGTGGGCAAATGAGGAGGATCGGGAATTCTGGCGGCAGGCAGCAGCGGCGAGTCGCGCATACCTGCAAAAGGCATGTCATCCCCTGACAGGTCTTTCTGCAGAGTACAGTACCTTTGAGGGTGAGCCCTACAGCGGTGACCAGGAGATCTTCGGACGGCATGACTGGTATTACAGCGATGCATACCGAACGATCGCCAATATTGCACTTGATTATGAGTGGTTTGCAAAGGGCACGGAGCACGGCAAGTGGTGCGAAGAAACTGCAGACCATCTGCAGACATTTTTCGAGGAGACTGTCGGGGAAAAAGACCGGGCTGTCTATACGATCGAGGGCGAGATCCTTGATATGGATGCACTCCACCCGGTGGCAATGACTGCGGTCAATGCGCAGGCATCTCTGGCTTCAAAGGGCAGACATGCCTTGGACTGTGTACAGAAATTCTGGGACACACCGCTTCGCACCGGAGAACGGCGCTATTATGACAACTGCCTGTATCTTTTTGCGATGCTGGCGCTCAGCGGAAATTACCGGATTTGGTAATACTATAATGGGAATCGGGAGACAGGTCTGATCAGGCGCTGTCTCCTTTGTGTACGAACGATAGGGTGAATCTGGCAGGGGGGAATCGCGATGAAAAAAAGGATAGCTGTTTTTTCTACAGCATGGAATGGTGAACACATCGGTGGAATACTAAGAGGAATGTGCAAAAAGACAAAAGAGACACAGGATGATCTCTATATATTTAATACTTACGGTGGCTTTGAATCGGAAAAGGAATATAACGAATGTGAATACAATATCTTTCACCTGCCGCTGGATTCGGATATGGATGGTGTGATCATACTTTCCAACAACATTGATTCCATAAGCAGGCTGTCTGCTATCATCCGGACATGCAGGGAAAAGGAGATTCCATGTATCAGCGTCGAACTGGATATCCCCGAGGTGCATTTTGTCGGGATAGACAATTATGCCGCCATGACGACTCTGGTAGAGCATCTTCTGACAGAACATCAATGCAGGACATTGAATTATGTAGGAGGACCAGCAGATCATATTGAGAACTGTCAGAGAAAGCAGGCATTTCTTGATGTTATGAAAAAGCATGGTCTTTCTACTGAAGAAATGCGTATGCGGGATTATGATTTTACCATATATGGCGGAGAGCGGGCATTTGAGGACTTTTACAGTCAAGGACTTGCATTTCCGGATGCAGTGGTATGTGCCAATGACAACATGGCGATCGGTTATATGGAAGCGATGGAAAGGCAGGGATTTCATGTGCCGGAGGATACCATCGTAACCGGATTTGATAATCTTTTCGAGGCGAAGTACCATGTTCCGGGGATAACAAGCGTAGGCAGAAGCAAGGAAAAGCTGGGAGAGGACTGTGTGGAACAGATACTTGGAATGATTAACGGAAAAGAATATCCTGACCATGTATTTTTGCCGTTTGAATTTCAGCCGAATGAGAGTTGCGGCTGTGAGGTTTGTTCTGATGATCTCAAACAGATCATCAAGAGACTGGGCAACAGAGTATCTGACAATCATTTGATCAGATGGCGTATGAATCTGATCCAGAAGCGGTTGCTTGCCTGCCGGACTGTGGAAGCATTGAACAAGGCGTTGTACGAGGAACTGCAAAACCTGGGTGTTCAAAAATTTGCCATTTTGATCAATGAGGATGAGTATATACAGCACTTTACTCCGGAAGGCGGTAAGGAGAAGTATGATCAGAGTTTTTCTTCAAGAATGAGAGTATTGTTTGATGGAAAGCCGGATGATGGGGTGGATTCACCTCGTACATTTGAGACAAAAAAGCTGATTCCGGAGGATTTCTGCGAAAACGCAGAGGAATCAAATATATTCATATTTATGCCGCTGCACTTGAACGGAACAAAATACGGATATTGCATTATGG
>SFRL01000001.1 GCA_004562765.1 bacterium | reverse complement strand
TATTTGCAAACCTCCAATAAATCAAGGTTTTAAAGGATTTTAGAACAATAAAAACGGGTAGTTTTTGACACTACGAGAATTTAATTGGGAGGAACGAAATGAAAACAGGAATTGTGGATGTCGGAGGCGGACTACGGGGAGTGTATGCCGCAGGAGTTTTTGATTATTGTCTGGAGAAGGGGATTTTATTCGATCTCTGTATCGGTGTGTCTGCGGGGAGCGCAAATGTCACATCTTATTTGGCGGGACAAAAAAAGCGAAATTTTTTGTTTTATACAGAGTATCCATTCCGAAAAGAATATATGAGTATTCGAAATTTTCTGTTTAAAAGATCGTATATCGATATGGATTATTTGTATGGAACACTGAGCAATTCTACAGGGGAAAATCCCCTTGATTATGAGGCATTAAAAAAGAATGATGCGGAATTGCAGGTTGTGGCAACGAATGCACAGACGGGATCGGTGGTTTATTTTAATAAAGATGATCTCAAACAGGACGATTACGGTATATTGAAAGCGTCTTCTTCCATTCCGTTCGTCTGTAAACCCTGTGAAATAAATGGTATCCCTTATTATGATGGTGCGCTGGGAGATCCTGTTCCGGTGGAGAAAGCGTTTCAGTGCGGCTGCGATAAAGTGGTTGTTATTTTGAGTAAGCCAAGAGATTTTATACGTTCCCCGAAGAAGGATATGACGCTTGCTGACAGAATCCGAAAAAAGTATCCGCTTGCAGCACAGCAACTGGAAAAGAGAGCAGAACATTATAATCAGGGTGTTCAGCTCGCAAAGGAGTATGAGGCACAGGGGCGCGTTTTGATCGTGGCACCGGATCATACCTGCGGTGTGGATACTTTGACAAAAGATAAAAAGGCGTTAAAGCAATTCTATGAAAAAGGATATCGGGATGCGCGGGCGATTTCGTGGTTTCTCGGTTGAAGATGAGAGCTCGTTTTTTACATCAGGATTCAAACAAACGAAGTTGACAATTGGCGTTCGTCTGATATACTAATGTTAACTTAAAAAATGAAATGGTTAACAAAAGGAGAAAGAAGATGAATGCTTTAAAATTAGCACAGGAGATTATTGATGGACGGCGGATCACCAGAGAGGATGATCTGTCGTTCTTTTTGACTTGTGATTTAAAGGAACTCTGCAAGGGAGCAGACCGCATCCGGGCTTATTTTATCGGAGACAAGGTGGATCTGTGTTCTATCATTAACGGGCGGAGCGGGCGCTGCCCGGAGGACTGTAAATACTGTGCGCAGTCCGCTCACAATCACACAGACTGTGAGGTTTATGACTTCCTTCCTGTGGAGAAGATTTTAGAAGCGTGCAGGCTGAATGAGAGTGAAGGTGTGGACCGGTTTTCCATCGTTACGTCAGGACGGGCGCTGACGGGAGAGGAGTTTGAAAAGGCGATCCATGCATATGAGACAATGCACCGGGAGTGTAAGATCGATCTGTGTGCATCCATGGGATTTTTGAATGAGGAACAGCTTCACCGGCTGCATGAGGCTGGTGTGACCAGCTATCATCACAATATCGAGACTTCAAAACGCAATTTTCCGAATATCTGTACAACACATACCTATGACCAGAAGATTGAGACGTTAAAGAAGGTGAAAGCTGAGGGCATGTGTGCCTGCTCCGGTGGAATCATTGGTATGGGAGAAACGTGGGAGGATCGTCTGGACATGGCGGTCAGTCTGGCGGAGCTGGGGATCGATTCTATCCCGATCAACGCGTTGATGCCGATCAAGGGAACGCCGCTGGAGGATCTTCCGCAGCTGACCGAGGAAGACATTTTGCGAACGATCGCGTTTTTCCGATATATCAATCCGGAGGCAAACATTCGTCTGGCGGCAGGCAGAGCATTGCTGACGAACGATGGAGAGATTGCATTTCAGTCCGGCGCATCTGCAACGATCACCGGAAACATGCTGACAACGGCAGCCTGCGCAACGATCCGCATTGATAAGCAGATGCTGGAAAATCTGCATCGGGATGTGACGCCGGACTATCTGAGATAGTATTTGAAAGAACAGATAAAATTTGTTAGAATAGAAAATACATTTGTACAGGGGCATACGAATATCAAAAAGGAGAACGATGATGTCAGAAATTAAATGGAAAAATTGTTTTCGTGTTGGTGTCAGTATTTTTGTATTATTTCTATGTTGTACTTACTGGAAGACGGCTGCAGGATTTTTAGCAAAATTATTGAGCGCGGCAACGCCGCTTTTTATCGGACTTGCGATCGCTTATGTGTTGAATATTCTGATGAGTTTTTATGAGCGCCATTACTTTACATCGAAGTCAGAGAAACAGATAGTAAAGAAAAGTCGCAGACCCGTTTGCATGTTTGCATCTTTCCTGACGCTGTGTCTGATCTTCCTTTTGGTGATCAGGCTTGTGATACCGGAACTGGTATCCTGTGTACAGCTGCTTGTCGCGGAGATTCCTCCGGCAATCGAAAAGCTGCTTGAAAGCGGATGGGTGCAGGAATTATTTCCGGAAAACTTTCTTGATAAATATGAAAATGTGGACTGGTCGGGGCTGATGGAAAAGGCAATTCAACTTTTTCGTTCCGGGATCAGCAGTGCGACAGGCGCGGTTGTGAATGTGGTATCTTCGGCTGTTTCGGCGATCGTTACGACATTTATCAGTATTATATTCGCAATCTATATGATGTCCGGAAGAGATGATCTGCAGCGCCAGACAAAGAAACTGATGAAGCACTATCTGCCCGAAAAATGGGAGAAGCGGATCGGACACTGGATGTCTGTGTTAAACGACTGTTTTCACCGGTATATTGTTGGTCAGTGTACAGAGGCGGTGATCCTCGGAGTGCTCTGTATTGTCGGTATGCTGATCTGTCAGTTTCCCTATGCGGCGATGATCGGAACGCTGATCGGATTTACCGCACTGATCCCGGTTGCAGGGGCATATATCGGAGCTGGTGTCGGCGCGATCATGATTCTTACACAGTCGCCGTTAAAGGCTGTGCTGTTTCTGGTATTTATCGTTGTGTTGCAGCAGTTGGAGGGCAATCTGATCTATCCCAGAGTGGTTGGAAAATCGATTGGTCTGCCGGCAATCTGGGTGCTTGCTGCTGTTACGATCGGCGGCAGCCTGATGGGTATTATGGGCATGCTGCTTGGCGTGCCGCTGGCAGCCGCGCTGTATCGTCTGATACGCGAGGATGTGAATCGGACTGAAGAAAAATAGATAGATGATTGCCATATTTTTCCCATGTTGCTTTTTATGTGGGCACATGCTATAGTGAAAGCAAATAGGAAAAGGAGATTGGATGATTATGAAGAAAAGCAGTGTGGCACGGATTGCTGTGTTTGCAGTGGCAGTTGGCGTTCTTGCTGTTGTGGCAGCTACAGGTTGTTCCATGAAAAACCAAAGCGGGACGGATACGGAGACGGTACAGAATTCGCCGGAGCCGGATGCGGTGTATGAGGCTGTTAAGGCAGCTTATGGTGAAAACTATCTGCCCAATTTGCGCCTGACGGACGAGGAGATCGAAGTGCGATATGGCATTGCGAATGATCTCTACAGCAGTGCAATTGCAGAGGTACCGATGATCAGCGCACAGGTGGATGAACTGGTGCTTATCAAAGCGAATGACGAGGCAGCAAGAGACACGATAGAAGAAGCGTTGACAGCTTATCAGAACGTGCTGAGAGAGGATACCTTTCAGTATCCGGCAAACTTGCTCAAGATTCAGGCTTCACAGGTCTATGTAAGGGGTGACTATGTGTGCTTTATCATGTTAGGTGTTCTTGATAATGAGACCGCGCAGCAGGCTGACGAAGGAAAAGTGATCGAAGCATATAAGACAGAGAATGAAAAGGCTGTTGCAGCGATCGATGCATTATTTTGAGTCATAAGGAAATGATAAATTGAAAGGGATAAAGGAGATTAGATGACATGAAGAAAAAAATATTAGCACTGATACTTGCATTTGCCTGTGTGGCGGGAACGCTTTCGGCGGTGACTGCAGTGGAGCAGCCGGTTACTATTGAGGCAGCAACTAAAAAGAAGGCGCCTTCCATTAGTAAAGTTTATTCAGCCGTGAAGAAAGCGTATGGAGATAAGTATGTTCCCAATTCGCGTATTACCAAGAAGGAGGATATTAAGAGTCGTTATGGCATTTCCGCCAGCTGGTATAGTAGTGTGATTGCAGAAGTTCCGATGATCAATGTAAATATAGATGAATTGGTTATTGTAAAAGCAAAAAATACCAGTTCTAAGAAAAAGATCAAGAGTGCGCTGCTCGCATATCAGAAGAAACTGAAGGAAGATACATTCCAGTATCCGGCGAACCAGCTGAAGCTTCAGGCATCCAGAGTTTATGTAAAAGGTGATTATGTGTGCTTTTTCACACTGGGATCCATCAGTAATGAACAGGCACAGCAGAAGGATGAGAGCAAGGTGATTGATGCTTACAAAGCTGAGAATGAAAAGGCAGTCAAAGCAATACAGAAATTATATAAATAGTATTTAAAAAATCATAAAGGAGCACAGGATATGGTATTCAGCAGTCTTTTGTTTTTAGTCCGCTTTTTGCCGTGCGTGTTGCTCATCTACTTCATAGTACCAGGCTGCATGAAAAATACATGGAAAAACCTGGTACTATTTTTGTTCAGTCTTCTGTTTTATGCCTGGGGCGAACCGGTCTATATCTGGCTTATGCTGTTTTCCACGGCAGTTGACTATATAAACGGAGGATTGTGCGGATATTTTGTAGAGAGAGAAAGACGCAGCACGGCGCGGATATTTGTTGTTCTATCAGTGGTGATAAATCTGTCACTTCTGGCGGTGTTTAAATATGCAGGAAAATATGCGTTGCCGATCGGCATTTCGTTTTATACATTTCAGTCAATGTCCTATACGATCGATGTTTACCGGGGTGAGGCAAAAGCGGAGCGCAACCCGGTCAATTTCGGGGCATACATTTCAGCGTTTCCTCAGCTGATCGCGGGACCCATCGTGCGTTTTTCCGATATTGCTGTGCAGCTTCGGGAGCGTAGGAGCGATATTGAAAAGATCCGCTACGGTGTCATGCGTTTTGTGTGCGGTCTGGGGAAAAAGGTGCTTCTGGCAAATCAGGCGGGTGAGATATTTCGCACGGTGACCGGATACAATGCTGACCAAATGACGACGGTCGCAGCGTGGCTTGGGATACTGGCGTTTATGTTCCAGATCTATTTTGATTTTTCCGGGTATTCGGATATGGCGATCGGACTGATGTCGATCTTTGGATTTTCCATCCCGGAAAACTTCCGGTATCCATATGAATCAAAGAGCATCACAGAGTTCTGGCGTCGCTGGCATATCTCTCTGGGAAGCTGGTTTAAAGAGTATGTTTATATCCCACTGGGCGGAAGCCGAAAGGGAATGGCACGTACATTTTTTAATATCTTTGTAGTCTGGTTTCTGACAGGACTATGGCATGGAGCGTCCGTCAATTTTGTGCTGTGGGGATTGTATTTCTGCTTTTTCCTCATCATGGAAAAGACGTGGTTGCTGAAGTTTCTGGAGTGTCTACCGGGTTGGCTGTCGCATGTCTATTCACTGGTTGTCATTTATTTTGGTTGGCTGCTCTTTGCGTGGGAAGATATCCACGGACACCGGGTATATCTGAAAGCAATGGCTGGTATCGGAGCAGGCGGTTTCGTCAGCAGAGAAACGATGTATCTGATCGTCAGCAATATCGTACTATTGCTCCTGCTTTTGATCGGAGCCACATCGTATCCCAAGCGGATCGCGGCGGCATTGACAAAGAAGGATGGCATTGGCACCTCGCTGATGCAGACGGTGTACGTGGTGATCATACTGGTGCTTTCAGTCGTATATCTCGTGAACGGAACTTACAATCCTTTCTTGTATTTTCGATTTTAGGAGGCATTATGGATCGGATAAAAAAATGGTTTCCGGTGGTCATTTTTTGCGTGATCATCTTTGGACTGACCGGACTGGGACTGACAGCAGAAGAAAGAACCTATTCTTCTGCTGAAAAAAGAGAATTGCAGACGATGCCGAAGGTAAAAGCCAAGACCATAATGAACGGAAAATTTCAGAAAAAGTATGAGACATATTTAAGTGATCAGTTTCCGGGCAGGGACGATTGGGTACAGCTTCAGACCTTTGTATCCAGACTGTTTGGAAAAACAGAGAGCAATGGCGTCTATTTCGGAAAAGACAATTATCTATTAGAACATTATGACGCGTCTGATTTTGAAGAAGAACGGATGCAGATGAATATCGAGGCACTGGCAGAATTTGCCCGGCGCGCGGAGAAAAAAGCAGATGTGAAGGTGATGCTGGTGCCGACAAAGACATGGGTGATGCAGGACAAACTGCCGGCATTTGCGCCAACATATGACGAGCAGAGCTTTTTTGACGCGCTGGAGCAACAGTTCGGGGATGAGAGCAGTCAGATACTGATTCCGGTCGCACAGGTTCTGCAGGAGCACAGGGAAGAGAATATCTATTATCGCACGGATCATCACTGGACTACGTTTGGGGCCTGGTACGGATACTGCGCCTATGTGGAAGCAATGAGCGGCAATTCCGGGCAGGCGGCGAAGAAGCAGCAGGCACTTGATCTCGTGTGTACTGATTTTTACGGTACGACCTATGCAAAGGTACGACAGGCGGCACAGGCAGACGAGATCTATGTCTATGAGCCCGAAGCTACGCTGGAAATCGTTTATAACATGGGAGAAAAGATCACGCAGACATTGTATGAAACGGAGTATCTGGACTCAGAGGATCAGTATCGTGTGTTTGAAGGTGGAAATCAGGCGGTACTGGAGATATCCGGTGGGGCTGAAAATGGGAAAACACTGCTTCTGATCAAGGATTCTTTTGCAAATTGCATGCTGCCTTTTCTTGTGGAAGATTTTGAAAAGATCGTTGTGGTGGATCTGCGTCAGTTGAATATTGGCTGTGATGCACTGATGGATATGTTTGCCCCGACGGATGTGCTTGTTTTGTACAACAGCGCGCAATTTGCAGCGGATCGTGATTTCGCAATGAAATGTTCGTAAAATGAAAATAAAGGATACTCTGCTGCTGGGAATTTGTGGTATAATATAAGCAATTGGGGAACCGTTACGAAAACAGAAGCATGAATGCTGAAAATGCAGTTCCAGGGGGGAGGCATAACAGATGCAAAAGATATTGAAAAAGGCCTTTTTGCTGATCCTGAGTGTATTGGTTGCGACAGTTGGTATGCAGTGTTTTTATAGCAATACAGCTTATGCGTCGAATACAAAGCGAACAGTCAAGGTCGCGTTTTTTCCAATGCAGGGCTACAATGATATAGATGAAAACGGAAAAGTATCCGGCATGGACGTGGATTACCTCGAAGAGGTCTGCCGATATACCGGCTGGGATATTGAATTCGTTCAATGCGGCAGTTGGGATGATGCACTGGCAAAACTGGAAGAACGCAAGGTTGATCTGGTAGGATCTGCACAGTATTCCGGTGCGCGTGCGGCAAAATTCCGGTATGCGAGTCTTTCCAGTGGGTATACATACGGGATGCTGGCAGTCAAAGGGGACAGCCCGTATGCGTATGAAGATTTTGATCAGATGCAAGAACTTACATACGGCATGGTTGAAAGCTATGTGCGTAAGCCGGAATTCTTGCAGTATATGAACGCGCACGGTATCATGGATTTTGAACTGAAGACTTATGAGAATACAGCGGCACTTGCGAACGCGTTGGAAACCGGAGAGATCGATGTGTTTGTTCACTCGTTTATGGAGATCAGAGATGGCTGGCGTGTAATGGGGCGCTTCGCACCGATGCCATTTTACTATATCACCTATCAGGGAAATGATCAGCTGATCATGGAGTTGAATCAGGCGATCGCTGATATTAAAATGAAGTCACCTGAATTGGAAAACGAGCTGCTTGCAAAGCATTATGAGAGCCGGATCGATCAGAATGTTTTATTGACTTTGGAGGAAAAGGCGTATATTGAGCAATCGGACACACTTGTCGTCGGTTATCTGGAGGACCAGTATCCGTTCTCATATGAGAGCGGGGGCGAATGCCGTGGCTTGTCCAAGCAGGCACTGGATCAGGTCGCCGATCATACGCAGTTGTCTTTTACCTATAAGAAGGTAGGAGATTTCGCTTCCGGACATCAGGCGTTGATAGACGGTCAGATCGATATTTTCTGCTATAGCGGTTCACAGGAGACAGATTCCGATGATGAGGGGCTGACATTGACAAAGAGCTATGCTGTAATGCCCCGCGTGCTTGTGATGAAAGAAGATATGGTGACAGAGCCGATCAGGCTTGTGGCGATGACTGTGCACAGTGATGATGTACAGAGCTCCTATGGAAACAGCGAGGATGTGACAGTCGTCTATTATAACAGCTATAAGAGTTGTCTGAAAGCGGTGGATGAGGGGCGCGTTGATGCGGCTGTATGCGACAGTTATCTGGCAGCCTATCTGCTCAGTACAAATGCGCAGTTCAGTGATCTGAAAGTTCAGAATGCACTGAGTGGAGATCATAAGATCTATATGACAGTCAGGGCGGAGAGTGACTCGCCGCTGGTAAGTATTCTCAACAAGCAGCTTCCAATCATTACTGACAAGGATGTCAATGATTATATGCTTCAGGATGATTTCTACTCATCCATGAGTATCCGGCGTTTTATTGAGCAGAACAGTATTGCGATCATCGGAGGTTTACTGTTGCTTGCGCTGCTCATCGTACTTGTATTGGGCTATATGCTATACAACAGTAACCATATACGAAAACTTACATATAAGGACGCGGAACTGAATATCTGGAACCAGAGTTATCTTGTGTATCGTGCCGGTCAACTGATCAGTCGTAAAGATAATCTGGCGGCGAATCGCACGTATGCAGTTGCATATACCAATATCAATCAGTTCAGTCGTTATAATACACTTTATGGCTGGAATAAAGGGCAGCGCCTGCTGGAGATCTGTGTGGAGGTGCTGTCACAGGTACTTGAAAGCCGGGAGTTATATGCCCGCAGTTACAGCGATCATTTTATTATTTTTGAAGAGTATACGGACCGGGATCAGTTAGAGGCGCATTTGCAGAATATCGCGGATATGATATCCGAGCGGATCTATTCGGAAACAGGTATACGTATGATGATCACGATCGGTATCTGTTATATCCCCGTTGGCAGTCGGGATCTGCAGGCACCGCTTTCCTATGCGATCCAGGCAGCGGATAATCTGAAGGATATTCGTAAAAATGCAATTCAGGTGTACGATGAGAAACTGTTGCAGAATCTGAAGGAACGGCATGAACGGGAAAAACTGCTGGAGTCCGTTGAAATCAACGAGGAATACTTTACGACGTTTTATCAGGCGAAAGTGGATATCCGAAGTGAACAGGTAGTCGGTGCGGAAGCGTTGATCCGCTTTAAAGATCCGAGTTCAGACGGTATGATCCGCTCACCGTACTTCTTTGTCCCTTATTATGAGGAAGTCGGACGGATCACGGAAATAGATTTCTTTGTGCTGGAATGTGTCTGCAGGCTGCAGCAGCAGAGAATGGAGGAGGGAAAACGGGTGGTTCCGATTTCCTGTAATTTCTCCAGACTCCATTTCACCAATGACGGATTTCCGGATAAGTTCAGCAGTATGCTGGAAAAATATCACGTACCGAAGGAACTGATCGAAGTGGAAATTACAGAGACACTTGTCGTGGATGAGATGCAGGCACAGACTGCAAAGAAAACGATCGATGAGCTTCATCGCAGAGGCATTCGGCTTTCCATCGACGATTTTGGCTCCGGTTATTCATCGTTGGGCGTTTTTGAGACAATACCCGCATCCGTCATTAAGCTGGATCGTTCTTTCCTGCTGAATAACGAGAACCATAACAGACAGGTGAAGATCATGTCTAACATTGTTCGTCTGGCACGTGATCTGGACGCACAGATCGTGTGTGAAGGTGTTGAATCAGAAAAGGATATCGAATTGATGCAGGAGATCGGTGCAAATATCGCACAGGGATATCGTTATTCCAAACCGGTATCTCGCTGGGAATTTGAGCAGCGGCTGGACTCATAAAACGCATAAAAATCTTTTTTGAAAGTTGTCATTTTTTGCAACCTCTGGAAAAAACTGTTGTCTATATTATCAGAACAGGCAGTTCAAACTATTTGTGTAAGGAGGAAGTTTTTATGAGAGCAAAGAGTATTTTTTTGAAACGGCTCGGTGCAATGGCACTGGCAGCTGGAATCGTGTTTGGCGCACTTGCGGCAAACATGCAGCCGGTATCGGCGGCAGCAAAATTTAAGGTGGCAGATAAGAAGTACGAAAAGACTTATAAGCAGGATAATGGACAAGTCTATTTCGAAGCAAAGGGTGTATTCCCGGAGATCAAGAGTAATTCCAAAGCTGCAAAAAAGATCAATCAGGAGTTGAAAAAAGCAAAAACTGAGTGGATCAAACAGTCAAAGGAAAAAGCATCAGGTTCAAATGTGACTCCGTTACCTTCAATGAATGCTTCGGATGAGATCAGTTATGAGGTGACCTCCAATGATGGAAAATACTTCAGTGTGCTGATGAGCGGTTACGACTATCAGGGCGGCGCACATGGAATGCCGTACCGCATAGCCCTGACTTTTAATGCGAAAACCGGTGAAAAACTGACGGCAGCAAAGCTGTTCGGGACAACAAAGGCAAAATTGAATGCAAAGGTCCGGAATCTTTATCTGAAAAAGTATGATACGGAAGGTGTTGAGGCCGGCTTCTATGAAGGTTTTGCTTCTGACAAAAGCGACAGGGATGCGCTAAAAGATAATTTGGCACCGATGGACTTTAATAATGCGTTTTATGTAAAGGATGGAAAGGTAGTCTTTTATGCGAACCCGTATGATCTGGGACCTTATGCGGCTGGATATATTGAGGTTTCTGCACCTGTCAAATAGTAGGGTAACAATTCGAGATTATGCAATGGCATAATAGAAAGCAAAATGTTATACCTGCGGTATCGGTAGAATCTGACACCGCAGGTATATTTTTTATTGCAAGGATATGATTTAGGGGGTTGAATTTTCAAGACGCATTTGTTACAATAGGCTAGATGGTTCAGTAGGTATCGATAATAGATAGGGGATTATGAGTTAGGAGATATGTTACGTTTTTACTGGGTCATATTCTGGAATCTGTATCATATTTATATGATTCCGAAAATGAGTTACATGGCAAAACATACCGAAAAATATGATGAGGCAAAGCGTTACAAGATTGCCAGACGTGCGATTTATTACATGATGCGCACCGGTAATATCAGGACAGTCTGTGACGGATTGGAGAACCTTCCCAAAGAGGGAGGCTATGTGTTGTACCCCAATCATCAGGGTAAGTTTGATGCACTGAGTATCATGATCACGCACGCAAAACCCTGTTCGGTTGTTGTTGACGACGCGGTATCTTACGGTATCTTAATAAAAGAATTCATCGATCTGGTCGAGGGCAAACGCATGAAGCTTGACGACGTGCGTCAGGCACTCGAAATTATCAAGGAGACGTCCTCTGAGGTAAAAGAGGGACGTCGCTATATTATTTTTTCTGAAGGTGGGTATGCAAATAACAGAAATACACTTCAGGAGTTCAAGCCGGGAAGCTTTAAGATGGCTATGATGGCAAAGGCACCGATCGTACCGGTTGCCCTGACCGATTCCTACAAGGTGTTCGGCGAGAATTCACTGGCACCTGTGACGGCGAAGGTGCATTATTTGCCGCCGCTTTACTATGAGGATTACAAGGATATGAACTCCCGCGAAATCTGCGCGCTGGTCAAGTCTCAGATCCAGAAGGCAATTGACGATGAACTGGCAGCGAGAAAGAGCAAGCGAGGATGGTTCCATCGAAAATAAAAAATAATATACTGCTCCTAAAAATGCGCAATCGTAGTCTAACGGATAGAACGCAGGACTCCGACTCCTGTAATGTGGGTTCGATTCCCGCCGGTTGCATTTTTTCAGCTAATTAATCAGTTTTTATTATTTTAGGAGGTAGTAATACAAATGGCAAACAAGAATCGTAAAAATCAGAACAATGTTTCTGCTGATCATAAAATAACAAATGAAAAGAAAGATAACACCGCAAAAGAGTCATCTAAAGGCAACTTCGATGTAGCGGCACTCTGGGAACTGGTCAAAAAGTACAAAAGATATATTGCTGCCGGAGCACTTTTTGTTGCGATGGTCGTGATCCTGACCAAATGTACAGGACCGGTGACAGATGCTCCGAAGGAGCCGGTGGCGGATGAGCAGACAGCGGATAATGGGGTGCAGACAGAGGAATTTCAGGTGGATGCGATCCCTGAGATCAATGAGCTGATCAGCAACTATTACACGGCATATGCAGCCGGTGATGTGACTGCTTTGGAGGCACTTGCACAGCCGATCTCTGATACAGAGAAAAGCTATATTCAGGTGTTCAGCGAGTATGTGCAGTCCTATGAAAATTTATCTTGCCATACAAAATCCGGATTAAATGATGGTGAGTATGTGGTGTCCGTATATCTGGAAATGAAGTTTAAGGATGTAGCAACCGCAGCGCCGGGCCTTGATTTCTTCTATTTGCGGACGAATGAGAGCGGAAAGCTTTATATTGACAATGCATACAGCCAGTTTAATCAGTCCAACATGGAGGAGAGCACTGAGGCAGATGTACAGGCTCTGATCAATGAATTTGAACAGGCAGAAGATGTGTTGGAACTGCAGGCTGAGGTACAACAAAAATATGAACAGGCGATCGCGGCAGATCAGGATCTGAATAAGATGGCAAATGAGACGATCCCGAATGCAATTGCCACATGGGTACAGTCACTGACGCAGGCAGACGATGCGGTGGAACAGACTGATGAGGGTGACAAGCCTGCCGAGGAAGATGCCACAAAGGACGAGCAGTCTGGCGACGAAAAGGCAGATGAAGAGAAGCCGGAGGAGACTGAAGAGAAATCTGACGGCGAGGCGAAAACAGCGTATGCGATGGATGGCATTAACCTGCGAAAGGGTCCCAGTACTAAGAAATCTGTTATCACACAGATCCCGTTGGGCGCAAAGCTGGAGATCTATCCCGATACAGAGAAAGACGGTTGGGTGAAAGCTGCATATGATGGCGAGAAAGGCTATGTAAAGCGCGAATACGTCACAACGAAAAAGTCAAAGGTTCCGAGCGGAACAGATACAGCAGGAGATGATACTGCAAAGGCACTGCCGCAAGGTAAGGAAATTACATTGTCGGATTCCGTAAATGTCCGTGTTTCCATGAGCGAGACGGCCGATAAGGTCGGATTGGCATATCAGGGTGATACCGTAAAGGTCATCCAGAGTTATGCGGAGGGATGGACAAAGGTTGAGTGGAATGGTCAGACCGGATACATCAAGACGGAACTGATCAAATAAAAACAAAAGATAAAAAAGCGGTTGCAGGCTGCAGTGCGATATGCATTTGCGTAGTCGGTCAGCCGCTTTTTCACTTTATCAGAAAAGATCGGTAGACCCGGTACAGGATGTGTGAGATGGAACAACAGGAAGGAACGCGTATCAATAAATTTTTGAGTGAGGCAGGCGTGTGCTCCCGCAGGGAGGCGGACCGAGCGCTGGAAGCAGGGCAAATCCGCATCGGTGATCGTGTGGCTGTGCTCGGCGACCGGGTTCGGGAGACGGACATTGTTTATTATAAAGGAGAACCGGTGTGTCAGGAGGCGGAACGTATCCTGATCGCCTTTCATAAACCGAAGGGCATTGTATGTACCACTTCTAAAAAAGAGGGCGTCAACATCGTGGACTATATTGGCTACCCGAAACGGATCTATCCGGTGGGACGCTTGGACAAGGATTCCACAGGTCTGATCCTTCTCACGAATGACGGGGATATTGTCAATAAGATGATGCGTTCCGGTAACCGGCATGAAAAGGAATATATAGTGACGGTAAACCGGGATATTACGGATGATTTTATTATGCGGATGTCGAATGGTGTTCCAATCTTGGATACTGTGACACGGCGGTGCAAGGTGTGGCAGACGGGAACGCGGGAGTTTCGTATCATACTGACCCAGGGACTGAACCGGCAGATCCGCCGTATGTGTGAGACACTTGGATATCGGGTAAAGACGTTAAAGCGCATCCGGATCATGAATATCTGTCTGGAAAATCTGAAAGAGGGAAGTTATCGCGATGTGACGGCTGAGGAGTGGTGTGAACTGCAGCGCCTGATCCGGCATTCCTCAAATGAGACAGTGAAATAACTATAGAAACGGGAAAGAGAGAATGGAAGAAAAAAAGGAAGCCTATGAGCAGCTAAAACAGAAGATCGAGTATCATATGGATCTCTATTACAATCAGAATACGAATGAGATCAGTGATTTCGAGTATGATCAGATGATGCTGAAATTAAAAGAAATGGAAAAGGAGCATCCGGAGTGGGTGACCAAGGATTCGCCTACACAGAAGATCGGTGGCGTGGCGAAGCGCGAGGCGGGTGTGACGATCACGCATCACGTTCCGATGCTCAGTATTCAGGATCTGTTTTCAAAAGAAGAAGTGACTGCGTGGATCGCAAAGGTAAAGGAACTGCATCCGGATGCACAGTTTTCTGTGGAGCACAAGATCGATGGCCTGAGCATGTCGCTGCGCTATCAGGACGGTACGTTGACTCTGGCGGAGACCCGGGGCAACGGAATCGAGGGCGAGGACGTGACGTTAAATGCGCGGGTCATTCCTGATGTACAGCAAACGATCGAGGCACGCGGCTATGTAGAGCTGCGGGGTGAAGTTTATATGAGTCACGAGGCTTTTGAAACGTTTAACGAAAAGCAGGAAAGCCTTGGCAAAAAGCCGGCGGCGAATCCGAGAAATCTAGCTACGGGAACGCTGCGGCAGCTGGATCCTGCGATCACAAAGGAGCGTGGACTGCGCATGTTTGTGTTCAATGTGCAGGACGCTACGGGGGAGAGTGCACATCTGATGGAATGTCACACAGCGGGGCTGGATGAGCTGGCTGCGCAGGGAGTGGCAGTGGTACCTCATGTGTTATGCAATACGGACGAAGAAGTGCTAAAGGCTATTGATGACATCGGGGAGCACCGGGGTGACTATGCGTATGACATTGACGGTGCGGTCGTAAAGATCGAACAGGTGGCGTACCGGGCTGATTTCCCGGCAGGCAGTAAATATTCGGCAGGACATGTTGCCTACAAGTATCCGCCTGAGGAGAAAGAGGTAGAGATCGAGGAAGTAGAGGTCGGTGTCGGACGAACCGGAAAGATGACTTTCCGGGCCCGTTTTAAGGAGCCGGTAAGACTCTGCGGTACGAGTGTGCAATATGCGACGCTCCACAATATGGATTATATAGAAAGTCTTGGCATTGATGAGGGCTGTAAGGCGATCTGCAGAAAGCAGGGAGAGATCATTCCGGCGATCATCAGTGTGACAAAACCCACCGGAACGATCTTCCGGGCACCGGCTGTCTGTCCGGTATGCGGGCATCCGCTGATCAAGGAGGAGGGAACAGCAGATATCTGCTGCGCCAATCCGTCCTGCCCGGCACAGCTCAAGCGCACGCTTGCCTATTTTGCAAGTCGTGATGCCATGGATATCAAGGCATTTGGGTCCACCTATGTGGACACGCTGGTGGATGAGGGATATCTGCGCAGCTATGTGGATATTTACCGGCTGCACGAATATCGGGATGAGCTGATCGAAAAGGGTATTATGGGAAAGGAAAAAAATACCGATAAAATACTCGCGGCCATCGAGGAGAGCAAACAAAATTCCGTTGATAAATTCCTGACGGGACTTGCGATACGCAATGTGGGAAAAGCGTCCGCAAAAGAGATCATGAAGCACTTTGCGAGCCTGAATGAGCTGGCGGAAGCAAGTGTCGAGCAGCTTGTGCAGATTCCGGATGTGGGGGAGATCACTGCGGAGTGCATCCACGATTATTTTGCAGATGCAGAAAACCGCAGGCTTCTGTCAGAGGTGGAAGCGCTCGGCATGAATATGGAATCTCAGGTGCAGGCGCAGGGCGCAAAGCTCGCAGGAGTGACGATCGTTGTGACGGGGACACTTCCGACGCTGGGACGCAAGGAGGCGGCGGAGCTCATCGAGAATAACGGCGGCAAGTGCACCGGATCCGTGAGCAAAAAGACAAGCTATGTACTGGCGGGCGAAGCTGCCGGAAGTAAGCTGGACAAGGCGAGAAGTCTTGGCATTCCGGTGATTTCCGAGGAAGACTTATTCGCCATGCTTCAGTAAAGTGTCATTATATACAAGGAAGAGAAAGGGGACCAGTTATTATGCCTATTAAAATTAAGAGTAATCTGCCCGCGAGGGAGATACTGGAAAATGAAAATATTTTTGTGATGGATGAGACGCGTTCAGAGCATCAGGATATTCGTCCGATCGAGATCGGAATCCTGAACTTGATGCCTTTGAAGGAGGACAATGAGCTGCAGACACTGCGTTCGCTTTCCAACACACCGCTGCAGGTCAATGTGACCTTTTTAACGGTGTCCAGCCATGAGTCTGCGCACACTTCACAGAAGCATCTGGATCAGTTTTACGTGACGCTGGATGAGATCCGCGACCGTAATCTGGACGGTCTGATCATCACCGGAGCTCCGGTGGAACACATGGACTTTGAGGAAGTGGACTACTGGGACGAGGTCTGTGAGATCATGGAATGGGCAAAGACCCACGTGACGAGCACCCTGCATGTATGCTGGGGCGCTCAGGCGGGACTATATCATTACTATGGTATTAAAAAGCATCAGATGGAAAAGAAGGTGTTTGGTGTTTATGAGCATCAGGTCATGAACCGGAAGATACCGCTTGTGCGCGGTTTTGATGATTATTTCATGGCGCCCCACTCCAGACATACGGAGATGCGGCGCGAGGATATCGAGGCAGTACCGGAGCTGACGATCTTGGCGGAATCTGAGGAAGCCGGTGTATTTCTGGTCATCGATAATGACGGACGCAAGATCTTCCTCATGGGGCATCCGGAGTATGACCGCATGACGCTTCACAAGGAGTATATGCGCGACAAAAATCAGGGACTTCCCATAGATGTGCCGGTAAACTACTATCCGAACGACGACTGTACACAGAAGCCCAGACTGCAGTGGCGTTCCCACGGTAACATTTTGTACTCGAATTGGCTCAATTATTATGTGTATCAACAAACGCCTTATGAGTTTATTGTGAACCCATACAATAAGTAGAAATCCGGAGATTGGCAATAAAAAAGAAAGACCTGCGCGCGGCAGGCCTTTCTTATAGGGGAGGATAAAGTATTTTTGTATCTTTCGCACTACCGAAGCTCTGGGGGTAACAAACGCTTCGGTATAATGGTAGTATATCCACATTTTTTTGGCTTATACAAAAAATGTTTTGAAAAATACGTGTATATGAGTTATACTATGTAGGTGCACGAGAAGTGTGCAAAAATTAATTGATACTAAAGGACGGATGAATTATGGCATTATTACAGGAATGGCAGAAGGTTGCCTATAATGAAAAAGCAGACAAGGGAAAACTTCAGAAATTCTGGAATGACTATTTCTTATTAGAGAAGGGAATTTACGAGCAGCTTCTTTCCAGCCCGGACGAGAAGGTAGAGGGTACCGTAAAGGAGCTGGCTGAGAAATACAATATCAGCGTCATGGAGATGACCGGATTTTTGGACGGCATCAACGATTCCCTGGTGGAGGCAAATCCGATCGATACGATGGAGGAGGACACACATGTCAACCTGATCTTCGATAAGGAAAAACTCTACAAGAATATGGTGGACGCAAAGGCTGACTGGCTGTATGAGCTGCCTCAGTGGGATGCGATCTTTGACGCAGAGACAAAGAAGGCACTGTACTTAGAGCAGAAGAAATCCGGAACGATCCGTCGTGAGGGAAAGAAGATCGGCAGAAACGATCCCTGTCCTTGCGGAAGCGGAAAGAAGTATAAGCAGTGCTGCGGAAGAAATGCATAAATGTAAAAAATTAGGGCTTTACACTTTTGCAAAAAAGCGTTAGAATGTCTAATCATATGAAAACACGACGAAGAGCCTAACCACCTCTGAGTGCCCCCAATCCGGGCCGGTGATACCGTTATCATCAAAGAAAGTGACCGTGACAGCGTTGTTTTGTCCGGTAACTGGGGTGGAACCGCGAGCAATCGTCCCCGGCGTCAGAGGAATCTGGCACCGGGGATTTTTTATATCAAAAATTAGAAAAAGGAGAAGCAACTATGATAAGAAAAATGAAAGATTTTTGGACTTCATTGGATGAGACAACCATCATTTCCAAACGGGAACTGTTTTTGGGAATCGTTGCCGTTGCGCTGGCAGGTCTTGCTCTTGGCATGATCTTTACTCCGAAAAAGACCGTGACGATCGGCAGCAACAATTCGGGAAACGGCTGTAACTGTGGTAATAAAGGCATTGATGGGGATGATGACACCGAGGAAGCATAGATTTGAGACAGTATCATACGATCATATTTTTATAGAAGGAGATAAAAAATGAAGATTACATTAAAAGATGGTTCCGTAAAGGAATACGATCAGGCAAGATCGGTTTTTGACATTGCAAAGGATATCAGTGAGGGACTGGCACGTGTGGCATGTGCCGGTGAGGTGAACGGTGAGATCGTGGATCTGCGCACGGAGATCTCTGAGGACTGTGAATTAAATATTATCACACAGAGCGATCCGGAGGGTCTGCGTGTGATCCGTCATACGGCTTCGCATGTGCTGGCAGAGGCTGTAAAGCGTCTGTTCCCCGAGGCAAAGGTGACGATCGGACCGGCGATCGACGATGGCTTCTATTATGATTTTGATGCAGAACCGTTTTCAAGAGAAGATCTTGACAACCTGGAAGCAGAAATGAAGAAGATCATAAAAGAAGGACATGAGATTACCCGCTTTACGCTGCCAAGAGCAGAGGCGATCAAGTTCATGGAGGACCGCAACGAACCGTTTAAGGTAGAATTGATCCGGGATCTGCCGGAGGATTCTGAAATTTCTTTCTATGATCAGGGTGGATTTGTCGATCTTTGTGCAGGTCCTCACCTGATGAGTACAAAGGGTGTGAAGGCATATAAGCTGATCTCTTCATCCATGGCTTATTGGAGAGGTGATTCCAATAAAGCCAGATTACAGAGAATTTACGGAACTGCATTCAGCAAGAAAGAAGAACTGAAGGAGCATCTGGATAAGCTTGCGGAGGCTAAGATGCGTGACCATAATAAATTGGGACGCGAAATGGGATTGTTTACCACTGTTGATGTGATCGGACAGGGACTTCCGCTTTTTACTCCGAAGGGAACAAAGATGATCATGAAGCTGCAGCGTTGGATGGAGGATCTCGAGGATAAAGAGTGGGGATATGTCCGTACCCGTACGCCGCTCATGGCGAAATCTGATCTGTATAAGATCTCCGGACATTGGGATCATTATATGGATGGAATGTTTATTTTAAATAAAGATGACGAGGACAAGGAGACGATGGCACTTCGCCCGATGACCTGTCCATTCCAGTATTATGTGTATATGAATGAACAGCATTCTTACAGAGATCTGCCGTATCGTATGGCAGAGACCTCAACGCTGTTTCGAAATGAGGATTCCGGAGAGATGCACGGTCTGACCCGTGTGCGTCAGTTTACAATTACGGAGGCGCATATTATCCTTCGACCGGATCAGGCAGAGGAGGAGCTGACCAGATGTACCGAGCTTTGCAACTATGTGATGAAGACCCTTGGAATTGACGGAGATGTTACCTATCGTCTGTCAAAGTGGGACCCGGAAAACAAGGAAAAATATCTGGGCGATGAGGAGTATTGGAACAGTACACAGCAGTATTTAAGAAGCGTGATGCAGAAAAACAATATTCCATTTACAGAAGCCGACGGAGAGGCAGCATTCTACGGACCAAAGATTGACATTCAGGCGAAAAATGTATACGGAAAAGAAGATACGATGGTAACGATCCAGTTGGATTGTGCAAGTGCCGAAAAATTTGGTATGTACTATATTGATGAAAACGGTGACAAAGCGTTGCCGTGGATCATCCACAGAACTTCTATGGGCTGCTATGAGCGAACACTTGCATGGCTCATCGAGCATTATGCCGGAAAATTCCCGACCTGGTTATGTCCGGAGCAGGTACGCGTATTACCGATCTCTGATAAGTATATTGATTACGCAGAACGGGTGGCTGCAGAGCTTAAGAAAAATGATGTGGATGTTACAGTAGACAGCCGTTCTGAGAAGATCGGCTATAAGATCCGTGAGGCACGTATGGACAGACTGCCCTATATGCTTGTTGTCGGACAGCAGGAAGAGGCTGACGGAACCGTTTCTGTCAGAAGCCGTTTTGCAGGTGATGAGGGCGTGAAGCCGCTTTCTGAGTTTGTCAGCCAGATCTGCGAGGAGATCCGTACGAAGGAGATCCGTCAGGAGATCGTACAGGAAGAAAAATAGTAATTTTTGGAATGTAATCGATTCGCATAAGAATGCTTTCCGAAAACCATACTAAATTCACACGCATGTGTAATTATTTTGTATGGAAAGGAAAGATCGATCATGACGAAATTAGATTGCAATGTTGTACACTGCATGTATAATGCAGACAAAAAGTGTTCCAAGAATGATATTCTCGTGGAAGGCAGCGAGGCATCCATGCCTCATGAGACCTGCTGTTCCAGCTTTAAGGAGCAGGGCTGTAACTGCAGCAAAAACGCGGTCGGTGAACCGAAAACATCGTTAGAGGTTCACTGTAAGGCGGCAAATTGTACCTTCAATGACAATCAGCAGTGTCATGCGGATCACATCGGTATCAACGGTGTGAATGCCTGCGTGGTTGCGGAGACGGAATGTGCCAGCTTTCGCTGCAAACAATAGGTGCTCATAAAACAAAAAGAGTGTCAACAGCTTTTGTGCTGAAAGTCCGCGCGTCGGTTCTGCATGAACGGATGCGCGGGCATATGTAAAGGAAATCAATATGAACATGAACATTAATTTTCCGAATCTTCATATTTATCTGGAGCATGTCGGAAAAACGATCAGTATCGGCAATTTTGATATTGCCTATTACGGGCTGACGCTGGCGGTGGCTATGCTGGCGGGTTTGTTGGTTGCGCTGTGGGAGGCGAAGCGCAGCGGACAGAATCAGGATAATTATTTTGATCTGGCAATTATTGCCATTATTTGTTCGCTGATCGGTGCCCGCATTTATTATGTGATCTTTGCATGGGATAAATACAAGGATCATCCGCTGCAGGTGTTCAATTTCCGTCAGGGAGGACTGGCGATCTACGGGGGTGTCATTGCAGCCATCATCACGACGTTTATTTTTTGTAAAAAGCGAAAGATGAGATTTCCGCTTGTGTGTGATACCGCAGGTCTTGGTCTGATCACCGGACAGATCATCGGGCGGTGGGGCAATTTCTTTAACCGCGAGTGTTTTGGCGGCTACTCGGATAATCTGCTTGCCATGCAGCTCCCGGTCAATGCTGTGCGAAGCGGTGAGATCACGGAATCAATAGCGGCGCATATCCTGACGATCGACGGTGTGGATTACATACAGGTACATCCTACCTTTTTATATGAGTCCCTGTGGAATCTGGCATTGCTGTTATTCCTTATATGGTATATCCGTCGTAAAAAATTTGACGGAGAGGTGTTCCTTTTATATCTCTTTGGATATGGCGTCGGCAGATTCTGGGTGGAAAGCCTGCGTACCGATCAGCTTTTAATACCGGGACTTGGTATTCCGGTATCTATGGTTGTAGGTGCAGTCATGGCAGTGGTGTCCGCTGTATGGATCATAGTTATGCGCAGGAAAATGGCGCAAAGTGGAGGAAAGACACAGGCAGATGACATCCGAAATGACGAGAGACAAAGCGGAGCTGATGCGTCAGCTGGAGCAGGAACGGAAAAAACTGAATAAAAGTATTGCATCGGGGCTGGATTCCGAGGAATGTCTGGAGGCCAGCCGACGAGTTGATGAGATATTAGAGCAATTAATGGATTAAAATAGCAGGTGTGCAAAAGCACACCTGCTATTTTTTGCGAAAAAAACATATGTTCCATTGATTTTTACGAAAAAAGGGCGTATAGTAGGGTTATAAGTGGAGGAAAGTGGTATATATGTGGTAGAAAGTGGTGGATAAGTTCATAACTTTGTGAATAAGTTGGAGCATCTGCCAAAGGACTGCGGATATACGATGAGGACACGAGATGTTTACCGGTGAGTACAATCATAGCATTGATGCAAAAGGCAGAGTGATCGTCCCTTCTAAGTTCCGTGAACAGTTGGGAGAGGAATTTGTCGTGACCAAAGGGCTCGACGGATGTCTTTTCGTGTACCCGAAAACCGAGTGGGAGGGCATCGAGGAGAAATTCCGAGGTCTGCCCTCAAATGCTGAAACCCGTCGGTTTATGCGTTTCTTCTTTGCAGGTGCAGCTACCTGTGAGGTGGACAAGCAGGGCAGAATCCTCATTCCTCCGAATCTGCGTGAACATGCAGATTTACAGAAGGATATCGTGTCAGCCGGAGTTTTGAACCGCGTGGAGATCTGGAATAAAGACCGCTGGCTGGAGAGCAGTAACTATGATGATATGGATGAAGTTGCAGAACATATGGCGGAGCTGGGATTCAGCTTTTAGCGCAGGGATGGGCAGCTTCCTGATCTGATGAGGGTTTGCAGATGGAGTTTAACCATACTTCCGTCCTACTGACGGAGACGATTGAAAATCTGAATATCCGACCGGAGGGCATCTATGTGGACGGTACGTTGGGAGGCGGCGGACATGCTTATGAAGTGTTGAAGCGGCTGTCCGGTAACGGGCGGCTCATCGGTATCGATCAGGATGCGGATGCGATCGCGGCAGCCGGTGAACGTCTGAAGGAATTTGGCGAGCGCCTGACGATCATCCGCAGCAATTATGCGGATATGAAGGAAGAACTGGCGAGCATTGGCATTACGGGTGTAGACGGGATCGTACTTGATCTGGGTGTTTCTTCGTTCCAGTTGGATACACCGGAGCGCGGCTTTACTTACCGTGTGGAAGATGCGCCGCTGGACATGCGCATGGATCAGAGAGCACGTATTACCGCACGGGATATCGTGAATGATTACAGTGAGGGCGAGTTGTACCGCATTATACGGGATTATGGCGAGGATCGTTTCGCAAAAAATATTGCAAAGCACATTGTGGCGGCGCGGGAGATCGCACCGATCGAGACGACCGGGCAGCTTAATGAGATCATAGCTGCCGCGATCCCGAAAAAGATCGCAAAAACGGGTGGGCATCCGGCAAAACGAACCTATCAGGCGATCCGGATCGCATGTAATCACGAACTGGATGTGCTGAGAGACCACCTCGATGAGATGATCGGGTTGTTAAATCCGGGCGGAAGGATCTGTATTATCACCTTTCATTCTCTGGAAGACCGCATTGTAAAGACAATTTTCAAAAATAATGAAAATCCATGCACCTGTCCGCCGGACTTCCCGGTGTGTGTGTGTGGGAATGTGTCAAAGGGCAGAGTGATCACACGGAAACCAATCTTACCCACGGATGGGGAGATGGAGGAAAACCCCCGTTCAAAAAGCGCAAAGCTGCGGGTGTTTGAAAAGAAATAAAATAACGGCAAAAGGGAATTGCCGGAAAATAAGGGGAAACAGTTATGGCAAATAATTACCGGAATCATCAGACAGACAAATATGGACGTAACTATCAGAGAATGACTTACATTGAGGGGAATACAGTACGGCGCACGGATGCAATGCCGGACGACTGGGAGAGCCAGCAAAAGCGCCGTCGGGAACGCGAACAGCGGGAACTTCAGGAGCGTCAGCATGCGCGCAGACAACGTGCGATCGCACGTCGTAATCAGGATAAAGCACTGATCATGAACCGCGGCTATGTTGCTTTTTTGACAATGGCTGCAATTGTTACTTGCATTACAGCAGGGTTTTATATTAAACTACAGTCAGACATCACCATTCGTCTGGAAAATATCGCAGCGCTTGAGACCAGTGTCAATAATCTGAAGGCTGATAATGATGCCACGAGTAAGCGGCTCGCCACATCAGTCAAGCTGGAGGATGTAAAGGAGCAGGCAATCGATGTGCTTGGCATGAGCTATCCGAGTGAGGATCAGATCGTGTACTATGAGATCGATCATGCGGATTTCATGTCCCAGTATGGTGAAATACCTGAGTGAAATAGGAAATACATATTTTGGCAAATCAACAGCAAAGACCGAAAAGAAGAAAAGTAAAACCGAAAAAATTTACGATCCGTATGAAAAAGAAGCTGATCTTTCTTTTTCTTGTGATCGCAGGTGCCCTGGCCGGACTGATCGGACGAATTATGTACATTCAGTACGTGAAAGGGGCAACCTACGAAAAAATCGTGTTGTCGCAGCAGGCATACGACAGTGAGACGATTCCCTACCGCCGGGGTGATATTCTCGATGCAAAAGGGACGATCCTCGCCACCAGTACAGATGTCTATAATCTTGTGCTGGACTGCAAGGTACTCACCAGTGATGTGGGTGGTAAGCAGCCATATCTTGAGCCTACACTGACAGCGCTTTTTTCATGCTATCCGGAACTGAAGGAGAGTGAGATACGTGCACTGGTGGCAGATGCTCCCGATAGTCAGTACAATGTGCTCCTAAAGAAGATCAGCTATGAGGAGATGGAAAAATATGCATCTCTTGCGGCTGATACGAAAAACAACCCGAATCTGAAGGGTGTCTGGTTTGAGAAAAACTATATCCGAACGTATCCTTACGGGGCGCTTGCCGGTCCGGTGATCGGATTTACACGTTCAGACAACGTCGGAATGCTTGGATTGGAGAGCTATTATGACAATGTGCTGAGTGGGACAAACGGCAGACGCTATGGGTATTTGAACTCGGACAACGATCTGGAAAAAACTGTGCGTGAGGCAGTGGACGGAGATACGATCGTGACGACGATCGATGCGAATCTGCAGAGCATTGTGGAGAATAAGATCAAAGAATTTTGTGATACATTTCAGGATAATTACAGAGACGGAGCGGCAGCAAGCAACATCGGTGTACTGATCATGAATCCGCAGAATGGCGAGGTCAAGGCGATGGCGCAGTACCCGACCTTTGATCTGACGGATCCCTGGAATCTGGAGGGTGTCTATACCAAGGAGGAAATCGAGGAGATGAGTGAAGACGAAAAGTCGGATGCGCTCAATCGCCTGTGGACAAATTATTGCGTTTCTTCCACCTATGAGCCGGGATCCACAGCAAAACCTTTTACCGTTGCCTGCGGATTGGAAACAGGAACCTTAAAGGGAAATGAGAGCTTTGTGTGTGACGGCAAGGAAGTAATCTCGGGTCACGATATCCATTGTGTGAACACCTACGGACATGGCACGGAAACTGTGCGCACGGCTCTGATGGACTCCTGCAACGATGCGCTCATGCAGATGTCCTACCGCATCGGTGCGGAAAATTTCTGTAATTATCAGAACATTTTCGGCTTCGGTCTGCGCACGAACGTGGATCTTCCGGGTGAGGCGCGAACAGATTCTCTTCTGCATCATGTGGAGGATATGAAGACGGTTGACCTGGCGACAAACTCTTTCGGACAGAATTTTAATGTGACCATGATACAGATGGCGAGTTCATTTTCCTCGCTTGTGAATGGTGGCGATTATTATCAGCCGCATATGGTTTCCAAGGTGCTGGATGAGAATGGAAATGTGATCCGCACGATCGATCCGGTGCGCATCAAACAGACGATTTCTGAGGAGACCAGTGCACAGATCAGAAGCTATTTGTATGATACGGTGTCCGAGGGAACCGGACGCTATGCGAAGGTTGCCGGATATTCCATGGGTGGAAAGACCGGTACGGCGCAGAAATCTGTCAGCGGTGCAAAGGACGAGAAAAACTATCTGGTATCCTTCATCGGTTATTTGCCGGCAGATGATCCGCAGCTTGTCATTTATGCCGTGGTAGATGAGCCGAACACGAATGATCAGGCACACAGTACCTATGCGCAGAACCTGGTGCGTGAGATCCTGGAGGAGGCATTGCCTTATCTGAACATTTATCAGGATGAAATTCCTGCTGAGGGTGCATTGACACCTGAGGAGACAAATTTTTATACGGGATTGAACGGTGTGACCGTACCGGCCACGACTGCAGAGAAGCAGGAAGGCGAACCGGAGGAGGGTGAGCCGCAGGAAGGCGCAGGGGAACCTCAGACCGGTGAGGAGCCGGACAAACCACAGGAGTGATTGTGAATCATAACCTCATAAGAGCAGTAATAAGTTATAATAACTGCTTTTGTGGGGTTTTTATATAAAATGGAACGAGAGGAATGGACGAAGGTTCACAACCGCAAAAAGATCGTACTCATGTTTTTTGTTGTAGCGATGCTGATGGTATTTCTGATGGGCAGGCTGGTGTATCTCATGGTGTGGGGATCCGTATACTATGGCGGTAAGGCACAGGATATTCACGAAAGGGAGCGTTCGATCAAGGCAGCCCGCGGCAACATTTATGATCGCAACGGAGTGCTGCTCGCCTCAAATCGTACGGTATGTACGATCTCTGTGATCCATAGCCAGATCGAGGATGCCGAAGGCGTGATCACAGCGCTGTCAGAGGTGCTGGAGATGGATGAACAGGAAGTGCGAAAACGAGTGGAGAAGGTCAGTTCTATCGAGCGGATCAAATCAAACGTCGCTATTGAGACCGGAGATAAGATCCGAGATATGGGACTGGCGGGGGTCAAGGTGGACGAAGATTACAAACGGTATTACCCGTACGATACGCTTGCCTCAAAGGTACTTGGCTTTACCGGCGGAGACAATCAGGGGATCGTCGGTCTGGAAGTCAAATATGATGAACTTTTGCAGGGTGAACCGGGAAAGATACTCACTTTAACGGACGCAAGAGGTATCGAGATCGAGGGTGTGGGTGAGAGCAGGCAGGAGCCGGTCGACGGAAATGATCTGTATCTGACGCTTGACTACAATATCCAGACTTATGCGACGCAGGCTGCGGAGAAGGTCATGGAGCAAAAGGATGCCGACAGTGTGGAGATCATTGTCATGAATCCGTCCAACGGAGAAGTTTATGCGATGGTAAATGTACCGGAGTTTGATCTGAACCACCCTTTTGAACTGACGGAGGGGTATGAGCCGGCAGAAGGAATCAGCACGAATGATGCGCTGAACACGATGTGGAGAAATAAATGTCTGAATGATACCTATGAGCCGGGCAGTATATTTAAGATCGTGACTGCATCGGCAGCGCTGGAGGAAGGTGTGGTTTCCGTGGACGATACCTTTTACTGTCCCGGTTATATAACGGTGGAGGATCGGCGCATTCGCTGCCATAAGGTGATCGGACACGGCAGCGAGACGTTTGTCCAGGGACTTCAGAATTCCTGCAATCCGGTATTTATCGCGGTTGGGCAGCGCATTGGCGTCGACAATTTTTTTAAATATTTTAATCAGTTCGGTCTGAATAAGCTGACCAATATTGATCTGCCGGGTGAGGCAGGAACGATCATGCACGCGAAGGAGAATGTAGGACCGGTGGAGCTGGCAACGATCTCCTTTGGGCAGAGTTTTCAGATCACACCGATCAAACTGGCGACAACAGCGGGATCGATCGTCAACGGCGGACTGCTTGTCACACCGCATCTTGCACTGGAGGCAAGGGATAAGGATGGAACGGTCGTCAAAGATTTCAGAGAGGATTATACACTCGGTGAGGATGACCGGATCCTCTCTGAGGATACGTCAAAACTGATGCGGGAATTGCTGGAAAGCGTAGTGACGGAAGGTGGCGGAAAACGTGCATACATCGAGGGATATTCGATCGGTGGAAAGACAGCGACTTCGCAGACACTGCCCAGAAGCGCACACAAATATATCTCATCTTTTCTGGGCTTTGCGCCGGCGGATGATCCGCACGTGCTTGTTCTCGTCGTGATCCATAATCCGCAGGGCGTATACTATGGAGGAACGATCGCAGCACCCGTTGCGAGGGATATTTTTGCAGATATTCTCCCTTATTTGAATATCGCGCCTTGCACTGAGACAGAAAATAACGTATACTAGATAAGTTGAAAACATAGTTACACAAAAGAACGACAAATGAAAGAGGGATCGATATGGAAAGAGCATTCGATATGACAAGTACATGTATTTTTGCAGTTTTAGTTGCGTTTGCGATAAGTGCAGTGCTGGGACCCGTGATCATTCCGTTTCTGCGCAAGTTGAAGATCGGAAACACGGAGCGTGAGGAACTGGAATCCCATCAGGTAAAAAACGGCACTCCGACAATGGGGGGACTGATGATCCTGATCGCGATTACGGTTACCAGTCTTCTTTTTATGAAAAACTATCCGCAGATCATGCCTGTCCTGTTTGTGACGCTGGGTTTTGGTATCATCGGATTCCTGGATGATTATTTAAAGGTGGTTTTAAAGCGCTCAGACGGACTGCTGGCATGGCAGAAAATGCTCTGCGAGATCGTGGTTACCGGTGTGTTTGCAGCATATATGGTGTGGGCAAATGTACCGATGACGATGCTGATCCCCTTTAGCGGTGGCAAATATCTGAATCTCGGCTGGCTGACATTTCCGGTAATGTTTTTGGCGGTCATCGGAACGGTCAACGGTGTGAATTTCACGGACGGACTGGATGGTCTGGCAAGCAGTGTGACGATCCTTGTAGCAACCTTTTTCGCGGTTGTTGCCATCGGAAGTGCCAGTGGGGTGGCGCCCATCACCTGTGCGGTTGTCGGTGCACTGCTCGGATTCCTGCTGTTTAATGTCTATCCGGCTCGTGTCTTTATGGGGGATACCGGTTCTCTTGCGCTGGGTGGTTTCGTGGCGGCTACGGCCTATATGCTTCAGATGCCGATTTTTATTCTGATCGTAGGTCTGATCTACTGGATCGAGATCCTCTCCGTGATGCTGCAGGTAGGGTATTTTAAGCTGACACACGGAAAACGAATTTTTAAGATGGCACCCATCCATCACCATTTTGAGCTGTGCGGATGGTCAGAAACACGGGTGGTTGCAGTTTTTTCCATTGTGACAACACTGCTGTGCCTGTTGGCTTATGTGGCACTGTAAAGGAGTAAAAAATGAGAATACAAATGGATCTGCAAAATAAAAAAGTGCTGGTCGTCGGAACCGGCATCAGCGGTATCGCAGCGGCGGAGCTGCTGGCAGCAAACGATATCCGGTTTGACATTTTTGACGGCAATCAAAAACTGACAGAGGATGAGGTGCGCGCAAAATCCGAAGCATTCACAACATGTCCGGTCATTCTTGGTGATCTGCCGGATGATACGATGGACAGCTATTCTTATGTCATCTTAAGCCCCGGTGTACCTACGGATCTTCCGATGGTCGATGCGCTGCGCGCACACGGCGCGAAAATATGGGGAGAGATCGAGCTTGCCTATGCGTTCTCCAAGGGAGATGTGCTGGCAATCACCGGAACGAACGGAAAGACAACCACGACGGCACTGACCGGAGAGATCCTGAAAAATTATGTGGAGGATGTGCGCGTGGTGGGAAATATCGGAATTCCCTATACGAGCATGGCGGGAACGATGACAGATGCGACTGTTACCGTAGCAGAGATCTCCAGCTTTCAGCTGGAAACGGTGGAGCACTTTGCACCGAAGGTTTCCGCGATCCTGAATATCACACCGGATCATCTGAACCGTCATCACACGATGGAGAATTATATTGCGGCAAAGGAACGTATCACGGAGGGACAGCACGCGGATCAGGTATGTGTGCTCAACTACGAAGATGAAGTTCTGCGCGGGTTTGGTGAAAAACTGAAAAAGAAGATGAAGGTACTGTATTTCAGCAGTGCGAGAGAACTGGACGACGGCTTGTATCTGAAGGGCGAGGAGATCTACACCGCCACCGCAGGAAAGTCGCAGCTTGTTTGCAATGTGAATGAGTTAAATCTGCTGGGAAAGCACAATTATGAAAATGTGATGGCGGCCACCGGAATTGCGCTAAGCTACGGAGTCCCGCTGGAGAAGATCCGGGAGGTGCTGGTCAGATTTACTGCGGTGGAGCATAGAATAGAGTATGTGACCGAGGTTGACGGCGTCAGATATTATAATGATTCCAAGGGAACAAATCCGGATGCCGCGATCCAGGGCATCCGCGCGATGAACCGTCCCACTTGTCTGATCGGCGGCGGATACGATAAGCAGTCAGAGTATGATGAGTGGATCAGCGCTTTTGACGGAAAGGTGAAGAAGCTGGTACTCATCGGAGTGACCGCGAAGAAGATCGCCGAGACATGTGACCGTATGGGATTTAAGGATTATGTGTTTGCCGATTCCCTGCAGGAGGCGGTAGACATCTGTCACGATACAGCGGAGAGCGGAGATGCGGTGTTATTGTCTCCGGCGTGTGCAAGCTGGGATATGTTTGACAGCTATGAACAGCGCGGCCGGATGTTTAAGGATATGGTAAGAAACCTGAAAAAGTAATGAAAAAGGAGCAGATATATGGCAAGACGTCAGAAGAAAAAGCGACAAATTAAATATTTTGACTACAGTCTGCTGTTTATCATTATTTTTCTGATCTGTTTTGGTCTGGTGATGCTTTACAGTACGAGTGCTTATGATGCACAGCTCACTTTCAAGGACCCTACACATTATCTGAAAAGGCAGGGCTTCGCGTTTGGTCTGGGTCTGGCCGGCATGTTTGTGATCTCCCGGATCGATTACCGCGTTTGGAAAAAGTTTGGCGGAGTCGCGTATCTGGTGGCTATTTTGCTCTGTACACTGGTATTGATACCGGGCATCGGTATCGAGCACAACCATTCCAGAAGATGGCTCGGTATCCCGAATTCCAGTCTGGAGTTTCAGCCTTCGGAGTTTGCAAAGCTGGCAGTCATCATGTTTCTTGCCAGTATGATCTGCAGATTTCCGAAAAAAATGGCAAAGTTCTTAACTGTGGTGAAGGTCATGCTCTTTATCCTGCCGCTGTTTGCCCTGATCGCGTACAACAATCTGAGTACAGCGATCATCGTCATGGGCATCGGAGTGGCAATGATCTTTGTGGCAAGTCCGAAATACCTGCAGTTTGTTATTGTCGGCGCAGTCGGCGTGCTTGGAATCGTGCTCTTTTTGGTACTTCCTTCCGCGGGCTACCGCGGGGAGCGCGTGGAAATGTGGTTGCATCCGGAAAATTACGCAAAGGGCTATCAGACCCTGCAGGGACTGTATGCGATCGGCTCCGGCGGGTTGTTTGGAAAAGGTCTGGGAAACAGTATGCAAAAGCTCGGTTTCGTGCCGGAAGCACCGAATGATATGATCTTTTCCATTATCTGTGAGGAATTGGGATTGTTTGGCGCGATCTGTGTGATCCTGCTGTTTTTACTTTTGATCTGGCGGTTTATGGTGATCGCCAACAATGCCAGAGATCTGTATGGGGCACTGCTCGTGACAGGGATCATGGCACACATTGCCATTCAGGTCATCTTAAATATCGCGGTTGTTACGAATTCGATTCCCAACACGGGAGTTACGCTTCCGTTTATCAGCTACGGAGGAACATCGGTGGTGTTCCTCATGGCGGAGATGGGGCTTGCGCTTTCCGTATCAAGGGGAATACAATTTGAACCGAATGCATCGGAGATAACATATGATTAAGGAACAGCGCAGAGAGATCCTGCGCCAAAAAAAGAGAAAACGAAATATACTGATCTTACTGGCACTGCTTGTTCTGCTGGCGGGCATCTGTGTCCTGCTGGTGACGCAGGTGTTTACCGTGAAAAAGGTCAATGTTGTGGGAAACGAACTTTACACGGATGAGCAGATCGAGGAGATCGTACTGTGTGATGAGTATTCGTGGAGTACACTCTATGTCTACCTGAAATATCGTTTTTTTTACACGCAGAAGCTGCCCTTTGTGGACACGATGGAGGTTGGACTGCAGCCCGCAAAGCCCCATGAACTGACGGTCGAGGTATACGAGAAGGGAATCCTTGGATATCTGTATATCAGTTCGATCGATCAGAATGCTTATTTTGACAAAGATGGATTTGTCGTGGAGACTTCGCAGGAGGTGATCGAGGATGTTCCGAAGATCGAGGGACTGACCTGCGATTCCGTTGTTCTCTACGAAAAACTTCCGCTGGCAAATGATACGGCACTAAAAAATCTTCTTTCGCTGACACAGCTTTTGCAAAAGTATGAGATCCCGGCGAAACGTATCAAGTACGAGGAAGCATCCGGTTCTATGACAGTCTACAGCGGAAAGATCACGATCCTTGTGGGAAATGCCGATAACCTTGCACAGAAGATTATGCGTTTGCAGTATATCTTACCACAGCTTGAGGGGAAAAAGGGTACGCTGCATCTGGAAAACTGGACAAGTGAAACAACAGATATCATTTTTGACCCTAAAAAAAGTAAAAATTCAAAATAATGGTTGATAATTTTTTGAAGAAATACTATTATAAATATGATTAGGGGTCATTTGTGACTATTTGATATGGATTTATGAATGTAGCTGTGAAAGCAGTGAACAGTTTCAATATTTGAGGATAGAGGAGGACAAGCTCTTGTTAGAGATTACAACCACGGGTGCAGATAATAACGCGAAGATCATTGTGATCGGTGTCGGAGGCGCCGGAAACAATGCTGTAAATAGAATGATTGATGAGAATATCGGAGGCGTTGAGTTCGTCGGCGTGAATACGGATAAGCAGGCGCTTACTCTCTGCAAGGCTCCGACACTGATCCAGATCGGAGAGAAGCTGACAAAGGGACTGGGTGCCGGTGCGCAGCCGGAGATCGGAATGAAAGCAGCCGAGGAGAGCGTGGATGATCTCACAAACGCGATCCAGGGTGCGGATATGGTGTTTGTCACATGTGGTATGGGAGGCGGAACCGGAACGGGAGCAGCTCCTGTGGTTGCAAAGATCGCGAAGGATATGGGTATCCTGACCGTCGGTGTTGTGACAAAACCCTTTAAATTTGAGGCTAAACAGCGTATGGTGAATGCAGTTTCGGGTATCGACCGCTTGAAGGAGAGCGTGGATACCCTGATTGTGATTCCGAATGATAAGCTTTTGGAGATCGTAGACCGTCGGACGACAATGCCGGATGCGCTCAAAAAGGCAGATGAGGTGCTACAGCAGTCTGTGCAGGGTATCACCGATCTGATCAATCTGCCTGCACTGATCAATCTGGACTTTGCCGATGTTCAGACCGTTATGAAGGACAAGGGTCTGGCACATATCGGTATCGGAGAGGCACACGGTGACGAGAAGGCGCTGGATGCAGTCAAGCTGGCAGTCGCAAGCCCGCTGCTTGAGACGACGATCAATGGTGCGACTCATGTGATCATTAATATTTCCGGTGATATTTCCCTTATGGATGCCAATGATGCGGCAAGCTATGTGCAGGATCTGGCAGGAGATGAGGCAAATATCATCTTTGGTGCGAAGTATGATGAGTCCATGGCAGACACCGCAAAGATCACTGTCATTGCAACCGGACTGGAGGCCAATAAAAAACCTTCCGTAACTCCGTTGATGAGTGGTATGAAATACACTACTACAGCCGGTGCTGCCGCAGGAACGGCGGCAAGACCGATGAACTCCGGACTGACAAGCCGCAGCGGACTGACCGGTACGGCTGGAAGCAGTTATACGCGCAGTCTCGGAAACGGAGCCGGAACAGGTGCTGCCGCAGCACCGACCACTCCCACCAATCCGACATTTACCGGAATTCAGAAACCGAAGCGTCCGGAGAGCAGTGTGCCGGAGAAGGATATTCAGATACCTGCATTTTTAAAGAATACAAGAAGATAAAAATCGGATATAGAAACGTATATGAAAGCGTATATAAAACAAGGATTAGCGATCCGGATGAGCGGAATCGTTGATCCTTGTTTTTTTTCTTTGATTTCGGTCATCAATTTGACAAAATCCGCACTTCTCTAGTCGTATAATCAGATCATCACAGAAAAGCAGCTGTCCCGTGACAGACGAAGGGGCTTGCTGCCGGAATCGTGAGAACATGTTTGGGGAATGCAGGAGGGATTGCATATGTGGAGGTAACGATTTACATAGATGTGCTGTGGCTGCGCACATTTTTCGTGGAACTGAATGTGTGCATCTTTGTCAATCTGTGGATGAGACAGACACGCCCTGTTGTACGGATCCTCTGGATGTGTGCGCTGTCTGCGGGTCTGGAGGTGCTGCTGTTTGTGATCGCAGGCTATGGAGCACTGTTTGCAGCAGGCAGTCTGGCGCTGCGCATCATGCTGTTAAAGGTATTGTTTCGCCCGAAGAGCAGGGGAATTTTCCTCCGGCTTTTTTTATGGAGTCTGGCGGCGACGATAGCTGCCGGGGGGATCATTGGTGCCTGCCGGGAACATCTGCCGGAGCGGTACTGGTTTGCGGCGGGAAGTATGCTGTGCGCTCTGGGGGTGCTGGTCTCCCTGCTTTTGGAGGAGCGGCGGATGCAGCATGACGCAAACCTATATCAGATAAAACTCCGGCATCACGGAAATACGGTGGAGGTCACCGGTCTGCATGATACGGGAAACCGTCTGAGCGATCCGTATGTGCATGCCCCGGTACATATTCTGGCGCATTCCGAGGCGCAACGGCTCATGTTAGATCCCGCGTCCGGGCGTTTGATCCCTTTTTCTGCGGTGGGAGTGCCGGATGGATTGATGGAAGTATGGACGATCGATCTGATGGAATGGGAGGATACCAGACTGGAACATGCCGTGATCGGCGTAGCCGAAGATACGTTGTTTGAAGGAAAAGACTACCGGCTGATCCTGGCAGCCGGCTGGAGAGGATGAACATAATAATTGGAGGATGATCGCATGTACATAAAAATTAACGTACCGAATCGCTTTCAACTAAAGATGATACCGACACTCTATACCATGCTGTTTCGCAGGGAGAGGGAGATACATTATATCGGTGGCGCGGAGGTGCTGCCGCCGCCGCTGGAAGCGGACAGAGAGCGGGAGTGTATCCTGCTCATGGGAGATAATTGTGCGGAGGCGCGCAAGGAACTGATCGAGCACAATCTACGGCTTGTGGTGTATATTGCAAAGAAATTTGACAACACCGGTGTAGGTGTGGAAGACCTCATCTCTATCGGAACGATCGGACTGATCAAGGCGATCAATACCTTCAATCCGGATAAAAAGATCAAGCTTGCCACATATGCTTCCCGATGTATTGAAAACGAAATCCTGATGTATCTGCGCAGAAACAGTAAGACGCGGATGGAGGTGTCCATCGATGAACCGCTGAATGTGGATTGGGACGGGAATGAACTGCTTTTATCGGATATTCTTGGAACAGATGAGGATGTCATCTCAAAGGATATTGAATCTGAGGTGGAAAAGAAACTACTGGGCAACGCGATCGCGCATTTGTCGGAGCGGGAGCGCCAGATCGTGGAGCTGCGCTTCGGGCTGCATACACCGGATGGGAAAGAACTGACACAAAAGGAAGTCGCGGATTCGTTGGGAATCTCTCAGTCCTATATTTCGCGGCTGGAAAAAAAGATCATGAAACGTCTGAAAAAAGAAATTGTACGCTTTGAATAATAACTGAAAAGTGTTAGAATAGAACTATAAAAGCAGGGGTGTTTTTATAGTTCTATTTTTTTATAAAAAGGAGATGGGTATTTATGTTATTGGAATTTTTAGGAGCTGCCCATGAGGTGACAGGAAGCTGCCATTTTTTACAGTATGAGGATAAGCATCTGCTGGTGGATTGCGGTATGGAACAGGGTCCGGATCTGTACGTCAATCAGGAGATCCCGGTCAATGCAGCGGCGATCGATACTGTGCTGGTGACGCACGCGCATATCGATCATTCCGGTCTGCTGCCGTTGTTATATGCACATGGTTTTCGCGGGCGGATCTACTGCACGCAGGCGACCTATGAATTGTGTACGATCATGCTCAAAGATTCTGCACATATTCAGGAATTTGAAGCAGAGTGGCGCAACCGGAAGGCAAAGCGTTCCGGCGGCGGTCAGGTGGAGCCGCTTTATACGATGGAAGACGTGCAGGGGGTATTGAATCATTTTACACCTTGTACATACGGTGAGACCGTGCAGGTGGATGACGCGTTAAAGATCCGTTTTGTGGACGCAGGACATCTGCTGGGATCTTCCTCTATTGAATTGTGGGTAACCGAAAAAGAGAAGGAAGTCAAGCTCGTATTTTCCGGCGATATCGGACAGGGCAACAAGCCACTCATCAAATCTCCGACGTATCTGGAGGATGCGGATTATGTGATCATGGAGTCTACCTACGGCGACCGGGAACACAATCTGCCGGTCGATTATGCGACGGAGCTGGCTGAGGTGATCAAGCGAACGTTTATCCGGGGCGGCAACCTGGTCATTCCTGCGTTTTCCGTTGGTCGTACACAGGAGATGCTCTATTTCCTTCGACGCATCAAGACACAGCATCTGCTGCCGGAATTTGAGGATTTTGAGGTATATATCGACAGTCCGTTAGCCATTGAGGCAACGAATGTGTTCCACAAAAATGTGCGGGAGTGCTTCAGCGAGGAAGCGATGAAACTCGTGGAAAACGGGATCAATCCGATCCAGTTTCCCGGTCTGAAGACAGCGGTGGACAGCAATGCATCCAAGCAGATCAACTTTTTAAAGAAACCGGTCGTCATTATTTCAGCTTCCGGTATGTGTGAGGCCGGTCGTATCCGTCATCATTTAAAACACAATCTGTGGCGCGATGATTCCACGATCCTGTTTGTGGGCTATCAGGTGCCGGGCACACTCGGTCATGCACTGTTAAACGGCGCGAAGGAAGTGAAGCTGTTCGGAGAGATGATCGAGGTGCGCGCGGAGATCGTCAACCTGCCCGGTATCAGCGGTCATGCAGACCGCACAAAGCTGACGGAGTGGGCGGCTTCATTTCAGAAGCATCCGCCGAAGCGCGTCTTTGTTGTGCACGGCGATGATAAGGTAACAGATGAATTTGCTATGCACCTGCATAATGATCTTGGTTATGAGGCGGTTGCACCCTTCAGCGGTGATATTTACGATCTGTTTACAAATGCCTGTATCAAGCAGGGCAGCCGCATGATGCTGCAGAAGAAGACGAAGAGCGCAAGCAAGGCGTCCAGCAACGTATTTGCCCGTCTGCTTGCCGCAGGACAGCGTCTGCTGGCAGTCATTAACAAAAATGAGGGACTGCCGAACAAGGAGCTGGCACGCTTCGCTGATCAGATCAATTCCCTCTGTGATAAGTGGGAGAGATGATATTCACTTCAGGTAATTTTTCATATGGTTGAGGGCAGACTTCTCCAGACGTGATACCTGTGCCTGCGAGATGTGGATCTCCTGCGCGACCTCCATCTGGGTTTTGCCCTCGAAAAAACGAAGTTTAATAATATAGTTTTCCCGCTCGCCGAGTCGCTCCATGGCATCGCTTAAGGACAGCGACTCGATCCAGCGGGATTCTTTGTTTTTCTTGTCCGCGATCTGATCCATGACATAGAGCGTGTCACCGCCGTCGGTATATACGGGATCATAGAGGCTGACAGGGCTCTGAATGGCATCAAGGGCGTAGACGATCTCCTCCTTTGTCAGCCCGGCTTCTTCTGCAATCTGTTCAATGGTGGGTTCCTCCTGTGTGCGGTTCATGAGCGTCTCCTTGGCGTGGATGGCTTTGTAGGCAGTATCACGAAGGGAGCGGGAGACACGGATGCTGTTGTTGTCACGAAGGTAGCGGCGTACCTCACCGATGATCATCGGAACCGCGTAAGTGGAAAATTTCACACCCATCGTCGGGTCGAAATTGTCAATGGATTTCATGAGACCGATGCACCCGATCTGAAACAGGTCGTCGATGTTATCCGTGTGGCCGGAAAAACGTCTGATGATGGAGAGGACAAGGCGAAGATTTCCTTGGATGTATTCTTCTCTGGCAGCGGCATCACCCTGTTTGATGCGGGCGAACAGGGCATCTTTTTCTTCATCTTTGAGTACGGGGAGTTTGGCGGTATTGACACCGCAGATCTCGACTTTGTATGCAGACATGGCTTTGAACCTCCGAAAAAATACTACTCAAAGTTTGTACAGAAAACGGTGAAATTATTCGCTGCTGAATGGTCCATTCTCACTGACTTTACAGTTACGGTTGAATTCTGCTGACGAATCATTTATAATAGGACTATGAAAGACTTAATAGCGGAACGTGACAAAAAGGAAAAAATGAAGCACAGCATCGTAAAATGGTGGAACGTGCATTATATGACACCCGAGGAACTGGCTGCGGAGGAGGCAAAGGAAACAGTATCTGCCTCATCATCGCAGACGATGGGTGTTTCTGCGCCGTTGTATGGTGACGTGCAGGATGCACAGTCTCCGTTACAACCGGATACACCGGATGCGGCGCAGGAGATCCTTGCCCGGCTGAACCGCGAGGCTGCGGAGGATGAGGCGCGCAAACAGCAGGAGATCGAGCAGGCGAGACTTGCCGCAGAGGCAAACTTTAATGAAGCAACCGGTGCTTACTCCGGCGCATATGGTGCAGATGGAGCAGACGGTGTACATAAGGAGCAGATCGATGCGATCCTTGCCGAGAAGGATGATGCATTGCGTGATCTGATCCAGCGTACCGGAGAGGAATAAATATGTATCACAGAAAAAACGCTATGCGTTTTTTTTGTTGCCTTGCATCCGTAAGAAGCTGCCGGTGGCAGGTTCTGTAGGTATTGTAAAGTATGCGATGAAAGGGTCCTGCGGACCTTTTTGAGCGTCTAAATAAACGATTAGGAAAGGAAATGAACATGAAGAAGTTATTGGACCTGATTACCCAGACGATGGAGGAAGCCTTCGATGAGCTTGGATTTGAGAAAAGCTATGCGCGCGTGACGGTGTCAAACCGCCCGGATCTGTGCGAGTTCCAGTGCAACGGTGCGATGGCGCTTGCCAAGCAGGCAAAGAAAGCACCGATCGAGATCGCGGAGCAGATCGCGGAAAAACTTTCCGGGAATGATCTTTTTGAGGAAGTGAGTGCTGTGAAACCCGGTTTTCTGAATCTGAAGCTGTCAAAAAGCTATCTGGCAGATTATTTAAAGGGAATGGCACAGGATGCACAGAGCAAACGCTTTGGATGTGAGCGCGTGGAAAAGCCTCAGACGATCATGATCGACTACGGCGGACCGAATGTGGCAAAGCCGCTGCATGTCGGACACCTCCGTTCTGCCGTCATCGGTGAGAGTATCAAGCGTATGGGAATCTTTCTCGGCAATACGATGATCGGTGATGTGCATATGGGTGACTGGGGTCTGCAGATGGGTCTGATCATTACGGAGTTAAAGCAGCGCAAGCCGGACCTGCCGTATTTCAACAATGGTTTTGTCGGCGAGTATCCGAAGGAGCCGCCTTTTACGATCTCTGAGCTGGAGGAGATCTATCCGACAGCCAGCAAAAAGTCCAAGGAGGACGAGCAGTATAAGGAAAAAGCAATGCAGGCAACCTTTGATCTGCAGCATGGAAACAGAGGTTATCAGGCATTGTGGAATCACATCATCAAGGTGTCTGTAGACGACCTGAAGAAGAATTATAAGCGGTTAAATGTTTCCTTTGAGCTCTGGAAGGGCGAAAGTGATGCACAGCCTTACATTCCGGAGATGGTGCGCCGCATGAAGGATGGCGGCTATGCCTATATCAGTGAGGGTGCGCTTGTGGTGGATGTGAAGGAGGAGACGGACACAAAGGAGATCCCTCCCTGTATGATTTTGAAATCAGACGGTGCATCGCTCTACAATACGACGGATCTGGCGACGATCGTGCAGCGTATGGAATCCTATAATCCGAACGAGATCATCTATGTTGTGGACAAGCGTCAGGAACTGTATTTTACACAGGTATTCCGCTGTGCAAAAAAGACCGGCATCGTCGGGGAAGACACGAAGCTGTGTTTCCTGGGATTTGGTACGATGAACGGAAAAGACGGCAAGCCATTTAAGACGCGAGAGGGCGGTGTGATGCGTCTGGAGACACTGCTTTCGGATATTGAAGACAAGATGTATGAAAAGATCGTGTCCAATCAGGATGAAAACAAGACGATGGATGACGAGGAGGCACATAAAGTGGCAGCGCAGATTGCACTGTCAGCGATCAAATACGGCGATCTGTCAAATCAGGCATCCAAGGACTATATTTTTGACGTTGATCGCTTCACTTCGTTTGAAGGAAATACCGGTCCGTACATTCTTTATACGATCGTTCGTATCAAGTCCATCCTGAATAAGTATGTACAGTCAGGACATGATCTGAATGGAATCTACGTGGGCGAGGCACACTCTGAGAGTGAGAAAGCGCTTCAACTGGAGCTGGCAAAGTTTAACGGAGTGGTTGAGTCTGCGTTTGCGGAACTGGCACCCCACAGGATCTGTGCGTATATTTATGACCTGTCAAATGCACTGAATCATTTCTACCATGAGACAAAAATCCTTGCAGAGACGGATCCGGCTTTGCAGAGATCCTATATTGCACTGTTGGATCTGACTCGCGGTGTGCTTGAGGTGAGCATTGATATTTTGGGCTTCTCTGCACCCGAGCGGATGTAGGATATTTTATTTTAGAAAGAAGGAATTAAAATGACAAAAATTGACATCGTATCCGGATTTTTAGGAGCCGGAAAAACAACATTTATCAAAAAAATGCTGGAGGAAGTATTTCAGGGACAAAAGATCGTGCTGATCGAGAATGAGTTCGGTGAAGTCGGTATCGACGGCGGTTTTTTGAAAGATGCAGGTATTGAGATCACGGAGATGAATTCCGGCTGTATCTGCTGTTCACTGGTGGGAGATTTCGGCAAGAACCTGGATGAAGTCATCGAAAAATTCCATCCCGACCGAATCCTGATCGAGCCTTCCGGTGTTGGTAAGCTTTCCGATGTCATGAAATCTGTCATAGATGTGGAGAAGACACATGATGTGGCATTGAATGGACTGATCACGGTCGTCAATGCCACGAAGGCGAGTAAACAGATGAAGGCATTCGGTGAGTTTTTCAATAACCAGATCGAGTATGCGACGACGATCATCTTAAGCCGCAGCCAGAATGCAACGCCCCAGCAGCTGGAGCTGTGTGTGAAGCAGATGCAGGCATTGAACAGCAAGGCTGCCATTATCACCACACCATGGGATCAGATTTCCGGTGAGGCGATGTTGAAGGTCATTGAGGGACAGGATTCTCTGGAGATGAAATTGATGGCGGAAGAACATGCAAAGCACGAGCATCATGATCACGACCATGACCATGAGGATCACGAGCATCATGACCACGACCATCATCATCATGATGATGAGGAGTGCGGCTGCGGACATGATCATCACGACCATCATGAGCATGACCACGAACATGGACACGAGGAGCATGAGCATCATGATCACGACCATGACCATGATCACGATCATCATGAGCATCATTATGATGAGAATGGTGTATGCTCCTGCGGACATCATCATGATCACGACGGACACCATCATCATGCGGATGATGTGTTTACGAGCTGGGGAAAAGAGACTCCTCACAAATATACAAAGGCAGAGATCGAGAGCATCTTAAAGACATTGAGCGACGATGAATTTTACGGAACGATCCTGCGTGCAAAGGGTATGGTTGAGAATGCAGACGGCGGCTGGATCTATTTTGACATGGTTCCCGGCGAGTATGAGCTGCGTGAGGGCGAGCCGGACTATACAGGCAGACTTTGTGTGATCGGCTGTGATTTGAAAGAGGATGAGTTAGAGCATCTGTTTTTATTGGCGTAAGGAGATGTGAGAAGCATGGAAGAAATACCTGTATATTTATTTACCGGTTTTATGGACAGCGGAAAGACCTCGCTTATTTCCGAGACGCTGTTTGAAAATGAATTTGGCAAGGATGCCAGGACGCTGATCATTCTCTGTGAGGATGGTGATGTGGAGCTTGATGAAGGGAAACTGGCAACGATCGGAGCGAGTCTTGTCATGATCGATGATGTAAGTCAGATCACAAGAGAGAAATTTCATGAGCTGCATACACAGTATCACCCGGATCAGGTGTTTATCGAGTATAACGGGACGTGGGAACTGGCACCGCTTCTGGATCTGGATGCGCCGGATGGCTGGACGATCGTGCAGACACTCACGACTGTGGATGCCACGACCTATGAGATGTATCTGAACAATATGCGCACGATGATGCTGGAACAGTTTTTTATTTCAGATGTGGTCATCTTTAACCGCTGTGATGATGGGACACCGAAGGCGAAATTCCGCCGTAGTGTCAAGGCGAAGAACCGTAAGGCACAGATCGTGTATGAGCGTGCGGACGGATCGCTTGATGAGAATTATGACGAGGAGTTACCCTATGATATCAATGCAAACTTCCTCGACATCTCAGATGCCGATTACGGAATTTTTTACATGGATATCATGGACAATCCGAAAAAATATGTGGGAAAGAAAGTGAAATATCTGGCACTTGTCTATAATCCCAAGGGAAAGCTGAAAAGTGACGTATTTGTGGCAGGCCGTTTTGCGATGACCTGCTGTGTGGAAGATATTCAATTTATAGGTATCAAGTGCAAATATGAGAATGCGGGCAGTATCGAACACCGCTCCTGGGTGTGGGTGACAGCAGAGATCGCTTACGAGTTTGCGATGGAGTACAAAGGAAAAGGTCCGGTGCTTCACGCAATTGAGGTGACACCTGCCGAAAAACCCGAAGATGAGCTGGTCTACTTCTCGTAGATTTGAGAAATGGTTGATGATCACAGATTCGCAGTTGTAAAACAGAAGGAGAGCATATGGCGATAGAAGATTACAGTGCTGCAAAAAAACTGGCGCAGAAGGCATCACGGGCTGCTGTATCAAACGGTGAATACCCGTATTTGCCGGCACTCGACGAATTTGTTTCCAGAGAGGAGATCTGTGGAGAGCAGCCTCTGGGCATCGTTGATATTCCGTTGGATAAGATTGCCGGTACAAAGACATCCGGAAGAAAAAACTCTTTTGCAAATAATTTTATGCCGCTGCTGGGTGAGGATACCGAATTTGCACTCAAGTGGAGTAATCTCTATGAAGCGCAGATGGACGAGGGCATTCGCGATCCCATTCTGGCGTATGAATATATGACGCGTTATTATGTTCAGGAGGGCAACAAGCGTGTCAGTGTGCTGAAATATGTGGAGGCGGCAAGCATCACGGCAAATGTGATCCGGCTGCTTCCGAAAAAGACGGATGATATCGAGAGCCGCATCTACTATGAGTATGTGGATTTTTTTGAAGCATCGAAACTCTGTATGATCGATTTTTCCACGGAAGGAGCCTATGAGGAACTTTGCAGCTTCTATGGAAAGGCTTGGAAACAACCGTGGGAGGATGACGAAAGACAGCAGCTGCGCAGTGATTTTTCACGTTTCGAGCAGTTGTTTCAGGAAAAGGGCGGAAAACATTTAAAAGTGACAGCGGGGGATGCGTTCCTCGTTTATCTGCGCGTCTATGGGCGCAAGGAGCTGCCGTTCCGCTCAAATGATGATCTGAGAAATGAGATCGACCGTATCTGGCGTGAGTTTCTGACACAGGCGCAGGATCGTTCCGTGAAGCTGATGCTGGAACCGACAGAGCAGCCGAGCGTTTCCCTGATCAAGCGCATTTCGTTCCTGAACGGAACATCAAACCGTACACTGAAGGTGGGATTTATCTACGGAAAGACACCCAAGACGTCTGCCTGGACATACGCACATGAGCTCGGAAGACTGTATTTGGAAGAGGTATTCGGGGATCAGATTCAGACGAAAGCCTATTATCATGCGGAATACCAGTTTTCGCCGATGGATGTGTTGGAAGATGCGATCAAGGATGGAAATCAGATCATCTTTACGACGATTCCCTACCTGAGTGCCGCGAGCCTGAAGGCGGCTGTGGCACACCCGGAAGTCAAGATATTAAACTGTTCCACAAACTTGACTTATAACAGTATCCGAACCTATTATTGCCGAATGTATGAGACGAAGTTCTTACTGGGTCTGATCGCAGGTTCGCTGTCGGGGGAGGAACGGATTGGGTATATTGCAGACTATCCGATTTTCAGTACGATCTCCAACATCAATGCATTTGCGCTGGGCGCAAAAATGGTCAATCCGAAGGCAAAGATCCAGCTGACATGGTCTTCACTCAAGGGAGATGTGCAGCCTGCGGATCGTCTGGATGCGGGTATTCGTTATATTTCTGACAAGGATTTTATCGTGCCGGAGCATCCGAGCCGTCGTTTTGGTCTGTATGAGCGTGAGGGCGAGGAATTGACCAGTATTGCGACGACGGTCTGTCACTGGGGAAAATTTTACGAGCAGATCATTCAGGGTATCCGGAATGATGCGTGGAAGACAGACACAAATGCGAATAAAAATCGTGCCATCAACTACTGGTGGGGAATGTCCGCAGGTGTGACGGAACTGATCTGTTCCGGCAAACTTCCGTCAGAGACAAGGAGACTCGTCTCTATGATGACAGAACTGATCAAAAAAGGTCAGTTTAAACCCTTTGATACGGTACTTACCGATAATGAAGGGATGCTGCGTCAGGAGGCAGGTGTTCATATGAGCCATAAGGATATCGTGAAAATGGACTGGCTGTTAGACAATGTGGAAGGAAAGATACCCGCTTTTGGAGAGTTAAAAGAGGAGGCATTACCGTTGGTATTGCTTCAGGGAGATGTTGCACAGGATGAAGAACAGTGATCAGTTTACCGGGAGAGGACTGTTATGAAAATATTGACATTGGCGGATGTGGAGTCAAAGGGACTCTGGGAGCATCTGGACAGGGAGTATCTGCGCAGTATAGATCTGATACTTGCAGCGGGAGATCTGAAACCGGATTATCTGGAGTATCTGGGTCTGTATTCGCGGGCAGATATTCTGCATGTATACGGAAATCATGACCGCACACACGGAAAACGCAGCCCCGGAGGCTGCATCTGTGTGGAGGATATGATCTACAACTATAAGGGAATCCGCGTCCTCGGACTTGGAGGCAGTATCCGTTATAAACCGGGGCCGGATCAGTATACGGAAGCAGAGATGGAGCGGCGCATCAGAAAGCTTCGGAGACAACTGAAAAAAAACGGAGGCTTTGATATCCTTCTGACACATTCTCCGGCAAGGGGTCTGGGAGATGCCGAGGACCCGACGCACATGGGTTTTGAGTGCCTCAAAAAACTGATGGATGATTATCAGCCGAAATATATGGTGCACGGGCATGTGCACATGAATTATGGGGTGAACCGTGAGCGGATCAATACTTACGGTTCTACAACGATCATCAATGCATATGAGAAATATGAGTTTGATTTTTAAAAATGTGACATATTTTTCAACGAAAATCAGAAATTCCGTTGAAAAATATGTCACATTATTTTATTATAGTAGTAATATGCCGTCGCATGGCATAAATAGAAACAGATCTCGCGATAAGTGGATTGGATGAATGGAGGAAAAAGTATGTACCCGATCGTGAAGAAAGAGATTTTGGCCGAAAAGATCTTCCTGATGGAAGTGAAGGCAGAGCGTTGTGCAAAGTCATGCCTGCCGGGTCAGTTCGTAATTGTAAAGACAGATGAAAAGGGCGAGCGTATCCCCCTGACGATCTGTGACTATGACAGAGAAGCCGGGACGGTGACAATTGTCGTTCAGGCTGTCGGTGCGTCTACCGAGCGCATGCTCAGAGACATCGACACGATGGAAGCGTTCCAGGATTTTGTAGGACCTTTGGGTTGTCCTTCCGAGCTTTGCATGGAAGAAAATTTAGAGGAGACAAAGAAGAAAAAGATCATATTTATTGCCGGTGGTCTCGGAACTGCTCCGGTATATCCGCAGGTAAAATGGCTGCATGAGCATGGTGTGGAAGCAGATGTGATCATTGGTTCCCGCACAAAGGATCTGCTGTTCTATATTGATGAGATGAAGGCAGTATCAAAGAACTGCTATGTTTGTACCGATGACGGAAGCTTTGGTTTCCACGGTGTCGGAACCGCGCAGCTGGAGGCACTGTATAATGAAGGTGTGACCTATGATCATTGTGTGGCGATCGGACCGATGATCATGATGAAATTTGTTTGTGTACTGACAAAGAAGCTGAACCTTCCGACCATCGTATCCATGAACCCGATCATGGTTGATGGAACCGGTATGTGTGGCGCATGTCGTCTGGTTGTTGGAGATCAGGTGAAATTTGCGTGTGTAGACGGACCGGAGTTTGACGGACATCTGGTTGATTTTGATCAGGCAATGAAGAGAATGCAGCAGTACAAGACCGAGGAGGGCAGAGCAAAGCTCGCCTTAGAGGAGGGCGATACCCATCACGGCGGCTGCGGACATTGTGGAGGTGACAAGTAATGGAAGGAATGACAAGAGTACCCATTCGTGAGCAGGACCCGAAGGTACGTGCTACGAATTTCGAGGAAGTATGTTTAGGATATAATGAGGAGGAAGCTGTTGAGGAGGCAAAGCGCTGTCTGAACTGTAAGAATCCTTTATGTGTGCAGGGATGTCCCGTATCGATCAATATCCCCGCATTTATTCAGAAAGTAAAAGAGCGTCAGTTTGAGGAGGCTTATCAGATCATCAGCGAGTCGTCTGCACTTCCGGCTGTCTGTGGTCGTGTATGCCCCCAGGAGAGCCAGTGTGAGGGTAAATGTATCCGCGGCATCAAGGGCGAGCCTGTATCTATCGGAAAGCTGGAGCGTTTTGTGGCTGACTGGGCAAGAGAGAACGGCATCAAGCCGAAAAAGGCAGAAAAGCTGAACGGACATAAGGTTGCAGTCATCGGTTCCGGCCCTGCAGGGCTGACCTGTGCCGGAGATCTGGCAAAGCTTGGCTATGAGGTAACGATCTTTGAAGCGCTTCATGAGGCTGGCGGTGTGTTGAGCTACGGTATTCCGGAGTTCCGTTTACCGAAGACAAAGGTTGTGGCAGCAGAAGTAGAAAACGTAAAATCTTTAGGCGTAAAGATTGAGACAAACGTTGTGATCGGAAAATCCACAACGATCGATGAACTGATCGAGAAAGAAGGCTTTGAGGCTGTATTTATCGGTTCCGGTGCCGGACTTCCCAGATTTATGGGCATTCCCGGTGAGCAGGCAAATGGTGTGTTCTCTGCCAATGAGTTCCTGACCAGAAACAATCTGATGAAGGCTTTCATGGACGGATACGATACACCTATCAGCCGCGGTAAAAAGGTAGTAGTTGTCGGCGGCGGTAATGTGGCAATGGACGCAGCCAGAACTGCACTGCGTCTCGGTGCGGAGGTACATGTTGTGTACCGTCGCGGTGAGGCAGAGCTTCCCGCCCGTGTGGAGGAGGTTCACCACGCAAAGGAGGAGGGCATCATCTTTGATCTGCTCCAGAATCCGACCGAGATCCTTGTGGATGAGAATGGCTGGGTAAAGGGTATCAAGATCATTAAGATGGAGCTTGGCGAGCCGGATGAGTCCGGAAGAAGAAGCCCGGTGGAGATTCCGGGATCTGAGTATGAGATCGAGGCGGACACCGTGATCATGTCTCTCGGTACGTCACCGAATCCGTTGATCTCCTCTACGACAAAGGGACTTGAGATCAATCGAAGAAAATGTATCGTAGCTACCGAGGACACCGGAGCAACTTCAAAAGAGGGTGTATATGCCGGTGGCGACGCAGTGACCGGTGCAGCAACCGTTATTCTTGCAATGGGTGCAGGTAAGGCTGCGGCAAAGGGTATTGATGAGTATTTATCCGCGAAGTAAAGGGAGTGATGTGAAAATGAAAAAAGCATGGGAATCATGGACAAATATCAGTCTTGTCATCCGTATTCTGATCGGTCTGATCATCGGTGCGGTTTTGGGACTGGTTGTGCCTCAGGCGACAGCGATCGGTATTTTGGGAGATATTTTTGTAGGTGCATTGAAGGCGATCGCACCGCTTTTGGTATTCTTCCTTGTTATCAGTTCGCTCAGTAATGCGACAAACAGTCACGGTGGCGTGATCCGTACGGTCATTATTCTGTATATGTTCAGTACGTTTCTGGCAGCGTTCATCGCCGTTATCGCCAGCAAACTGTTCCCGGTAGAGATGGTACTGGTGGATGCAGTGACTGATACCGCTGCACCGCAGGGTGTTGTTGAGGTGTTAAAGAACCTGCTGATGAATGTTGTTTCAAACCCGATTTCCTCTCTGGCAAATGCCAACTATGTAGGAATTCTGGCGTGGGCAGTGCTGATCGGACTTGCATTTAAGGCTGCAAACGATGCCACAAAGAAGGTGCTGAATGATATTTCCATGGGCTTGTCACAGGTTGTTACATGGATCATCAATCTGGCACCCTTCGGAATTCTCGGTCTGGTATTTACGACTGTTTCACAGAACGGTATGGACATCTTTACTTCCTACGGAAAGCTGTTACTTGTGTTAGTCGGATGTATGCTGTTCATCTACTTTGTGACCAATCCGATCCTTGTATTCTGGTGCATCAGAAAGAATCCATATCCGCTTATTTTGAAGTGTCTGAAAAAGAGTGCGATCACCGCGTTCTTTACACGCAGCTCTGCTGCAAACATTCCTGTCAATATGAAGGCGTGTGAGGAATTCGGACTGGATAAGGATACCTATTCCGTGACGATTCCGCTGGGCGCAACGATCAATATGGACGGCGCAGCGATCACCATCACTGTCATGACAATGGCAACTGCAGCGACACTCGGAATCGGTGTGGATATTCCTTCGGCGATCATTCTCAGCATTTTGGCGGCATTGTCCGCATGCGGTGCTTCCGGTGTTGCCGGCGGCTCCCTGTTGCTGATCCCGCTCGCATGTTCACTGTTCGGTATTCCCGATACGATTGCATACCAGGTGGTAGCTGTTGGTTTTATCATCGGTGTTGTACAGGATTCTGTTGAGACAGCGCTGAATTCTTCTTCAGATCTGTTGCTTTCAGCTGCAGCTGAGATGCGTCAGTGGAGATTGAACGGTAAAGAAATTAAGTTCTAGGAAATAAAAAAGAGTCGCTTTGCGACTCTTTTTTATTTCCTATTCCAGTATACATTCCATTAGCTTATCGTTCATCGAAGGACTCATGATGCAGAAGCGGATGTAGCGGTCGTCGAGGAACGGGAAGGTCGAACAGTCGCGGATCATCATACAGCGGCGGATCGCTTTGTCAAAGAGTGCCTCGCTCGTCTGATCTTCGCGCAAAAGCTTTACGAGCAGGAAGTTTGCGGAGGGTTCGTACACTTTATAGTCAGGGTGTGCGGCCAGCATTTCATACATCCGTGTACGTTCAGAGGAGATGAGCGCGCGCGTCTGTTCAATATATTCGTGGTCCGTAAACATGATCTCACCGGCGATGGCTGCAAGAGAACTGATGCTCCACGGATTCTGGCGGGTGCTCAGGTTCTTTAACAGATCGCGGTTGCCGGTCACGGCATAGCCGAGGCGCAGACCCGGGGCAGCAAAAAACTTGCTGGTGCCGCGCAGTATGATCAGATTGTCATAGTATTTGGTCAGAGGGATCGCAGTTACTTTGTCGACATCTGCAGCAAATTCCACATAGGTCTCATCGATCATGACAAAAATTCCATGCTCCTTGCAGGCATCAAGGATGCGACGCATCTGGCGGCCGGTGATACATGTACTCGTCGGATTGTTCGGATTGCAAATGATGAGCATGTCGATGGATTCATTCAGCTTGGAGATGAAATCATCCGGCTGGATCTTGAAGCCGTCTGCCTCTCGCAGCGGATAGTAGATGGTCGTGCCGCCGCCCAGCTTGACCTCGCGCTCATACTCGGAATAGGTGGGACCGATGATCATCGCCTTTTTTGGGTGTTCGATCTGAATGATGAGGGAGATCAGCTCAGTGGAACCGTTGCCTACGAGGATGTTTTTCATATCTGCACCTACATATCCGGCGATGCAGTTCCGCAGGGAAGAGTATTCCCTGTCAGGATAGGTCGTGATGGCATCCACATGTGCTGCCAGTGTTTCGCGCAGTTTCGGAGAGATGCCCAGCGGATTGACGTTGGCAGAAAAACTGGTGATATCCTCTTTTCTGATGCCATAGATTCTTTCAATTTTTTCTAAATCACTTCCGTGGAAGTGTTCTTTTTGCTCAATCATGATTTCCATACCTCCTAAACCAAAAACAATTGCTATCAGCTACTAAATATAGTATAATGTTACTCGATAGTATACCATAACTACGAATAAATTCAACTAATAAAAGCAGGTAATGTCGTGTACAAAAGAATTGAGGAACTGGCAGAGGGAAAAGTACATAACGTTATGCCGATGCTTTCCTTTGAACCGGAGCAAGTGTGTCTGGAACCGGTAGAGGGAAGTACGACGGCAGGAAGCTTTATGATCTCGAGTATCAATAAGGTTCCGATGAAGGGCATTGTCTACTCCACAGACCTTCGCATGGAAATCAAAAATCCGCAGTTTCAGGGGGAAAACGTGCAGATTCGCTATGAATTCCACGGAAATTACATGCAGGAGGGAGAGGTCGCTACCGGAGATTTTTTCATAATCAGCAATGGTGGCGAGTATAATCTGTCCTGGTCAGTGGCGGTCAAAAGGCTGTATGCGGAGACTTCCATCGGACGGATCACGGATCTGGAGGACTTTGTCCGGCTGTATCGTGTGAACTGGCGGGAGAGCATACACGTATTTTCTGCGCCCGGATTTAAGAAGCTGCTCCGTAGCCCCAATGAGCGGCTGTATCATAAGCTGTTGTCCGCAAAACCCGTGACGCGGGAGAATATGGAAGAATTTCTGGTGGCGTGCGGAAGAAAAGATCGCGTTTCATTTGCGCTGGCAGAACGCTCGGCAGAGCACCTGCAGTTATCGGAGGCTGTGGAGGAATCCGTGGAGCTTACATTGAGTGGCTGGGGTTATACCGAGCTCACCGTTTCCTGCGATGCCGATTTTATTTCGCCGGAAAAGGATATGCTTACGTCCGATGATTTTAACGGAGATCGCCTGAAGTTTCGTTATCGGATCTATCCGGAGCGGATGCATGCGGGAAAAAATTTTGCGCGTCTGACGTTTTGCAATCTTTTGCAGCAGGAGACGTTTGAGGTGACCGCTACCAGGCGTGTCGTCATGGATCTGGAACGGGAGGACCGCCGCCGGCTGGCATCAGAGAATCTGGGAATGCTGCGGGATTATGAACAGTTTCTCGCAGGAGGTCTGGTGCTTGGTGAATGGGCAAAACGCACGACCACGCTTTTGCGCAGACGGAGAGAACGTGGAGAGAGTTCAGATATGGATGCGCTCTGGTGTGCGTATGCGTTCCTTTGTAACCGGCAGAATCAGGAAGCAGCCTGGATCATGGATGAATATCGTCACAGCCGCAGTGCGGGGGAGGACAGGGAGTGGGCGTTTTTCCTGTACCTGTGTACCATCACGGAAAAGGAGCAGACGCTTTTAGACAAGCTGTATCAGAAGATTCGGGAGATATACCGCGCAAATCATGATGATATGTGGATGCGGTTTATTATCATGCAGATCGCGGATCATTCACCGGAAATGTCTGCGAAACAGCTCAGGCTGCTGGAGCAGTGGTTTATGCAGGGGATGGCAAGTCCGTTCCTCTATGCCAGAGCTGCCGATATCTATGAGCGGGAGCCGTATTTATTATTGTCACTGGGACGTTTTCAGCTTCATGTTCTGAAATGGATCTGCAAAAACGGACGTCTTACCCGTGACCTGACGGAGCAGATCGTGCGCCGTGCGGTCAGTGCCCGGGGTTATACGCGCGTGCTGGATGAGATACTGGAGGCATGCTATGAGGCATATCCCCAGGAGGAGATGCTTGCCGGACTTTGCGCTTACCGGATCAAGGGTCAGCAGTTCGAAAACGGGATGCATGCGTGGTATGAACTGGCAATCGAACATGATCTGCAGATCACGGGACTTTACGAGGCGTTTATGGCGTCGCTGGATCCCAGAGAGGTCAGACAGCTTCCAAAGTCCGTGCAGCTTTATTTTCAGTATAACAATCATCTGACATATCGTCAGAAAGCAGTGCTCTACGTCAATATCATTGCAAATCGTGAAAGCCAGCCTGCTGTCTATGAACGTTATCGGCAGATCATACAGGACTTTGCAGAGAATGAGATCCTTGCGGGGCATATAGATGACAATCTTGCAGTTGTATATGCCCATGTGCTGGATCGGATTTCGTTGACAGAGGAACTGGCATGTGCATTGGCGCAGATTTTGTACACAAATAAATTTACCTGTCTGGAGGAGCCGGTCACACATGTGATCGTTCAGCAGGAAAACTTAAAGCAGCCGCAGATCTATCCGGTGGTGGGGCATCAGGCTTATTTTCCGGTCTATCCGGGCAACTATGTCATTTTGCTTCAGGATGCACACGGCAGACGCTATGCGTTGTCTTCCGGTACGCAGATGGAGCGACTGATGAATCCGGGACGATACATCCGAAAGTGTCTGGAACTGGCACCGGGGGAACTGCCATATGTTCTTCACCATATGAACGGAAAGACAAAATTGCTGCATATGGATGCACGCATGGCTGGATTTGCCCGCACGCTTGTACGGTCGGATACAGTGTCGGATGAGTTTAAGAGCCGGATCAGTCCGGGCTTTTTGGAATATTGCCGAGGGGAAGGCTTCGCGGATGATATCAGGGATTATGTGTTAAAGATTGATTTCGGAAAGCTGGAGCGCAGCGCGCGCGACCGCTATCTGGAGTCACTGATCCAGCTTCGTATGTTCCGGGAAGCATGGGCATTTCTCGAACAGTACGGAATGGGGAAGCTGCCGCGTGAAGCACTGGCGCAGATCGTGCAGGCACAGCTTCAAGCGCAGGAGATGCAGGAGGACGACCATCTGCTGTTTTTCTCGATCCAGTGTTTCCTGCTTGGAAGCAGGGAGCATCTGATACTGGAGTATCTGTGCAGTTATTATCAGGGACCGACAAGCCGGATGGTGGAGATCTGGCGCGAGGCAGTAGAACGGCAGATCCCGGTGATGGACCTGGAGGAACGCCTTCTCATTCAAATGATGTTTTCCGCTGCATTTACACCGGATGTACAGAAGGTGTTTTCCGATTACTGCACACATCAGGGCAGAGAGCAGGTGCGCATGGCGTATCTTACTTATTTTTCCTATGAGGTGTTCGTCAACCAGATGGCTGTGGAACCGGAACTTTATGCGCACCTGGAGCAGGCAGTGCTTGGAAACCGAAGGGCAAATGAGTTTCAGAGGCTGGCGCTTTTGAAACATTATACGTCCTGCGAGGTGCTGACAGCCGATCAGGAGCGATTTGTGGATGAACTGGTGGATGAATACATGGAAAAAGGACAGTATTTTGCATGCTTCTTACAATTGCCGTCCAGACAGCTGGTGCGTCACCATCTCTATGATGTATTTGTGGTTGAATACCGTTCTGTGGTGCCGGATTCCGAAGTGTGGCTGAATTACCGGATCAGCGGAGCGGACCGTGCCTTTGAGAGGGTGCGGCTGGAGCAGGCACTTACAGGCATTTATCTCTGGCATATCCGCCTGATCGGAGGAGAACAGCTGGAGTATTATATTTCCGAGAAAAGTGATCGCATGGAGAACATAACGGAGAGTCATCTCGCAGAACTTCCGGTGTATCAGGGAATTCCCCAGAACCGGCATGCAAGACTGTCACAGATGATCGAATCGGCACAGAACAGGGAAGCAGACAGACTTCAGAGACAGATGGAACAGTATCAGGCGTACGACAGCCTGACTGCACGCTTGTTCCGCGTGATCTAAGGTACATGATACAGAGGTATGTTATGGCAGAGGATACTGGAAAAAAAATAGATATAGGGATCGACCTTGACGACGATGTGGCGATGGTAAGCTTCTCCTATGCAGGCTGCGAGCCGGAGACCGTGAGCCCTATGGCGGGCAGTGAGATCTTTGCGATCCCGCTTGCGATCTGCCTGAAAAAGGATGGCGGGTGGGCATACGGTGAGGAAGCCAGACGTGTCGCAAAGTCAGGACTCGGACAATGCGAGGATCATTTGCTGGAGCGTGCGCTCCGCGGTGAGCAGGTACAGATGGGTGAGCAGTTATATGCGCTTTCCGATCTGCTGGCAATGTTTTTAAAGAAGATGGTGACGATGGCGGGTCGACTGGGGCCGGCAGCATCGCTGTCCTGTCTGGTCATTACGACGCGTACGCTGGATGTGCCGATGATCCGGCTGTTGCAGGAGTGTGTAAAGACGATGCAGTTACCGGAGCGTGCAGTACATTTCATGGATCACAAGGAGAGCTTTTTCTATTACGGAAGTAATCAGCCTCCGGAGTTTTCCTCACACGATATGGGACTGTTTGAATACCGTGGCAGGCAGATGCAGTTCTGGTGTCTGGAACGGGGAAAAACATCCAGACCGCAGCTTCTTTCCGTGCGTGAGGAGCGCTACGGTTTTGAGGCGGAGCAGGCGGATGAGGTGTTCGCGCGGATCATTCCGCAGGCATTTGGCAAGCAGATCATCACCACTGTCTATCTGGTCGGTGACGGCTTTGAAAATGGCTGGATGAAGCAGTCCCTACAGCTGCTCTGCCAGGGAAGACGAGTATTTCTGGGTAAGAATCTGTTTTCCAAGGGCGCGTGCTATGCTGCGATGCGAATGGGGGATCAGAGGCCGCCCCGGTTTGTGTATATCGGAGAACATGAGATGAAGTGCAATGTGAGTCTGAAGGTGTACGAGCGGGGCAATCTGTCATTTTATACGCTGGTCACAGCCGGTGTACCATGGTTTGAGGCACAGGGCAGTTGTGAGGTGGTGATCGACGGAACGCCGACGATCGATTTTTGGGTACAGCATCCGAACAGCCGTGAGGCAAGGATCGAGACGGTGTCTTTAAGTGCACTGCCGGAGCGCGAGAATCGCACAACACGCATGCTGATCGATGCCGTTCCGAGATCCGACCACGAGGTTCTGGTGACACTGACAGACATCGGACTGGGCGAGCTGGTGCCGGGAACAGGGAAAAAATGGGAATATGAATTGCAACTATAGTGATTCACACAACATACAAAAACACTGACAGAGGCGTGCGATGGGACAGTTGATTTTATGTAAAAGCCCAAGGGCGAAGACCCCCTTTTACATCGAGAGCGGAAAAGTAAATATCTATTCGCTGGAGGAGCTGATGTATTTTGTACAGTCAGCACGTTTTGTGGCGCGGGACGATTTTATGAAACCTGAGTTTGTCGAATGGGTGGATCATGGGATCGGAATGAAAGAACTCGCGGGAATGCTGCGGGAGAAGCTTTCGGCGAACAGCGGATTGAAGGACTTCTTTTTGCCGATCGAAGCCGCAAACGGTTATCTGACGACGAGCGAATTGCAGATATTGAATGTGCAGCTGCAGAAATATGATCATATGAGTGGTCTGGAGGCAAAAAAATATTATGCCGATCAGTTTATGTATCAGGAAAAATATGTGCAGGCTATCCTTGCATATCGGCTGCTTTTAAATGATTCGGCGGTGATCTCACAACAGGGACATGTGGCGGGAGATATTTGGAGTAATCTGGGCTGTGCATATGCAAAAATGCAGGATTTTGCGGAGGCAGTGGACTGCTTTGCCCGGGGATATATGCTGAACCACAGGATAGAGACGCTGCAGGAGGCGGTGGATGCGGCATGTCTGTCAGGGGAACAGAAACTGATGGACGGACTGGCGGCGCGTTTTACGTCCAATGCGGCTCAGATCTCAGCGGAGCGTACGCATATGGAGCAGCTTCTGCAGCAGACACTGGATGGAGTCGGAAAGAACGGTGCCCAGGAAGGGCAGCTGGCGCAGTGGCTGGTGGCGTACACCGATCAGAGTGAGGATTAGTGTTGGGAGCGGATGATACATGGGATTTTTGAAACGTATTTTTTCAAGAAAAAGGGAGCCGGACAGCGAGACGGAAATGCAGGACATGGCGGACGAACTGTTTCCGGAGGAGAAAGAACCGGACCAGCGAAAGGTCGGTCACTATGTGCTGGATCACTGTGAGCAGATCATTGAGTCCGCAAGGGAACTCGGCGAAGAGAAAAAGGAATATGAGATCGTCACGAGATACCTGAAGGATATTGAGTTTCTGGTGGATCTGCCGGAAGAACAGAAAGCACCGATCCGTGAAGTGGCGGAAAATATCCTGAAGCTGAACCGGGAGCGGGATCAGTATCTGAATATGTCAAAAAAAATATCCGATGCGCAGTATGTGATGCTGGAGCAGATGGAGCCGGATATCCCGGATGTCGTTCGGCAGATGAGAGAAAACGAGGCGTATCAGGCGACGATCAAGCATGACATGGCGTATCTGGAAGGTGAAAAAATGCAGTGGACGCTTCTGCGCAGTGAGCTTTTGCACGAGAAATATGTGCTGCGCATCGCCTCTTATATTGTGTTTTCTGCTTTCTTTCTGCTGCTGATCCTGCTGGTTGTCTTACAGGCAGGTTTTTCAATAGATATCACCTGGGGCTGGTTGATCATTGCGGCGCTGGCCGCGGGAGGCGGTTTTTTCATCTTTGTGCGTTATCAGAATGCTGTCACGGGTATCGCACGCGCGGAAATGAATGCGAATCATGCGATCTCGCTGTTGAACAAGACAAAGATCAAATATGTTAACATCACCAATGCGGTGGATTATGTATGTGAAAAGTATCATGTAAAGAATGCCAGAGATCTGGAATACCAGTGGGAGCAGTATCTGGAGGAGGTGCGCAGAAAAGAGCGCTATATGCGCACGAATGATGATCTGGGCTACTACAATAAGAAGCTGATCACTTTGTTGGGAGAGTACCGCCTTTATGACGCGAAGGCGTGGGTGGAGCATCCGCTTGCACTGATCAATCCCAGTGAGATGTCCGAGATGAAACATAATCTGCTTGTCCGCAGGCAGAAGCTGCGGGCGCGTATTCAGTACAATGCGAATGTTGTGGAGACGGAACGTGCACAGATCGACCGTCTGATGGCACTTCATCCGGAGTATGAAGAAGAGATCCGTGGAATTGTCCAGTCGGTAGATAAACTGTCAGTGGGAGATTTATAGGAGAAGAGCAATGAGTGAGAAGCATACACATATTTTGGAGGATGGTACCGTTGTCACACACAGTCATGATCATGGACATACCCATGATCCAAAGGAAGTGCGTGCGATCGTTAACCGCCTAGCCAAGGCATCCGGGCATCTGGAGTCTGTCAAGCATATGGTTGAGGAGGGCAGAGACTGTACGGAGGTTCTGATCCAGCTTGCCGCAGTAAAAGCTGCCCTTAACAATACCGGAAAGCTGATCTTAAAACAGCATATCTCGCACTGTATCGTAGATGCAGTGGAGACCGGAGATGATGAAGCGATTGGAAAGCTGAATGAGGCAATCGACCGGCTGCTGTAAAATTTTGTTAAAAAAATATCAGAATGTGCTTAACATTTACTAAGAAAAGGTCTATAATGAATAAGCATTTTATGTCATATTAAATTATGAAAGACCAGATAGATGGTCGAAAGGAGTAACAGTTATGAATCTCATACCATTCCTTATCTGCTTCCCGTTTGTGGTAGCTATTTTTATGTATCTTATAAGGAATAACAAAATTCGTAACGGCGTAGCATATGTATCACTTGCCGTGATCATGGCATCCGTGGTCTGGCTGCTTGTGGACTTCATCTCGAACGGCGCACAGGGAACGCCGATCCTCGTAAAAAATGAGTTGGTGGAGATGGTGATCCTGATCGCGGAAGTGGGACTGATGTTTCTCGTCGTTTATCAGTGCTTTGTGCACAGAAAATATCTGATCAGTCTGCTGTCTATCGTGCAGACGCTTCTGATCATCTGGGTTGAGCATTTCGGCCCTGAGATATCTGAAACACCTCAGATGCTGGTGGATCGTCTTTCCATACTGATGATCGTCATCGTTGCATTTATAGGTGGAATGATCACAATCTATGCGGTCGGCTATATGCACGGCTATCATCACTATCACACGGAATTCCCGGATCGCAGATATTATTTCTTTGCACTGATCTTTGTGTTTTTGGGTGCAATGTTCGGACTTGTACTCTCAAAGAGTATGCTCTGGATGGACTTTTTCTGGGAAGTGACGAGCATCTGTTCCTTCCTGCTGATCGGATATACGAAGACGGATGAAGCGATTGAAAATTCGTTCCGCGCTCTTTGGATGAATCTGCTGGGAGGATTGATGCTGGCAATCGGTATCGCTGCCTCCGTATTCCAGATCGGAGCAGTGGATCTGCAGACGATCGTCGAGGGTGGTCTGACCATCCCGGTCGTGTGTTTTGCATTCGCAGCCCTGACGAAGTCTGCACAGCTTCCGTTTTCACGATGGCTGCTGGGCGCGATGGTGGCACCGACGCCGTCCTCCGCGCTGTTACATAGTGCGACGATGGTAAAGGCAGGCGTTTACCTGCTGTTCCGTCTTTCACCGGCACTTTCCGGAACGATGACGGGAACCATGGTCAGCTTTATCGGTGGATTGACTTTCCTTCTTGCATCTCTGCTGGCTATTTCCAAGTCAGATGCGAAGGCAGTACTTGCTTACTCGACGATCTCCAATCTTGGACTGATCGTTGCATGTGCGGGTGTCGGCATGCCGGAGACGATCTGGGCTGCAATCTACCTTCTGATCTTCCATGCAGTCAGCAAGGCGATGATGTTCCAGGATGTCGGTGCAGTTGAGAATTCTCTGCACAGCCGTAATATTGAAAACATGCAGGGTCTGATCTATCGCCTGCCGCGACTTACATTTATTATGTTGACCGGTATCGCAGGCATGTATCTGGCTCCGTTTGGCATGCTGATCGCAAAGTGGGCAGCATTCAAGGCATTTGTGGATGCAAGCAATCCGCTGCTTATCATTTTCATTGCATTTGGCAGTTCGACGACAATGTTTTACTGGACGAAGTGGATGGCAAAGATCATCGGACCACCGCGTGTGGATACACCGTTGCGTGATGTCACAAAGAAAAACGAGTATGCATCGCTCTACATCCATGCAGTCATCATGGTTGTGATCTGTCTGCTCTGTGTGCCGATGTCGCAATATGTGGTACTTCCTATTGAGGCAAGTCTGAGCGGAAGCGCGACGATGACGCTTGCCAGCACGGATATCATGGTTATGGTCATTCTGCTCATCGCGATCGTGGTACTTCCGTGTGCATGCTATCTCGGTACGAAGAAGCACAAGAGAAAGCACGTGATCTCATATATGAATGGCGTTAATGCCGGAGATAACAAGAATTTTATTGATTCCTTCGGAGAGGAAAAGCAGCTTTATACCGCGAACTGGTATATGGTGGAATATCTGGGAGAAAACAAGCTGCTGACTCCCTGTATCATTCTCAGTGCAGGTGTGCTGATCATTATGATGTGTCTGATCATAGGAGGTGCGGTATAATGGAGATGAAACAGATTCTTTTTGTTCTTTTATATCTTGTGTGCGCACCTTTTGTAGGTGGCTTCCTGGATGGTGTTGACCGCAAGATTTCCGCTCGCATGCAGGGAAGAAAGGGTCCTTCTGTCTTTCAGCCGTTTTTTGACGTGGTCAAGCTGTTTCAGAAGGAGCCGTTGGTTGTGAAGCGTTCGCAGACGTTTCTTGTAATGACCTATCTGTTATTTATGGTCATAACCGGAGGACTGTTTTTTGCAGGAATGGATCTGCTGCTGTGTTTCTTTTCACTGACGACCTGTGCGATGTTTTTGGTGCTGGCAGCGTCCTTTACCCACTCACCCTATGCGTCTGTGGGATGTCAGCGTGAGCTGGTGCAGATGATGGCATATGAGCCGATGGTACTTCTGACGGCAGTCGGATTTTACGTTGCGACAGGCACATTTTATGTGAAGGATATCATCGGAATGGATATGAGTGCGATCGTTTATCTGCCGGGCGTGTTTGTCGGATTTCTCTTCATCCTGACGATCAAGATGAGAAAGTCGCCCTTTGATCTGAGTACTGCCCATCATGCACATCAGGAGATCGTCCGCGGTGTCACACAGGAGATGGTTGGTTCCAATCTTGCATTGATCCATCTTGCTGAGTGGTATGAGACTGTATTTTTGCTGGGCGTAGTAGCACTGTTTTTTGTCAACAGTAACCCTGTCAGCTATGCGGTTGCTCTGATCGTGGTTCTTTTGGCATATTTCTTGGAGATTTTGATCGATAACGTGTCTGCCCGTGTAAATTGGAAGGTGCTGCTTGTCAGCACATGGGTGGTAACACTTATCGCAGGCGGCGTAAATCTGACCATTTTAGTGCTGATGCATCGATAGGAGGGAAAACAATGGCGAATGTATCCAGATCACCCTGGCTGCTGCATTACGACGGAAGCAGTTGCAATGGGTGTGATATAGAAGTTCTGGCGTGTCTGACACCTGTTTATGATGCAGAGCGCTTTGGTGTGGTAAATACCGGAAATCCCATGCATGCGGATATTCTGCTCATCACGGGCGGTATCAATTCACAAAATGCATCGGTTGTCGAGCAGATCTACAACCAGATGCCGAACCCCAAGGTCGTCTGTGCAGTGGGAACCTGTGCCTGCACCGGCGGTGTGTTCAAAGAGTGCTACAATATCAAAGGAGGAGCTGACACGGTGATACCGGTTGATATTTATGTACCGGGCTGTGCGGCGAGACCTCAGTCGATCATTGATGGTATCGTGCAGGCAGTAGCGCTGTTCCAGAAAAAGCATGAAGAAATGAAACAGGAAAAGAAGTAGGGAGGTAGCTTGGTATGGCAGATACAGGATGTAAGATCGTACCGGTTACGACCGGTGATTTTTTGATGAAGGTCATGGAGATGAAGAACGATCAGTATCGTCTCATGCAGGCACACGCCGTAAGCATTGAAAATGGTTATGAGCTGAGCTACACCTTCGGTAAGGACTATGAGTGGATCACTCTTCGTCTGGTGGTTGATGAGAATGAGGAGGTTCCAAGTATTACAAATATTTATCAGCCTGCATTTCTCTATGAAAATGAGATGGCAGAGCTCTTTGGCGTAAAGATCCGGATGATCTCTGTGGATTATCATGATAAACTGTACCGGATCGATGATGAGACGCCTATGAAAAAACTGTAGGAGGTTCAAACGATTATGGCAAGCAAGAAAAGTGTGGTTCCCTTCGGACCACAGCACCCCGTATTACCGGAGCCGATTCATCTGGATCTCGTACTGGATGATGAGAAGGTTGTAGAGGCAATACCTTCCATTGGATTTGTTCATCGTGGTCTGGAATCACTTGTTAAAAAGAAAGATTTTAAGGAAATGCAGTATGTGGTAGAGCGCACCTGCGGAATCTGCAGTTTTATGCATGGCATGACCTACTGTGAGACGATCGAGCATATGATGGATGTGGAAGTACCGGCCAGAGGACGTTACCTCCGTACCATCTGGTGTGAGATGAGCCGTTTGCATTCACACATGCTGTGGCTGGGACTTCTGGCAGATGCATTCGGATTTGAGAGTCTGTTTTATCAGTGCTGGAGAATGCGCGAACAGATTCTGGATATGTTCGAAGCATCTACCGGCGGACGTGTGATCTTTTCCGTCAATGCGCCGGGCGGCGTATTAAAGGACATGCCTTCCGATATGCTGCATGCGTTTGTAGAGAAGCTGGATGGCTTTGAGACAGAACTGCACAAGATTGCAGATATCTTTTTAAATGATTATACCGTATTGACCCGTCTGAAAGGTGTGGGTATCCTCACACCGGAGGAGGCGCATGATCTGGGCGCTGCGGGACCGATGCTGCGTGCCAGCGGCATCGCAAGAGACACGAGAAAGTTGGGATACGCTGCATACGGCGATCTTGATTTTGATATTATCACGAGCGAGGATTGTGATTCTTTTGCGCGCTGCAATGTCCGCATCCGCGAGATGTATCAGTCTATTCAGCTCATCAAACAGGCAGTTGATAAGATTCCGGAGGGAGACATCGCTGTGCCTGTAAAAGGAAATCCGGATGGAGAGTATTTCATGCGGGTAGAGCAGCCGAGAGGAGAGGCGATTTATTATGCAAAAGGTAATGGAACAAAATTTTTGGAACGGATCCGTATCCGCACCCCTACCTTTGCAAATATTCCGGCGCTGCTCAAGACATTGAAGGGTTGTCAGCTCTCGGATGTACCGCTGCTCATTCTTACGATTGATCCCTGTATCAGTTGTACGGAGCGCTAGGAAAGGAGGAAAAGAAAATGTCGAAATTTATGCCCTTTGCAGGGACAATGTTAAAAAACCTCTTTTCTAAGCCGGTGACAACGTCTTACCCGGCAAAGCCTGCGGTCTACCCGGAGCGCAGCCGCGGACATGTGGAGATCGCTATCGACCAGTGCATCATGTGCGGTCTTTGCAGCCGCAATTGTCCGCCCCGTGCGATCACAGTCGACCGCGCGGCCGGAACCTGGACCATTAACCGCTTTGACTGTGTGCAGTGCGGTTATTGTACCGAGGTGTGTCCGAAGAAGTGTCTGACGATCATTCCCGGTTATCAGAACCCGGGCGCAGAGAAGAAAGAGGCAGTTTATCATAAACCTGTCGAAGAAAAAGCGGCAGCACCCACGGGTGGCAAGCCGGTTCCTGATCTGGAACAGTGTGTGTTCTGCACGCTCTGTGCGAAGAAATGTCCGCAGGAGGCGATCAATGTTGACCGCGCGGAAAAGAAGTGGGAGCTTCAGGCGGAGAAATGCGTGAGCTGTGGGCTCTGTGCGACAAATTGTCCGAAAAAGTGTATTGAGATGAAGTAGGTAAAGATCATGTGTGTAGCAATGCCCGGAAAAGTGATTGAAGTATATGAAAAGGATGCGCTGGTGGATTTCAGCGGAAATCGTGTGCGTGCCATCGCCGGTCTGGTTCCGGTTGCGGTGGGTGATTATGTACTGGTACATGCCGGCTGCATCCTGCAGAGATTATCTGCGGGCGAGGCACAGGATCTGATGGACTTATTTGAGGAATTAGAGGAAACATGACAGATATCAGTCATAAAATTTCACAGATCAAAAAATGGCTGGCAGCGTATGACGGACCGGACATCTCCATTATGGAGGTGTGCGGCAGTCATACCGCTGCTATTTCTAAATACGGGATCAGCGGAATACTCTCCGAAAAGCTCCATCTGATCAGCGGACCGGGCTGTCCGGTATGTGTTACACCGACCGGTTATATTGATCGCCTGATCGAACTTTCGATGGAGGAACATACAACGGTGGTGACCTTCGGAGACCTGATCCGTGTGCCCGGACGGGAAAAAAGTCTGGCGGAGGCAAAGGGAGAGGGCGCAAGTGTGGAGATGGTCTATTCGCCGATGGATATTGTGCGTTTGGCAAAAGAGCATCCGGATCGGCGCTTTGTGTTTGCTGCGGTCGGCTTTGAGACGACGGCACCGGTGTATGCGGTACTTTTGGAGCAGCTTGTAGCGGAGCAGGTGTCAAATGTCCGGCTTCTGACTGCACTAAAGACAATGCCGCCGGTGATCGGATGGTTGTGTGAGCACGGAGACGGGATTGATGGTTTTCTGGCACCCGGACATGTGGCTGCTGTGACAGGCTCCGATCTGTTTGTGCCACTGGCAGATCAATATCACGTGCCTTTCGGCGTTGCTGGTTTTGGCGCGGAGGAGCTTCTGCTGGCGGTCTATGGTACTTTCCGGGCGGTGGAGCAGTATCGTGACAGCGGCGTGCTCTCCGGGGTGAAAAATTATTATCCTTCTGTGGTGTGTGCGCAGGGCAACCAAAGGGCAAAAAAACTGGTAGACACTTATTTTGAACCATCGGATGCACTCTGGCGCGGGATCGGTGTGATCGCGGGTTCCGGGCGGAAACTGCGGGCAGAATATGCGAAGTTTGATGCGGGAAGTGATCATCTTACGGAAGATCATAAAAAGAATCAGGCATGCCGCTGCGATCAGGTGCTGATGGGGAAGGCACTGCCCGGAGACTGCCCGCTGTTTGGAACTGTGTGCACGCCGATGAATCCGCAGGGGGCATGTATGGTGTCCGAAGAGGGAAGCTGCCACCAGTATCTCATGTATCACAGGACACGCTAAAGGAGAACAGAAATGAATCATGAAAAGAAAATAACAATGGCACACGGCAGCGGCGGACGTGCCACAAGCGACCTGATCCGGGAGATATTTGCACATGCATTTGCAAATCCGGTGCTGGATGCCATGGAGGATGCGGCTGTTGTCACCGGAAGTGAAAAAATAGCGTTTACAACAGACAGTTTTGTGGTGGACCCACTGGAATTTCCGGGCGGCGATATCGGACGTTTGTCTGTGTGTGGTACGGTCAATGACCTGCTGATGCGGGGGGCTGTTCCGAAATATCTGACCTGCGGTTTTGTGCTTCAGGAAGGTCTTGATATTGATCTGCTGCAGCGCGTTGTCACATCATTGGCGACCACTGCAAAGGAGGCAGGAGTGACGGTCGTGGCAGGTGACACGAAAGTCGTGGAGGGAAACGGTGGTATGTTTATCAACACCTCCGGTGTGGGCTTTGTTCCGCAGGACATTCATATCAGTGCTGCAAATTGTCAGGTCGGTGACGCGATCATTGTATCCGGTAATCTGGGAGATCATCACGCCGCGCTTCTTTCACAGCGTATGGGTATCAGTAATACGATCACAAGTGACTGTGCGCCGCTTGGGGAGGAGGTTCACGCGCTGCTGTCGGAAAAGATCAGGGTACACTGCCTGCGGGATATCACACGGGGTGGGCTCGGAACGGTTTTAAAGGAGCTTGCGGAGGCATCACAGGTGACGATGGCGCTGGATGAAGATCAGATTCCGGTAGATGTCCAGGTGCGTGATTTCTGCGGACTGATGGGGTTAGACCCGCTGTACATGGGAAATGAAGGCAAACTTGTCGCGTTCGTGGCACCGGAGGATGCTGCCCGGGCCTGCGAGATCCTTTCCGGCTGTGCTTACGGAAGAAATGCCGCGGTCATCGGGACTGTGACGGATGAAGAACCGGGCAGTGCATACGTGCGAACTGCGATCGGAGGAAAACGCGTGCTAGACGTGCTGTTTGGCGAAGGTCTGCCGCGGATCTGCTGACTGTTCACGGACAAAGCTTTTTGCAAAACGGCTCTGAACGGTCAATCATACCAGAAAGGAATGAAATATGTCTTACACGTTCAGTGAATCCCAGCGCCGTGCGATCACGGAGTCGGACGGTGCTACCCTTGTTCTGGCGGGACCCGGATCCGGGAAAACTGCTGTCATCACCGGTCGTATCCGGTATCTTTTGGAACAGTGCCATGTTCCTGCCGAGCATATTCTGGTCATTACATTTACAAAAGCAGCCGCGGAGGAGATGCGTCTGCGTTTTCAAGCCATGATGGAAGGTCGCAGACTGCCGGTACAGTTTGGTACCTTTCATGCGGTCTTTTTTTCAATTCTAAAGCATGCTTATCATTATCGTCCGGATCAGATCATTTCCACTGATTTTAAATATGCGTTTTTGCGTGAGATCCTGAGCGGATATCATATGCGCGAGGATGAAGAGCAGGAATTGATGGAGAACCTGTTAAGCGAGATCAGTATGGTCAAAAATGAACGGCTGGATCTCGCACACTACTATGCGAAATGCTGTGGGAGTACGCAGTTCCGTGATATATATAAAGCCTATGACAGAAAGCTGCGGGAAAACCGTCTGATCGATTTTGATGACATGTTGACGCTCACTTATGAGCTTCTTGTGCAGCGACCGGATCATCTGCGGGCATGGCAGGAAAAATTTCAGTACATACTGGTAGATGAGGTACAGGATATGAACCGTCTGCAGTATGAGGTGCTTCGCATGCTCGCCGCACCGCAGAACCGGCTGTTTCTGGTGGGCGATGACGATCAGTCCATCTATCAGTTCCGGGGAGCAAGACCGGAGCTGATGCGTCGGTTTACCAATGACTATGCAGATGCAAAACAGCGTTACCTGGAGGAGAATTATCGCTGCGGATCTGATATCGTACAGATTTCCCAGAACCTGATCTCACACAATAAAGAACGTTTTGATAAGCAGATTTTTGCAGCGCGAGCCGTCACGGGAAAAGTGATCGTGCAGGAATACCCATCAATATTGCAGGAAAATCGGGCAATGATCGACCGGATCAGGGAGCGTATTGCTGCCGGTGTACGATATGCTGATATTGCCGTGCTGTTTCGCACGAACCGCCAGTCGGGGTATCTGCTGGAACAGCTGATGGAGGCGGGAATTCCGTTTTATGCAAAGGAACGTGTACCACTGGTGTATGATCACTGGATCGCCAGGGATGTGCTCTGTTATCTGAAACTGGCGGCGGGAAGCCGCGAGCGGGGATTGTTTCTGCAGATCATGAATCGTCCGCTGCGCTATCTGAGTCGTGACGTGCTGGATGATCCTCAGGTGGATCTGGACAGCTGGGAGGCAGTTTATGAGGAGCAGCCGTGGATTGCCAGACGCATTGCTCAGCTGGCGGAGGATCTGCAGGTCATGTCGCATATGGGACCCTTTGCGGCAATGAATTATGTGCGAAAGGGAATGGGATATGAGGAGTTTGTTATTGATTTTGCAAGAGAGCACGGACAGAATGAGCAGGAGCTGATCGATGTGTTGGATGAACTGCAGCAGTCAGCAGTGGGGTTTCATTCATTGGAACAGTGGCAGGCACATGTGGAGGAATACCGTGCCCGCATGCAGGCGGAGCAAAAAAACAGGGATGCCGGACGCGAGGGTGTGCAGATTTTGACGCTGCACGGAGCGAAAGGACTGGAATTTGACACAGTTTTTCTGCCTCAGCTTCTTGAGGGACAGCTGCCATACAAAAAGGCGGTACTGGATGCTGATATTGAGGAAGAACGCAGACTCTTTTATGTGGGAATGACGCGCGCAAAGGAGCAGCTTGTGATCACACACAGCAGAACGCTGTACAACAAAGATGCCACTGCATCCAGATTTTTAAGTGAACTTGAAAAGCCGGCTGCAGTGGCAGATTAGACATTTGATTAAGGTAATTCATTGAATTCCTGTTCATCCAGAAATTCATCAAAGCATTCGGACACGCGCTCAAATTCCTCATCATTATCGATGTTGTCAAGTGATGCGTTACCGTCTTCATCCTCAAAGTAGCGGTAGATGTAAACCTCGCCTTCCTCAATGGGCTCATCGTTTTCATCTAAGGGGACCAGAACAATGTAGTCCTGCTCATCCACCTCAAGGATTGTCATGATCGCACATTCTACAGTTGTGCCGTTATCCAGATCCAGCGTGACGCGGTAGTCATTGGGATCATCGTCGATCTCTTGTTTCAAAAAATCATTTTCGCTCATATTGTTTCCTCCTGTACTTATTTGCTGTACCGTGACCGATAACGATCCGAACGGTCTGCGGAACATGTATTACCGCCATTATATGAGAAGATACGGGATCATGTCAAGCACGGAAAAAGGTGTATGCAAACCATATAGAAACTGGTATAATAAAGAATAACTATGATGTTTACCATGAGGATAGTTAAAAAAGGCGGAAAAGAAAGAATGGCAGAACAGTTAAGAGAAGGAAATTACAGCAGATTCGGAGCAAGCAGACTTGCGGACGGAATCTGTTTTACATTTGAGGGAGAAAAGGACAGCGATTGTGCGATCCGGCTCTATGAGAAACGCAAAAATAAGGATATGTCCTGCGCCTACAGGGATATTCCGGTGCCGAAGGAATTCTGCATCGGTGCAGTGCGTTCTGTTTGTGTCACCGGGCTGGACACGGCGCAGTATGATTATAATTATGTAATTGACCAGAAGGTAGTGGTGGATCCTTATGCAAGACGGATCATCGGCAGGGAAAAATGGGCTGATTACAGCCGGAGAGATGTGCACTATGAGGTGCGCAGTGGCTTTGATTTTTCAGAGTTCGACTGGAAAGGTGATCACTGTCCGGAGATACCGGAAACTGACATGGTGATGTACAAGCTTCATGTCAGAGGTTTCACAAAGGACGGCGGTGTGACCGGCAGAAATAAGGGTACATTTGCAGCGGTAACGGAAAAGATCCCGTACTTAAAAGAACTTGGTGTCACGACGGTGGAATTGATGCCTGCGTATGAGTTTGAGGAGCTGATACCGCCAAAACATGAGGAACATCCGATGGATTTTGAGGGCTGGGCACCGCAGGCGGTGGCTGGCTATCAAATGATGCAGCAGAAGGAATACGAGGAGAAAGAAAAGGAACTTCCGGGAATCAATTACTGGGGTTACGGAAGGGGAGATTACTTTGCTCCAAAGGCGAGCTATTCGTCAGGAAGTTCTCCGTCTGCGGAGATGAAGGAGATGATCCGCGAAATGCATGCAGCAGGACTGGAATGCGTCATGGAGATGAGCTTTGATGCGCAGGTGAATCCGAACTACGTCGTGGAGGTGCTGCGTTACTGGGTACTGGAATATCATGTGGATGGTTTTCATCTGCTCTGTTCACAGACCGCTGTTGCCAGTGTGATCTGTGATGTGCTGTTGCGCCGCACGAAGATCTTTGCCCTGGGATTTCCGGCGGAAGCGTGGGAACAGGCGGGCGGTTATCCCCATTTGTATGTATACAACGATGATTTTCTGTACGCCGCACGCAAGCTGATCAACCATCAGGACGGCAATCTGATCGAGTATCTGAACCAGCAGAAAAGGCAGCATCCGCAGATCGGATTTGTGAATTATTTTGCAAATAATAACGGATTTACGCTTGCGGATACTTTCAGCTACGTTACAAAGCATAATGAGGCAAACGGAGAGGGCGGTGCAGACGGCAATGATTGGAATTACAGCGTCAACTGCGGCGTTGAGGGTGTTTCGCGCAAGAAGAAGATCCTCCAGCAGCGCGCCCGGCTGATGAAGCAGGCCATGGCCGCTGTTGTTTTTGCACAGGGTGTACCGCTGATCCTGTCGGGCGATGAATTCGGCAACTCGCAGAACGGAAACAATAATGCGTACGGCCAGGATAACAGGATCGGATGGGTAAACTGGAAACAGATGGACAAAAACCGGGAGTATTTCACGTATGTGAAGGATCTTCTGGCGCTGCGAAGCAAACACCCGTGTATGCGCAGTCGTGTGCCGATGAAGATGACGGACTATCAGTCATTCGGAATGCCTGATCTGTCTTATCACAGCGCACAGGCATGGAACAGTGAGATCTACCCGTCCATGCAGGCGGTCGGTGAGGCCTACAGCGGCGCATACGGAAATGAACCGGAGGATCTCTACATCGGTTGGAATTTTTCACAGAGTGAGATGCCGCTGGCATTGCCGAAGGTAGCAGCCGGAAAAGAGTGGAAAACGGTATTTGGAATGGGTGTGGTCAGTGAAAACAATGACCGGCTGCAGATAGAAGGCGGCAGTGTTGTGGTGCTTGTCACGGCACCGGGCAGACTGAGACGGGAGAAGAAAAAGCAAAAAGAATGCCGGGAGCAGCAGAATGAAGAAAAATGAGCAGCTGACCGTCAGAAGCGGACTGTCGGGTTTTGATCTGAAATGTATTGCCCTATTTTCTATGCTGACGGATCATATCGGTGCAATTTTGTGCCCGTCCCAGGTGTGGATGCGTTATGTCGGAAGACTGGCATTTCCGATTTTCGGTTTTCTGATCGTGGAGGGATTTTTTCATACGAGAGATCTGAAAAAGTATTTGGGCAGATTGTTTCTTTTTGCATTGATCTCTGAGATCCCCAGCGATCTGGCGCGCTATCACACACTTGTGTATAAAGATACGCAGAACATTTTTTTTACGTTGTTACTTGCATTGATCTGTATCTGTATCCTGCAGACACTGCAGGAACATATGTTGCTGACCATAGGTCTGCTGGCTGTGATCGGAGCGCTGACGTACTACATCATCAAGCCGGATTACGGGATCGGAGGGATTGTCATGATCCTCTGTTTTTATGTGTTCCGCATGCAGAAAGCGGAACAGTTTCTGTCCGTTGCCGCGATCAACATCTGCTATTTTGGTGGGATACAGCGGGCAGGGGCGCTGGCACTGATTCCGATCTGGTTTTATAATGGGACAAAAGGTCCGTCCGCAAAGTATTTTTTCTATGTATTCTATCCGGTACATCTGCTTTTGTTGTACCTGATCTGGAGGTATCTGTACGATGTCGTTTGAAAAAGCATGTAAACATTTGAAGACGGTGCATGCGCACCGCCGGGAGGTGCGCAAAAACTGTTTTCGCATGGGTCTGTACCGGCAGGGTCTGATGCACGATCTGTCCAAATATTCGTGGGCAGAGTTCCGCATCGGTGCAAAGTATTTTATGGATGACCAGAGCCCGCATAACGGAGAACGCGCAGAGTACGGTTTTTCTTCTGCGTGGCTGCATCATAAGGGGCGCAACAAGCATCATCTGGAATACTGGATGGATTACGACGTGCGCGGTGACCAGCATATTGCAGGCATGCGCATGCCGGAAAAATATGTGGCGGAGATGGTGGCGGACCGCATTGCTGCCTCCAAGATCTACAAGAAGGATAAATATACGGATGCCTCGCCGCTGGAATACTATATGAGTAAGCGGGATTTCCATGTTCTGCATCCGGAGACAAGGGATTTATTGGAAAAGCTGTTGAACATGCTGGCTGAGCAGGGGGAGGATGAGACCTTCCGCTACATTCGTAAGGAAGTATTGAAAAAATAAACAAAGCCTCCCCGGTAGTGGGAAAGGCACGGGAAAGTTGTCTGCGACATAAAATGTATTAAGTTCGCTTTGATAGATCGGAGAGAAGCGATTGAAAACATTTTTGCCGCCTCTGACGCAGCAGGAGGAAAAAGAATATGTTGCACGTATGAAGGGTGGAAGCCTGGAAGCAAAACACATTCTGGTCGAGCGTAATATGCGTCTGGTGGCACATATTGTCAAAAAATATCAGAATGTGGACGAGGAAACAGAGGAACTGATCTCCATCGGGACGATCGGTCTGATCAAGGCAGTGGCGACCTACAATGATGAGCGGGGAAGCCGGCTTGCCACATACGCTGCACGATGTATCGACAACGAACTTCTGATGTATCTGCGCTCCAGGCGGAAGACCTCGCGGGAAGTATCGCTCTATGAGCCGGTGGGAACGGATAAAGAGGGAAACCAGATCCGCCTGCTGGACATCTGTGAGAGTGAGGATCCGGATGTGGTGGAGGAATTGGACCTCAAATGGAGAATCGCCACTCTGCGGGAACTGATCCCACGGCTTTTACACGGACGGGAGCTGCAGATCATTACCCTGCGTTACGGGCTGGATAAAAGAACTCCAATGACGCAGCGGGAGATCGCACAGCAGATCGGCATCTCGCGTTCGTATGTGAGCCGCATTGAAAAAAAGGCATTGGAGCGGCTGCGGGAGGGTTTTGCCGGCAGAGAAGAGATGTTCGGAGAAAAACAAGTGAAGATCTGATTTTGACTTTAAAAAAGATGAAATCCATGCTACAATGATTTCATCTTTTTTTCGTATACATTTTTCCGTTGTGGCACGCAGAGAGGAGACGACTTGTACAGTATCGTAACAACTGCGATTCTACACGGAATCGACAGCCAGCCCGTTCTGGTGGAGGCAGACGTCAGTGACGGTCTGCCGATATTTGAGATGGTAGGCTTTCTGGCATCTGAAGTGCGCGAAGCGAGAGAACGGGTGCGCACAGCGCTGCGCAACTGCGGACATCAGCTTCCCGCCAAGCGCATCACGATCAACCTTTCCCCGGCAAACATTAAAAAGAGCGGAAATGGCTTTGACCTGCCGATCACAGTAGCTATCCTTGCGGCACTTGGCATTGTGCCGGAGGAATTTCTGAAAGACACACTTGTGATAGGTGAGATTGGTTTGAACGGAGCCATTCTGGCGGTGGACGGCATGCTGCCGATCCTGCTAAAGGCGAAGGAGCAGGGAATCCATCGCTGTATCATTCCGAGAGACAACCGCAGGGAGGCGGCCCTCGTGAAAGACCTGTCTGTTTTTCCGGCGGATCATATCAGATCAGTCATGGATTATTGCACCGGAGCATATACCATAGAAGAGGAGCCGTATTCACACCCTGCACAGCAGTTGACGGAGGAATTGGATTTCGCGGATGTCAACGGACAGAAAATGCTACGCCGTGCCTGTGAGATAGCGGTGAGCGGGATGCATAATCTGTTGATGGTCGGTCCACCCGGTGCGGGAAAGACCATGATCGCGAAGCGTATCCCGGGTATTCTGCCACCGATGGAACCTGCGGAACAGATGGAAGTGTCAAAGATCTACAGTGTGAGCGGCAAGCTCCATACGAGCGAAGGACTGATCGAACGGCGTCCGTTCCGTGCACCGCACCACACCATCAGTCCACAAGGACTTTCTGGTGGCGGAGCGATCCCGAAGCCGGGAGAAGTATCATTAGCCCACAGAGGTGTATTGTTTTTGGATGAACTGCCGGAGTTTCAAAAGAGTACACTGGAGATCCTGAGACAGCCGATGGAGGATAAAACCATCACGCTCTCCCGTGTAAACAGCAGCTTTACCTATCCGGCTGATTTTTTACTTGTCTGCGCGATGAACCCGTGTAAATGCGGATTTTATCCGGACCGTACAAGGTGCCGTTGCACAAATACGCAGGTCCGGCAGTATCTCTCGCGGATCAGCCAGCCGCTTTTGGACCGGATCGATCTGTGTGCGGAGGCAGAACCTGTCACATACCAGGAACTGACCGGAAAGGTACGGGGAGAGAGTTCGGCACAGATCCGGGCGCGGGTGCTGGCTGCACAGCAGATGCAGAGGGAACGTTACCGAAATGAGTCCTGGTATTTTAACAGCCAGGTGCCGGTAGCACATCTGACAACCTACTGCAGACTTGGCAAAAAAGAAACCGCATACATGGAACGAATGTATGAAAAACTGCAGTTGTCCGCGCGGGCTTATCACAAGATCATCAAGCTGTCGCGGACGATCGCTGATCTGGAGGAGAGCAGCGCCATTACGACCCGGCACCTGACGGAAGCGATCTGCTATCGCAGTCTTGACAGAAAATACTGGGAGGTGTGAGCATGGAAGACGTTACATATGCTTACTGGCTTGCAAATATTTCCGGTATCGGAACAAAGACGATCCGCCAGCTGTACAAGTATTGTGGAAGTGCAAAAGCAGTCTGGCATCTGGCAGGCAGCGAACTGAAGAAGCTTTATGGGATCACAGAGGAGGCGGCTGTGCGCATCAGCCGTTCAAAAGAGCAGTGGGATCTGGACCGGGAGTGGGACAAACTGATGGCGCGCGGCATTTCTTTTGTGTCTGTTGAGCAGCGGACATATCCGGAGAGACTTCGTGAAATCTATGATCCGCCTTATGGACTGTACTATATCGGACAACTTCCGAAGAACGAGGCGCCTGCGGTCAGTATTGTCGGAGGAAGAGCCTGCAGCCGCTATGGAAAGGACATCGCAAAGCGTTCCGGAAGAAGTCTGGCGGCGAACGGAGTATCAGTTATCAGCGGTATGGCGCGGGGAATCGACAGCTTTGGACATGAGGGGGCACTGGACGGCGGCGGAAACACTTATGCAGTCCTGGGATGTGGGGTGAATGTGGTCTATCCGCCGGAGAACGCCGCGCTCTATGAACGCATTGCCGCACAGGGCGGCATTTTGTCCGAGTATCCGCCCGATCTGGCGCCACGCCCCGGATTTTTTCCCATGCGAAACCGGATCATCGCCGGTCTGTGTGATGTTCTGCTTATTATAGAAGCGAAAGAAAAGAGCGGATCACTCATTACGGCAGACTGTGCACTGGAGCAGGGAAAGGATATTTACGCGGCGCCGGGGCGTATCTCAGACCCTTTAAGTGCAGGCTGTAACCGACTGATCCGACAGGGGGCAGGGATCCTTCTTTCACCGGAGGAACTGGCAGGTGAACTGGGCTTTTTACCCGAAAAAAATAAATTGCCCCTTGAAAAGTCGGAACGCTTGGTGTATAGTTGCCTTGATTTGCATCCGAAATCAATGGAGAAGATCAGCGAGGAAACTGCACTTGATATTGTGACACTGGCAGAGCTTTTGTTCGCTTTGGAGGAAAAAGGGCTGGTGCAGGAAGCCTGGCAGAATCATTATATTTCTGTAAACTAGAGGAGACAAATGGGTAATGGCAAAATATCTGGTTATTGTGGAGTCGCCTGCAAAGGTAAAAACGATCAAAAAATTTCTGGGAAAAAATTATGAGGTGGCAGCGTCCAACGGACATGTAAGGGATCTACCGAAGAGCCAGCTCGGCTTTAACCCGGAAAATGATTTTGAGCCGAAATATATCACGATCCGTGGAAAGGGTGATATTTTAGCGAATCTGCGCAAGGAAGTGAAGAAAGCGGAAAAGATCTACCTTGCAACTGACCCGGACCGCGAGGGAGAGGCAATTTCATGGCATCTGTACCATGCGCTGAAGCTGCAGGATAAAAAAGTATATCGTATCACCTTTAACGAGATCACACAGTCAGCGGTGAAGGCATCGCTCAAGCATCCCCGGGAGATCGACATGGATCTGGTCAATGCGCAGCAGGCCAGACGTATGCTGGATCGTATGGTGGGTTACCGGATCAGCCCGGTACTCTGGAACAAAGTAAAGCGCGGACTTTCCGCCGGTCGTGTGCAGTCTGTTGCATTGCGCCTGATCAGTGACCGTGAAAATGAGATCAATGAGTTTATTCCGGAAGAATACTGGACTATCGACGCAGCACTTGACGTGGAAGGAGAGAAAAAGCCGCTCCTTGCAAAATTAGACAGCAAAGCCGGAAAAAAACTGGAACTCACAAATAAAAATCAGGTAGAAGCTGCCAAAAAGGAGCTTGAGTCAGAGCAGTTTGTCGTGAAGGAGATCAAAAAGGGAGAACGCATCAAAAAAGCGCCCTATCCATTTACGACCAGTACGCTGCAGCAGGAGGCATCCAAGCGACTGAATTTTTCAACGCAGAAGACGATGCGCCTGGCGCAGCAGCTTTATGAGGGAGTGGATATCAAGGGTCAGGGCACCGTCGGAATCATCACCTATCTGCGTACCGATTCTGTTCGTGTGGCAGAAGAGGCAGATACAGCGGCAAGAGCGTATATCTCGGAGAAATACGGAGCGCAGTATGCTGCGGATGCGCCGAAGGAGAACCAGTCAAAGGGGAAGATCCAGGACGCGCATGAAGCGATCCGTCCCACTGATATCACCCGCATGCCGGTGCTGATCAAAGAGTCCTTATCCAGAGATCAGTTCCGCCTTTATCAGCTGATCTGGAACCGTTTTGTGGCAAGCCGTATGAATCCGGCACGCTATGAGACGACATCTGTCAAGATCGGGGCAGGAGACTATCAGCTGCATGTTTCCGCATCAAAGATCGCATTTGAGGGATTTTTATCTGTATATACGGCTGACGACGAGGAGAAGGAGGAGAGCAATGTGCTCCTGGGCTCCATTGACGAAAATACGAAACTTTCATTAAAAGAGATCGACGCGAAACAGCACTTTACGCAGCCTCAGCCGCATTTCACAGAGGCATCTCTGGTGAAGACCCTGGAGGAGCACGGGATCGGACGTCCCAGTACCTACGCGCCGACGATCACCACACTGCTGGCGCGCCGCTATGTGACAAAAGAGCAGAAAAACCTTTACATGACAGAACTTGGCGAGGCGGTAAACTCGATCATGGTGGAGGCATTCGGAACGATCGTTGATGAGCATTTCACGGCGAACATGGAGTCTCTGCTTGATATGGTCGAGGAGGGAAAGGTACAGTGGAAGACGATCATCAGCAACTTTTATCCGGATCTGGAAGAAGCGGTTGCCGAGGCGGAAAAGAAGCTGGAAAAGGTGGAGATCGCTGACGAGGTGACGGATGTCATCTGTGAGGAATGCGGTCGGAATATGGTCATCAAGTACGGACCGCACGGTAAATTCCTGGCATGCCCCGGCTTTCCGGACTGTCGCAACACCAAGCCTTATCTCGAAAAGATCGGAGTGCCGTGTCCTGTCTGTGGAAAGGAGATCGTGCTGCGCAAGACAAAAAAGGGCAGACGCTATTACGGCTGCGAGAACAATCCGGAGTGCGATTTTATGTCGTGGGCAAAACCGGTGGCAAAGAAATGCCCGAACTGTGGCGGATATATGGTGGAAAAGGGAAGCAAGCTCGTGTGTGCCGACGCGCAGTGCGGTTACGTGGAAGTGAAAACAAAAGAAAACTAAAATATTTCAATTTTTCATTGAATTTTCAGAAAAATGGGTGTATGATTTCCATACATCCATTTTTTCTGTGCATGGAACAGAGAAAATGTAATGCAATGAAAGGAAGATCATTTATGAGCGTACAGCTTCTGGACAAGACAAGAAAAATCAACAAGCTGCTGCACAACAATAATTCTTCAAAGGTCGTATTCAATGATATCTGCGAAGTATTGACGGACATTCTGGACTCCAATATACTTGTGATCAGCAAAAAAGGAAAGGTGCTCGGAGCCAGCCAGTCTGTTGACACCAGAGAACTGAGTGAACTGATCGTAGATGAAGTGGGAGGGTTCATTGATCCGATGCTCAATGAGCGTCTGCTTGGTATCCTGTCTACAAAGGAGAATGTGAATCTGGAGACACTTGGCTTTGTGACAGACATCAAAAATTATTCCGCGATCATCGCCCCCATCGATATCGCGGGAGAACGTCTGGGCACGCTGTTTGTTTACCGTATGGAGGAGAGTTATGATATTGATGACATCATTCTGACCGAGTATGGCACGACAGTGGTGGGACTGGAAATGCTGCGTTCCGTCAATGAGGAGAGCGCGGAGGAAAGCCGTAAGATACAGATCGTCAAATCAGCGATCTCAACGTTGTCTTTCTCAGAGCTGGAAGCGATCATACATATTTTTGACGAGCTCGGCGGAAAGGAAGGAATTCTCGTGGCCAGCAAGATCGCGGATCGTGTCGGCATTACGCGTTCGGTGATCGTAAATGCGCTTCGCAAGTTTGAGAGTGCCGGGGTCATTGAGTCCCGATCCTCCGGTATGCGTGGAACATACATCAAGGTGCTCAATGATGTTGTTTTTGACGAACTGGATAAGATCAAAAAGGAGCAGAAACACAACTAGATATTGTGGTCCGACGAACGGAATCGTACGGAAAGTAAAAGGATTTACCATCGTGTAGATCCTTTTTTTGCATATTGATTTGTTCACAGAACGGCAACATCTTGTGCATAAGCCGACAAAAAAGTACAAGATTGTGTAAAAAGTGACAAAAAAAGTCTTGTGTTTTTCCTGAAATAAATTATACTAGAAATAGTAGATAGGTGTACTGTGCGTATTTGCGCAGGGAAAGGAGTAAAAGAATGATTCAGAGTAATGCTTACAGTTACATCAATGTGCTGGATAAGGCATTGGATGCCAGCAACCTGCGCGAGACAGTGATCACGAATAATCTTGCGAATGTGAATACACCCGGATACAAGCGGCGTGAGGTGGATTTTGAGAGCCTGCTCCGACAGGAACTGGACAAGGTAAAGTGGAATTCACTGGATGAGAAGATCACAGACGTTGATCTGGGTCATCTGGATGCGGGCGTTCATTTTGATATGCAGGCATACGGATACAATTACCGACTGGACGGCAATAACGTGGATGTGGATGTAGAGAACGTGGAACTTGCTTCCGAGCAGCTTCGTTATCAGCTGTTATCTGACAGTGTGACACAGGAGTTTTCCAGATTACAGACAGCGATCGGCAAGTAAAGCTGACCGGATACAGACAGGAGGTATGACAGATGGGATTATTTCAATCATTTGATATCAGCGCGTCCGGCATGACTGCAGAGCGCTTTCGGACAGACATCATTGCACAGAATATCGCAAATGTGAACACGACACGCACGGAGGACGGGACTCCCTACCGCCGGAAAGTTGTTACGTTTGCTGAAAAACGTTCCACGCCGTTTCAGGAGATGCTGGAAGGGCAGTACAGGAAGTTCCGGGGAACCGGTGTGAAGGTAACCTCGGTAAAGGATGACACCACAAGCGATTACATAATGGAATATGATCCGTCACATCCGGATGCGGATGAGAACGGTTATGTGTCCTATCCAAATGTCAATATTGTGACAGAGATGACAAATCTGATTGATGCCAGTCGTGGCTACGAGGCAAACGCGACCGCCTTTGAGGCAAGCAAGGCTATCGCACAGGCGGGGATTCAGATCGGAAAGAGCTAAGGAGGCATAGCAGATGGATATTTCATCAATTCGCAATATACAGTCTAATGCTGTGGCGCAGGCAGCTCAGCAGACGAAAGTGGACGGTGACAGTACGTTTGATTCCATCTTTTCGACGGCGCTGGGCATGCTGGATGAGACAAATGAACTGCAGAATACCGCCGAGTCTCTGGAGATTCAGTTTGCGCTGGGGTTGGCGGACAATACACATGATCTGCAGATCGCACAGAAAAAGGCAAACACTGCGCTCGCTTACACGGTGGCTGTGCGCGACAAGGTGTTAGAGGCATACAACAGCATCATGAACATGCAGATGTGATAATTCAGAGACAAGGCAATTTTCAAAAATAGCAGAGTCATGTTTACATGAATGATGCTATTTTTGGAAATTTCTTTGGCGAGAGCCAACAGCGAGATGAAACGAAGTGAAATCGAGCTGAGTCTCTGAATTATGATTGAGAGGAGAGAAAACCATGCAGGAACGGTTAAGACAGCTTTTGGAGCGAATCTTGGACTGGTGGAAAAAATTTAACAGAAAACAGCAGATCCTCTTGGTCAGCGTCGTGGCAGTAGTTGCGATCGCCATCGGGCTGACGGCGTTTATCATGACGCGTCCCAAAATGATCGAACTGACGTCCTGTGAGGATACGAAGCAGGCCGGTGAGGTCAAGCAGCTTCTGACAGACAATGACATTTATTATGAGGTCAGCAGCGACGGACTGGTGTTTACGATCCATGCGGAGGATGAGGCGAATGCGCGGATCCTGCTGGGATCAAACAGCCTTCCGGTGAGCGGATTTACGATCGATGATGCATTAAACGGCAGTTTTACAACGACGGAAGCGGATAAGGATCGCCGTTATCAGGTTTATCTGGAAGAAGAACTGAAAAAGACGATCGAAATGCTTGACAATGTAAAAGAAGTAAAATTCCGTATGAATATTCCTACGGATGATGGCACGCTGATCGCGCAGAAGGAGCCTACCTATGTTGCTGCCATGCTGGATCTGGATGGAGAAATGGATGAAGAACAGGCTGCCGGTCTGGCGAGATTTATTGCCGTCGCAGTGGGTAATGAGAATACGAATGAGATATCCATCATTGACACGCAGAATAATACACTGTATGCGGGCGGCGATGAGACCACCGCGATCGGAGCGGCAAATTCCCAGCTGACATTGCGCCAGAAGTACGAGCAGGCGATCAAGAAGAGCGTCAAGGATGTCATGATCGGCACCGAGCTTTACAATAATGTTGAGGTCGGCATGAATCTTGATATGAATTTTGACAATATCGAGATGACCGATCACGAGTTTTATGCGCCGGAGGGACAGTCTCAGGGCTATCTGGATTCCGAACAGTCCTATGAGTCGAATGCAGTCGGCGGACTGGCAGCGCCGCCCGGAACAGATTCCAACGATGATAACACCTATGTGATGGAGAACGATGAATATACAGAGTCATCCATCAATGAGATTAAAAAGGATTACCTTCTGAGTGAGCGGCTCACAAAAACTAATGGCGGAACAGGAAAGATCAATTATGACACCTCCTCTGTTTCCGTGGTGGCCACTACCTATGTGACCTACAATGAAGATACGATGAAAGCGACCGGACAGTTGGATGGTACGACCTTTGAGGAGTTTAAGGCAAATAATTCTGCCCGTGTTAAGACGGATGTGGATCAGGACTTCTACCAGCTGGTTGCAAATGCGACCGGTTTTCCGGCAGAGAATATTTCGATTGTTGCATACGAAGTGCCTGTGTTCCAGTATTCGACCGGAAGCGGCCGGACGATGGCGGATTACTTCCAGATCCTGCTTGCGGTACTGATCTTTGCACTGCTGGGTTATGTGGTATTCCGAAGCACCAGAAAGGAGCAGATCCAGGAACTGGAGCCGGAACTTTCCGTGGAATCATTACTTGCCTCCACCAGAGAGAACGAGAGCGATATGGAGGATATTGCTTATTCTGAGAAATCCGAGGCGAGATTACTGATCGAGAAATTTGTTGACGAGAAGCCGGAAGCTGTCGCATCACTGCTTCGCAACTGGCTGAATGAGGACTGGGATTAAATTCTTATCTTGGGAGATTATAGTTCATGGCAAACGAAGAATATACCGGCGTCCAGAAAGCGGCGATCCTTCTGATCGCGCTCGGACCGGAAAAATCAGCAAATATTTTCAAACATCTCAAAGAAGATGAGATTGAGGAACTGACGCTTGAGATCGCCAATACCAGAAGTGTGTCTCCACAGACGAAGGAGGCTGTGCTGGAGGAGTTTTATCAGGTATGTCTTGCACAGCAGTATATTGCAGAGGGCGGTATCGGATATGCGAAAGAGCTGCTTGACAAGGCGCTGGGTGAGGAACAGGCACAGATCGTGATCACCAAGCTGACGGCGTCTTTACAGGTGCGTCCGTTTGAGTTTGTCCGCAAGACCGATCCTTCCCAGGTGCTCAACTTTATTCAGGATGAGCATCCGCAGACGATCGCTATGATCCTCTCTTACTTATCATCCAGTCAGGCGGCAATGATCCTCGGATCTCTTGCCCCCGAAAAACAGGCGGATGTTGCAAAACGTATCGCGCTGATGGATCGTACATCTCCGGATGTCATCAAGGAGGTCGAGAGCGTGTTGGAGCGTAAACTGGCATCCCTGGCAAATCAGGATTACACCATCGTCGGCGGCGTAGATGCGATCGTCAACATTTTGAATACGGTAGACCGCGGAACAGAGAAGCATATTATGGAGTCACTGGAGATCGAAGAGCCGGAGCTGGCAGACGAGATCCGCAAGAAGATGTTCGTATTCGAGGATATTCTGCTGCTTGATGACCGTGCGATCCAGCGTGTGCTGCGTGATGTTGACAATAATGATCTGGAGATCGCATTGAAGGGATCAAACGAAGAAGTAAAGAGTGTTGTACTGAAGAACCTGTCCAAGCGTCTGGCTGCCATGATCGAGGAGGATATCGAGTTCATGGGACCGGTTCGTATGAAGGATGTAGAGGAAGCACAGCAGAAGATTGTTGCGATCATCCGCAAGCTGGAGGATTCTGCTGAGATCGTCATTTCAAGAGGTGGAGGTGACGAGGTAATTGTCTAATTTTTACCGGAACAATTATGTGATCCGCGGAGAACAGGTCAGACGTGTGATCAATACGAATGATATCATTGCCGAGAAAATGCAGGCGATCGTCGAGGAACAAAAGCAGGCACAGCGCGAGGAACTGATGCGGAAACGTCAGGAAGCGATCGATGCCGGTGAGACAGAGTTTACGGAAGGACTGTTTGCAAAGGAACTGGAGCTTGAACCGGAGCCGGAGCCGCAGATCGACTATGTGGCACAGGCAAAAGAACAGGCAGAACAGATCATTTCCGAGGCAAATGCTGAGGCGGTGATGATCCATGATAAGGCATCGAAGGATGCCGATACCCTGCGTGAGATGGCAAGGCAGGAAGGTTATCAGAACGGTTATGAAAGCGCAAAGCAGCAGGCGGATGAAGAACTTCGGGCAGGCCGCGAGGAACTTGCCAGACGTGAGCAGGAACTACAGGCGAAGTACGAGGATGCGATGGCGGAGCTTGAGCCGAAGCTTTTAGATACGATCCTGACTGTGTTTGATGAGGTGTTCCGAATGCAGTTTTCCGGAAAGCGTGAAATACTGCTGCATCTTGTTAAAAATGCGATGCGTGGCATCCGTGAGACGAGGCAGTATAAGGTTCGTGTGAGTGAGGCGGAGGTTTCATTTTTGCGGGAACACAAGGAGGAACTGCAGGAAAAAGTTGGCGAGGATGTACAGATTGAGATCGTCATGGATCCGGATCTGTCTGAGAGCCAGTGTATCATTGACGCCGACAGCGGTGTGTATGACTGCAGTCTGGACGTGGAGCTTGATAATCTGATCAGAGACTTGAGAAGTTTGGGAGTATAAAAACGGATGGACGTACGCTTTGATTCGAGTAAATATTTGCAGGTCTCAGACCGTTTTTTTTATAATTGTTACGGAAAAGTGGCAAAGGTTGTCGGCTTAACGGTGGAATCAATCGGACCGGAGGCAAAGCTGGGTGACCTTTGCCGTATTGTTGTGGAAAAAGATCAGGGTTTTTTTGTCATGGCAGAGGTTGTCGGTTTCCACGAGAACCGTCTGCTTTTGATGCCCTATGAGAGTATGGATGGAATCGGAGTTGGATGCGTCGTAGAGAATACGGGGCATCCATTAACTGTTTCTGTAGGGGATGAACTGTTGGGACATACACTGGACGGACTGGGACGCCCCACCGACAGCGAAGAAGAGATCATCCTGCCGATGCAGTATCCGTCGGATCGTCTGCCGCCGGATCCGATGAAGCGAAAGATCATTGATCAGGTACTGCCGCTTGGCGTAAAGGCGGTGGACGGGCTGCTCACAGTCGGCAGGGGACAGCGTATCGGCATCTTTGCCGGGTCCGGTGTCGGAAAAAGTACACTGATGGGCATGTTTGCCCGAAATACCAAGGCGGATATCAACGTGATCGCGCTCATTGGAGAGCGTGGCAGAGAGGTACGAGAATTTATTGAGCGGGATCTCGGACCGGAAGGCATGGCGCGCTCGGTCGTTGTTGTGGCAACCTCTGACAAACCGGCGCTGATCCGTAAAAAGGCTGCGATGACAGCAACGGCGATCGCAGAATATTTCAGGGATCAGGGCAGGGATGTGCTGCTTATGATGGATTCGCTGACACGTTTTTCAATGGCACAGCGGGAGATCGGGCTGGCTTCCGGTGAACCGCCGGTAACACGCGGTTATCCACCCAGCGTATATGCGGAACTGCCGAAGCTTTTGGAACGCGCGGGGACGTCGGAGCGGGGGTCGATCACAGGCTTATATACCGTACTGGTGGACGGTGATGATTTTAATGAGCCGATCACGGATACCGCCCGCGGTATCTTGGACGGACATATTGTGCTGAACCGTAAGCTGGCACAGAAAAATCACTACCCGGCGATCGATGTGCTGGCGAGTATTTCCCGTGTAATGAGTTCCATCATTTCAAAGGAGCAGAAGGAGGTCGCCGGAAAGCTGAAAAATGTAATGGCAACCTACGAGGAGGCAGAGGATCTGATCAACATCGGTGCCTATAAGAACGGATCCAATAAGGAGATCGACTATGCGATCGCGAAACATGGGGCAGTCAATGAATATCTCCTGCAGCAGACAGATGAAAAGTTTGAGTTTGAGCAGGAAGTGGAGATGTTGAAAAATATTTTTGCAAATTAGCCACGGAGGAAGTGATCGAGTATGGCAAAATTTGTATATCGGATGCAGAGTATTCTGGATATCAAATATAAACTGGAGGAGCAGGAAAAGACTGCTTACGGAATCGCCAGCCGGCATCTGCAGGAAGAAAATCAAAAGCTGCAGCAGCTCATGCTGCGACGGATGGAGTACGAAAAACGTGCAGGAGAGTTGGCGGTCGGAAAGATCGATGTACGTGCGATCCATGAAAATAAGCGTGCGATCGATACGATGAAATCGCTGATCCGCGATCAGATCATGCAGGTTCATGTGGCGGAAAAAAATGTGGAACTGGCGAGGAAACGCTTAAACGCGGTCATGGTGGAACGAAAGGCACACGAGAAGCTGAGGGAGAAAGCATTTGAGGAATTTAAGGCGCAGCTTGCCGCTGAGGAGGCAAAGGAGATCGATCAGCTCGTGAGTTTTACCTATCATGATCACGCACAGCAAGAGTAAAGGTGGTGTCACTTATGGCAGAAGAAAAAGAAGTTGCAAAATCAAAAGCGGAGCTGATACAGGAAAAGGCAGCAAAAAAAGCGGAAAAGGTCGCTGCGAAGGAGGCAAAGCGCAGGGAGAAGCTTATAAAAAAAGGGATTGATCCGGATGATCCTGATTTTGAGGATGACGGTGGGATCGGAGGCAAGGTTGCGGTCTTTCTTGCGACTGTCATAATTATTGCGATCTGGCTCGGTATCCTGGTGTTGGTGATCAAGTGGGATGTGGGCGGCTTCGGATCGACGGTCATGTATCCGATCCTCAAAGATGTGCCCTATGTAAATAAGATCCTGCCGGAGGTAGAAGTCCCTATCGAGCAGCAGCAATATCCGTATACCACGCTCAGTGAGGCGACAGAATATGTCAAACAGCTGGAACGCCAGCTGGCTGAGACCCAGGAGAAGGTCAATAAGAAAAACGATCGCATCAAGGAGCTGAAAGCACAGCTTGAGAAACTGTCTGTGTACGAGGAAAAAGAAGCGGAATTTGAACAATTAAAACAAAAATTCGATGAGGAGGTTGTTTTTTCCGACAATGCGCCCGATATAAGTAATTATCAGGAGTACTATGAAGCCATTGATCCTGCAAATGCACAGGTCATCTACAGACAGGTGCTGGAACAGCAGAAAAAGAATAAGGAAACAGAGGATTATGTGGCTACCTACGCCAGCATGAAACCCAAAAAAGCAGCGGCGGTGTTTGATACAATGATGGACGACAATTCCAAGCTTGTAGCAGATATTCTGGGGGCGATGGATACGCAGTCACGGGCTAATATCCTGGCAGAGATGAATGCGGAAAACGCCGCGATCATTACCGCTATCTTAGAGCCTTGAGCTCTTTGATATAAAGATTTTTTATGAAAGGAGGAATTTGTTATATGACACAGGTGGCAAACCTGACCGCAGGTATGGCAGTATCGGCAAAGGGAGATACGTCTTTTTTAAAGCACGATCAGTCGCAACTGGCGCTGGAGGAGTTTGCAAACATCATGAACCGGAATACGCAGGGATTTTTGAATACGGGAACCGGTTTTGACAGTCGTTCGAATGAGATGTCAGATGACAAGGCTTCGATGGGTGATACCTCAGATGCTTTAAAAAAAGACTATGAAAAATTCGGATCGACGAACAACCGAAAGATCGCACAGGCACAGACGGACAATACGGACAGTGAAGCTGTTTCGCAAAAAGTGCAGGAACTGGCCGGCAAGGTGAAAGAAGCTGTGCAGGAAACCATGCAGGTATCCGAAGAGGATATTGAGCAGGCAATGGAAGTGCTGGGACTCGGAACTCTGGATCTGCTTCAGCCGCAGAATCTGATCGAACTGGTACAGGAGCTTACCGGAAGCGTGGATGTGAGCGCGCTGCTCACGAATGAGAATTTTCAGATCACCATGCAGGAAGTGACAGGGCTGATCACAGATTTTCAGCAGGAAAACGGATTCAATGCAACACAGTTTTCGGATCTGTTAGAGCAGCTCTCAGTGCAGATCGATGAACTGGAGGAGACGGTGAAGGAGCTTCTGAATGTTGAAGAACCGACACAATCCGCAGCGATGACGGATATGCAGCCAGACGGATTGCCGGAGGAAGCTGCGATCGGACAGGAAGTGCCGGCGGAGGATGTACAGGCAACGCAAAGAACTGTATCCGTGGCTGAACAGGAGAATCCGATGGCATCGTCCACACAGGAAGAACCGAAAAATGCTACTGAACAGGTGAGTGAACAGCCGGTTGTAATGGCGGAGGAGGACACAACAGAAGCCGCCCGGACGACGGATCAGGAGAAAAACCCGACACCAGAGGATGAGAAGAACAAACAGCAGTCATTCACAAAAGCAGCGGATCAGGAACCCGCAGCTGCAGAGCATCACACGAACATTTTCCATGAGAACACGGTGACGGCGAATGCGCAGACCACGGCAGCTGTACCGGAGACTCCTCAGGTACAAAGTTACATCGAACTGGAACATCTGATGGACCAGCTGGAAGGTCTGGCAAGAACCTTTGCATCCGCAGCAGGTACGACGGTGGAGATGCAGCTGAATCCGGAAAACCTCGGCAGACTGGTTCTCAGTGTGACCGAAAAACACGGAAATGTGACTGCACAGATCACGGCATCCAATGAGCAGGTAAAGGAAACGCTGCAATCACAGATGGTGGAGCTTCACTCGACACTGCAGGCACAGGGAATCAAGGTAGAAGCGGTTGAGGTGACGGTTGCGACACATGAGTTTGAACAGAACCTTGACGGTAACACGTCTGCGAACGGACAGATGCAGGAGCAGGCAGACAGACAGGCAGCTGAGCAGCAGAGCGGCAGACGAAACATCAATATCAACAGTCTGGATGAGCTTTCCGGTCTGATGAGCGAGGAGGAGACGCTTGTTGCGCAGATGATGCGAGACAATGGAGGTACCGTGGATTTTACCGCATAATACAGGAAAGGAGAAAGAGTTATGGCTTTATGGCAAAAAGTGGAAAACGGCGCGATCGTTGACACTTCGGCAAGCGCTACATCCTCATCGAAGGAAAAGACCAACAACAATCTTGATAAAGAAGATTTCCTGAATCTTTTAGTGTCTCAGATGAAATATCAGGATCCGTTGCAACCGCAGTCAAATACCGAATATGTATCACAGCTTGCAACCTTTACACAGGTAGAGGCTACCGAGAATATGGCACATACGGCAGAGAGTCTGGAAGCAGGCGGACTGATCGGAAAGACCGTTATCATGCGCCCGACCAATTCAGTGACCGGAGAGACCAGTGACGTAGTCGGTGTTGTTGATTACATGATGAAGGAAGGCAGCAATATCTATCTGGCGATCAATGGATCACTTTACAATCTGGATGATCTCTATACAGTTGCTGATTCAGAATATATGGATGCAGTTGTGATCGCGGATGATTTTGAGAGTACGATCGCCCAGATGCCTGACGCAGATCATGTATCGCTGGCAGATGAAGAGACTTTCAAGCAGATCCGCAAGCAGTATGACAGCCTGACGGATTATCAGAAAGAGTTTATTGCAAACAACAGTAAGGATTCCCTGGATAAGTTTTTGGCTGCCGAGACAGCACTCAATGCGCTGATCGCACTCAGAGATATGATCGCAAACGGCGGCAATACTTCAGGTGAAAACGAAAACGGGGAAAATGACGCAACCGAAGAAAACGGCACGGAGGCCACGACTCCCACGGAGTAATAACTTCCGAAGACAGGAGTGAGAGAATGAATCAGACGAATGCGATTCGAAACGGATTTCATTCGATCGAACAGGTAACAGACACTTATCTGAAAAAAGGTATCAAGGAATCGGGAAAAAATGCCGAAATATCTTTTGACGAGGTGTTACGGGCAAAGCAAAGCGAGCTTGATCCGCTGAAATTTTCCAAGCATGCGGTTAACCGCCTGAACGATCGTAATATCAGCCTTTCCGCAGAACAGAGCAAACGACTTGCGGACGGTGTATCAAAAGCCGGTGCAAAGGGAATCAATGAGTCACTGGTGCTTGTGGACTCACTGGCGTTTATCGTAAATGTTCCGAACAAGACAGTTGTCACGGCGATAGACCAGGCAGAAGCAGGCGAAAACATTTTTACAAATATTGACGGCGCGGTTATCGTTTGATCGCCGGACCTTACAGGAAGCGAACGTCTCTGACTGACAGATGAGACGACGATAGTTTGAAAGCGCCAAAGAATGGAGGTCATTTCATTATGATGAGATCACTTTACTCTGCTGTGTCAGGACTGAAGACACATCAGACAAAAATGGATGTTATCGGTAATAACATTTCAAACGTAAATACCGTAGCATTCAAATCATCCAGTGTAACCTTTAGCTCCATCATGTACCAGACACTCTCCGGGGCATCCGGAGCAAATGCGGAAGCGGGCACCGGTGGTGTCAATGCAAAGCAGGTCGGTCTTGGTGTGACGACAGGTTCCACTTCACTCAGTATTACTTCGGCAGGTGCGTCCGAGACGACCGGACTGCCGTTCGACTTAAAGATCACAGATAAGAGCACGAGCAGTTTCTTTATCGTAAATAATGGATCTGAAAATGTATTTACAAAAGCTGGTTCCTTCTATGTGGACGGGGCAGGAAATCTCTGCATGAAGTCCACCGGATACACGGTCATGGGCTGGGGTGTAGATCCTGAGACACAGACCATCCGTAAAGATACCGTGTCTGCCTTAAAGGTGATGTCTCCCGAAAATATGACATCAGAGCCGGAGGCAACGACAAAGGCACGCTGTACCGGAGTTGTGGACAGCAAAAACTCACAGATCACGTCATCCACCGGTTCTGTGATGAATCTGCTGGTGTATGATAATCTCGGATATCCTTATACCGCCAGATTTTCCATTCAGGCACAGGATACACAGGGTGGTAAATATGCGGTCAATCTGACGGATATCATTGATGCACAGGGAAAATCGATCCTGACATCAAACATCGCGCTGGGTGAGTTGTTTGGACCGGGCAGTGGCGGAAGCGCACAGGGAAGTAATACCGATATCACCGACAATTATGAGTTCTCAACCGGAAAGAGCAAAAATGATATCAACCGCGCGATCCAGACGAATGCAGCAAACAAGGCGACAGCCGCCGGAGGTACGGCAAATCCGACTTATACATACTATTGGGATGCTGCAGACATCAATGCACAGCTGGGACTGACCGGAAAGCAGGCGTTACCTGATGGTTACCGTGTGAGATTTACTTCCGAGAAGGTTACACTGGCAGACGCGCTGACAGATTTGAAGGATTCAAAGGGGACGAATGTCAATGATTATGTCTATGTAGAGGATGCGACAGGAAACATTGTGGCAAGAGGTGAGGCTGCGGAGCTTGCGACCGGTGCCACAGAGACAGGAACAGATGGCAATACATACAGCGTATCCGGTGTGAAATGGACATTTACTGATGGAAAAATAGATGCAACCGGGGCTTTTGTAGCTGATACGGAGACTGGAGGCGGTGCTAAGATCAGTAGCTTTACGCTGACACAGAAACAGACGCTTGAGGACTATACTTCACTTGGAACGATTGTCACAAGTGATCAGGGAATCACCGGTTATCGATTTAATGTGGAAGATATCAGGGATGCACTGAATCTGGAAAAAGGTGATGCACCGGACAAATATCCGGAGAATGCAGTGATCTATTATTGGCCGACCCATACATCCGGCGATATCACGGTGACGGATGCGACCGGAACGAAGACGTTTCAAAGTATGGTTGCTTTAGAGGATGGAGTAACAAAGCTGAATATGCCTGCAAAATATGCCGGTATCGAGGAACTGCTGAAGGATTACTCCTACACGTCGATCGTCGGTTCTGATCTGGCAAATGCCACTTCTTCCACCGGACCGATCTTCACGGAGGAACTGCCCAGTGATGCAGAGGTCCGCTATAATATGTTTGGCGGCAGCTATCACATTGTTACTCCGTCAAAAGACGGTTTTACACTGCAGTTCAATACGGTGGACGGTACGCTGACAAATGTCGGCGGCGGAAATAATCTTTCACAGACCCTGAATCTGTCAAAGCTCTCCGCAGCGGGATATGATGGTTTTAAGGATGTCACGATCGATTTTTCATCTCTGCTCAACTATAACAACAACGGTTCCACCACCGCTGCCATGAGCGGCGGAGACGCGGACACGATCGGCAAGGGTAAAAAGCTCGGTGCCATGACCGGAATGAGTGTGGACCAGAGCGGAAAGATCTTCGCATCCTATGACAACGGAAACACGGTTCTGTTAGGACAGATCTCGGTAGCGCAGTTTGCGAATGCTTCCGGTCTGGAGGCAACCGGTGATAACTGTTACCGCGCAACCTTGAACTCCGGTGATTTCGACGGTATCGGTGTGGAGATCGATGCGGATGGAAGCTCCATTAGTGCCGGAGAACTTGAGATGTCAAATGTTGATCTTGCCGGAGAATTTACTTCCATGATCACAACGCAGCGTGGATTCCAGGCAAACTCCCGCGTGATCACGACTTCAGACTCCATGCTTGAGGAATTGATCAATCTGAAGCGTTAATAATTGAATAGGTTAATTATATCTTGGGGAATGGGTTTACATCCTTCCCCAAGATGTGGTATAATCGGTGTAATTAGGAGTGTTTTCGACTTAATTATTGCCGATTTTTTCCATGTCTGCGAAATAATAAAAATGTGGACAAAAAATGGCAAATCAATTACTATAGAAACTAGATTAGTATTTTTGATGATTGGGGCAGGTGAGTAGATTTTGGATTTAGCGTCTTTGATTGGTATGCTTTTGGGCGTGGTAATGGTTGTGTTCGGTATTGTCACCGGTGACGGCGGTTTTTCACTGCTGAAGAACTTTGTCGATGTGCCGTCTATCATTATTACGATCGGAGGTTCAATGGCAGGTGTTATTGCCTGTAACAAGCTCCCGTTTATGGCGACGGGATTTAAGGGCATTGCCCTCAGTATGAAGGAGCCGGGATATGATCCGGCAACTATGATCACGAATATTATCAACCTTTCCAACGTTGCCCGAAAAGAGGGCTTGCTGGCGCTGGAGGAGGCTGCATCTGATATAGAGGATACCTTTTTGAAAAAAGGTATCATGCTTGTCGTTGACGGAACGGATCCTGAACTTGTGCGTGGGATCTTAGAGACGGATCTTTCCTGTACAGAGGATCGTCATAAACAGGTCATCGGTTTCTGGGAAAAGTGGGCAGAGCTGGGTCCTGCATGGGGAATGATCGGTACGCTGATCGGATTGGTAAACATGTTAAAAAAGCTGGATGATCCGTCTACCATCGGACCGAATATGGCGGTTGCGCTGTTGACAACACTGTACGGATCATTGATCGCAAACTGGCTGTGTAATCCGACTGCGTCTAAGCTGAAGCTGAACAATGCAAATGAGATGATCATCAAACAGATCATCGTGGAAGGACTGCTGTCCATACAGGCAGGAGAGAATCCTCACGTGATAGAAGAAAAATTAAAGACTTTTATCACGCCGAAGGATCGTGAGGTGCTTGGGGCAGGCGGAGGTGAAGAGTAGTGGCAAGGCAAAAAAAAGAAGATCCGCCTGCTGGTTCGCCCGCATGGATGGCGACGTTCTCAGATCTGATGAATCTGCTGCTCTGCTTTTTCGTTCTTTTGTTTTCCATGTCAACGGTGGATGCGGAAAAGTTTCAGCTTGTGATCGCTTCTCTGCAGTCACATTTCAGTGTCCTGCAGGGCGGTTCAAATTCGATCGGTGACGGTGAGATGGTTGGTGCAGGTATCAATCAACTGCAGTACTATGATACCTTTTATAATCCGGATGCCAACAGTCAGGGAAAAGGTCAGTTCGAGGAGAGCGGCCAGCAGACGAATGCAGACGATAGCGTCATTGAAAAGGGTGATCCCGGACATAATACCGGGCAGACCGGGGAAAATCCGGGTGTAGACGAACAGACACAGCAACAGCAGGATGGACAAACTGTCGAAAATCAGCAACTGTCCGAGGAGGAACTGCAGGAACAGTATGAGCAGAAAGGGCTGGAAGAGTCCGAGAAGATGGCGGACAAGGTCAGTGAAAGCGCTGCGAAATACGGAATTCAGGATCAGGTAGAGGTATCGTTCAATGCGCAGTATGTGATGATCACACTAAATGGAGCAGTTTTGTTTGATTCCGGCTCCGAAGTGATCAAAGAGGAAGCATTGCCGTTGGTTGATAAGGTCGGAAGGATTTTGGATCACTATACAAGCAACATCATCGAAGTGGAAGGCCATACAGATAATGTGCCGATCCATAACGGACGGTTTGAGGATAACAACATATTGTCCATGTACCGTGCACTTTCCGTGGCAGATTATCTTCGGGAGGTGACAACACTCGATCCTGCTCATATCAAGTCGTCCGGACGTGGCGATTATGTGCCGATCGCGGACAATGCGACCGCTGAGGGACGTGCTTTGAACCGGCGTGTTGTGATTAAGATCTACAATTCCTACAACTCGGATGAGGAATAGATGCTGAATAGAGAAAGCTGAAGAAAGAAAGGTAGCAAAGCCATGAAAAAAAATTTGATGTCTGTGCTGATTCTGGCACTGCTCGTTGTAAATCTGGTGTTGACGGCGATCACAATGATCAGTATCGTTCCTTCCGCAAAGAAGAGCAATGAACTGATCTCCGAGATCTGTACGGCGCTTGATCTGGAACTTGCAAGTGGTAGAAATGCAAATCTTTCCAGTGTTCCGATCGAGAATCTGGTACCTTACACACTGGAAGGTTCTCTTACGATCAACCTGAGAAACAGTGATGACGGAAAGGAACATTATGCGATCGTTTCCGTTGTGCTCTCATTGGATAATTCCAATGAGGATTATGAGAAGATCGGTACGAACGGAATTATTGCAAAAGTCTATGATTCAAATATTAAAAATATTGTGAATGATGTTGTTCATACCTACACCAAGGAGGAAATCCAGTCGGATCCGGAACGTGCGGAAAAGGATATCCTCGAAAAGCTGCAGGGATTCTTTGATTCCAATGTGGTTGTGGATGTAGGTTTTGTCCAGGTGACTTGTGAGTAGCCTTTGCAGACAGCATGTAACGCAAATAGAAATGAACCAAAGGTGGTGAGGATGAATGGGTGACGTACTGTCACAGGGCGAAATAGACTCGTTGCTGCAACAGTTGAGCAGCGGTGAGATCGATGCGGAAGAAATCAAAGACAGTGGTGACAAACAGGTCAAAAATTATGATTTTGCACGCCCGTCCAAATTCTCCAAAGAGCATCTTCGCACACTGGAGATCATCTTCGAACATTACGGCAGACTTCTGTCAACAAATCTGCCGGTATATCTGAGAAAAAATATACAGGTGGAGGTTATGAACTCCGAGGCAGTTACATACTCAGAGTTCTCCAACGCCCTTTCCAACCCGGTTTTGCTGGGAGTTATAGAATTTGCTCCGCTGCACGGAGATATCCTGATGGAGCTTGCGTCATCGCTGGGTTACGCCATTGTGGATCGTATGCTTGGAGGCGCAGGGCTTCCGTTGGAAAAAACGAGAGATTTTTCCGAGATTGAGCTGCTCATCATTGAGCGGATCATGAATGTATGCGTCAATCTGCTTCGGGAGCCATGGGAAAATGTGACGGAGATCCATCCGAGATTACAGCGTATAGAGACGAACTCACAGTTTGCGCAGATCATTTCTCCCGGAGAGATGATCGCGATCGTTACGATCAATCTGAAGATCGGCGATGCGGAGGGATTGATGAATATCTGTCTCCCCTTTATCACGCTGGAGCCGGTCATGGATAAATTGAACACAAAGTTCTGGTATTCGAATATGCAGGTCAAGGATGAGGAAACCTATCAGGATGTGATCGAGGACCTGATCGAGCATGCGCCGGTATCCGTGAAGGCAGTGCTCGGAAAGAGCCAGATTTCAGTTTCCGATTTTGTAAACCTGATGCCCGGTGATATCATCCGGGTGGACACCGAAGTGGATCAGGAATTGGATGTATATGTTGGAAATATGAGGAAGTTCACCGCGTTGCCGGGATCATCCGGTCAGAATTATGCAGTGCGTGTGACATCAGTGATCAGAGAGGAAGAGTAGGCAGATGGATGGAGTATTATCACAGGAAGAAATCAATGCTCTGTTGAATAATCCCGGTGGGAGCAGCAGTGCAGGAACATCCGGAGGCGGTTCGGGTTCGGGCAGAGAACTTCTGACACCCGAGGAGAAGGATGCGATCGGTGAGATCGCCAATATCAGTATGGGTACGGCGGCTACAACGCTGTTCTCACTGGTAAATCGCAAGGTAGAGATCTCTACACCGGTAGTTTCCACTGCAACATGGGATGATGTTGTAAAAAATTATGAGCGTCCCTGCGTATTTATCCGGATCGCATATACGGTGGGACTGGATGGAAGTAATATTCTTGTATTAAAGGAAAATGATGTCAAGATCATCACAGATCTGATGATGGGTGGTGACGGAACAAATACTGACGGCGAACTGGGTGAACTCCATTTGAGTGCGATCAGCGAGGCGATGAACCAGATGATGGGAAGTTCCGCGACATCGCTGTCCTCCATGCTCAGCAAGACGATCGACATTTCGCCGCCCGTAGCGGATCTGATCGACCTTCAGGAGAGTGTGGACGAGGGATCGATCGATGAATTTCTGGCGGGTGAGTTTGTGAAGATCTCTTTCAAAATGGAGATCGGAGATCTGGTAGACAGTGAGATCATGCAGCTCTATCCGGTTTCATTTGCGCGGGATATGTGTCAGTCGATCGCCCGGAATATGGAGATGGACGCGGATGATGCACAGATCGGTATTGCAGATACCGCTCACAAGGCACCAGAGCCGGCCGCTTCACCTGCACCTGCACAGCAGGCTCAGCCGCAGCCGGATATGGGAATGATGAATCCGCAGATGATGAACCCGCAAATGATGAATCCGCAGATGGTAAATCCGATGATGTACCAGCAGCCGGTCAATGTACAACCGGCACAGTTTACACCGTTTTCCGGAGAGTTCGCGGCGCAGTTTGCAAAGGAAAATATTGATCTCATCATGGACGTTCCTTTGGAAGTGACGGTCGAGCTTGGCAGAACGACAAAGTCCATTTCAGAGATCCTGGATTTTGCACCCGGTACGATCATTGAGTTGAATCGTATTGCCGGTGAGCCCATTGATATACTTGTAAATGGTAAATACGTTGCAAAGGGCGAGGTTGTTGTCATTGAGGAGAGTTTCGGTGTCCGTATTACCGAGATTGTGAAGTAAAACCTATGATTTTATTAGTATCCAACAGTTTTTTGAATAGTGTGATCGATCTGATCACGGTACTTGTGATCTTTCTCTTTGTGCTGGCACTCACATATTATGTGACGCGGTGGATCGCAGGTTATCAGAAGACAAAGACCGCGCAGGGAAATCTCTCCGTGATAGAGGTGATACGAGTCTCAAATAACCAGTACATACAGATCGTGCGAGCAGGTACAGACAAGTATCTTGTGGTTGGTGTCAGTAAAGAAAACATGGCACTTCTTGCGACGCTGACCGAGGAGGAGCTTCGAGCGATGCCGCCGCAGACAGCGGATCATGCATCAAAGATAGGAGAAAGCTTTTCCGATATTCTGGAGGAATTCAAAAAGAAGCATGCGAAGTAGAGCAAAAAAGATTTATTGTAGTGTCTCATTTATAGTTGCAGTGGTCGTGTTTACGCTGGTGCTGACGGTTGGGCTGACCGGTCAGACGGCGTATGCGTCACCGACTGATATGCCGGACAATTCCGGCAGTCTGTCCGTCACACAGGATCAGGATCCGGGAGATATCCGGGATGATGATGTGAACGGACTTTCTATTATCTATAATAACGAAAATGGAACGATGTCCGCAACGGTACGGATCGTATTGTTGCTCACGATCATTTCACTGGCACCTTCCATCCTGATCATGATGACATCCTTCACACGGATCATTGTCGTGCTGCACTTTCTGCGTGCGGCGCTCGGTACACAGACAACGCCGCCAAATCAGATACTTGTCGGTCTGGCGTTGTTTTTGACATTTATGATCATGTCACCGGTGTTTTCCCAGATCAATGAAAATGCGATCAAACCGCTGGATGCGGGTACGATCACACAGGAGGAGGCAATCGAGGCTGCAATGGATCCGATCCGGGATTTCATGTATCAGGAAACGGAGCGCAAGGATGTGGATCTGTTTTGCGATATCGCAGGGGTAACTTACGAGACAAACGATGATATTCCGACCAGCGTGCTGATCCCGAGTTTTATTTTAAGTGAACTGCGCACGTCATTTATCATCGGATTTTTAATTTACATACCGTTTATTGTGATCGATATGGTGGTGGCATCAATTCTTATGTCCATGGGTATGATGATGCTTCCGCCGACGACGATCTCCATGCCGTTCAAAATCCTGCTCTTTATTCTGGCAGATGGCTGGGATCTCGTGATCGGTAATGTGGTGAAGACTTTTTACTGACAATGTTTTTTGAAGGAAAGGGTGATGAGAAGTGCTTTCGGAAGGTGTAGTTTTAGATATTGCAAGAGAGGCATTTACAACGATCATTATCACGGCAGCGCCGGCTCTTCTGGTGTCCTTGATCATTGGTCTGATCGTCAGTATTTTTCAGACAGTTACCTCGATTCAGGAGCAGACACTGACGTTTGTACCGAAGATCGTCGCCGTGTTTCTGACGCTTATGTTATTAGGCGGATGGATGCTGGACAAAATGGTAGATTTTATGACAAAGCTCTGGAATAATTTCAGCTTATATATCGGATGATAAATTATACTTTTTCATTGCTCACATTTGAATATTATCTGTTAGTACTGGTGCGCATCGCCAGCTTTGTCGCGGTGGCACCTTTTTTTGGACTTAACAGTGTACCTACGAGAGTCAAAGTCGGTTTTTCAGCGGTGCTGGCAATACTGGTTGCCCAGGCGATGCCCGGCGAACTTGTCTATGACGGGATGATCGAATATGCGATCATCGCAGTGAAGGAGACGATTACCGGACTGACACTCGGCATGATGGCGAATGCATGTACATATATTATTGGTTTTGCCGGGCATATGATCGATATGCAGGTCGGTCTGTCCATGGCGCAGGAGTACAATCCGATGACGCGGACGCAGGAGAGTATTACCGGAAATATGTATTACTATGCGATCATGCTTCTGCTACTGATCTCAGACCTGTACCACTATCTGATCAAAGCAGTGGCTGATTCGTTTACGCTGATACCGGTCAATGCACAGATCTTCAACTGGGAGTATCTGGCAGACAGTATGGTCACCCTTATCGTGGATCTGTTTATGATCGGATTCCGGATCATGCTGCCCGTGTTTGCGTGTTGTATGGTCATGAATTGTATTCTTGGTATCATGGCAAAAGTAGCACCGCAGATGAATATGTTTGCGGTTGGTATCCAGATTAAGATCTTTGTCGGTTATGCAATACTGGTTGTCACGGTTATTCTGTTGCCGCGTGCAGCTGCAATGATCGGTGAAGAGGTTAAATTGATGCTGCGAATGGTTGTAAAGGGGATGTATGGAGCTGGCTGATCACGAATTGTTACTGATCTACGATCTGCAGTTTTTTGCAAAGGATGGTCCCGGCGGGGAGAAAACAGAACCGGCGACTTCAAAAAAGCTGAGTGATGCCCGAAGCGAGGGACAGGTCTGCAAGAGCAGGGAGCTTGATCAGGCGGCATCGCTTGTGGCACTTTTTCTGACGCTGAAGGTGATCGTTTCCTTTATGGGAAGTAACTTTCTGCAGATCTTTCATGATATCTATAATAAAATACCGGAGACGGTGTCAGCGCGTGAGGTGAATTCCGTTGTAGTCATGTCGTATCTGCATCAGGCAGTACTGTCGTCCGTAAAACTGGCAGGTCCGTTTTTTGCAGTCGGTGTGGCGGTTGCATTTCTGATCAATATCATTCAGGTCAAATGGAAGGTCAGCACAAAACCCTTAAAGCCGAAGCCGGATAAGTTTAATCCGATCAATGGCTTTAAACGGATGTTTTCCAAAGATTCTCTGTTTGAGCTTGTGAAGTCTATTGCAAAGGTCGCACTGATCGCGGTCATTGCTTACACAGCGCTGAAGTCTCATCTGGAAGAGATCTTTTTGTTGTATAACATTACCTTACAGCAGGCGATCGCCGAGATCGGTACGCTGGTCATCGATGTGGGATTCCGGATTTCCATCATCTACTGTATCATTGGTGCTGCGGACTATCTTTACCAGAAGCACAAGTTTAATGAAGATATGAAGATGACCAAGCAGGAAGTCAAAGATGAAATGAAAAATTCCGAGGGAGATCCGCAGATCAAAAGCAAACAGCGTCAACGCATGCAGGAGGCATCCCGCAGGCGTATGATGCAGGACGTGCCGAAAGCGGATGTAGTCATCACAAACCCGACGCATTATGCAGTGGCGTTAAAATATGATGCAGGCACCGGTACAGCACCTGTGCTTGTCGCAAAAGGTGCGGATCTGATCGCACAGCGGATCAGGGAGATCGCAAAGGAAAACCACGTGGAGATCGTGGAGAACAAACCTTTGGCTCGTATGATCTACACAAATGTGGAGATCGGACGAGAGATCCCGCCGGAGTTGTACCAGGCGGTGGCAGAGATCCTGGCAGCGGTCTACCGTGCACAGAACCGGGTGTAAATACCAGACCGAAGCATCTTGCTGAGGTCGTAAAAATATGATTCAGGAAAGGAGGGAGAACAAATGATAAAGCGTGGCGCTGATGTCGGTGTAGCATTGTATCTGATGGCAGCCATCATATTTTTTATTGTTCCGATCCCTTCTTTTTTGCTGGATATCTTACTGATCTTTAATATCTCAGTTGCACTGGTGATCCTGTTTAACTGTCTGTTTGTGCAGGAAGTACTGGATATGTCGTTTTTTCCGACATTGCTCTTATTTACGACCATTTTCCGTATTTCCCTGAACGTGTCATCCACGCGACTGATCTTAAACAGCGGAGATCCCGGTAACGTAGTCCGAACCTTCGGACAGTTCGTCGGCGGAAACGATATGGTCATCGGTACGATCATCTTTGTGATTCTGTTGATCGTACAGTTTGTTGTCATCAATAAAGGTTCTGAGCGTGTATCTGAGGTAACTGCACGATTCACCCTGGATGCAATGCCCGGTAAGCAGATGGCGATCGACGCCGATCTGAATACGGGAGCCATCACTGATGAGGAAGCCAAAAAGCGCCGTGAGAAGATCCAGCAGGAGAGCAGCTTCTTCGGAGCTATGGATGGTGCGACGAAGTATGTCAAAGGAGATGCGACCGCCGGTCTGATCATCACTTTTGTCAATCTGATCGGTGGAACGGTCATGGGTATGACCAGACAGGGACTGCCCTTTCAGGATGCGCTGATGCAGTACGGTATCCTGACGATCGGTGATGGTCTGAGTTCACAGATCCCTTCGCTGGCAATCTCTATGGCAACCGGTATCCTTGTGACAAAGGCATCCAAGGAAGCAGATTTCGGACAGGTGCTCATCAGCCAGCTTTTCGGTATTCCAAAAGTACTGATCATGGTCGGTGCAGTGATCTCTTTTCTGGGGATCTTCACCCCTTTGAACCCGATTCTCTGTATCGGTATGGGAGCGATCTTTCTTGTAGCCGGACTGAATATGAACAAGAGCATGAGTGTTGAGAAGATCGAGGAGGAGGTCGGTGCAGCGGAGTCGGAGGCCGAGGAGATACGAAAGCCGGAAAATGTGGTGTCCCTTTTGTCTGTTGACCCGATCGAGCTGGAGTTTGGCTACGGAATCATTCCGTTGGCGGATGTCAATCAGGGCGGTGATCTTTTGGACCGCGTGGTTATGATCCGGCGGCAGATCGCTTTGGAACTCGGTACGGTCGTGCCGATCATTCGTCTGCGTGACAATATCCAGCTGAATCCGAACCAGTATATCATAAAGATCAAAGGAATTCAGGTCACAGAGGGAGAGATCCTGTTTGATCATTATATGGCTATGAATCCCGGCTATGTGGAGGAGGAGATCACAGGTATTCCGACCTTTGAACCGTCCTTCCATCTGCCGGCGATCTGGATCACGGAGAGCCAGCGTGAGCGCGCAGAGAGCCTCGGCTATACGGTTGTTGATCCGCCGTCCATTATTGCGACGCATCTGACAGAAGTCATCCGGGGACATATTGCAGAACTGCTCACGAGACAGGATGTACAGAATCTCATCGACAATGTCAAGGAGAACAATCCGGTACTTGTGGACGAGCTTGTGCCGAAACTGCTCGGTACCGGAGAGGTTCAGAAGGTACTGCAGAACCTTTTGGCAGAAGGAATTTCCATCCGCGATCTGATCACGATTTTTGAGACACTGGCAGACCACGCGACGACGACAAGAGATACCGATGTGCTCACGGAGTATGTGCGCCAGAGTCTGAAACGCGCGATCTCAAATAAGTATTTCCCTGCGAATGAGGAGACGAGCGTCGTAACACTGGATCCGAAGATCGAGCAGGAGATCATGGGTGCGGTCAAGCAGACAGAACAGGGTGCTTATCTGACGCTTGATCCCGAACGCACACGGGCGATCATCGAGGCGACAGAGGCGGAGGTAAGCAAGCTGGAGAATCTCGGAAAGAGTGCGATCGTGGTGACATCGCCGATCGTGCGTATGTATTATAAAAAATTGACCGAAGAATACTTGAAGGATTTGATCGTTGTGTCATATAATGAGATTGAATCTAATGTCGAATTACAATCTGTTGGGATGGTGACAGCATAATGACCATAAATAAATTTCAGGGAAAAACAGAAGAAGAAGCAATCGAGAAGGCAAAAAGCGAAATGGGGCAGGGACTTGTCATCATGAATGTCAGGGTGGTGAAGCCCAAGGGATTGTTTGGATTTTTAAAAACACCTTACTATGAGGTGACAGCTGCCATGGAGGATAAAGAACAGTCCGCCGTACCCGCACCTGCGGCCGGTGGAGCACACAGGAGTATCGATCTTGCAGCAGACGAGCAGATCGACCTTCCGAAACCCGGCCCTGTCCAGCCATCGGCTGTCCGACAGGTGGTGCCGCCGGTCGAACCCATCTCAGAGGCTGCCCGGGCGGTGGGAGATATCCTGAATGCGCATGCTGCGCAGCAGCAGACAGAGGCATCCAAAACATCGGCATTTACGGATACGGACGTGATCGAAGAACGGTTGGAGAATCTGCAGCAGTTTCTGGAGAAAAAGCTTACGGATGATGCGCCTTCCAAAGAATCCGGAAAAGAAATGGAAACAGTGATCTCGGAGGATGAGGAGAGTGTCAGGATCTTTCGCATGCTTTACCGGACACTGCTTGATAATGAGGTGGATGAGGTATATATCAATCAGCTGTTAGACGATGTGATGAAGGTGGCGCGAAAGGGATCAAGCATGGACTTTATCCTGTCACACGTATACCAGAAGATGATCCTGAAATTCGGTAATCCGCATGTGATCACTGTAAAGGGGAAAAAACCGCAGATAGCCTTTTTTATCGGACCGACCGGTGTCGGAAAGACGACGACCATCGCAAAGATCGCGTCAAAGTTCAAGGTGGAACAGGGTAAAAAGGTGGCATTTCTCACGGCGGATACATATCGTATCTCTGCAACAGAACAGCTGCGCACCTATGCAAACATTCTGGATGCACCATTAACTGTCATCTATGCGCCGGAAGAGCTGCCTGCAGCGGTGAGCAAGCTGTCGGATTATGATCTGATCTTTGTGGATACAGCCGGTTTTTCGCATAAAAATGAGGTGCAGCGTGAGGATACAAAAAAACTGCTGCAACTGCTCGGTACGCAGTATCAGACGATCGTTTATCTGGTATTGTCCGCAACAACGAAATACCGTGATCTGAAAGAGATCTGTGATATGTATCGCAGCATATCCGATTATTCATTGATCTTTACCAAATTGGATGAGACCAGCGCATACGGAAATCTGCTGAACATCAAACTGTATGCAGATGCAGATATCTCCTACATGACGAATGGACAGAATGTACCTGATGACATCGCAGTGTTCCAGTCGCAGGAGATCGTAAAGAAGTTGTTAGGAGGAGATTGATATGGACCAGGCAACAGGGCTGCGCAATGTCGTAAAAATGCAGCAGGCCAGTCAGCCGCCTCAGGCGCGTGTGCTTACCATCACCAGCGGAAAGGGCGGTGTCGGAAAATCAAATACGGCAGTCAATCTTGCGGTACAATTGAGCAGGCTTGGAAAACGGGTGATCATTTTTGATGCTGACATCGGATTGGCTAATGTGGAGGTCATGTTTGGTGCAATTCCGAAATACAATCTCAGTGATGTGCTTTACAAGGGTATGTCTATGAGCGACATCATTACGAAAGGTCCGATGAATATCGGATTTATTTCGGGCGGTTCCGGTGTGGTCGGACTGAACAACCTCACAAGGGAACAGATCATTGGTGTTGTACAAAGGCTTTCGGAACTTGATTCGCTGGCAGATATTATTCTGATCGATACCGGCGCCGGCATCTCTGACAGTGTCATGGAGTTTGTGATTGCGAGTCCGGAGGTATTGCTGATCACGACACCGGAGCCAAGTTCACTGACTGATTCCTATTCATTGATCAAGACCTTGTACCGGAATCTGGATTTTAATTACAAGGATACGGTTATCAATGTGATTGCCAACCGCGTGAATTCCGCAGCGGATGGGCAGGCAGTGTATGACAAACTCAGTTCCGTGGTTTCACAGTTTTTGAACTGGAATATCAATTATCTCGGACTGGTCCCGCAGGATACCAACATTGAGAAAGCAGTACGCCAGCAGCAGGTCGTCTCGATTTACGATCCGCAGGCACCGAGCGCGCAGGCATTTGCAAAGATCGCGGAGAGTCTGGTGAGCGGCGAAAATCGTTATTACGAGATCAAAGGCGGATTTTCGCGCATGATATATAACTTTTTAAATCGAAAATAAAAATTTCGTGTAAGAGGGATATTGGGATATGGTAACAGATTTATTGCAGATAGGGAATAAAATTGACATTTGTTCGCTGGACAAAGATGATATCAGGCGCGCGGAGAACGGAAAAGTGCCGATTCTCGCCAGCCAGCTGGAGGCAGTGGAAGACAATGGTGAACTGATCATTCAGATGCCGGTGTACAAAGGAAAGATCATCCTGCTTTCACTCGGTTCCCGCTATGAGCTGATCTTTTATACACGGAAAGGGCTTTACCGGGGTGTCTGTCAGGTGACGGACCGCTACAAGGAGGATAATCTCTTCATGGTGAAGGTCATGCTCAAATCCGGTCTGAATAAATTCCAGCGCCGGGAGTATTTCCGGCTGGAGTGTATTCTCGGAATGCAGGCGTACGAACTAACACGCGAAGATGCGCTGCGACTGGATGGAGCAAGTCTGGAACAACATCTGAAGGATCCGCAGATCATCATGACAGAATCAAGCTCTGTGATCGTGGATATCAGCGGCGGCGGTATTCGTTTTATCGGTGAAAAGAAATATGAGGAGGGTGATTGTCTGGCGGTCCGGACAGCACTCCAGAATGAAAATATCAATCAGCAGCTTTTAGTAGTGGTGTCGATTGTGACATGCAGAAAAGCAGCACCCAATATGGAGCGGTACGAGACACGCGCGGAGTTTTTACATCTGGGTTCAAAGCTGAGGGAAACGATCATTAAGTACATTTTTGACGAGGACCGCAAGATTCGTAAAAAGGATATGGGCGTTTAAATGAAAAAAAATATTTTGGTTGTAGATGACTCTGCACTCATGAGGCGTGTCATCTGTGATATAATAAACACAGACAATAGATTCCAGGCAATCGATACGTGCTGCGATGGTCAGCAGGCATATGAGAAACTGAAAATGAAGCGCTATGATGCAGTGCTTCTGGATGTGTATATGCCTCGCATGAGTGGTTTGCAGCTGCTGGAACGCATACAGGCGGAACATATCGACGCGACCGTGATCATGGTAAGTACACTCACGACAGAAGGTGCGAGTGTAACAGTGCAGGCTATGGAGCTTGGCGCGGTAGATTTTGTTACAAAGCCGGAAAATATCATAGAGGCAAAAGGTCAGGATTTTCGTAAACGTCTGATGGAAATGCTGCAGGCAGTGTTACATATTGATGAGCCGCAGATACGGACAGCAGTACGTGATAAAACGCGGATAACACCGTCCGTAATGGTAGCGCCGAAATCGAACGGTACACCTCGTCATCGCATGTCATCGCCGCGCAGGGTGAATAACCGGATCGTTGCGCTTGCATGTTCCACCGGAGGTCCGAAAGCACTGCACACCGTGCTTCCATCGCTTGATCCGGGCATGGATGCTCCGATGGTGCTTGTCCAGCATATGCCGACAGGTTTTACGAAGTCTCTGGCAGATCGTTTAAATGAGTTGAGCAGAGTGACCGTCAAGGAGGCCGAGGAGGGTGAAACGCTGGAGAAAGGTGTGGTTTATATTGCACCCGGCGGAAAACATCTGGAGGTCGTCTGCGGAGCAAACGGAACTCATAAAGTACACCTGAATGATGAACCGGCGATCGGCGGATTAAAGCCCTGTGCCAACATTATGTACCAGTCACTGAAGAACAGCCGATATGATGAGATCACCTGTGTGGTGCTGACCGGTATGGGCGCAGACGGTACAGCGGGGATCGAAGAGCTTGACAAGAGTAAGCCGATCCATGTGATTGCCCAGGATGCGCAGACGTGTGTCGTTTACGGTATGCCACGTGCAATTGCAGAGGCAGGTCTGGCAGACGAGGTCGTCCCGTTAGAATCGATTGCAAACACGATCATTAAGAATGTGGGGGTAAAATGAAATGGATGTAAGTCAGTATCTTGAGATTTTTATCGATGAGACCAGCGAACATATCCAGAGTTTGAGTGACAATATCATGGCGCTGGAGAGCGAGCCCGACAACAAGGATGTGGTAAATGAGATCTTCCGTGCAGCACATTCCCTGAAGGGAATGGCAGGTACCATGGGCTTTAAGCGTATGCAGCACATGACCCATGATATGGAAAATGTGTTCCAGGAGGTCCGCAATGACACCATCAAGGTTGACAGTGACATGATCGACCTGCTGTTCCAGTGTCTGGATGCGATCGAAGGGTATTTAGCGATCATCAAGGAGACTTCTGACGAGGGAACAAATGATAATGAAGCAATTATCCAGAAGCTGAATGGATTTTTAAAGAGTGCAGAGGACGCGTCTGCCGCAAAGGATGCAGCGCCTGCTGAGGATGCAGCAGCTGAGAGCGCTCCGGCGGTAGGAGAAAAGAAATTCTTAAAACTTGATCTGGAAGAAAAGGATAAAAAGAAATTACAGGAGGCCTATGTCGGTGAGCAGAAATTGTACGGCATGACCGTATATATCTGTAAGGACTGTCTGTTAAAGGCAGCACGTGCTTTCCTGGTATTCAAGGCAGTGGAGGAATTTGCAGAGATCGTCGTTTATGTGCCCAGCTCACAGGATATTGAGGACGAGAAATTTGAAAATGATTTCAGCATTTTCTTTACATCAGATGAAGCATTGGACAAGATCGTAGCAGCGGCAAAATCTGTGTCTGAGATCGAGGATGCGGTAGCCGATGTGATCACAGAAGAATTTTTTGAAGAGACGGCTGCAGATGTATCAACACCTGCAGTTCAGGAAGCGGAGGAAGCACCTGAGACAAGTGCTGCTCCCGCAGCGGCACCTGTGGCAGCACCGGCCAAACCCGCATCAGCCGGCAACAGCGCGGCAGCACCGAAAAAGCAGGCCGGAAAGCCTGTGACCGGTCGTACGGTACGTGTGGATATCGAAAAGCTGGATGCGCTGATGAATCAGGTCAGCGAGCTGATCATCGCAAAGAACTCCCTTGTTTCCCTGAGCGCGAACAATGGAGCCGGCATGCAGAATCAGACTTATCAGGAGCAGATCGAGTATCTGGAGCGTATTACGACAGGCCTGCATGAATCTGTCATGAAGGTTCGAATGGTTCCGATCGAGAGTGTTGTAAATAAATTCCCTCGTATGATCCGCGACCTGTCCAGAAATCTGAACAAAAAGATGGAGCTGTACATGACCGGTGAGGAGACTGAGCTGGATCGTACCGTTGTTGACCAGATCGGTGACCCGCTGCAGCATTTGCTCCGCAATTCTGCCGACCACGGACTGGAGAGTGCTGAAGTCCGTAAAGAGCGCGGTAAGCCTGAGACCGGAACAATCACATTGAAAGCGTTCCAGGAAGGCAATAATGTCATCATCGAGGTTGGCGATGACGGTAACGGAATTGACACTGAGGCCGTAAAGACGAAAGCGATCGAGCGAGGAATCGTGACACCGGAGCAGGCAGAAAATCTGTCACAGAAGGAGATCATTGATTTTCTGTTCATGCCGAGTTTTTCTATGGCAAAGCAGATCACGGATATTTCCGGCCGCGGTGTGGGACTTGACGTTGTAAAGTCCAATATTGAGGCGCTTGGCGGAGATGTTGAGGTTAAGAGTGTTTACGGAGAAGGTTCTACCTTTACGGTTCGTCTGCCGTTGACACTCGCGATCATCCAGGCCCTGATGGTTATTATCGGAGATGAGAAGTATGCGATCTCACTTGGTTCCATTGTAAGTATCGAGGACATTCCGATCACGGATATCAAGTATGTGGAGGCAAAGGAAGTCATCAACATGCGAGGCACAGTCATCCCGATCATCCGCCTGAACCAGCTTTTGGATATTGCACCCCCGGAGGAGGAGCAGGAAAGTCTGACGATCGTTATTATTTCCAAGGGAGACAAGCAGGTTGGTCTTGTGGTAGATGACCTGATGGGTCAGCAGGAGATCGTTATCAAGTCACTTGGAAGTTTCATCGACAATTCTACCAAGATCATCAGCGGTGCTACCATCCTCGGAGATGGTGAGGTTGCTCTGATCCTTGACGTGAATACACTGATGTAAGGGGGAACGTAAAAGATGGCAGCATATATTGAATCCAACGAAGTGACAGAAGAAAAGAAACAGTTTATTGCTGTAAAACTCAGCAGTGAGATTTACGGTATTGATATCGGATATGTAGATACGATCGTTCGTATGCAGAAGATCACCCGTGTGCCGAAGGCTCAGAGTTATTTCAAGGGTGTCATCAATCTTCGCGGTGAGATCGTGCCGGTCATGAGTATCCGTTTGAAAATGGGCTTTGAAGACGATGTGTTTACGAATGCCAGCCGGATCATTATTTTAAAGATTGAGGATCAGGGAAAACTGGGTGTGATCGTTGATGAGGTCAAAGAGGTCGTTAATCTCGGCGAAGACGAGATCGATAAGCCCAGCCATGATGCAAAGGAGAGCAAGCATTCATTTATCAATGGTATCGGTAAAAATGGTGATGAATTGATCTCTCTCTTTGACATCAATGCGATGACCGAGGAAAATTAAGAATAAAAATGACAATAGATTGTCTGATTCAGACAATCTATTGTTGCTTCGCTGAAAGGTAAAATTTCATGGGAAAATTTTCATTTGACAATGTAAACAGTATGTACTTTGATGTACTCAAGGAGCTTGGAAATATCGGTGCAGGCAATGCAACAACTGCGATCGCAACGATGTTGAATCTGACAATTGACATGAAGGTTCCGAAGGTGGAATTAAAAGCGGTGGAAGATCTCGGCAGTGCGATCTGTCCGGAAGAGGAGACGATCGTAGGCATTTTTTTGGAGGTTCAGAATGATATTTCCGGAAGTATGATGTTCTTGCTGAAGTTGGATTCCGCGCATTATCTGGTTGATCGTCTGATGGGAGGCATGGGCGCGGCAGAGTCATCGACGGGAGAATTCTCTGAGATGGAGTTGTCTGCAATGAAGGAGATCGGTAATATTATCGCAGGTTCCTATCTGTCGGCGCTTTCGACAATGACAAACATGGTGATCACACCGTCCGTTCCCTATATTGCGGTTGATATGGCAGCGGCAATCCTCAGTGTGCCGGCGATCCAGTTCGGACAGTTTGGTGACAATGCACTGCTGATCGAGACGGAGTTTGGTGATGACGTGATGATGGAAGGTTATTTTATTTTACTTCCGGATGAGGATTCTTACGATAAGATTTTACAGTCACTTGGAATTTCACTTTAAAGGGGAAGTCAGGAAGGTACAATGGGAGTTGTAATAAAGGTAGGTATGGCAGATCTGAAAACAGGCAAGGCTCCGGATATCTTGACGACGCTGGGGCTTGGCTCCTGTATCGGAATTGCATTGTGGGATCCGACGACAAAGATCGGCGGTTTGGCACATGTAATGCTGCCGGACAGTACAAAGATCAGAAATAATTCCAATATAGCGAAGTTTGCAGATACCGGAATCACAGAGCTGGTCAGACAAATGGAAGCAATGGGAGTGCCGAGAAAACGACTGGTGGCAAAGATTGCAGGCGGAGCCCGAATGTTTGAAGTTTCAGGTTCTACATCGGTAGGAAATATCGGAGAAAAAAATGCGCTTGCTTCCAAACAGAAGCTGCAAGAGCTTGGTATCCCTATTCTTGCTGAGGACACCGGACTGAACTATGGACGTACCGTGGAATTGAACTGCGAAAACGGGGATTACGTGATCAAGGCAGTCGGAAAATCGGTGAAAACGATCTGATGGAAGGTCAGACAGGATCTAAACGGATGATTAATTTGGAGGGCTTTTATGAATACAAAGCCAATTCCTGCAATTATCATGCTGACAGCCGGATTTGTGACATGTATTGTCGGAATCGTGCAGCATTTTAGTTTTGGAACATATGTAAAGACATTGCTTCTGGTTCTGATCGGATTCTATCTGTTGGGATGTATTGTAAAGCTTGTGCTCGACAAAGGATTCCGTGTGATGGATGATCCCTTATCAGAATATGAAGGGCTGGAGATTGATGATGATCTCATAGATGATCTGGCAATGACAGATGATGAATATCAGGATGATTATCAGGACAATTGAGGATTTCAGATAGAAATTAGGAAACGGAATATTTGCAGATGAAAGCAGTATCAAAGGAACAGCTCTGGGAGCGATATCGCAGAACGCAGACACCGGAGCTTCGGGAGCAGATTATAATCGAATATGCGCCGCTCGTAAAGCTGGTGGCAGGACGCCTCAATATGTATCTGGGTTATAACGTGGAGTATGAGGATCTGGTCAGTTATGGTATTTTTGGACTGATCGATGCCATCGATAAATTTGACATGACCAAGGATGTGAAATTTGAGACATATGCTTCTCTGCGTATCCGCGGTGCGATCCTGGATCAGATCCGGAAAATGGACTGGATTCCGCGAACGGTACGTCAGAAACAGAAAAAGATCGACGAGGCGATCCGCGTAGTGGAGGCACGTACCGGAAGAACAGCAAGTGATGAGGAGATCGCATCTGAGCTGGGTCTCTCAGAGGATGAATTGCTTGGGTGGCAGTCGCAGCTTAAAGTGACGAATGTCGTGTCGCTGAATGAGTATGTCGAGCAGGGGGCTGAGCCCGTGATGGAAACACGGGGCAATTCGCATTTTATCCAGCCTGAGGAAATGGTAGAGCAAAATGAGCTGAAGGAAATGCTGGAGAAGGCAATGGAGCAGCTTACAGAAAAAGAGTCAAAGGTGATCCTGCTTTATTATTATGAGGAGATGACGTTAAAGGAGATCAGCCGTATATTGGAGGTTTCCGAGTCACGTGTATCGCAGCTGCACACAAAAGCGCTGTCCAAGATGCAAAAGACAATGGGAAGTTATATGGGTATATTAACGAAGATTTAGAGGTGATTTTATGTCTGTACGTCCGGTGGATTTTAATGGAATGATGCAAAATCAGCAGAATGTTTCCAATGTCAAGCACAGTGAGGATCAAAAGCCGGTCCTTCAGCAGCAGCAGGCATTTGCGACCGTGGCAAAACAGGAGGAAGCTGCTGCAAGACAGGTCGTTAACAAGGATGATCTGAACAGAGAAGATTACAAGTTTGATGCCAGAGATGGCAGCAAAAACGAATACCAGAATAACCAGAAGAAAAAGAAGGTTAAACAAAAAGAAAAAATGGAAGATGGTCATGTGCGTATCAAGGGAATGTCGGGTGGCTTTGACATGACGATCTGATGTTCGCGGGTGAAGACAGATGACAGCAATAGAGGTTGCATTATTACTGATTGGAGTTGTATTTATACTCGGCAGCTTTTTTATAATTGAAAAACTTTCACCGTCGGAGCTCTCGCGTGTGTCGGAGCTATCGGAGGTCGAACTGCGTATCGTGATGGATCGTGAACTGGAAACAGCCGGTGCAAAGATCTCGGATATGGCGGATCAGGCCGTGGATCTCTCGATGAACCAGATCCAGCGCAAGATGGAAAAGGATACGAATGAAAAGATCATGGCGATCAGTGAGTATTCCGATTCCGTGATGGAAAAGCTTCAAAAGATAAACAATGAAGTGACGTTCCTTTACAGTATGCTGGGTGATAAACATACGGAGCTGAATGAGAGTATAGCGCAGCTGAATGACCTGATCCTCGAGTGCCAGACTGTGCAGGCGCAGACAGAAGCCGCACAACTGCAGTATCAGGAATCACAGAATCATCCGATGAAGGATGCGGGAGAAAAAGATCCGGATAAGGCTTCTGAGGAGGCAGACCGGATGAAGCAGCCGGAAGATGTGGAAGGTCAGGCGGAGCCGGACCCGGTGGAGGATCCGGATACGGAGAACGGTGCGAGTGCCAAAGAAAAGATTCTGGAACGGTACCGTGCCGGTGAGGATCTAAAGGACGTTGCCCGAGATCTGGGTCTCGGTTACGGAGAAGTCAAGCTGATCGTAGAACTGTACAAAGGGGAAGAAAATCAGTGAAATTGAAGTATTATCTGCGCGGTATCGGTATCGGTATGATCGTGACGACGATCATTCTGATGATAGCGCTTGCAGTCCATAAAGAGCAGCCGCTTACCGATGATGAGATCCGGACGCGTGCGGCAGAGCTTGGCATGGTCATGCCGGAGGATCTGCCGGCCAGTGATAAGCTTGCTGACACGGAGCGGAGCGATGATGAGAAAGCAGGATCCGGTGACAGTCAGGTGGAATCCCAAAGTACGCAGGATCCTGTGACGGAAGACGTGGAAGCGGACAATCAAAGCGATTCCACAGCGCCGGTCAGTGACAATAAAGAAGACAAAACACAGCCGGAAGTCATCGAGCAGGTGGAAGTCACCATCGTGGGTGGCGAGTATTCGGATGATGTGTGTAAAAAGCTGAAAAAAGCAGGTGTGATCGAGGACGCTGATGATTTTAACAAATATCTGGCGGAGGGCGGTTATGATAATCTGATCCAGCCGGGCAACTATGTGATACCATTGGATGCGGATTATGACACGATCATCAAACTGATAACAGAAAAAAAACGTTGAAATATGGTGTATTTTTACAAAAAGCGCTTGCAATATGCAGGCGCTTGTGTTATATTTGAAAAGCTTATGATTAACAAACACACAGGCGGATCATGGCTCTGGTGCCGAAAGGTGGAGCGGTGGCGGGAGGTCTGTGGAAGAACAAACCAAACGGAGGTAAAAAAATGAGCGTAATCACAATGAAACAGTTACTGGAGGCAGGTGTTCATTTTGGACATCAGACAAGAAGATGGAACCCGAAAATGGCTCCCTACATCTACACCGAGCGTAATGGTATCTACATCATCGACTTACAGAAGTCTGTAGGAAAGGTAGATGAGGCTTACAACGCAGTTGCAGACATCGCTGCAAACGGTGGTACCATTCTTTTCGTAGGAACCAAGAAGCAGGCTCAGGATGCCATCAAGACTGAGGCAGAGCGTTGCGGAATGTACTATGTAAACGAGAGATGGTTAGGTGGTATGCTTACTAACTTCAAGACCATCCAGAGCCGTATCAAGAGATTAAAAGATATCGAGCGCATGCAGGAGGACGGAACATTTGACGTACTCCCTAAGAAAGAGGTTATCGCGCTGAAGAAAGAGTTAGAGAAACTGCAGAAGAACCTTGGTGGTATCAAGGAGATGAAGAAGATCCCTGATGCAATCTTTATCGTAGATCCCAAGAAGGAGCGTATCTGCGTGCAGGAAGCTCATACCTTAGGTATTCCCCTGATCGGTATCGCTGATACCAACTGTGATCCTGAGGAGTTAGATTATGTGATCCCCGGTAATGACGATGCAATCCGTGCCGTTAAGCTGATCGTTTCCAAGATGGCAGATGCTGTCGTAGAGGCAAATCAGGGAGCAGCAGAAGATGCTGTTTACGAGGGCGAGGATGTCGCTGAGGAAGAAGCAGTAGAGGCATAATATAACGACTACAGATTTGGAGGAAAAAATCGATGGCTATTACAGCAGCAATGGTAAAAGAACTGCGCGAGATGACCGGCGCAGGTATGATGGATTGTAAGAAAGCATTAAACGAGACCAACGGAAACATGGACGAGGCTGTAGAGTTCTTAAGAAAGAACGGACAGGCTAAGGCTGAGAAGAAGGCAAGCCGTATCGCCGCAGAGGGTCTTTGTACAGTAGCAGTTGAAGGTGACAACACCGCAGCAGTCGTAGAGGTAAACTCAGAGACTGACTTTGTTGCAAAGAATGAGACTTTCCAGACATTCGTAGCATCTGTTGCAAAGCAGGCAGTTGCATCAAACGCAGCAGATATGGATGCATTTATGGCAGAGCAGTGGATCGAGGACAGCTCCAAGACTGTTTCCGAGGCACTGGTAGAGAAGGTTGCAGTGATCGGTGAGAACTTAAAGATCCGTCGTTTTGAGAAGGTTGCAGAGCCCAACGGATGCGTTGTTACCTATGTACACGGTGGCGGAAGAATCGGTGTTATCGTTGACGCTGAGACCTCTGTTGTCAATGATGAGGTAAAAGAGGGATTAAAGAACATCGCAATGCAGATCGCAGCTTTATCTCCCAAGTATGTATCCCGTGATGAGGTAAGCGCTGATTACATCGCACATGAGAAAGAGATCTTACTTGCTCAGATCATGAACGATCCCAAGGAGTCACAGAAGCCTGAGAAAGTGATCAACGGTATGATCGAGGGACGTGTCAGCAAAGAGTTAAAGGAGATCTGTCTGGTAGATCAGGTTTATGTAAAGGCTGAGGATGGAAAGCAGACTGTTGGCAAGTATATCGAGCAGCTTTCCAAGGAAGTTGGAGCAACCATTAAGGTTAAGAAGTTTGTACGTTTCGAGACCGGTGAGGGACTTGAGAAGAAGAATGAGGACTTCGCTGCAGAGGTTGCTGCACAGATGAACGCATAAAATCCATTGAAATAAATATGCTGATTATGAGGAAGATGTCTGTCCGGATGGACGGCATCTTCCTTTTTCGATAAAAAAGTATGCAGATCAGTGATAAAATTACGACGCAGTAAGTTTTGCCACAAATTTTAACAATTTCTTGCGAATTTTGTTAAGATCAGATGGTGGTCATATGCTTTCCTGTCTTGTATAATGTGTTAAAAATTATAGCAAAGGTGGGAAAAGTATGAGAAAACATTATGTAGACAATATTCGTTGGATCACGGTGCTTCTGGTGGTATTGTATCATGTGATCTACATGTATAACAGTGTGCTGACAGCGAGTGTGATCGGACCGTTTCAGGAGGTGCAGTGTCAGGATGCTTTACAGTATGTCCTGTATCCGTGGTTCATGGTGATATTGTTTGTTGTTTCCGGTATGAGCTCCAGATATTATCTGGAACAGCATTCCATTCGGGAGTTTCTTGCATCCAGAACGAGAAAATTGCTGGTGCCGTCTACCATCGGTCTGTTTGTTTTTCAGTGGATGCTGGGGTATCTGAATATGGCGATGGGCGGTGCGTTTGAGCAAATGGCATCCGGTGTTCCGAAAGTGTTCTTGTATGTGATCATGGCAGTGTCCGGAACGGGTGTTTTGTGGTACATACAGATGTTGTGGATCTTTTCCGTTGGTCTGGCGCTGATCCGCAGATTTGAGACGGGGAAACTGTATCAGCTTTGTGAAAAGGTGAATCCGATTATTTTGATCGCACTGGTAGTCCCGGTATGGGTTTCTGCGCAGATACTGAATACGCCGATTATCGCTGTGTATCGGTTTGGAATTTACGGTTTTTGTTTTCTGCTGGGTTATTTTGTATTTGCACATGATGCCGTGACGGAGCGATTGAGTAAATACTGGCTCATTCTTTCGGCGGTGGCGGTTGCTTTGGGATGTGGGTACGTCGCATACTATTTTGGAGAGAATTATGCAGAGGCACCCGTTGTGAACAGTCCATTCTCGATTGCCTACGGATGGATGGCGATACTTGCGATCTTTGCTGTCATGAAGCGTTGGGGAGACCGGACAAACGCATTTGCGGACTGGATGACGAAGAAGAGCTTCGGATTGTATGTTTTTCACTATCTGGCGCTGGCAGCGGCGGCATACTGGATGAACAGATATACGAAAATGCCGGCACTGCCGACATATCTGATCAGCGGCGTGGCAGCATTTGGCGGTGGATGGCTGTTGTATGAAATTGTATCAAGGATACCGTTGCTGCGTTGGTGTGTACTTGGCATAAAAAAGAAAACTGACCGGACAAAGCAGGCGGCATGAAATCATCAGGGAGGAAAAATGTTTCACAATAATTTGATAGAGTTGCGAAAACTTCATCATTTATCGCAGGAAGAGCTCGCGGAAAAGGTTGGTGTATCACGCCAGACGTTATCCAAGTGGGAGACAGGTGAATCCCTGCCGGATATTGTCAAATGTACCCTGCTTGCAGAATTGTTTGGTGTGACGCTGGACGATCTGGTCAAATATGAGAGCAGTGATTTTTTTGGCCTTGGCGTACCGCCGAAGGGAAAACATGTTTTTGGGCTCGTAACTGTAGGTGAAAAAGGACAGATCGTCATTCCGGCAAAAGCCAGAAAGGTGTTTGATATCAAAGCGGGAGATCAGCTGATCGTGCTTGGCGACGAGGAGCAGGGTATCGCGATCGTGAAAGGAGAAGACATCCTTCCGCGGCTGATCCGGAACGGCTGAAAAGATGACTTTTGCCATATGATAAGCCGACTATAAACAATGTGCATGACATAGCCGATATATCCAGTATACATGAAAAACAGCTGTCAAAATGCAGGCGGTTGTAAAACGGATCCGTGCGCGAAGGGAATTGCGCGCGAACAAAATTTCAAGGAGGATATACATATGGGAACAACAGTCGGAACAGCAGATGTGTCAAATACCGTGGCCACAGCTTATGCGGAGAACACACAGAAAAAGACGAATGTGAATGGCAAAACGATCGGTGAGCCGCAGCTTTCGGAAAAAGGCGCGAAGTATTACGAGCAGCTGAAAGCAAAGTACGGAAATTATGATTTCATTTTAGTCAGCAAGGATCAGAAGGAATATGCGGAGGCAAATGCTGCGCAGTATGCGAACAGGAACAAGACGATCGTGCTGATCGATGAGGAAAAGATCGAGAAGATGGCAACGGACTCCGAGTATCGCAAGAAATACGAGGATATTCTGAGCGGTGCACAGGCCCAGATCGAGCAGCTTGCAAAGAGTCTTGGAAATACGGCGGGTGTGAAGGGCTTTGGCATCAAGGTGAACGACAACGGAGCATCTTCTTTCTTTGCGGCAGTGGATAAAAATGCTGCAGCGAATGCAAAGGCACAGCAGAAGCGTATTGAGAAAAAGGCTGCTGAGAAGAAAGAGGCAAAGAAAAAGGCGTCAAAGAAAGAAAACGAGGAACGTCTGGAAAGGCTTCGGGATAAGAACCGGACAGAAAAAGCGGACAAGGCAGATGAGACGGATCAGGAAGATCGGATCTTTGGGGATGAAGATATTGAGATCGTTTCAGCCAACTCGATCGAGGAGCTGATCAAAAAGATTCAGGATGTGACGTATGCTTCCATGAGTGACAATGTGATGACCGAAGCGGAACTGGCAGTCGGAGGACATATTGATTTTAAGGGTTGATAAAGTACTTTCAACAAGCCCCTGACGCGAAATGCGCGGGGGCTTGTTTTTTATGAAAAAATTATCAGACAATAGCAAAAATATTTACAAAAATTCTAACACAATATTTTCATAAAGTATGGTAGAATGTAGTTAATCATGACATGAAATCAATTTGGAGTATTACGATATATGAGCAATACAAATACAAAACCGGGTACACCGCAGGGCTTGAAGGAGCAGCGTGCACGCCGCCAGAGAATCAACCGGATCAAGACTGGGATCATACTTTTTATCGTGATCTGGATGACGGTTTGCATGGGACTTAACATTTTTCTGCTGATCCGAGTTTCCTCTCTGCAGAATCAGATCGGTATCCTGGCAGAGAAGATGCTTGAGAGTACGCAGGTCAGGACAGAGGCAAATGCACCTTCACCAGAAACAGATGGTGACTATATGACGTATGATCCGGAGAATACAGATGGCGAAACACCTGCGGAGGACGGTCCGGAAACAAACGAGAAGGTGCGTGACTGTATCGCATTAGAGGATAATCTTCGCAAGGACGGCGAACCGATGACCGTATATCTGACTTTTGACGACGGACCCAGCGAGAATACCCCGGAAATACTGGATATTCTGAAGAAACACGGTGTGAAAGCTACCTTTTTTGTCACGGGCAAAGAGGGCGATGAGGCAAAGCAGTGGTATGAGCAGATCGTTGCAGATGGTCACACGCTTGGCATGCATTCCTATTCACATAAATACAGCACGATCTATGAGTCTGTGGACACTTTTTCTGCGGACTTCACAAAACTGCATGACTTTTTGGAGGACACGACAGGTGTGAAATGTCAGTTTTACCGCTTTCCGGGCGGCAGCTCCAATCAGGTCAGCAACACGGATATGAATGAATTTATTGATTATCTGGGTGAACAGGGAATGACTTATTATGACTGGAATGTTGTATGTGGGGATGCAACTTCTCAGATATATACCGCGGATGAGCTGGTGCAGAATGTGATGACGGATGTTGTGAAATACAAATATTCGGTTGTTTTGATGCATGATGCTGCCGAGAAGGACTCTACCGTGGAAGCATTAGAAAAAATACTGCAGAAGCTGGAGGAAATGGACGCAGAGATCCTTCCGATCACGGAAGATGCGCCGGTGATTCATCACAACCTCAGCTAGCAGAAAACAAAATCAATACGGAGGATAAATATGGGATTTTTCAAGGACTTTAAGGATGATTTTTCTCAGGCTCTGAATGAACTTTTGCCCGGTGATGATTTTACCGAAGAAGATGAGATTCAGGTAAACACGCTGGATAACGAGCTGGATGTCGAGCAGGAATTGTCCAAACTGGATGGTCTGCTTGAGCAGGTGGAGAAAAAATCAAGTCAGACGGCGTCAGCAATGGTGCAGTCCGAACCTGAGCTTCGTCCGCTGGATGAGGCAGAACCGGAACTCCAGGAGGAAGCAGAAGAACCGGAGATATTACAAGAGCTGCCTTTGGAAGAAACAACTGCGGAGGAGTCTGCTGTGGCGTTTGATGAAATCAAGAAGGAATCGGAGATGCAGGAGGAAGCTGAGCCTGAAGCAGAATCTGGAACAGAGGTTGAACCCGAATCTGAGGTTGAACCTGAAGCAGAGGCAGAACCTGAAGCAGAGGTTGAACCTGAACCGGAGTCTGTACCTGAACTTCAGGCAGAGCCTGAGGTAAAGGAAGAGGCGGATGAGCCCGACGTTTACGCACAGATCGATGCGCAGATGGAGGTCGAACTTGAAAACACATACAGAAAAGATATCATGAAGGAGGAAAAATCAATGGATACAATGGATACAACAGTAACAGCAGCTGAGGCAACCGCAGAAGCAACAGTAGAGACAACAGCAGCTACAGCAAACAGTGAGGTGACCGACGAGGTTTCCGTTATCACTGCAGGCACAAGCATCAAGGGTAATATGGAGACGACCGGCTCCTTTGAGATCGAAGGAAAGATCGAAGGCGACATCAAGTGTAACGGTAAGCTGACCGTAATCGGTTCTGTCATTGGAAACAGCGCGTCTTCTGAGTTCTTTGCAGATGCGGCTCATATTGAGGGCGAGGTTGTCAGCTCCGGTACCGTGAAGGTTGGTCTTGGTTCTGTGATCATCGGAAATATCACCGCTACATCAGCTGTTATTGCAGGTGCGGTAAAGGGTGACATTGATGTTCAGGGACCTGTAGTTGTAGATACATCAGCAGTGATCATGGGTAATATCAAATCCCGCTCTGTACAGATCAATAACGGTGCAGTGATCGAGGGCTTCTGCTCACAGTGCTACTCTGATGTGGATGTTGAGAGCCTTTTCACAAAGAGTAAATAAACAGAACAAACCAACTATCAAACAGACTGGCAGGGAGAACAGACCATATGAAGCGAATCCTTTTAAAACTGAGCGGCGAAGCAATTTCCGGAAACAAGGGCTTTGGATTTGATGAGGCAACAGTCGTAGGTGTTGCAAAGCAGGTGAAGCAGATCGTGGATGCAGGCGTAGAGGTCGGAATCGTCATCGGAGGCGGTAACTTCTGGCGCGGACGCACCAGCAATACGATCGATCGCACGAAGGCAGATCAGATCGGCATGCTGGCAACGGTCATGAACTGTATTTATGTTTCGGAGATCTTTCGTTCAGAGGGTATGATGACCAATGTGCTCACGCCTTTTGAGTGCGGCAGCTTTACAAAGCTGTTTTCAAAGGATCGGGCGAACAAATATTTTGCGAAGGGAATGGTAGTCTTTTTCGCAGGCGGTACCGGACATCCGTATTTTTCAACAGATACCGGAACAACGTTGCGCGCGATCGAGATCGAGGCGGACGGTATTTATCTGGCAAAGGCGATCGATGGTGTGTATGACAGCGATCCGAAGATGAATCCGAACGCAAAGAAGTATGATACCATCTCCATAGAGGAGGTTATTGAGAAGAAGCTTGCAGTGGTGGATATGACTGCATCTGTGATGTGTATGGAAAATCATATGCCGATGTATGTATTTGCTTTGAATGAAGAAAATAGTATCGTAAATGCAGTGAACGGCAAATTTAACGGAACGATCGTTACCGTGTAATAATTCAGGAGGGTAATTGCTATGGATGAGAGATTAAACATTTATGAGGAAAAAATGCAGAAGACCATGAACAATCTGTCTGAGGAGTATGGAGGAATCCGTGCAGGCCGTGCGAATCCGCATGTACTTGATAAACTGCGTGTAGACTATTACGGCACACCGACACCGATCCAGCAGGTTGCAAATGTGAATGTACCGGAGCCCCGCATGATACAGATCCAGCCGTGGGAGGCATCTATGGTAAAGGAGATCGAAAAAGCGATCATGACTTCTGATCTCGGCATTAATCCTACGAATGACGGAAAAGTGATCCGTCTGGTATTCCCTGAACTGACAGAGGAGCGTCGTAAGGATCTGGCAAAGGATGTAAAGAAGAAGGGCGAGAACGCAAAGGTTGCGATCCGGAACATTCGCCGTGACGGTAATGATGCGTTTAAGAAGCTCTCAAAGACTGAGGATATCTCTGAGGATGAGATCAAAGACCTTGAGGATTCACTGCAGAAGCTTACGGATAAATACATTGCGAATGTAGATAAAGCAGTTGAGGAAAAGACAAAAGAGATCCTTACCGTATAAAAGAAACGAAAAGTGGGGCATGCTTATGCAGTGCCTCATTTTTTAAAGGAGGAATATGTGATGAGTGTTCCGCAGCATATTGCGATCATTATGGATGGCAACGGAAGATGGGCAAAAAGAAAAGGTCTGCCCCGAAATGCCGGACATACAGCCGGTGCCAAAAACGTGGAAAACATCTGTCTGGCAGCGAAAAAACTTGGCGTGAAGTATCTCACACTCTATGCTTTTTCGACGGAAAACTGGAGCCGTCCCGATTCGGAAGTAAAGGCACTGATGAAGCTTTTGTCCGGTTATCTGGATAAGTGCGTGCAGACGGCGCATGAAAATAAAATGCATATTCGCGTGATCGGAGACATCACTCGTCTGGAGCCAAAATTTCAGAAGCAGATCATTGAGGCAGAGCGCGTTTCCTCCGTGTATGAGGATCTGAACCTGACGATCGCCATCAACTATGGCAGCCGGGATGAGATGCTGCGCGCGATGCGAAACGTATGCGCAGATGTGAAGTCCGGCGCGTTACGATCCGAAGATCTCACGGAGGAGGTCTTTGGCGGTTATCTCGACACAAAGGAACTGCCGGATCCCGACCTGCTCATCCGAACCAGCGGAGAACAGCGGCTGTCCAATTATCTGTTGTGGCAGCTTGCCTATAGTGAGTTTTATTTTTCCGATGTGACCTGGCCGGACTTTGATGAACGGGAGCTGAAAAAAGCGATCGATGCCTATGAAAACCGAGACCGGCGCTACGGGGGCATCAAGGAGGAATAATTATGTTTCGTACAAGATTGATCAGCGGGATCGTGCTCGTGATTCTGGCACTCATATTTCTTATCAACGGTGGCTGGCTGTTGTGGGGCGTTTCGCTTGCCCTGTCACTGATCGGACTGATGGAGCTTTACCGGGTCTTTCAGATCCATAAGACGAGACTTGGCTGGACCGGGTACGCGCTGACGGTTGTCTATTATCTGCTGCTGGCTGCTGCGATCGTATTTGATGTGCCGATCAACTGGCTCTTGTATCTCATGATCGTCATGATGGTATTTTTGTTTCTTATGGTGCAGCAATATCCAAAATATCACAGCAGTCAGATCATGCAGGCAATATTTGGTGTCCTCTATGTCGGAGTGATGTTTTCCTTCCTGTATCAGACGAGGATGCTGACAAATGGTACATATACTGTATGGTTGATCTTTATCTCTTCCTGGGGCTGTGATACCTGTGCATATTGTGTGGGAAAACTGATCGGCAAACATAAAATGTCGCCTGTACTCTCACCGAAAAAGTCTGTAGAGGGTGCTGTGGGCGGTGTGGCAGGTACCATGCTGCTGACATACATCTATGCACGCATTTTTGCAGGGAAGATGGATATCACGCACATGCAGGTATGTGTGCTGACACTGATCAGTGCGGCAGGGGCTCTGATCTCTATGGTGGGAGATCTGACGGCATCTGCGATCAAGCGAAATTATGATGTGAAGGATTATGGGAAACTGATCCCCGGACACGGTGGTGTTCTGGACCGTTTTGATTCGGTTATATTTACGGCACCGGTGATCTATTTCCTTGCCTATTATTTCATGTGATGGTTTTGTGTAAAAAAGAAGGAAAATAGTGATGAAAAAAATAGCAATACTTGGTTCTACCGGTTCTATCGGTACACAGACATTGGATATCGTGCGCGCGCAGGGCGATCTGCAGGTGACTGCCATGGCTGCCGGACACAATATGGATCTGTTTGAACAGCAGATCCGCGAGTTTTTGCCGAAAAATGTGGCGCTCTGGGAGGAAAAGGATGCGCTGGAGCTGAGAGCGCGTGTGGCGGATCTCGGGGTAAAGGTGCATTATGGCATGGAGGGATTGATGGAGATCGCGGCGGATCCCGACAGTGAGATCCTGGTGACGGCGATCGTCGGTATGCTTGGACTTCGCCCGACTGTGGCGGCGATCCAGTCCGGCAAAAATATTGCGCTTGCCAATAAAGAGACGCTGGTGACCGCAGGACATCTGATCATGCCGATGGCTAAGGAATATGATGTGCAGATCCTTCCGGTGGACAGCGAACATTCGGCAATTTTTCAGGCATTAAACGGAGAGCGCGCCAATAAGATAGATAAGATACTGCTGACCGCTTCCGGTGGACCCTTCCGGGGAAAAACGCTGGAGGAACTGGCAAATGTGACACTGGAGGATGCGCTGAATCATCCGAACTGGTCAATGGGGAAAAAGATCACGGTGGATTCCTCCACGCTGGTCAATAAGGGGCTTGAGGTCATGGAAGCAAAATGGCTGTTCGGCGTGGAACTGGATCAGATCGAAGTAGTCGTACAGCCCCAAAGCGTGATCCACTCCATGGTGCAGTACGAGGATGGAAGCATTATCGCGCAGCTCGGAACACCCGATATGCGTCTGCCGATCCAGTATGCGCTCTATTATCCAAAACGCAGACCTCTGGGTGGCAAGCGGCTGGATTTTTCAGCGCTCGGCTCCATTACATTTGAAAAGCCGGATCTGAAAACCTTTCACGGATTGGCACTGGCATATGAGGCGATGCGTGCAGGCGGCAATGTGCCGACTATTTTCAATGCTGCGAACGAGGCGGCAGTGGCACTGTTTTTAAAGAAAAAGATCTCCTATCTGCAGATTACGGAGATCATCGAGGATTGTATGAGAAACTGTGCATTTATCGGGGAACCGAAGCTGGAGGAGATCCTTGATACAGAGGCACAGGTGAGAGAAAGAGTAGAGAGCAGGTGGTAATTTGAATATTGTAATTGCAATTATTTTATTTAGTCTGATCATTTTGTTTCATGAGCTGGGACATTTTCTGTTGGCAAAATTGAATGGCGTACAGGTGAATGAATTCTGTCTGGGACTCGGTCCTACGATCGTCGGCTTTCACAAGGGTGAGACCTTTTACTCGCTGAAACTGTTGCCCTTTGGCGGTGCCTGTATGATGGAGGGTGAGGACGAGGAGAGCGATTCCAACCGTGCATTCGGCAAAAAAGGTGTCTGGCAGCGATTTTCCATTGTGTTTGCCGGTCCGTTTTTTAACTTTATCCTTGCATGGGTATTCTCTTTAGTGATCCTTGGCGCAGTCGGTATTGACTATCCCACCATCTATCAGGTGGAGTCCGGTTCACCGGCGGCAGAGGCAGGCATTCAGGGTGGAGATACGATCTTAAAACTGGGAAATAAAAATATCCATTTTTACCGTGAGATCAGTGTATACACTTATTTTCACGGTGGAGAGACGATCGATGTGACTTGGGAGCATGAGGGTGAGAAGTATACCGCTTCCATCACACCACAGTATGATGAGGAGAGCGGACGCTACATGTTTGGTTTCCTGGGAAGCTACGGCAGACAGAAGAGCAGTCCTCTGCGCGTGTTGCAGCATAGCTTTTATGAGGTGAAGTACTGGATCACTACAACACTCCAGAGCCTCGGAAAGCTTGTGACCGGACAACTGAATATGAATGATCTCTCCGGTCCCGTCGGTATTGTGAAGACCATCGGGGATACTTACACGGCGAGTCGTCCGGATGGCGCATTTTATATTTTTATCAACATGATCAATATGGCGATCCTGTTGTCGGCAAACCTTGGAGTCATGAATCTGCTGCCGCTTCCGGCACTCGACGGCGGACGTCTGGTATTTTTTATCATTGAGGCGATCCGGGGCAAGCGGATCGACCCGCAAAAAGAGGGCATGGTACACTATATCGGACTGATCGCACTCATGATATTCATGGTGGTGATCATGGGAAATGATATCCGGAAATTGTTTATGTAATAAATAACAGAAACCGGTGTGTATGTCGGAAGTCTGTAAGAGGTGAAAGTGGAATGCAAGATCAAATGAGAAATCAAACGAGGACGGTTCAGATTGGAAATCGTGTGATCGGAGGCGGCAATCCGATCCTGATCCAGTCAATGACAAATACAAAGACACAGGACGTGGAAGCGACCGTTGCGCAGATCACGGAACTGACAAAGGCAGGCTGTGAGATCATTCGCTGTGCCGTTCCTGATATGGAGGCGGCAAGGGCACTGGCTGAGATCAAAAAGCAGATCAGCATTCCCCTGGTGGCGGATATTCATTTTGATTATAAACTGGCGATTGCCGCGATGGAAAACGGTGCCGATAAGATCCGCATCAATCCCGGAAATATCGGAAGCAGTGAGCGCGTGCGCGCGGTCGTGGACTGTGCGAAGGAGCGGAACATCCCGATCCGCGTTGGTGTCAACAGCGGATCGCTGGAAAAGTCTCTTCTGGAAGAGTATGGCGGTGTGACTGCCGAGGGACTGGTGGAGAGCGCACTGGACAAGGTGAAACTGATCGAGGATATGGGCTATGACAATCTGGTCATCAGTATCAAATCCTCGGATGTTATGATGTGCGTGCGTGCACATGAACTGATCGCGTCGCAGACGGATCATCCGCTGCACGTGGGGATCACGGAAGCCGGAACGATCACGCGGGGGAATATCAAATCAGCGGTAGGTCTCGGTCTGATCCTCGGACAGGGTATCGGGGACACGATCCGCGTTTCACTGACCGGAGCACCCATCGAGGAGATCAAGTCCGCAAAGCTTATCTTAAAGGCGCTGGGACTTCGCAGCGGCGGGATCGAGGTCGTTTCCTGCCCGACCTGCGGACGTACACAGATCGATCTGATCTCTTTGGCAGGAAAAGTAGAAAATCTGGTTGAGCAGTATCCGCTTGATATTAAAGTGGCAGTTATGGGCTGTGTGGTAAACGGACCCGGTGAGGCGCGGGAAGCAGACCTCGGCGTGGCAGGCGGTATCGGAGAGGGGCTTCTTATCAAGCACGGAGATGTCATTCGAAAGGTGCCTGAGGAGGAGCTGCTTGACGCGTTACGAGAGGAACTGGAGCATTGGGGTGAGTAAATAGAAATGGCAAAGGCATTTTTCGACGTTTTTCCGACGCTGGATGTACCATCAGAGATCCGACAGTTGCTGGGTGAGGTGGAGGTTGAGAAAGTCAGCACTAACCAGGCAAAGGATGTCTATCGGATCTATCTGTTCAGTGCAAGATTGATTCCGAAAAAATATATATTTCAGCTGGAGCGTGATATCTGTCAGCAGATCTTTCACGGAAAGGATCTGAAGATCAAGATTCGGGAGCGGTATCAGCTTTCTGCGCAGTATACGGCAAAAAAGCTGCTGGCGGTGTACGAGGACAGCATCCGTATGGAATTAAGGGAGTATTCTGTCCTTTTATATAATCTGTACCGTTCCGCGACGCTGGAATTTACCGACGAGGAGCATCTGCTGCTCCATATGCCAAAGAGTGTACTGGCGCAGGAGCGCGGTGAGGAACTGGTAGATATCTTGGAAAAGATTTTTTGTGACCGCTGTGGTCTGAAGCTCATCGTGGACATTCACTATGAGCCGCTGCAGGGGAGCAAATACAAGGAGGATTCGGACAAGCGGATGGAGATGGAGATCCATCGCATTGTGGCGAATTCTTCTTTTGCTGCAAAGACAGAGCGTGAGGACGGAAGTCTGATGATGATGGACGATGTGTCGACAGCGGCTGAACAGACACCGATGGAAGAAAAAAAGAAGGAAGCGCAGGCAGAGGGCAGTGCACAGGATGCGCCTGTTGCGAAAAAGGAACGTCCCATGCCACCGTCAAAAAAGAGTTTTGCCGGAAATCAACCTCATGGAAAAGGTGGTTTTGGCGGTGGGTTTGCCCGCAAGAAATCGGACAATCCCGACGTGCTCTACGGACGCGATTTTGAGGAGGAAGAGATTCCAATCAGCCAGATTCAGGGTGAGATCGGTGATGTGGTCATCAGAGGAAAGATCGTCGCTACGGATGAGCGGGAGATACGCGGTGAAAAGACGATCCTTTTTCTGACTGTGACGGACTTTACGGATACGATGGTCATCAAGATCTTCACGCGGAATGAAGAACTGCATGAACTGAAAGGTGCGCTGTCTAAAGGAACTTTTGTCAAGATCAAGGGTGTGGCAGCGCTGGATCACTTTGACCATGAACTGACGGTCGGTTCTGTCATGGGTATTAAAAAGATCGGGGATTTCACCACGAAACGGGCAGACCAGTCGGTACATAAGCGTGTAGAACTGCACTGTCACACGAAGATGAGTGATATGGACGGTGTCTCCGATGTGGGAGATATCATTGCACAGGCGATCGCCTTCGGACATAAGAGCATCGCGATCACGGATCATGGCGCGGTGCAGGCATTCCCGGTGGCAAACCACGCGATTCCGAAGGGCTCTGATTTTAAAGTTATCTATGGTGTGGAAGCGTATCTGGTAGATGATACCAAGCATATTGTGAAAAATCCGAAGGGTCAGGATTTTCAGGCTGATTTTGTCGTGTTTGATCTGGAGACAACGGGATTCAGTCCCAAGAAAAACAAGATCATTGAGATCGGTGCGGTAAAGGTCCAGGAGGGAAAGATCACAGAGCGGTTTTCGTCCTTTGTAAACCCGCAGATCCCGATCCCCTTTGATATCGAGGAACTGACGGGTATCCGGGATGATATGGTCATCGATGCACCCTTGATCGAAGAGATTTTGCCGGAGTTCATGGAATTCTGCAGGGGTTGTGTGATGGTGGCACACAATGCGGAATTTGATATGAGCTTCATTCAGAAAAACTGCGAGGATCTGCATCTGAATTGTGATTTTACAGTGGCGGACACGGTGGCGATGGCACGCTTTTTGCTGCCGCAGCTCAACCGTTATAAACTGGACACGGTCGCAAAGGCGGTGGGAGTATCTCTGGAAAATCATCACCGCGCGGTAGATGATGCGGCGTGTACGGCAGAGATCTTTGTGAAATTTATCGAGATGCTGGAGAGCCGGCGGATCCACACATTGGATGAATTGAATGAGCAGGGAATCCCCTCTGCGGAGGCAATTCAGAAAATGTCTACTTATCATGCGATCATTCTGGCAAAAAATGATATCGGGCGTGTCAATCTGTATCGTCTGGTGTCGCTCTCGCATTTGACCTATTATCATAAACGCCCTCGTATTCCGAAGAGCGAGCTGATGAAATACAGGGAAGGGCTGATCCTTGGTTCTGCCTGTGAGGCAGGTGAACTGTATCAGGCGCTTTTAAACGGAAGACCGGCACAGGAGATTGCGAGACTGGTGGAGTTTTACGATTATCTGGAGATCCAGCCGGTTGGAAACAATGCGTTTATGTTGCGGGATCCGAAAAATCCGATGAATTCCGTGGAGGATATTCAGGAAATAAACCGTCAGATCGTACAGCTCGGAGAGGATTTCCATAAGCTGGTCGTTGCGACTTGTGATGTGCATTTTTTGAATCCGGAGGATGAGGTTTACCGCCGGATCATCATGGCAGGCAAGGGATTTTCCGACGCGGATGAACAGGCACCGCTGTTTCTTCGAACCACGGAGGAGATGTTGGAGGAATTCCAATACCTCGGAAGTGAGAAGGCAGAGGAGATCGTCATCACAAACACGAATAAGATTGCGGATATGTGCGAGCGGATCTCACCGGTGCGGCCGGATAAATGCCCGCCGGTCATCGAAAATTCGGATCAGATGCTGCGCGATATCTGCTATAATAAAGCACATGAGATGTATGGTCCCGATCTGCCGGATATCGTGCATGAACGATTGGAGCGTGAGCTGAATTCTATTATCGGTAACGGATACGCCGTGATGTATATCATTGCGCAGAAGCTTGTGTGGAAATCCAATGAGGACGGTTATCTTGTGGGTTCCCGTGGTTCTGTCGGATCTTCTTTCGTGGCGACCATGTCCGGTATCACGGAGGTCAATCCTCTCAGTCCGCATTATTACTGCAAAAACTGTCATTTTGTGGATTTCGATTCACCGGAGGTCAAGGCCTTTGCAGGACGCGGCGGCTGTGATATGCCCGACCGTTACTGCCCGAACTGCGGAGAGCCGCTGGAAAAGGACGGATTTGATATCCCGTTCGAGACCTTCCTGGGATTTAAGGGAGATAAAGAGCCGGATATCGATCTGAACTTTTCCGGTGATTATCAGAGTAAGGCACATAAATATACAGAGGTAATTTTCGGTGCAGGACAGACGTTCCGCGCGGGAACGATCGGTACGCTGGCGGATAAGACCGCTTACGGTTATGTGAAAAAATATTTTGAGGAGCGCGGTGTCCACAAGCGAAGCTGCGAGATCGAGCGAATTCTTGCGGGGTGCGTGGGTGTGCGCAGAACCACCGGACAGCATCCGGGCGGTATCGTTGTGCTTCCGGTGGGGGATGAGATCTATTCCTTTACGCCGATCCAGCATCCTGCGAACGATATGACGACAGACACGATCACGACGCATTTTGAGTACCACTCCATTGATCATAACCTGTTAAAGCTTGATATTCTCGGACACGATGATCCGACGATGATCCGTATGCTGGAGGATCTGACCGGTATCAATGCACAGAAGATCCCGCTTGACGATGCAAGCGTCATGTCACTGTTTCAGAATACGAACGCACTGCAGATATCTCCGGAAGATATCAGCGGCTGTAAGCTTGGCGCGCTCGGTATACCGGAGTTCGGTACGGATTTTGCGATGGGCATGCTCATCGATACGCAGCCAAAGGAGTTCTCTGATCTGGTGCGTATCGCAGGACTTTCCCACGGAACCGATGTATGGCTGGGCAATGCACAGACATTGATCCAGGAAGGAAAGGCGACGATCTCCACCTGTATCTGTACCCGTGATGATATCATGACATATCTGATCGGTATGGGACTGGAATCTGAGGAATCATTTAAGATCATGGAAGCGGTCCGGAAGGGTATGGTGGCGAAGGGAAAGTGTGATAAGTGGGGCGAATGGAAACAGGATATGATGGATCATGGTGTGCCGGACTGGTACATCTGGTCCTGTGAGAAGATCAAGTACATGTTCCCGAAAGCGCATGCGGCAGCCTACGTTATGATGGCGTGGCGTATCGCTTACTGTAAGGTATTTTATCCCCTGGCATATTATGCAGCGTTTTTCTCTATCCGTGCGAAGGCATTCAACTATGAGGTCATGTGCATGGGCAAGGAACGCCTGAACTATTACATGCAGGATTATGAGCGGCGCAGTGCCGAGGCGGCGAAGGAAAATAAAAAGCTGCCGCCGGTTGAGCAGGATATGTATCGCGATATGCGAATTGTGCAGGAGATGTATGCCCGTGGCTATGAGTTTTTACCAATCGACATTTACCGTGCGGATGCCCGGTATTTTCAGGTCATCGACGGCAAACTGATGGCATCGCTGAATACTATCGACGGTATGGGTGACACTGCGGCAGACACAGTCGTTGAAGCTGCAAAGGACGGTCCGTTCCTCTCAAGGGATGACTTCCGTCAGCGTACCAAGGTGTCGCAGAAGATCATTGATAATATGGCGGATATGGGGATGTTCGGGGATCTGCCCGCGACGAATCAGATCAGTTTGTTTGATTTTGTGTAGTTTCTCTATGTGACCCTTCGCGCTCATGTCTGTCGTATGACCCTGCACAAACCATTCCAATGAGCCTTCTAAAACCACCGTGTGTCAGCAATGGCTTCCACACGATGAAGTCTCATTTCCATTGTGCAGGAAAGTCATCCATTCAGACATAATGCGCTCCGGTCACACGCAAATATAGGCGTTCTAACTGCCCTCATCATGGATTTTCGAGGGTCTTCCATTGGAAAACATGCTCCTTCACCCTGTCCGGAAAAACTTTGTTGATTGCTCGGGCAAGAAAAATCGCAAATTTCGGTGTTGCACGTTTTATGTTACTTCCGCGTGAACCCGACGCATAAATAACCTGTTGGATACCACATGTCAGAGGAAGCGCTGTGTACGAAAATGGAATATAAATTCAAATATATAAATCGGAATTGACCGAGCTCTTTAGAGCGAGGAATTGCTGAAGAAAGTTGTTTACTGCCTAAAAACCTCTTTGTGGTGTATAGGCAGTAAATATATGG
>SFRL01000092.1 GCA_004562765.1 bacterium | reverse complement strand
CCGCTTCAGCCGCAGCAAATACGACTCCGTCGTTTACAAGAAGCAGCTGAAGGATCTCGGCATCGATATCAGATATGCTGCAGAGAATATTCCGGAAGGGCCCGAAGGGATTCTTCTGGAGGCTCTCATGGAGGGCTGGGCTCAATATTACTCCGAAGAGCTCTCGCGGAAAATCAGACGCGGGATGCACGACACAGCGAAGAAGTGCAAGGCGACAGGCTCCACACCTCCGATCGGATACAAGGTCGGAGCGGATCGCAGATATGAGATCGATCCAGAGGTCGCTCCTCACGTTCTCCATTCCTTTGAAATGTGCCTCGACGGATGCACATATGCGGATATCAGCAGATATCTCGCTGATCACGGCGTTCTGACCGGGAAGGGAAATGCCTTTAACTGCACTGCGGTCCGGCGGATGCTCACCAGTCGTCGCTATATTGGCGAGTACAAATATTCTGACGTCATTATTGAGGACGGGATGCCCGTCATCGTTCCGGAGGATCTGTTCTATATGGTTCAGGAGAAAGTGAAGAGCGCTGAATACTATTTATCCGGGAAGCTGTTCTGCGGTCTCTGCGGATCCAACTATAAAGGAATTTCTGGCACTAGCAAAACTGGCGCGAAACATTTGTACTATAAATGCACCGGGAAAGACTGTAATGCGAAGAATGTCCCCGCCAGACGGTTCGAGGCGCTCATCGCCGACGAGGTCGCAGCTGCCATGCGTGATCCTGCCATGCTCGACATGGTCACGGACAAAATATACCGTGTTTATCTCGAACGAGAAAAGGGGCAACCTGGCGAGCCGAGCGACCCCGAAAAGAAGCTGGCCAGAATCGAAAAGTCCATCGACGCCATTGTTTATAGTCTGGAAAAACGTCCTGGATCAGAGGCGCTTCTGCAGAAGCTGGATGCGCTGGAGGAGGAGCGTCAGGCCATACGCACTGATATCTCATTATCAAAAAATAAAAAGAGCCCCTCTTCATTCAGCCGTGAGGCATTCCGAGAGGGTCTTCAGGTATTTCTGGAAGGATTCGATTTTGATAACTCAGACAGGATGGTGGAGAGGATCCTTGACGCTTTTGTCCGGAAGGTCGTGAAGACAAACGAAAAGATCCTCGTAGAGCTCAACCTCACCGGTGTGGATCCGTTGGAACTAGAGGATCTTATTGAGTTCGACCAGAACTCTGATTGGTGGAGCAGTTTACCATCCGGTCGAACTCTTATCTGCGGCACTGCAGCTGTGCTCGTCATCGAATATGCAGCGTGATATAAAAAACGCCCCGGACCCGTACGTTTTCGTACAGTCCGGGGCTTTTACTTATCCTATAAATGTCGTGTAGTCGAGCGCGATCCACTTCGGCTTCTTTTCTGTGCTGCTCTTTAGTTTTCCCCAGGCATAATCTCCGCCTTCTTTGACGGCGATGATTGTGTAAACCCCAGGCTTGATATAATAACTACCATTCTCTTTGACTTTCTTGTAACTCGTGCCGGCACCGGCTCTGATGTACAGGTCCTTCGCTGCCACTTTGACCTTGAACGGAGTCTTGTGATCCAGCCATTCATTCTTCAATCCATCAAGGAGAGCGTTCACTTTCTTGGCGATGTACTTGAATTTCGTTTTCATGTACGGCCCAGGGCATGCTGTCGATGCGCAGTAGCAATGCATGCACAGATTCCCGGAGAGATCTCCCGTGAATTTCAGCTTCTCGATTCCATTTCTCTTGCAGATGTCCGCGATCAACTTGATCGCTGTTGCAATCGTTTTGTCTGAGACGTGCCATCTTGCCGAGGCTCCTCCGTCATTGGCGAGTTCGATTCCGATGCTGCGCTGATTGTATGCAAAATTTCCGCAGTGCCACGCAGTATCTTTTTCGTCGACATACTGGCCGATCTGTGACCCGTTCACGCCGTAATGTGCTGACGCTGCTCTCGTTGCAAACACGTTTCCGCACTGTTTTACCGTCAGGCTCCCGGCCATATGGTGCAGGAATATCTTGTCGATCTTCTTGCCTCCGCGCCCGGTGGTTTTGTTGCTGACAATCTTCTTATAAGTGACGAGGCTGCTGTTACTCATTTTTTCACCTTCTTCCGTTCTGCTTCCGGCGTGCCTGTTTCGTCTTCGCCCTCTGCATTCTCATCCATCAGATCTCCTGCTCCCATCGAATAGATCTCATCGTCTCCCATTGGCAGCTTCATGTGCTGGCAGAACGCCTGGTGCAATCCCACAGCCGCGAGGCCGCTCATCATGCCTTTTACGATTCCCTCGTAGTCGGCGCCGAACAGGATCAGCCCGGATACAGCGCCCAGTACGAGGAGCACCGTGGGAATCCACTTGTTGTCCGTCGGCAGCCACCTTTTCATTACATAGCCTATGCATAGACATGCTACTGTGATCACGGGGATCACCATCGCATCAATTACAGATAGTTCCATATTATTGCCTCCATATCTTTCCTTCGTCTTCGTATTTTTTTACAGCCGTCTTGATGTATGTGTTTCCATTCAGGTCATTCGTATAGTGATCGTACTGTTCAAAAAACCTCTGACGCTCCACATCAGACCAGGTTTCTCCTTTTTCGAGTTCGTCGAGCCTGGCCACGAGAAAATTTTTAGTTTTCTCTTTATCTTCTTTTTTCAACTCTGTGTGCAGTTCCTTAATCTCTCCGGAGAGCTGCCCGAGTTCTTCCTTAACAGCCGCCTTGATCGCGGCCACCGTCCAGCCTTTGATGGTCTTAAATCCGACGCCCAGAGCAACTAAAAAGGCGACCGCTGCGGCCACCTGCCCTATAGTTATATTTTCCATCCACATCACTCTTCTCCATGTCTTTCGTTTTCAATAATCGAGTCCAGTTCTGCCTGTGTCACTTCGCACTTCTCTAAAAGTAATGTGGCCAGTTTCAGGATGCGCTCTGACTGCCGCATGATCACATCAGCCTGTTCCTCAATTATCTGCAGTAGATCATCCATCATATTCTTCTCCGGTAATTTCCTCGTACTGTTCTCCTGTCAGCGATCCGTTTCTTACGAGCCTCTTCAGCATCGCCTTATTCCATGGATCCGGATACAGTTCCTTCGCTCTCTCGTATACGTTAATCATTCTGCGCCTCCTCTTCTTCCTCCAGCATCTCCGGATAGTCTAAGATCGCCACATAATCGATCTTCGCTTTCAGATCTGCATTCTCTTTCTTTAGCATCTTGTTTTCGCGTTCTGCTTTTGCGAGCCTTTCTTCTGGTCTCTGGATTATTGCCATATAGATACCTCTTCTTTCTCTTGTACTGCGGACGCTCCCGGAACAGCTGCGCATAGAATTTGTCCATCGCTCTGATCGGTGCGTCTCCTGCGTATTCCGCATTCGCTATCCAGCTTTGGTAATGGTGTCTGACATCTTCCATTGTTCTGAGGCCATAATCAACGCACCGCTTCAGCCCTCGCAGTGTGTTTCTTTCTTCTGCCAGTGCTTTGCTGTGGAGCCTGATAATGATCTTACCGGACCGCTTCATGATGAATCGCTTCCGCAGAAAATAGAATCCGTTTTCTGCTTTGAATATTCCCGCTTTGTCCGTCATGATCAGCCCAATCTTAGCCAGATGGTCTCTCGCTGCGCCCCTTGCTCTTTCGATCACCTGTCTGTCGTGACTCAGTATCAAGATGTCGTCGTTGTATCGGATATAGTCTCTGCATATGCATTTCAGGTCATGATCCATCGGATCCAACAGGGCTATCTGGTGGAGCTGATTGATCTGCGAGCCGAGTCCCGTCCCTCTCTCGCCGAACGGATCCGCGTCGATTTCTTCCCGCGGTCTCTCGTCTTTGTTGCTTTCTATGATTTCGTAAAGGAACGGCAGAAACCTCTCTTCTGAGATTCGTCTTTTGTCCATTTCTTTCAGCTCGTCGTGCGGTGTGGACGGAAAATACTTTTTTACGTCCAGATGCACTCCGTACACTGTCGCGCCCGGTTCTTTCCTGTGGAGTCTCTGGAGCATCTTCACCACCCTCCTGATGGCCATGTCTGCTCCTTTGCCTTTCTGACATGCGATGTTTTCCAGAATGAAACTGCGTGTCAGATCTTCATATACTCCGTTATTACACATTGACCTCTGCCAGACGCGGTCACGAAACCATGGCGCAGTCGCCACTCTTCGTTTTGGCCGATAGACGATCACCTTTGTTCCCGGTCTGATCTTGTATCTTCCGGACATGATGTCGTCTTTCAATCTTTTACATGACGAGAGCCTGTGGAGATTGAATTCCACAGGTCCTGCTTTATTCGATACACCTCTTCTGCACTCTTTGGCCGCCTTGCACAGTTCGTCCATCGAGACTGCTTTTCCGAATTTGTCCATACCGTCTTGTTCGCATCCGTGTTATCAGGGATGCGGCCGCTGTTGCTTATAGGCGGATGCCCTAAGTATCCGCCGTCATGCCGGTCGCCCGGCAGCGCGTTCCAGCCCACTGTCCGCACAGCATGTTTTCGCCTTACGGTCAGGAAGCCGATCCCCTGTGTGAGAGCTTTGCTTTCAGTTATTCCTTACTCGATCCTCGCGTACTCACGGTCGGCGGAGACCCCGTTCGTGTTGTTCGCGTTGTTGTTGTTGAGTGCACCCGACGGGTTCACGTTCCGCTCGTTGTTCGCGTTCGACGGGTTCGGCGAGCGAACAGGGGTCAATATCGACCGGCTCCCTTATAGAATCGGAATGCTCCGTTCTATTTGAGTTTTGTCGTCTTCCGTTAGACTTCCATATTTTTCGGCGTATCTCTTCTCGTCTTTGTTGCGCCAGCCTTGGAGCTGGCGGAGTGTATCGTTATACTGCCCCGCCCAGAACTCCAGCTTGTTCGCACTGGCTTTCATCACATCCACCGCCAGCGTCATTTTCACATCCGACGCTTTCAGAAACGCGATTGCCAATGTCTGGTATTTATGCCTTTCGACGAATTCCGCATGTGATCTGACCTCGATCTCGTTCGCTATCTGCACGAAACCGTGAAAATCATTGATCAGGTCTGCGATCTTGTACGCCATGAGCCACCTCGATCTCTTTGGGAACACATCCTCTTTGCAGAGCACTTCCAGCGTCCTCTTCACGATTTCGTCTGTGGCCTTTTCGACTCTTGTTTTCTGTGTCGGTTCGATTTTGTATCGATCTCTTCTTTTTTTCGGTTTTTCTTCCATAACAACAGTGATGCCCGAGGGATGCGCCTGTCGTCTGCATCCCTTCGGGCAGTTTGATTCCTGATTAACCTAAGCACAGGCCGGCGGAGACCCCGAACGTGATGTACGCGCTGCTGTTGCCGAGTGCACCCGACGGGTCCACGTACCGCTCGCCGCTCGCGTACGACGGGAACGGCGAGCGAAGCCAGTAATATCTATTTGATGCTCCAATGAACATATCCCAGGCCAGCTCCGTCTTCAGCGTTCCGTCCGCTTTCGCAGCCGTCTCACTTATGTTGTTATTCTTGCCGTAGCCCAGCTCTGTCATGGATGGTTCGAATATCAGTTCTTCTGTGTCCTCGTAGCCGGATCCGTCCGCGATGCATTTCGCCGTTCTCTTTCTGACCTTCTGTATGATAGCTCTGAATGCAGGATCCAGCCCATGCAGGAAGCCCGGCAGCGTGCTTCTGACAGGCATGTCGAATTCGTCAGATGCCGTCCACCAGGAGGCGATCTGTCCAGACGCTGCTCCTGGAGCATCGGAATTCAGCCATTCTTTGTTTGCGGAATGGATCCATCTGTTTGATCCATAGAACTGTCTTTCTGTGAAGTTCAGTTTTGCTTCTGTCTTGTACGTCGGATTTGACGCCGTTGTCGTTCCGAGTGATGTTCCGCCGCTTCCTTCTGTGCAGACGAGCCCTTGTTCGATGATATTATAGGACGCATCGTATGTGATGAACGTCCCTGCTGTAATTTGTCCTTTATTGTATCCGTCGCTCTGATACTGTCCCATGGATGTGTGCCTAATTCCGCCGCCTGCAGGGATCTCTTGTGTCGTCGTGAACTGGTATGTGCTGTCCTGGGTTGTTCCTCCGCCGTATGTGCCGTGATCCAGCGTGATATTGTATGTTCCTGCCGGCAGCGCTTCTCTGACGGACACCAGTTTCTGCGCAGGGCAGAACGGAATCAATCCGTACAACAACAGGTCTGAAGTCCAGAGCGCCAGAGTGTGCTCCAGCGCATCATTCACCGGTACGTCATAGTCGATGTCTACAACGTCGAACTCGATCTTGGTGGTGCCACACGGAACCGTCGTATATGAATTCATATGCAGCAGTCCCTGAGTGACCGATAGCCTCGATGAACGTATCCTCGTTCACGGTTGCCCCTGTGATGGAACCGTTCACCGTTGCGGACACGCCTGATTCTTTGTCGACCAGCAGTTTCGTACCCACAGGGCAGATCTGTCTGACCGTTCCCGACTGGATATGCATCTGCAGCTCCTGCCAGCTTCTCGGAAGATCGTACGCTCCCATCTTGTTCCCGATCTTCATGATGGCCTCTGCGCTTGCCTGCATCGCCCTTGCCATCTTTTCTCCTGTTTCCTCACTGATGAGGTTCACATCGTATGTGTTCGGCATTATATTATCCTCCTGTTATGATTCCGTGATGTGCATCGTCACTTTCCGCGTCACAGGGTCCATCGAGAACGATGTGTCTCCTGCGATTTGGAATACATTCTGAGCTTCCTGCGCAGATTTTTCCGCATCCGCTGCAGCCGCTTCAGCTGCACGCTGTGCTTCTGCCGCAGCCGCGTCATGTAGTGCCGCTTCGATTGCCGCAGCTGCCGTCTCTGAATAGATAGCTCTTGCCTCGTCGAGATATGACTCATAAGGATCCGGAACATCTCCACGCTGCTCATCTAGCGCCCGCTCCGTCACAGTGACATACTCGGCCGTCTTCGCTTTTTTCGTGTCTCCAGGCTTTGTATATACCAGCTGCGCGAAACCCTGTCCTGCGATCGCGTTGTCGACGTTGCTGACTGTCCACACCGCGAATCCGTCTACGATCGACAGGCCGTGTGTGTAGGATGTCTTCTCTCCCGGCCTCTGCAGGTCAATCGACGCAGATCCGCCGCTTCCATATTCCTCTATCCATGACGATATATCGAATCTGAATACCTGCGCATCGACCTCACCCTGGACTCCGATCAGCAACGTGTTCGCACGTTTACTGACATCTACTTCGGTTACTGCCATGTCTTCCTCCTTCCTTTTACCAGCAGATATAATTGATCCGGGCCACGGTTACGGCTCCGGATAGATATACTGTGATTTCCCCTGTATCATTGTCGAGCGATGCCCTTAGAGGCGGGTTCCCTGCATCCTGCGTTCCGCAGATGATCCTCGTTTTGCCCTTGCAATTCGTGTCCGTGAAGGTGATCGTATCTGTCGACGTTGAATTGTACAAATATGATCCGACCGCAAGGGCGATTCCGTTGATCGTTTCGGCTTCGAGATTTCCTGATACATTGACGTCTGAGCTGAAAAAGAATCCGGAATCGTTGTCAGGCGCCTCCATTCCGAAAGCGACAGCTGTCCCTGTTGGGTTGACGTCAATCATCAAATTCGAAAAAGTCAGCGTTGCTATTTTGGATCCAGAAACATACTGATACAGAACTGAGTCGTAGGTGTATTTAGTGTTGTTAACCAATCTATACGCATCGCTCGTATTGCTCGATCCCAAGTTCAGGACCGCGACAAGTTTCCCCGTCTGCTGCAGCTGGACGCCTTCCGCTGTCAGTGCGGTTCCATCGAGCGTATCAATATGCCATGTTACGCTCACCGGGTCCCCGTTGCGATCCTCTAATGTCGGCGGCACGAGGAGCGCCCCTGTCACATACGGTGCATAAAATGTTTCCGTCAGCTTGCAGAATGTTCCCTTCACATTTTCTGTGAATGTTTGCGTGGCAGGGTCGTATGTTCCTCGAATAACCGTGAAGCTCTGTATCGATGCCGGCACGCCGGCATACACATTGTCGTATCCTCTGGCTATCTGGTTCAGCGCTTCGGATATCGCCGATGCTCCGAGCAGTATGATCTGATTCACCGTATTATCGAACGCTTTTGCCGAGTTCGCTATAACGGCAGACTCGATGCGGATGTTTCCTGCAAGGTTCGTACAATTCCAGAACATACCGTACATCGATGTTACCTGGCTTGGTATCGTCGGCCCTGATGTCAGGGCGGTACACCCGTAGAACATGTACCCTATATCGAGAATGTTTGCCGGAAGAACCGGCGGACTCGCGAGCGCAGTGCATCCGTAGAACATCCCGACCGCGCTGGTCAGTGCCGTCATCGCGGTCATGTCTGGCACGCTCGTGAGCACCGTGCAATTCCAGAAACAGTAATTCGCTTTTGTCAGGCTTGTCAGACTTGCAAAGTTGCTCGGCGCGGCTGTAATTTTTGTGTTATAGAACGCCATGTTCAGACTTGTCAGCCCCGTCGGCAGCACAGGCGCTGACGTGAGCTTCGTGCAGTTATAGAACGATACAAACCGCAGATTTGTAATCGCGCTCAGTGAGGACGTGCCTCCCGTGTTCGTTGTCGTCGGGCACGATGCGAACTGGCAACCGGTATACGAAAAGAATCGTACGGGCTTACCTGCGATCGTATTAAACGGCAGCTTTTGTGCCTTGCTCGTATATGCGGCCTGCACGCATCCCGTCCAGCAGTTTGTATATGTAACTTCGCCTTCTGTTCTCGACGTGTAGTAGATATATTGCTGATAGTATCCGTCGTATGACGTTGTCGCGGGGACCAGATAATCTCCGTTTCCGAGCGCCGGGAACGACTTTCCCGCAGCATATGATTTATTTGCTGATACGTCCCAAAATACGTATCCTTTTGGCACTGTAGCCATGGATTTACCCCCTTAGTACAATTTCAGCGACAGGTGTCCGTTGTCGCGCACTTCCCACACGAAGCGCCCGCGTGCGGACGCTTCTGATGTATTGTCAAATTTTACTCCGGCGCCGTTTCCTGCAGCGAGGATCGATTCCGCTATGACGCCGTACTGTTCCAGATCTGCGTCATATCCTACTTTCATCTGCATCACGCCCGCGAGGTAAAATGTCAGCGCCAGTGCCGAAATCCCGGCATACGTTGTCGTATCGAGATTCGAGTTATAAATCGCGAGGCCGTCTGCCAATTCATGCAAGTAATTATCCGCCTGCTTGCTTGCCCATAACGGATTTATCTCCCATACATACTCCTCCGGCTCAGAAGGCGCTTCGTTGTCCGTAGACACGCAAATGCCTCTGTATGGCAGACTTGTATCGGTCAGACTGAAGCTGCCTCCGCTCGTATCTGCCGCATACGCATAAAAAATCCTGCGCTGTGCAGTTCCGGCATCATAGGCCCGCAAAGCACTGTCGTGTGCTTCTAAAGATATCTCGGCCGCGTCTCCTGCTTCGACCTTTGCCGCTTCAGCGACCGCTTTTGCTTTCCCTGCCGTTTGATTTGCCACTTTCGCGAGCGTGTCGTCCGTTGGCGGAGACGTTTCGTTTCCGACCGCGAATGCTCTGCCGCCAGCTACTCTGATTTGGATCACGTCTCCAACATTTGCAGACACCGTCTTTCTGATCGGCGTCTCATCAATGCCCCCCGGAATGTGCACCCAGATTGTGTTGCCTTCGACCCGCTTCACGACCGCCTGGGAGTCATACCCCTGCGTCCCTTTGCTCTGACTTTTCTTGAAGGCATCGAGCAGCTGCTTCACCAGTTTGGCATCCGTCATGCGTTCACCTCCTCCGTCATCTTTGCACCATATCCAAGCTCAATCGTCTGCTCTGATATCTTATAAACACCTTGCAGGCTCTGTGCCGGATAATTCAGTTTGATCAGGTCGCCTGGCCCGATGTCTGGCAAGAATCTCCTGCTATATGATATCGCGGTCGACCTTGCCTGCTCTTCCTTCAGTCTTCTAAGTGCATATTCTTCGATGGATTCTCCGTCGTTCATATCGCAGTTCGTTTCCTCCATCCACACCTCTCTGCCTCTGACCACGGTCGAGAGTGCGCTCACTTCCGAGTCATCTCTTGCCACCGCTGTCATATCATCAGAAACCGCTCGGAATACATTCGGGCAGTCGAACCAGTCATTCTCTATCTCGACCGCCGTTTCGAGTACGTCGAACTCATTGCCGAATTCCGCGGACGGTGAGTCCGCCTGCTCGCAGATCGTGACCACTCCCATTCCGTTGATTGTGATGCGCCATCCTATCGCGTCCAATATCTTGTCCGCCATTGTCAGTGCTGACTCTCCGTCCTCTGCTATGATTGCCTGCTGAAGGCAAGGAGAAGTCCCCTCTATGACCACAGGACCCGGCATCGTACTTCGTAGCATATCCCTGACCATCTCTGCCCCATTCGCCTCTGAAGGAGCGTACCAGCCCCTCTGTAGGAGATAATCTTCTGCGGGTTTCAGTACGGAATAGCATTCCAGCGGCACTTCACGAGCTGTTCCGTCAATCTTTATAGCTGGCGAACATGCCAGCCCTGTAAAGAGTGCTTCGTGCGCCGAGCTCCCTCTCTGCCTTGCGTCGAGCCAGATCCTGATCCATCGTTCCTCTCCAGGCTTATATCCTGGGCAATCAATGTCTGCAGATTCCCGCAAGCCTGTGATATAACGAGAAATATTCCCGCCGGTTATTTCCAGGCGGGAGATATCATTCCATGTTCTTTTATCTACAATGGCCATGTAGTATGATGCGCTGAATCCTTTGCTCCAGTCCATGGCTTATCCTTTCCATTCTGCATATGTGATGCCGTCATACTCTTCCGACTCTACTCTGGACACTTCCAGAGCATATGCTGCCAGTTTGTGTCCTTCACTGTATTTCCGGTCTTCCTTGACCTGAATATCGGCTGCGAACGAGGAGCCGTCCTTCGTCCTGATGTGGCAGATTCCCGGATACTCGGCTAGCCTGCGCATCGCTTCGATTGTCTCCTGTTCTTCGTCTACGAGCACGACCATGTTCACGTTTGCGCTCCTTCTCACAGCAGGATTCCAGTCGCCCTGGACAGATCCGTTGAGATACTCTGTGATCTTCACATCTTTCTCCCATGAGTTTGAGATGTCCGTGTTATAGACAAACATGATCTGCTCATCATCAAAGTCGAGGATATTGAACGCCGATTCCAGGCAGTCGAAGTCATCATATCCCAGGTCTATCCATGCTATCTTTCCATCTTCCGTGATATAGTCTCCATTCGCCGTTTTGAAAACGACTCTGTGTCCTCCGGATTCTCCGATGGCAGGATACGGATCCACATATGTGACTCCGAAGGAGCCGTCTTTTATAATAAGTTCCGCTTTATCCGTCGACAGCCTATAGATATCCACCGTGTCACCGGCAGCCGTTCCTTCCGGCGCGATCGGTGTGATGAACGCGACATATTCTGCCTGATTCATCTGTACCTTTGCTTTTGGTACAAGTGCCTGGTGATCCCAG
>SFRL01000043.1 GCA_004562765.1 bacterium | reverse complement strand
CACCTTTCTTTGCTTTCGTATTTTGGTTTGGTCACCTAATACTTTATCACAAAGTGGTGTTCTCTTTTCATTTATTCCGAATAAAATTTTACGCTAGCTCAAGTTCTCTGTTAATTGCAGCCACGCATTGCGAAAATTCTAAATATGTGATATACTTATTAACACGCAATGCGAGTACAACTAAAAGAGCGACTTGTGAAATGGGAGGGTTCCTTAAGCGTATGGAGGAGGTATTTATGGATACGGCAAATATCATTAAAGAATTAAGAGAAAGTACTGGCATGAATAGAAAAGAATTTCCCGAACATACAGGAATTCCGGTAAGGACACTGGAGGACTGGGAGGCTGCAAGGAGAACACCTCCGGACTATATACCAAGACTGATTGATTATCAGTTAAAGTATGAGAAACTGGTTAAACAAAAGGAGGAAGTTGATGACGAAAAATAGGATTATAACAGTGCAAGATATACCGATCGCTGTTTTTTCTGCGGATATGGATGATTATATTTGTATAACGGATATGGCTGCAGCAAAGTCAGATCATGCGAGAGCAGCTGATGTTGTAAGAAATTGGTTAAGAAATAGATCAACTCTCGAATTTTTAGCAACATGGGAAGAAATATATAATCCGAATTTTAAAGTGTTCGAATCTGAACACTTTAAAAAACAAGCAGGATTATTAGCATTGGGGTCAGGTAATCGAAGGTTTTTATAAACATTATAAAGTTTTAATAAAAGTTTCGTTAATTGTTGTTTAGGGTACCTGTCCCCAATACTCTTCAAAGCAATTCAATTGTAATTAATTTGGATGAGTATAAGGATTCTAAGGTAAAAGCGGGAACAGATGAGGAAACTTTAAAAGAACTAATTATTAATACATATACTACTATTTTAGCTCGTGGAATAAAGGGATGTTATGTTTATGCATATAATAAAAATATGCAGAAATATTTGAAAAAATTTATTATTCCGGCAAATGAAGTGACGCTAGAGAAAAAACTTTAGATATATAAATGGTCCAAAGCGTACTTATTCTTAAGCAATTATTGGGGATTGCTGTTAGGTTTTAGATGTTTAGAGTGCCTGTCACCAATTCTATGACAAGCTTTGATCTGGGGTTGTGAGGGTGATATGGATGGAAGTAATGATGCAAGAATATTTTGGATAAAGCATTTGGCATAGCAAGAGAAAGAAGGGAAATATTGATACGGGAGAACGATAAGATTCAATTATACGAAGATCAGCCGATAAGAACCGCTTGGGACGAAGAAAATGAAGAATGGTACTTCTCTATCGTTGATGCAGTTTGTATTTTAACAGAGCAACCTGATAGAAGGCACGGTGCAAAATATTGGAGTGTTTTGAAAACACGTATGAAGAGGGAAGGAAGTCAGTTGACTACAGTTTGTAGTCAACTGAAATTAAAAGCTGATGATGGGAAAAAATATAAAACTGATGTTGCAAATACAGAACAGCTTTTGCGCATCATTCAATCGATTCCGTCAAAGAAAGCAGAACCATTTAAATTATGGCTGGCGAAAGTGGGAAGAGAGCGTATAGAGGAAATCATTGATCCGGAGTTGACGATTGATCGGGCATTGGAAACTTATTCAAAAAAAGGTTATCCGGCAGACTGGATCAATCAAAGGCTGCAAACAATTCGTGCGAGAAAAGAGTTGACGGACGAGTGGCAGACTCACGGAGTCAAAAAAGGAAATGAATATGCGATACCTTTCAGTTACTGAAATAGCAAAGAAATGGGATGTGTCAGAGCGTAGCGTTAGAAATTATTGTGCTCAGGGACATGTGCTCGGTGCATTCCTTACCGGCAAGACTTGGAATATTCCCGAAAATGCGGAAAAGCCGGAACGTTCTAACAAAAAGAAAAAAAGCCTATTACATTATTGGATATTTTGCAGGAGCAGAAAGTGAGGAACATATGAAAATATATACCTGTTTTCCGGAAGGAAAAGCAAAAGCGCTGACAATGAGTTATGATGATGGAAAGATTCAGGATGAAAGGTTGATCGGAATCTTTAATAAATATGGGATCAAGGGAACCTTTAATGTTAATTACGGCCTGACGGAGAGAGAACAGACGCCGCTCCGTCTCAGCAGAAGCAGAATCGCAGAACTGTACAAAGGGCATGAGGTGGCAACACACACCTTGACTCATCCCACCATTGAGAGATGCCCGCTTACCGGTGTGGCAGAAGAAATTTTAGAAGACAGAAAAGGCTTGGAGAGCCTGCTCGGAGCGCCTGTCAGGGGGCACGCTTATCCCAATGGTTCTTACAGTGAGGAAATCAAGCAGCTGTTCAGGCAGCTCGGTGTTGCTTATGCCAGAGTGGTACCTTCTGTGGCTGATTTTGAATTACCTAAGGATCCTCTGGAGTGGCATCCTACCTGCCATCACAATGATCCTGAACTGATGAAAAAAGCGGAGTTTTTTGCGAATTTTGGTAAGAAGCAGTATCTGAAACTGATGTATGTCTGGGGACACAGTTTTGAATTTGACAACAATCATAACTGGAATGTGATTGAGGAGTTCTGTGAATTTATGGGTGGCAGAGAGGATATCTGGTATGCCACGAATATCGAAATTATCGACTATATGGATGCGGCAAAGAGATTGCAGTTTACAGCAGACAATACAAAGGTGTTCAACCCCAGCGTTCAGAGTGTATGGCTGCAGGTGGATGACAAGTATTATGTAGAGGCAAAAGGTGGCTGTCTAACAGAATTGGTAAAATGATAGAAAATTTATATAATGATATCTAGACAGTAGTACCGGGATAAAAGCTGTTTGTAGCAGGATCTTTGAAAATATCCTTGTAACCGATGATAAGACCATAGTAGTTGGCTTTTTCAAGGGCTGTTGTTGCAGAGGTTTCATCGTTAATGACTAACTTCTTTTGCTTTAAATATTTGATTTGTGCCTGGTAGTCTAAAAAGGGCTTCTTTTGTAAATTGTTAGTCATAAAAACACCTCTAATTTCTGCGCAAATAACAAAACGACCCCCGCAGGAGCCGCTCGGGTTACGGGCTTCTCAAGTTTCCGTAATTCATTCACTACGAGAAGTATAAGTCATTTCTGTATAGAATGTCAAATGCTTTTTGGTAGTGGTAATATTATATGCAACTCTTTAAATGATTATAATCAGAACTAATGTTTGAGACAAGCGAATTGTGAAAACAGTATGGTCAGGTAATCGAAGAAAGTGTTCGAATTCGAACACTTTAAAAAGCAAGACGCATGAAAATAACTATTTCCAGCTTCTTTAACTGTGTGCAATTCGAGGCGGTTAAAATCAAGGTCAAATCGTTTTGCAATGTAGCATTGGGGTCATTGGTACCTGTCCCACCCAACCTTATTGAAGAATATTCGCAGGAAGAGATCGCGAAGATGAAGGATGTGTCACAGAACACGATCTCAAAAAAGCTCTGCAGGATCAAGAAGCCGCTGACCGGGATGTGCAGGAAAGAAATTTGAAACAGAAACTGGCGGTAGGGAAATATTCCTGTCGCTTTTGATGATGGGATATTTTCCGAGGTGAAGGAAGCTGTTGAAAAGGACAATTACCGGCTTGATCGGAATGTCAGACGGCAGGATAACATAAATCTGTTTCTGGATTATGTTATTGACGAGGCGAAAGCAAAGGAAATCATATTGAGCCTTACTGTAATGGATTTTTCGGAGATCCTGCAGAATGAGCATAAGGGATTTGAACATGAGAACCTGTATGTTTTCGGCAAGGATGTAACTTTCTTGGAGAGGAACGGGACGGAAGAGAAAACAGTATCTCTGTATATCAAGCTTAACAAGCTGGAGAACTGTTTCGTGATCGTTATTTCGTTCCATGAACAGAAGCATCCGCTTACATACTATTTCAAATAATCGGGAGGCAAATCGGAGGTGACCATTATGACAGAGAAGGGAAGAAGAGATTTCTGCATAGAGTGTAGGAAAGAGACCGAGTACCTTTTGCAGAAGAAGGACATCGTAAAGAATATAAGGGATAAGGATTATACTTTTGGAATTACCGTGGCTGTCTGTGCGGGGTGCGGCGAGGAAATGAGCATTCCTGGACTTATTGATAAGAATGTTCAGGAAATCGATGAACAGTACAGGGTGGCGGAAGGGCTTGTAACGATTGATGATATCGAGAGGCTGATGAAGATCTATAAGATCGGTAAGGCTCCGCTTTCTCTGGCACTTGGGTTCGGCGAGGTGACGATATCGAGATATCTGGAAGGACAGGTACCTTCCAAAGAGTATTCGGATATCATTAAAGCAGCGCTTTCATCCCCGGCATATATGAAGCAGAAGCTCATGGAGAACCGGGAGAAGCTTACGGATGCGGCGTACAGGAAAGCGTTTGCTGCGGCAGAAAGCATAGAGAGCCTATTTTCCGTTTCGGATAAGATGCTCAGGGTGATTGCGTATATCTTTGAAAAGCTGGAAGAGGTGACTCCGCTAATGTTGCAAAAGCTTCTGTATTTTATCCAGGGCGTTTATTCTGCATTGCATGGAAGACCGATCTTTGAAGAGGATTGCAGGGCATGGATCCACGGCCCGGTTTATCCGGAGGTTTATGATCTGTTCCGGGATTTCAAATATAATCCTATCGATGATGCACGTTTTGCGCTTCTGGAAGGAACGGAGGATGCCCTGACGGATGATGAAAAGCGGGTGATCGACCTTGTGGTAAATACTTTCGGTATGTATGGCGGGAAAGTATTGGAGAAGATAACACATAATGAGGATCCTTGGAAGGAGGCACGGAAAGGATACGGCGACAGCATTCCTTCCAGTGAACTTCTGCCGAAAGAGCGGATCATGAAGTATTATATTTTGATAAACCAGAAATACAGTATAGATACGGAGGATGGCCTGCGGACATATATCCATGACATGCTTGATAAGGCATCATGATCCATAACAGCTGAATCCGGTTCATAGAGTGAGACCATGGGAAGTATGGGGTCAGGTAAACGGGGAGGTCTCAAACTTAAGTGAAGAAGAAAATAGTATCTGTCATAACAATTATTTTGATCATGGTATTTGGCTTACTTGCGTGCTCAAATAGCTCAAATAGCCCTAATAGAAATGACAACCCTGAATATGTAGTTTTGATCGGTGAAGATCGTGAGCACTTGGCTGGTTTTCCCTGTGCAGATACACTTGTTATTGATGGGGAATATTTCACTGCAGAAGATGTGTCATACCTAAAAGAGAAAGGCGTAAAGACCATATACAGTTATCTAAATATCGGTTCGATCGAAGAATTCAGAGATTGCTATGAAAAATATTCGGAATATGCATTGGACGAATATGAAAACTGGCCGGATGAAAAGTGGATGGATGCTTCGCAGGAAGAATGGCGCAACTACATCATATCGAAAGGAAATGAGCTTGCGAAAAAAGGTTTTGACGGTTTCTTTATTGATAACGCAGATGTATATTACATGTTTCAAACCCGGGAGATCTATGATGGTATCGTTGATATCCTGACCCGGTTAAAGAGTGGTAATATGGATGTGATCATCAATGGGGGAGATGTCTTTGTTCAGGAATATATTGCATCTGGGGAACAAAACGGAAAAATATTTGATGGTGTGAATCAGGAAGATGTATATACCAATTACAACTTTGAAGAAAACCGATTCGAAATTAATACCGAGGAGAACAGGGAGTATTACCGGGAATACTTAGAGGGCCTGTTGTCAAAAGGATACACGGTATATGTGCTGGAATATGCTGACAAGAAAGAAATACAAAAGAAAGCCATTGCATATGCAAAGGATAAAGGTTTTATCGTATATGTTGCAGACAATATAGATTTGCAAGGCGCACGAAAGTAACTCTTTCCTGCGTCTTTTTTACATTATTTTTTCAATATGCTTGTAAATATATGTCGAAAATGCTATACTAACCAAAATGGAATGAATAGCACTACATATAAAGATAGGATTGATCGTATGAAGACAACAGAAACAATAAATATCGTTTGTTCTGAACTGGGAATTACAAAGGCGGATCTTGCAAAGCGGATGGGTATCCTTCCGTCTTCGTTCTATCGAAAGCTTGCCAGAGAAAGCATGACGCTTGAAGAACTTCAGAAATGTCTGGATGTGTTGGGGGTCACGATCGAGTTTGACCTTAAGTATCCCGACGGCAATGTTCGGAGCTCGCAGGCCAGTCATGAGATGCTTCTGGAACGAGTGGACATGCTGGAAGCGGAGCTGGAGGCTGCGAGAAAAGCAACGGAATTTCATAAAAAGTCGTTAAGGGATCTGCGGACAGAGCTGAACAGCGCAGTCGGATATGCAGAGCTTGGCGGGAGATATCCTGCTAAAGCGGAGGAATATCTGGAGAAAATGCAAGGGGTTCTTGCAGACATGAAATTAACGATTGCATATGCGCTTGGTGAGTCTGTCTATGATGAGCCATCCATTGAGGAACCGGAAAATATGGAAGCATTGGAGGGGCGACGTGTGCTCCTTGTGGATGATAACGAACTGAACCGCGAAGTCATGAAGGAGATTCTTGTGGGTCACGGCCTCATTGTTGAGGAAGCTGATGACGGAAGCAAAGCGATTGCAGCGGTGAAAGAGAAGGAGCCCGGTTACTATCATTTTATAGTGATGGACATCGAAATGCCTGTGATGGATGGATATGATGCAACAGAACGGATACGAAAACTGCCGAACCGGATCCGTGCAAATGTCCCGATCATCGCGCTCACAGCAAATACCCGCCCGGAGGATCGGGAATGCGCCGCACAGGTAGGAATGGATGATTTTCTTGCAAAACCGGTCAGCTCGACCCGGCTTTTGAGCAGTCTGATGAAATTCCTTTGAGCAGAATCAGGAAAAATGCTGTTACTGATCGGTATGCTTACCGATGCAAAGAGGATATTAAAGGAGAAAAGGAATGAAAATGCAAATGAAAAAGAAACGATTGATCAGCAGGTGGGTCTGGACGATACGGTCTGGCCCAAGGTTTTTGAAAAGTATGAGCAGTTTCTGAAGGATGTGCGCTTCCAGACCGGCGACGAGGAGCTGCAGTTCACTCCGGTCACTGAGGCCTACTGTAACGGACAGACTGCCATGATCCGCAACACAGCGGCTCTGGCAGACAACATCACCAAGGAAGACGGTCTAAACAGTGTGATCCTGCCCTATTTCGGCGATACCTCCGAGGATAACTGGATCCTGACCTATCCCATGTGTCAGTTGGCCGTTTCCGACAAGGTGGAAGAGGATGAGGCCAAGAAGAAAGCTGTCATGGAGATCCTTCTTGCCATCTTCAGTGAGGAGGGTCAGAAGGCCGTTGCAGCCGGTACTTCAGTGCTGTCCTATAACAAGGAAGTAAATATTTCCGCTTCTCCTTCGATCCAGTATTCGCAGGAGTACATTGACAGCAACCACCTGTATATGCGTCTGGCATCCACCGAGATTTTTGGTGTCTCTCAGGATGTGGGACATAAGATGATGACCGTCATATCAAGGCGCGCTATCATGTGACAGATACCGGTATTGGTATGGCCATCAGCAAACGCTATGTAGATCTGATGGGCGGAACCATATCCGTTGATAGCAAGAAGGGAGAAGGCTCTACATTTATCGTAGAATTCCCGTTAGAACTTACCAATGAGAGTATGGTGCAAAAACAGGATACCCCTGCCTCCAACGTGAACATGAAGGGTGTCAGGGCATTGCTGGCTGAGGATAATGAGCTGAATGCAGAGATTGCTATGGTACAGCTGGAAGAACTTGGTATGGTTGTGACCAGGGTCTCTGACGGAAAAGAGGCAGTAGAGCGTTTCTGCGAAAGTGATGCGGATACTTTTGATATCATCTTCATGGACATCATGATGCCGGAGATGAACGGTTATGAGGCAACGCGTGCCATTCGTGAACTGAAGGATCATCCGGACGCTCGTACGATCCCGATCATTGCCATGACAGCCAACGCCTTCGCGGAAGATGTGCAGGCTTCTTTGGATGCGGGTATGAATGGCCATCTGTCCAAGCCGATCGTGTTAGATGAAGTGATAAAAACTGTTGCGAGAAATCTTAACTAAATAATGTAACCTTTTGGCCTCCTCCATCGATTTATTGATGAAGAGGCCTTTTTCAAATAAATAAAACGAGGGATTACTCATGAGAATACCGGTAGAGTGGCTGATAAATGCGTATCAGACGAATCTGTTTGTGGCGGCATTCAACATCTGCAAAAATGCGGAAGATGCCAAGGATGTAGCTCAGGATACCTTTATTGCCTATCACACATCCAATCAACAATTTCATGATGAGCAGCATATCAGAGCCTGGCTTTTCAGGGTTGCAGTCAACAAAGCGAAAGATGTAAATAAATCCTTCTGGCGCAGAAATAAGATGCCTTTGGAGGATTATGTGGAACAATTGCCGTTCGAGACACAGGAAGACAGCACGCTGTTTGAAACCGTGCTGAATCTTCCGGAAAAATATCGGATCGTGATTCATTTGTTTTATTATGAGGACTGGAATATCCGGGAGATCGCACAGATCTTACATATCAGTGAGAGCAACGTAAAAACGCGATTATCCAGAGGACGAACGCTGCTGAAGAATGTATTAAAGGAGGAATGGGCAGATGACGAATAAAGAAAAATATAAAAAAGCGTTTGATGTGCTTGCAGCCTCCGAAAAAATTTCTTTGGAGGTAGATCAAATGAAAAATAAGAAGCAAAAGAGCAATTACAAAAGAAGTATAGCGGCGGCTATTGCGGTACTGGTCCTTGTAACGGCAGCAGGAAGCGGGGTATATGCGGCTGCGAGACACTGTGGTCTATGAAGTGGCCGCAAAGGAAGGGGGTAAATATCTGTTTGTTCCGGAGGATGCGTTACCGGAAGATCTGATGAGTAATTGGAGTGCTATTTCGGATCTGACAGCGCAGGAGTACGCGACAGAAAAAGGACTGACCATCGTGAATATCGGAGGCGGCATTCGAAACACCGATGAGCTGGGAATTGTAGAGCAAAGTATAGATTTTCTCTCTGTCAGCGATGATGTGATGGATATCTGTGTCACTTGCGGGAAAGCGGAAGAAGAAACGAGCATGGATGTTACGATGCTGGCTACTGCGTATGTGTCCGGCAGTGAGGAAGTGATGAGGCTTCAGTCTGATTTTGTTTTACAGGATATGTCTACTACAATTTCAACCACCTATCTGTATAGAGAGCAGACATCCGGTGAACAATTTTTTGACATTGAGAAGGCAGATGTGATCCAGACAGAGCTGGGAACTTATGTGGATATCTATTACAGCAATACAAAAGGTGACGATCCTGCAGATGGATTAAGCTTTCGCATTGTGGATCAGGCAGGAAAGGCATATGAGTCTTTGGGTGGTTCCGGTGTGATCTGTGTTGAGAACGGTCTGTACAGCCAGCGATGCATGCTGAACAAATGTGAGATCGGCGAAACATTGTACGTGGAAGCGTTTGATTGCTTGGGCAAAGAGGTATATGGAGTGTCAGAACTTTCACGTGAATAAGGGGATGTGAATGGAAGAGTGATTGTAGGTGAAATCAGAAAATTACCTGCAATCATTCTTTTTTCTTGGAAAAACGCGCAATGCGTGGTATAATGGAATTACGCAATGCGTGGAGGTGATGATATGGGTAGCGCAAATATAATTAAAGGGCTTAGAGAGAGTACCGGAATGAATCGTCGTGAGTTTTCACAACATACCGGAATTCCGGTAAGGACACTGGAAGATTGGGAGGCTGCAAGGCGAACCCCGCCTGAATATATTCCGAGATTGCTTGCTTATCAGTTGAAATATGAGGAGCTGATGCGGAAGAATGAGGAAATATGTACAGAAGAGGAGGGGAATGATGACAAGGCCTATTAAAAAGGAAACTATTCATGCAAATGGTATAGATATCGGGATTTATACGACAGATTTTGATAATGAATATATTTCATTGACAGATATAGCTAAATATAGGAGTATTCAGCCGTCAATTACAATTCATAATTGGTTACGAGGTCGGGATGTAATAGATTTTCTTGGATTATGGGAAGCATTACATAATCCTGATTTTAAACTTATCGAATTCGATAAGTTTAGAGAAAATGCCGGTTCAAATGCATATGTTTTCTCCATTGATTTCTCCGGCGTTTAAGCTTTATATTATTAAAGATTATCAGCGTTTAAAGAAAGATGAAAACAGTAGATTTTCCTTAAACTGGAACTTAAATCGTGAAATATCTAAATTGAATTATCGCATCCATACAAATGCAATCAAAGAAAGTCTGATTCCGGAGAACTTGACAAAAGAACAGATAAATTATAAGTATTCCAGTGAGGCGGATATGCTGAATGTAGCTTTGTTTGGTATGACTGCCAAAGAGTGGAGAGAAAAGAATCCAAGAAAAAAAGGCAATATTCGGGATGATGCAGCGATACATCAACTGCTGATACTTGCAAACATGGAGAGTTATAATGCCATTCTTATAGAACAGGGTATAGATCAAGAGAAGCGTATGCCTTTGTTGAGAAAACTGGTTGTTCAGCAATTGAAGACATTAGAAACACTGGATGTGAGTGGTTTACCCAGAATCGAACAACCTGATTAGCATTGGCATCTGAAAAACGTTTTAGCAACGTGGTCATATAATGATAGTAATCATCATAACATGGAGCTGTCGAATGTATGAATATATTTATGGAACGATCCTTGCTGTTATCAGTATTGGCATAGGCATACATCTCTGGAGAAAACGTAGCAGTCTTCGCCGGCTTCACGGGATGTCAGTCTGTGAAAAGAATGAGCTCATAGATACGCTGACGGAACCCTTTGGATATCGGTATGTCCCGGAGTGGGATGTATTCAGCAGTCGGGTGGATGCCTGGCAGAAGCAGTTTGGCTATGGAGCCATCTACGACTGGGCAGCGTCTTATTTTAACATGGTGCTGGAAACACTTCCGGTATATTTTGACTATGATGGAAGAACGTGGCTGATCCAGATATGGAAAGGTCAATATGGAATCTGCACGGGGTGCGAAGTGGGTATCTATCATGCGGATCGGATCGTGGCAGAAAAGGAGCGGGAAATTACGATCTTTCACGCTGCGGATGAAACAGAAATGCTTCCCATTTCCACAGAATTAAGGTGGGAGGGAACGCTGGTTGCCTTCCGCAGGGAGAGGCACTGGTGGCTCACAATCTTTGATGTAGGGACGTTTTCACAACCGGAGCAGCTTTCCTTAAAGATTTCCATACGTTTTCCGGATCCTGAAATGCAGGATGCATTCTACAGGGGACTGTTGGAACAGGGTGTGGATTGGAATGATATCTACACCCGCTTTTGCACGGTATATTTTTCTGTTCCGGATGGTACTGTTACACTTTCACGCTGGAAACGCATGCAGTCTGCGCTGGCCCAGCGCATGAACCGGTTCAACTGTAAATTATTCAATTTTGTGACGCGATCCTGCACCGGCAGCCGGGATCGCGTGTTGTATCTGCATTTCTATTTTCCGTTTGCCTGCCGACATATATTACGCTTTCGGCATGTTCCGGGGAAAAGGCGGTGATCTTATGGGCTATAAGAATAGACTGGACCGCGCCTTTGACGGTGTGCCGATACTTCCGATGTGTCCCGGAAGAAAATATGTCCTGTTTAGTGACTGTCATCGCGGGAACGGAACAAACAACGACAATTTTTTAAAAAACCAGCATCTCTATATGGCGGCTTTGCGATACTATGCAAAAAATCAATATACTTATATTGAACTGGGCGATGGGGATGAACTCTGGGAAAACCGGAAGATGGAGCAGATCGAGGAGGTTCACGGTGAAGTATTTGAACTGCTTTCGCAGTTTTACCGGAGACGGCGGCTGTACATGATATACGGAAATCATGATATTGTAAAAAAGAACACCTCTTTTTCACAAAAGAAGTGTTCGTCCTTTTATTGTTCCACAAAGCAGTGCACGCTGCCGCTTTTTCCGGGCATTACGTTCTATTCTGGTCTGATTTTGGAAAACCCGGACAGTGGGAAACGGTTTCATCTGACCCATGGGCATCAGGCTTCGCTGTTAAACTCCACGTTCTGGCCGCTGAGCCGTTTTCTTGTGCGATATGTCTGGAAGCCGCTGGAACAGGTTGGCGTTCTGGATCCAACCAGCGCGGCGAAAAATTACACAACGAAACAACGCACAGAGAAAAAGCTTACCGAATGGGCGAAAGAAAATGGTCGGGTGCTGATCACCGGGCACACGCACCGCCCGATGGTCACACAGGATGCCTATGGTTATATGAATACAGGGAGCTGTGTGCATCCATATCTCATCACTTGCATCGAAGTCGAAAACGATACACTGACGCTGGTGAAATGGTATATGGATGCAGGGACAAACGGGAATCTTTTTGTGGAACGCAGTCCGCTATGAATGAGACAAAGGGCGCTCTGCGTGGCAGAAGAAACGTCCCTATAACTCATGTACTTGTTCATAATTGATCGCAAAAGAAGCAAGTACTTCCTGTATCTGTTCGGGAGCATCCTTTTTGGGGAGTTTCCAGGACATTCCACAGCCTGCGGAGATCGCACGCGGAAGTGGGATCAACCGGCCGGGAAAGCCGATTGATCCCGCTTTTTTTTCAAAAGCGATCGCATCTGCAGTTGTATGAAAAGATATGATATAGCATGCTTCTTTTGCGCGCATATGAATTCTCCGTTCAAATGATCTTTCGAAAAGCTTTCCGTTCTTTCTTAATCAATATATTCCATTTTTTTGTTACTTTCAATGGCAAAGAATGCTTGAAGATGTTAGAATAATAATTGTTCGATAGGATAAGTGCAAGGGAGGAAAACAGCATGAATAAAATAATTGTAGATGCAATGGGGGATACATGTCCGATCCCAGTCGTAAAAACAAAAAATGCGATCAAGGAACTGAAAGAATCCGGCACGGTGGAAGTACTGGTGGATAACGAGATTGCTGTGCAGAATCTGACAAAGATGGCACAGGTCACCGGTTATCCAGTCAGCTCAAACAAGTTGGAAGATCATAAATATTCAGTTTTAATGGAGGTTTCCGTGGCAGCAGATGAGGCAACCGAAAAGACAGGCGAAAAGGCTGATACAAAGGCTGGAAACACGGATCAGGAAGTTACATGCATACCGGATATGCGAAAAAACAACCGGGTGATCGTCATCAGCTCCAACCAGATGGGAGCCGGAAGTGAGGAACTTGGGAAAACGCTGTTAAAAGGATTCCTCTATGCCGTTACACAGCAGGATGAGCTGCCCCGCACGATACTGTTCTACAACAGTGGTGTATATATGACCTGTGAGGAGTCCCCTTCTCTGGATGATCTGAAATCGCTGGAAGCACAGGGTGTCACGATCATGAGCTGCGGAACATGCCTGAATTACTATGGAATGACAGAAAAGCTGAAGGTTGGCAGCGTCACGAATATGTACGATATTGTGGAGACGATGGAGAAAGCGGATCTACTCATTAAACCCTGCTAATGATGCAAGAGAGGACGCGTGATTATGGAAGAAAAGATTCAATTTTGCAAGGGCGGTGGCTGCACGGCGAAGCTGGGGCCGGGAATGCTGAATCGTGTATTGGAATGTCTGCCAAAGGATGAAAAAGATGGGAATCTTTTGATCGGTTATGACAGTCATGATGATGCGGCAGTTTATAAGGTAAATGAAGAACAGGCGATCGTTCAGACACTGGATTTTTTTCCGCCGATGGTGGATGATCCGTATATTTTCGGACAGATCGCGGCGACCAATGCCCTGAGTGACATCTATGCCATGGGTGGGCGTGTCCTGACAGCGCTGAATATTGTCTGTTTTCCGGAAAAAATGGACCTGAATATATTGGGACAGATCATGATGGGCGGTGCCGAGAAGGTGCAGGAGGCAGGCGGCTCTCTTGCCGGCGGACACTCCATTGTGGATGAGAGTGTCAAATACGGACTTTCTGTGACCGGAATCATTCATCCGGACAAAATACTGGCAAACAACTGGTGTAAGGCAGGCGATATGCTGATCCTGACAAAGAAGTTGGGCGTGGGTCTGATCTGTACGGCGAACCGTGTGCAGGAGGCTTCCAAGAAGGATATGGAGGAAGCGATCGCGTCTATGACGACACTCAATAAGTATGCTGCCGAAGTGTTGCATGGTCACACTGTGCATGCCTGTACGGATGTCACCGGTTTTGGATTTCTGGGACATTTGCATGAGATGCTGGACGGAAGGCTGTCTGCAGTCATTGAAAGCCGCAACATCCCATATATTGAGGGTGCTTATCATGCGGCAGAGGAGTTTTATCTGACGGCGGCTGCCCAGAGAAACCGCAACCATGTACAGGAATTTGTCTCCTTCGGGGACGTTCCTTTTGCCATGGAGGAGATCCTTTTTGATCCCCAGACATCAGGCGGACTGCTGGCATCCGTGGATGCGTCGGAGGCAGAACAGACCGTAAAGGAGCTGCAGGCGATCGGACTCCCGGCGCGGATCGTCGGACGCGTTACGGGAAAATCTGAGAAAGAGATTATTGTTCGTTAAAGAGGTAAGCGATGTTATATCTGGATAATGCAGCAACTACATTACAAAAACCGTCCTGCGTGATCGATGCGATGGTTGAGGCGATGAACCGGGCGGGAAATGCGGCAAGGGGTGTCAATGCGGCTTCTCTTTGTGCAGCGCGTGTTGTGACAGAGGCAAGGCAGGAATTAGCGGATCTGTTTGATTTTCCGACGCCAAACCGTGTTTGTTTTACATGCAATGCTACGGAAGCATTAAATACCGTGATCAAGGGCTTTTTCCGACCGGGGGATCATGTTATCACAACGGCGATGGAGCACAATTCCGTGCTGCGGCCGTTAGCTTGTCTGCAGGATGAAGGCAGGATCAGTCTGTCCGTGGTGGTGGCAGATGGTAAGGGGCGGATCTCGTATGAGGATCTGGAACAGGAAATAGGAGTGAGAACAAGGGCAATCGTTATCCAGCATGCGTCCAATGTTACGGGAAATGTCAATGATCTGGAACGGGTCGGAGAGATCTGCCGCAGAAAAAATATTGTTCTGATCGTGGATGCTGCGCAGACAGCGGGATGCATTCCGATCTCCATGAAAAAAATGAATATCGCAGTACTCTGCTTTACCGGTCACAAGGGGTTGCTGGGACCGCAGGGTACGGGTGGACTGCTTGTGAGAGAGGATATCGAGATCCATCCGTTAAAAGAGGGGGGCTCGGGGATACATTCTTATGACAAGAGACAGCCGAAGGATTACCCGGAGCACTTGGAGGCGGGTACTTTAAATACCCACGGAATTGCAGGCTTATTAGCAGCGGTTCGATTTCTGAAAGACATCGGTGTGGAGCAGATTGGAAGCCATGAGACAGCTCTCGCCCATGCCTTTTATGAGCTGATCCGTGATATCCCAAATATAAAGATATATGGAGACTTTGAAGGAATTCGTACAGCGGTTGTTTCCATCAATATTGAAGGCTATGAGTCCGGAGAAGTGGCGGATGAACTGATGGAGCGATTTGAGATCGCTACCCGCTCCGGAGCCCATTGTGCCCCATTGGCGCATCAGGCATTGGGAACCGTTGATATAGGAGCGGTGCGATTCAGTTTTTCCTATTTTAATACGATGGAGGATGCCCGTGCGGCGGCAGAAGCGGTACGGTTGCTTGCCACGGAGTAAGATACATTTTCCTGTTGCATAACCGGAAAGTCTGTGCTATCTTAAATTGGTACTACCAATTTGGAGGCATATATATGAAATATTTAAAACAATTTTTTCTTATTATTGTGATCTCTTTTATTGGAGAGATCCTTCATGCTGTGATACCGCTGCCGGTTCCCGCGAGTATTTACGGTATCGTTCTTTTGTTTACAGGTCTGATGACAGGCATTGTGCCGTTGGAATCGGTCAGGGATGTGGGTGTGTTTCTTATAGAGATCATGCCTGTCATGTTTGTTCCGGCAGCAGTTGGTCTGATCGAATCCTGGGATCTTTTGAGCAGCAAACTGCTCTCCTATGTAGTGGTCACAGTTCTCACAACATTTGTGGTCATGGCAGTCACGGGTGTGGTGACCCAGAAGGTGATCCGGAATGGAAAGGAGCAGAGCGATGATCGGTGATTTTTTCAGCGAGGCAGTATTTTTAGGTGTTTTTATCACGCTTGGGTCCTATTTCCTCGGCACTTGTATCAAGCGTAAATGGAAGCTGGCGATCTTTAATCCGCTGCTTTTGGCAATCATTTTTACGATGATCTTTCTCTTGGTATCTCGGATGTCCTATGATGTTTATTACGAGGGAGCAAAATATATCAGTTATCTGCTCACGCCGGCGACGGTCAGCCTGGCGATCCCGCTGTACGAGCAGTTTGAGCCGCTTAAGAAAAATGTGCGCGCGATTCTGGTGGGAATCGTGACCGGTGTGGTGACGAGTCTGGTATCTGTACTGGTTTTGGCAATTATATTTCACTATGACCACGAAGAATATGTAACATTTTTGCCGAAATCCATTACGACAGCCATCGGCATGGGTGTGTCAGAGGAGCTTGGAGGATATGTGGCGATCACGGTGGCAGTGATCATCGTTACGGGTATCATCGGAAATATGATCGCAGAGAGTGTCTGCCGCATGTTTCATATCACGGAGCCTGTGGCAAAGGGTATCGCGATCGGGTCTGCGTCCCACGCAGTAGGAACAACCAAAGCGATGGAGATGGGCGAGATAGAGGGCGCAATGAGCAGCCTGTCTATCGTATTGTCCGGGTTGCTGACTGTATTTGGTGCAATGATCTTTGCCAATTTGAGATGAGCTGAGGGGATGATATGGAAAATAAAGAATATCAGAAAGTCATCGACTATATCTGTCAGGAGATCACTGACGGGCGGATCAAGATCGGGGACAGGCTGCCGACAGAGCGGCTGCTTTCGGAGCAGATGGGTGTGAGCCGAAATTGCGTGCGCGAAGCGCTGCGCAGCATGGAAACCTTCGGCATGATCGAATGCAGACAGGGCTCCGGAAACTATTTGAGCTGTCGGATGAGCGAACCGATCTCGGAGATCTTCAGCATGATGCTGCTGCTCGGGGCAACAAATATGGAAGATGTCAAGATGTTTCGAATGGAACTGGATAAGCAGGCGTGCAGAACGCTTGCGGCGCGTGCGGACCGGGCGGACATTGCAGCAGAGCTGCTCACCATTCTGGGGGAGATTCCCGGAAATGACAGTCAGCAGGCAGTTGATGCCGATGCGCGTTTTCACTATGAGCTGTTGCAACTGCAGGGGAATCGCATGTGGATGACGATCGCAGATGCGATCTTTCCGGTGTACCGGAAAGGAATCAAAGATACCTTGATGGATGTATCTGTGGAGGAGCAACAGCGGTTTTATGAGCTTCACCGGGAGATCTGTGAGGGTATCAAAAATGGCTCTTTTGAGCAGTGTGAGCAGGCAATTGAAGAACATTATCAGTTATTGTAGAAACAAAGTTTTTATTCCAAACCGATAGAGATCTCGTGACGATGAAAAACCTCTTGCAACCGTATTTTGTGCGTGCTATGATAAAGCCGAAAGCGTCGGCAGTGCATATCATAGTACAAACGCCGGCGGCAGCAAGAGGTTTTTGGTATGAAGCAGAACGCACGGATCGCAGCACAGAGCAGAAATTTCATATTGTACCTACTGATCGCCCTGATGGTAGTTACGGGAGTGTTGTCGCAGGAAACAAGGGCGCAGTCCGAGTTCTTGACAGCGACAGAGTCTGCGCAGGCATCCGTCTATCGGTTGATACCGGGTATGCCACTGACCGATGAGCCGTGTACGGAAAAAATGATCGGAACGCAGACGAAGCTGCCGGTCATTCGGGCATTTCGTCCGCTTCGCAGAGCATTTCGTGCGCTGCTTTCTGAAATATATGTATGTGCAGTCACACAGACGACACATCAGGAAGGGCTTCTGCAGCAGGATGCATATCAGGCGCAGATCTGTGCGCAGGGGCTTGTCACAACCATTCAATACATCCATGATCTGGATGGAAAAAAATCCGCATAAATTGTAGAAAAAATGAAACAAGCAACGAGACCATTTTGCCTGTGCAGCAAACAAAAATGCATAGGTCTATTTGTGTATGCCAAAATAGGAGGAATCATTATGGACATGGCAGTAGTAGCAGTAATGGCAGTTGTAATGCTCGGCGCAGTTATCTGGTGCTGGCGCATCGAGAATCTGCCGGATGCGGATCAAAAAACAAAGAAATCAGATCATTCAGAAAATGGAGGAGAATAAACATGAACCCGTTAATGTGGATTTTAGTTATCATCGGAGGACTGGCAGGAGCCGGATCCACGCTTTACATTTTAGTTTCGTTTATTGCGGTAGTGGCATTTAAAATCTACCGGAAATGCAAATATCATATGTCATTTTATGATTGATAGGAATGATGAGCAATATGTCCCCGGGCCTCGGATGGTCCGGGGACATTGTTTTGACTGATCACTTCCGAATGGCAGAAATATTTACACCACTCATAATTTGTGGTAGCATGAATGAAAAGTTTCAAATAAATAGAAATATGTTGAAAGATAAATTGACTGAAATACAGGAGAATAGCGATGAGCGCAATCGTGACATTAAAAAAGGGCGAAGGTCGCACGATCAAGGCGGGCGGCATGTGGATATTTGACAACGAGATCGACACGATCATGGGATCCTTTGAGAACGGAGATATCGTGATCGTCCATGATTTTGACGGTTATCAGATGGGACGCGGGTTTATCAACGTGAATTCAAAGATCCGCATCCGGCTCATGACGAGACATGTGGATCAGGAGATCGACGAGGAATTTTTGCGCATGCGCGTGCAGCGTGCATGGGACTACCGGAAGACGACGGTGGATACTTCGTCCTGCCGTGTGATCTTCGGAGAAGCAGATTTCCTGCCCGGATTCGTGGTGGATAAATATGAGGATGTGCTGGTGGTACAGTGTCTGGCACTCGGTATGGAACAGTTCAAGCTGAAGATCGTGGATCTGTTAAAAGAAGTGTTGGAAGCAGACGGCATCTATATTCGCGGCGTTTACGAGCGCAGTGATGCGAACGAGCGCAAAAAGGAAGGACTGCCAAAGGTCAAGGACTTTATCGGCGAGCCCTTTGACACAAATATAGAGATCGTGGAAAACGGCGTGCATTATATGGTGGATGTGGTAAACGGACAAAAGACCGGATTTTTCCTGGATCAGAAATATAATCGTCTGGCGATGCAGCGGATCTGTAAGGGGAAAAAGGTGCTGGACTGCTTCACGCATATGGGTACATTTGCCCTGAATGCGGGTATTGCCGGAGCCGCGGATGTGACTGGACTTGATATTTCAGAGTATGCCATCGAACAGGCAAACGCAAACGCACGCCTGAACGGATTGGAACATACTGTGCATTTCCGCTGTGCGAACGTGCTGGATGAGCTGCCGAAATTGGCGGCGGCAGGTGAGACCTACGATGTCGTGATCCTTGATCCTCCCGCCTTCACAAAGTCTAGAGAGGCAACAAAAAATGCGATCAAGGGCTACCGGGAGATCAACATGAAGGGATTAAAGCTGGTAAAGGACGGCGGTTATCTTGCTACCTGCTCCTGCTCCCATTTCATGACACAGGAACTTCTGGCAAAGACGATCCGCGAGGCGGCACGCTCTGCACACAAGCGTCTGCGTCAGGTGGAGTTTCGGACACAAGCACCGGATCATCCGATCCTGTGGGCGGCGGATGAGAGCTACTATCTGAAGTTCTATATTTTTCAGGTGGTAGAGGAAAAATAATGTTTGTAAAGATTTTGTTTGAATGACAGGATGTGAATGTACAGATGAATACTACGAGTTTGGCAATGACACAGGCAACAATAGAAATATTTGGTGGATTTATCTGTTTGATGCTGACGGTCATCATCACGATGACCGGGTATAAAAGAAGCAGCTGGAAGTTGTTACGCTGGATGTTTTTTACAATTTCCATCATCTTCTTTTTTGAGGCATGCGGATATGTGTTTGCGGGCAATACGGGCAGAACCGCTGTTTTTCTGAACAGGACCAGCAATTTTGGCGTGTTCTTTCTGAACCTGGTGCTTGTCGATCTGTCGATGCATTATATTTATCAGCTGTTGCGGGAAAAAGGTGTGGTTCCTGACCGGATTTTCATCAATATCGTCCGTGTATGTATCGCGATAAGCGGGTTGATCCTGGTGACCAATTTTTATACAAAGTGGATGTACTATTTCGATGATACCAATCAATATCACAGAAATACGGGATGGTATATTTATGCGGCGATCAATCTGATCTGCATTCTTGTCTGCAGCATTATGTGCATACGGTATCGGAAGGCGATCAAAAAAACGACGTTTGTATCGCTTCTGGTATATACCTTTACTCCTTTGCTGGCTATCATTTTGCAGGCATTTTTGTATGGCATATCTATCACAAACATCGGGATATTTATTACGCTGATCCTCATGCTGTTGGCATATTTAAAGGAGTGGAGCAGGATCCGGGAAGGAGAAGAAAAGAAGCGAAAACTACTGGATATCGTTGTTCTGTTCACGATTATGGCGATCAGTATGAGCGTGTCTGTAGTCTCCTGCATTGTCTCTATCAATCGTATTTCAGACAAAAATTCGCAGAGCAACAGCATGTTGATCGCTCATATGGTAAATGACAGTATAGAAAATAAATTTTTAAAACCGGTGATCGTTTCGGAGACGATGTCAAATGATTACAGTCTGAAGCAATATATGAAAAAAAGCGGTGAGAGTTCGCCGGAAGCAGTGGAGAAGGTAGTAGCTTCCTATTTGGACTCTATCCGAACAGGATTCGGCTATCAGATGGTTTATGCTGTCTGCGATGCTTCAAAGGCGTACTATTCTTATAATGGGATCAGTAAATTTGTTGATCCGGAAAACGATGAACATGATATCTGGTATCGGACGTTTTTGGAAGAAGGAAAACACTATGATCTGGAAGTGGATACGGACGAAGCCAATCACTGGGAATTATCTGTGTTTGTAAATACAGAGATCACAGATGAAAACGGGAATTTCCTCGGAGTATGCGGCATCGGTGTTGAAATGAAAAACCTGCAGCGGTTTTTGAAGCAGTATGAAGAAAAATACAACGTGAAAATAGATCTGATCGACAAAACGGGGCTCATACAGGTTGATTCGGAAGCAGCGCGTATTGAACGGGATTATCTCGACTCTTCTTATCTGCAGAATGTGAATGCAGACGAATTCTATTATGAAGAAGGTGCTGAGAGCAGCCGTATGACAAAATATATGGAGGATCTGGACTGGTATCTGGTTGTCGAAGACTGTAATCCGGATAAGATCAATGTGTTTGAGCTTGTTACAACAAGTATTGTCATTTTTATCATCGGTTTAATGATGATGGGAATCGTATTTGCCGTCATTTTTATCCGTGAGCGGAAGGCGTCCAGAGAGATTGCGGAAAAAAGAAGGATCTCCATAACAGATGATATGACCGGTCTTTTCAACCGCCGTGCCTACGAGGAGGACTGTGCGAAAATACTGGAAAAAGGTATCGTTTCAGAAGTTACTCTGATCATGATGGATGTAAACAGCTTAAAGAGCGTCAATGATACTTATGGCCATATGGCCGGAGATGAACTGATCATCGGGGCGGCAAAATGTATCCTCACATCAATGGGCGAATACGGAAAGGTATATCGGATCGGTGGAGATGAGTTTGTGGCATTACTGAAATGTACCGCGGAGCAGTTGGACGACATGCTCCATACCTTTGACCACCTTACGGAAAAATGGAAAGGCAACGGAAAATACAGACTTTCTATATCAAAAGGTATTGTCGTGTGCAAAGACCACGGAAATCTGACCTTTGATGAGATGAAGGAACTGGCAGACCGGCTGATGTATGAGGATAAGGATGAATACTATAAGCATACCGGTCGGGAACGAAGGAAAACGTAAGTACAGCTCTTGCCTATTTTCACGATTTCTGGCATGATAGATAGGAGAAAAGAGGTAAAACAATGTATTCATTTCAAACCCGCGTTCGCTACAGCGAATGCAATACAAAACAGGAAGCGAGTCTGACAGCGCTGCTTGACTATTTACAGGACTGCTGTACGTTTCAGTCCGAGCAGCTCGGTGTCGGAGTGGAATATCTGAGTGAGCATCATGTTGCATGGATCTTAAGCAGCTGGCAGGTAGATGTCCTTCGCTACCCGAAATTAGGTGAACAGCTGACGATCTATACATGGCCCTATGATATCAAGGGATTTTACGGGCTCCGTAATTTTAAGATTGAGGATGAGTCGGGGGAGACGATCCTGAAAGCCAACTCGATCTGGGTATTTATTGATACGCAGACCGGAAAACCGGCGCGTCCGATTCCGGAGATGTTAGAGAAGTATCCTTCGGAGCCGAAGCTTGATATGGAGTATCTTGGCCGGAAGCTCCCAACAATACCGGAGGGAGAAAAAAAGACGCCGATCCGAGTACCGCACTATTTTATTGACACGAACCATCACATGAACAATGCAAAGTATATTCTGATGGGTGAAGAATTTTTACCGGAAGGTTTTGAGGTGCACCGGATCTGGGCAGAATATAAAAAAGCAGCCGTGCTGGGTGATACGATCTGTCCCGCTGTTGCAGCAGAACCTTCACGTGTCAGCGTGAAACTGTGCGATGAGAACGGCGAAGCATATGCGAATGTGATTTTTTATGGATAAATAAAGGAGCGAACATGAAATTAGGAGAATATCAGACACTGACGATCATCAAAAAGGTGGAGTTCGGTGTTTATCTGGCAGAGAGCCGTGAGTCAGAGAAAAAGGTACTTTTGCCAAAGTTGCAGGTGCCGGAAAATGCAGTGATCGGAGATAAGTTGGAGGTCTTTCTCTACCGTGATTCCAAGGATCGTATGATCGCGACGACGGCAGAGCCGAAGCTGACCCTTGGGGGACTGGCGGTATTGACCGTTTCGCAGGTGGGAAAGATCGGCGCGTTTCTCGACTGGGGATTGGAAAAAGATCTGTTTCTTCCATATAAGGAGATGAATGGTAAGGTGCGCGAGGGCGATGAAGTGCTGGTGACGCTCTATATTGATAAGAGCGGCAGACTGTGTGCAAGTATGAAGCACCTGTATGATAAGCTTTCCACGGAAGCACCCTACGAGAAGGGCGAGACTGTCAGCGGCAGAGTGTATGAGTTCGGGCACGATTTCGGGACGTTCGTAGCGGTGGATGACCGCTACTCGGCGATGATCCCGCGCAGCGAGGATACATCCGACCTGAAGATTGGTGATATTATTGAAGCGCGCGTTACAGGCATCAAGGAGGACGGGAAACTCGATATCACCCGCCGGGCAAACAAGGAAACGCAGATGGATGCGGATGCCGAAAAGGTGTTGGGCGTGATAGAAGAATATGCCGGAGTGCTGCCCTTTAACGACAAGGCATCCCCGGAGATCATCATGCGCGAGATGCAGATGAGCAAGGCTGCATTCAAACGCGCGGTGGGACGCCTTTATAAGGAGCGGAAAATTGAGATCACGGAGAAGAGTATCCGATTGTTGTAGACCACAGAGGCTGGGAAAAAAACAAGCCACAGTATGTGAATACTGTGGCTTGCCTTGTTTGCGGAGTTTACGCATAAAAATCTACGTTGCCGCCAATGCCGGGATTTACGGATAATTCCATCGCACGGATGAGGCTCTGACCGCTTGCCTCAGACACAGCTAACTGCTTGCTGAGCATTGCAACACCCACATCCGTCGGAGTATCATATCCGTTTACCTTTGCGGAATTTTGTTCCATCTGGTATAATGCGGTAGAAGCAAGTGCGCCGATTTCCATAAGTATCCCACCTTTCTTTTGCGCAGAGCGCATAATATGTATAAAAATTATATCATATATTATGGAAATTTGCAAATGCTGATCGTGATAAAGGAGGTATCGTGCATGTTAGACGTAATTATTATAGGAAGTGGTCCTGCGGGACTGACGGCAGCGATCTATGCAATGCGCGCCGGGCTGCAGGCACTGGTGATCGAAAAACAGCCGATGAGCGGTGGACAGATCTTGAATACAGTGGATGTGGATAACTATCCGGGATTGCCGGGAATTGGTGGATTTGAACTTGGGATGAGTTTTCGGGAGCATGCGGAAAAACTGGGTGCTCAGTTTGAAACGGCAGAGGTGACTGCTATTGAGGCGGCGACAGAAAAGGAAAAGATTGTTGTTACGACAAACGGTAGACACAGTTGTCGTGCGATCGTGCTCGCGATGGGTGCGACACACCGGATGCTCGGTGTGCCGGGCGAGGAGACATTGCGAGGCATGGGCGTTTCCTATTGCGCGACCTGTGATGGTGCATTTTTCAGAGGAAAGACCGTGGCGGTGATCGGAGGAGGAGATGTAGCTCTGGAGGATGCACTGTTTCTGGCGCGTGGCTGTGAGAAAGTATACCTGATCCACCGGCGTGATGAACTGCGCGGTGCCCGTTCCCTGCAGCAGAAGGTATTTGACACACCGAATATCGAGCTGATCTGGGATAGTGTGGTAGAGTCCATCGACGGTGAAGGCATGGTGCAAATGTTACAGATTCGTAACATAAAAACAGAAGAGCATACACAGCTGCCGCTTCAGGGTGTGTTCATTGCAGTAGGTATTTTGCCGGACACAGGGCTCGTGCGTGAGCTGGTGGACTGTGATGAGGGCGGATACATCCGTGCAGACGAGACATGTGTGACAAGTATTCCCGGGATCTTCGCGGCGGGCGACCTTCGGACCAAACCTTTGCGCCAGATCGTGACGGCTGCAGCGGACGGTGCGAACGCAATTACGTCGCTGGAGAACTATATTTATACAATCTAGAAAAAACTACCAATATCTTGTGGTTGACATAGTTTGATAACCTTGCTATAATGGCACTGTAATAAATGTAATAAATTTGTAACAAATGATAACAAAGTTGCAAACGCCATAAATTTGGAGGGTATTATGAACTATAAAGCATTACGCATGACGACCTGTTGCTTAGCAAGTGCGCTTACACTGGCAGCGACTCCGGTCATTGCAGGAGCAGCACCTATTGCAGGCGCTTCAGAGATCACAAATGTAAATGTGACCTCAGAGCTGACTTCTTCATCTCCGGCATCCGGTATCTCACTTGCCCTGTCACAGTATCTTGCAGAAAATATCATTTCTGCAAAGAGTGTTGCGAAGCAGACGACTGCTACACAGACCGTGACTGCTTCTGAGGCAGCTGATACAGCAGAGGCTGAGCAGGAGACCAAGACCGAGGAAAAGAAAAAGGTCATGATCGTTGCACAGGTTGACGGTTACGTGAATGTTCGTGCACATGCCGATGAAAATAGTAAAGTATTAGGAAAACTGTATGACGATTCTGTAGGAACAGTTATCAAGGAGAAGGATGGCTGGTACAAGATCAAATCCGGAAGCGTCACCGGTTATGTAAAGGCTGAATATGTAGAGGTTGCTACCAAGAAGCTTTTACGCAAGGTTGGAACCAGAATCGCTACTGTAGATACGGAGACACTTCGTGTCCGTCAAAAAGCAGACGCAGACGCCAAGGTGATCGAGCTCGTTCCCGGGGGAGAGGAACTGACCGTAGTCAGCGAAGCAAAGAAGAATGACGGCTGGGTAAAAGTATCCGTAGAGGGCGGAGAAGGTTATGTGTCCGCTGACTATGTTGTTTTATCAACTGAGTATACTTATGCAGAGTCCAAAGAGGAAGAAGCAGCAAGATTAGCAGAGGAAGAGGCAGACCGCAAGGCGGCAGAGGCAGCAGCGGCAGCCGCAGCTGAGCAGTCTTCGACCAGTAGTAAGAGCAGTTCTTCATCAAGCAGCAGTTCATCCAAGAAATCAAGCAGCTCAAGCAGCTCTTCATCAGGCGGATCTTCATCAAGCGACCGCAATTACAGCGCACCCTCCGGTTCAAACGGACAGGCAGTTGCAAATTATGCATGCCAGTTTGTCGGAAATCCTTACGTATATGGTGGAAGCAGCTTGACAAACGGTGCTGATTGTTCCGGATTTGTTATGGCAGTATATGCTGCATTCGGAGTATCGCTTCCTCATTCCTCCAGTGCACAGCGCAGCTGTGGATACGGAGTGAGCATTGATGACATCCAGCCCGGTGATATTGTATGCTACAGCGGTCATGTAGGAATCTATGTTGGAAACAACACCATCGTACATGCCAGCTCACCGTCTACCGGTATCAAGTACACTTCACCGATCACATACCGTACGGTATTGGCTGTCCGCAGAATTTTCTAAATTGAATGAAATAGCAGGATATAAGAAAAGCGAGTTTGCAGGAAGCAAGCTCGCTTTTTTTGTATGGCAGTCTTTAATAAAACCCCCTGCTATGCAGGGGGACAACAGCTGCTTTAGCTTACAGTAAAAAACCTCCAATGCTATAATTATTTTGGTT
>SFRL01000091.1 GCA_004562765.1 bacterium | reverse complement strand
GCTGCGTCTTTTGGGTTTATCCGGGAAACTGTCGGGGTTTTACTATACAGTATACATGCTGGAGCAGGTTCGGGAAAAGCCGGAGTGTATTTTGCTGATAACAAAGCGGCTGTACCGGCAGACAGCGCAGCACTTCCACACCTCAAGCGGCTGCGTACCGGCAGAGATCTCACCCAAGAACAGCTTGCTGAAAAGATAAATGTTAGTAGAACCTACATAGTTAAAATTGAGAACGGAGTACAGATAGGTCCGATTGAAATTGCCATTGAGCTGGCAATGTTTTACGGTAGACTTTGCCTTGAAAAACAAAAGCATGCCCATCAATTTTCTTATGTCACTTGACATAGATTAGCGATCATGATATACTTTCTAACAAGAAGCGAACAAATGTTCTAATTCGTGGGTGCGTTGGAATAGAAAGGGGCGCATACAGATGCTCTGGCTTTCACGGAAAGACATCGAACACATTTCCCGCAGATTGCTTCGTGATTACCTTAAAAAAGTCCCTCAAAAGGTCGATCATATTGATCCGGCAGATTTTGCAGAGAAGATGTGTGGCCTGCAATTTACCTTTGCAGATATCAGTGAAGCACATGATGCCATCGGCCTTACGGCAACTTCGGGGGTGATCATAACGATCCCTCAAAGGGACGGCACAAGGCTCGACTATGAATTAGACGGAAAAACGGCCTTCATTGATCAGAGCCTTGTGGCAGAAAATCAGATTGGCCGTTTGAACTTTACTATGATGCACGAAGCAGCGCATCAACTGTTTTGGATGCTGTATCCGGAAGAATATGAGGCGCAAACTCCTCGCTGCGTATTTCGCATGACAGATGAACATACGCAATACCCTGTTCTTGATTGGGAGGAGTGGCAGACCAATGTGCTGACTTCATTTCTTCTCTTGCCAAAGGAACTGGTATATCGCCATATGGCAAATGTTGGCCTGAAAGATGGTATCAGCGTGCTGAATCGCATATACGCACGCAAAGACTATGAGCGTTTTTCGGAGGCCGCAAAGCGGCTCGGTGTGTCCAAAACAGCACTGACTATAAGATTATCCCAACTCGGTTTGGTAGGGAGAAATGATTTGTATGACCCGTATGCACTGGTAGATATATTTCCGGAGAAAAATGAGATCGCCTGATATGGCAGGGAGAAAGTATGGCAAAAATCAATGCAAGGGAACTGGATCCACAACGCTATTCCTGCATACAGACAGAGCAGCAGGAATTGAAAAAACAGTATTCCAGCCATATTACAATGGCGAGAATTTGCCCGTATTGCCAGAACAAATTAGAGATCCTGTGTAAAGGAAATCACGGCGCAGTTTATGTGAAATGTCCCCATTGCGGAGAGCAGGTGTTTTTCCCGCCAGTGGCATTTCGACTTAACCGATTCTAAGCTGTAACGGCGTGTAGGAAGCGCCTTACCCGTTACAACTAAAAATTGAATATCCAAGTTTGTACCCCGGAGCCGCTTGATGCGTGACCTTCCCATGTGTCGCTTGATTTGCAGTCCTTGCTCTCAAAGAGAGCAAGACGGATCAATGCGGCCATAGTGGGAAGGCAGATCAAGCGGCTTTTTCGCTCATTTGGTTCCAGAAAGGAACTGAATGAGCGTTTTGTTTTGCTGGCCTTCTGCCTGCAAGAGATGCCGAGGCCCTCCGTTTCATCGTTTTTAAAATTTCCAAAATGATGAAACGGAGGACAGAAGATGTCGTATCACAATAACCCATATCGGGTCGATTATTTGAAGATATATCCCTGCTTAAAAGAGCGCCCGGATGTGTTGGAAGTCTTGAAGAAAAGTGACCGCAAGATGAAATACATGGAGGTGGATCTGAAAAGCGAGCAGCGCAGGAAAAATGCTGCGAATGGTGCGGAGAGTTACGTTCCCAGCAAAGAGGATTCGCTGGAGCGGCTCGTATATTCTGCAAAGTGCCAGTTTGCGGACGATGCTGAAGGCGTCGAGGATGCCGTGATCAAGAAAGACGATTTATGCCGTTTGCGGGCCGCACTGGATCAGTTGAGCGAAGAAGAACGGGCTCTGATCCATGCGCTGTTTTTCGACGAGTGCTCAGAGCGTGAGCTTGAAGAAATGATGGGTATCCATCGAATGACGATCCATAATCGAAAGATCCGTATTTTGCAGAAAATGAAAAAGATGCTGAGATGACAAAAAAGTTTGGTGCAAACGGTGTTTTCAACGGCTAATAGAGTGAGAGGGCTTTGAACCTCACTCCGCTGCTGATAAATCAGCGGCTTTGTTCCTTGAAAAACACCGCCCAAGCGGTCATATCCGGCAACTTGAATACATTAGCTGACGGAGCCAGCGTCAGACCGAGTGCGCGATGACCACCTGTGCGGAGAAACTCCGCATCAAAGGACGGCCAAGTAAGGTGCAGAGCGATACCCACTCAGGCCAAGGCAGCCTTGGCAAGCTGTCCCCGCCATGATCCCGTCAGCCCACAATGATACTCCTGTACGCAGCTTCGAGAGATCCTCGGAGGGGTGAAACTCCCGTGATGTGCGCCAGCACAGTTCAAGTTGCCGCCCCGCCTGGGGAAGTAGTGTCGAATACAGGCAAACAAAACCGTAAAGTTCTGGCCGCTCCGGTGATGGAATCATTTGCTTCCATCACCGGAGTGACCACACTCTTGCGGCAGAAGCATGGGAGCTGTCCACCTCTCCAGTATTTTTATATTCGCTTTCCTTTGCCCAATGGTCCCTCTATTCTCTCCTGCCTTTTCCTTCTTCGGACGGTGCCCATGCTTGTGCCGCAGAGATAGTCGAATGCAGAAAGGAGAACATCTATGAACCCCAATATCAATTACTATGGGATCGTCATCCTACTCAGAAAGCTCCGGGAATGCGGTATTTTCACCGAAAAAGAACTGAGAAAAATTGCCGCACGGATCGCCGCGAATAGCGGTGTTGAAGTCATGTTTTTTCTCTGATTTTCTTCATCTTTCAGTAGCTATTTGGATGCAGTTGTGGTAGTGTTTGTGTTGCAAAAAGGAGGTGAGCGGATATGGATGAAAAGCGGCTGGTAGACGGAACAACAGCACTGGCAGAAAAGCAGGCCCGTGTTATAAAAATCGAACCTACGGAACGGCCTCAAAATGTGCGGCTGCGGGTCGCAGCCTATACTCGTGTCAGCTCGGACTCCGAGGATCAACTCAATTCCTTTGCGGCCCAAAACCGCTACTACACGGAGCTGATCTCAAGCAAGGCCGAATGGCGGATGGTTGACATCTATGCTGATGAGGGGATCACCGGAACTACGGTGGCTAAACGGAATGACTTCCAGCGGATGATGGCAGACTGCCGTCGGGGTCTGATCGATCAGATCCTTGTTAAGTCCATCTCCCGCTTTGCCCGCAACACAGATGTTTGACCAAGCTCAACAGCTTCGGAAAACACGAAAAAGAGAGCCAACGCTGCTTCACGACACCATTTCAAGGCAGATACGCTGTTCTTGCGGAGCACGTGTTCGGGCGAAGAAAATCAATCAAAAATGGTATTGGTGCTGCTGCAATCATGAAGAGAGACACGAATGTCAGATTACTCCTATACCAGAAACCCAAGTTCAGGAATCCTTCTGCCGCCTATACTACAAGCTGAAACATCAGAGCATCCCCATTCTGGAACAGATGCTTACAAACCTCCAGATGATCCGCAATCGCAGGATGCTCTGGAGTCCTGACATCGTCGCCCAGAATAAAAGAATATCAGATCTATCCAGTCAGAATCAGACATTGGCCTTCCTCAAACAGCAGGGCCTTGTTGATCCTGACATTTTTATAGCCAAAACCAATGAGCTGACCAAGCAGCTCCGGCAGGCCAAGCTGGAAAAAGAAAAGCTGATGGATGCTGAGAGCGACATGACCGCCCTGCAAACACGAGACTTGATAGACATCCTGGAAGATGGGCCGGAATTCCTCGACAGCTTTGACACGGAACTGTTTGGTGAACTCGTTGAAAAAATTATCATAGAGAGCAACGACTCCGTCCGCTTCTGCCTGAAAAATGGGCTGGGGCTGCGGGAGTCCATAGAGAGGACGGTGCGGTGATGGGAAACCGGAAGCAGCCCTTCGGTTACAAGATGGCTCTGGGTGAGATCGTCATACAGGAATCAGAGGCGAAACTTGTGCAGGAGATTTTCCTCCGATATATTGCAGGAGAATCCTTGAATGAGTTGACGGAGTCGCTTCGCCAGCAGGATATCCCATACGACGAGGGACGGCTCTGGAACAAAAATATGGTCGCCCGTATTCTGGCGGACGCACGCTACACCGGAGAAAAAGAATATCCCAAGCTCATAGATAAGGAACAGCTCATCGCAGCAAATGAAAAACGCTCAAACAAGCCCCAGCTTCCGAAAAAGACGGAAGCGCAAAAGGTGCTGCGCAGGCTCTGTGGTACACCGCCATCTGAGCGAGTGGAACAAAGTGTTACCGACCTGCTCAACGGTCTCGCAAATTACCCGGACCGCATACGGCATCAGCGCAGTTCCACGCCAGCCACACATCCTAAAACGCAGGAGGCGCTGGATAACGCGCTGGAGCAGCAGCCAATCGACGAGGACAACGCCAAAGCGCTGATCCTTCGGCTTGTGGCAGAGCAATATGCTGCGCTGGGGGATGAAGAATATGAAACAAATCGCCTCCGGCGCCTCTTCTCCGCATTCGAATGCGTGGCGGAACTGAACGCTGATCTTCTGAAAAGCACCGTGTCCGGGGTGCTGGTGACCCGCCAAAATGTCAAACTGCGATTAAAAAATGGGCAAGTCATAGAAAGGAGCGACCTGCAATGAAAGAGGATTCCCCAAGAGTAATTAAGATCCCTGCCAAGCCGGAAGCCACCCGTCAGGCAGAAGCCCGCAGACAGCTCCGGGTGGCAGCTTACTGCCGAGTCTCCACCAAAGAGGAGGATCAGGCAAACAGCTATGAGGTGCAGAAAGAGTACTATACCGATAAGATCATGTCCAACACCGCCTGGACGATGGCCGGCATCTTTGCGGACAAGGGCATCACCGGAACTTCGGCCAAGAAGCGTGAGGACTTCATGCGGATGATTCGGCACTGCCGCCAGAAAAAAATCGATGTGATCCTGACCAAGTCGGTCTCCCGCTTCTCCCGCAACACGGTGGACTGCCTCTACTATGTCCGGGCGCTCAAACAGCTCGGCATCGCAGTCATCTTCGAGAAGGAAAATATCAATTCTCTGGAGGAGGACAGTGAGCTGCGGATCACCCTCTCCGGTGCCTTCGCCCAATCTGAAAGTGAATCCATCTCCGCCAATGTCACATGGGG
>SFRL01000090.1 GCA_004562765.1 bacterium | reverse complement strand
CACAGGGGATTTTTTGCTAAGGTTATTAGCAAAAAATCCGCAGATTATGAAATGTTTGTCAAGAGGTTTTAGAAAAAATTTCTTAACTTAATGCCATTGGTTTCTGGAGGGCGGCAGTCACATGACAAAAGGATTAAATAAAGCAAAAAGAGAGGAGTAGGGCAGATTGCCCAGTCCTCTCTTTATTACAGACACCATAAATTCCGATACTTCCCAAAACCCACTCATACACGTTTTTATTCCGCTTCTTTTTCATACATTTTTTTTCGCAGGAATGTCAGCACCGCATCATAGTTTTCCGGAACATGCGGAAAAGTACATCCGGTGCAGTCCTTGAATCTCCGTCCCTCACTGTTTTCCCGGAAGACCGGGGTGCCCGGACAGTCCGGATAAGGATTCATCGGGCAGTAACAGAACAGGCAGTTAAAATCTCTGCCCTCCATATCTGCATGACAGGGAAAATATTTACAATCTCTGTTTTCAAAAAAACGCTGGCTGTTTTCTGGTTTCATCCCCGGTTTCTGCCCCTTTCCTAATATTTTTTATCATAGCATAAACCCGAACTATTTTCACTTCTTTTCGTACATCAGACGCATCTTGTGAAGGACCTTCTTTTCCATCCGGCTCACCTGCACCTGTGTCATTCCCATGACATCTGCCACCGCGTTCTGCGTTTTGCCGTCAAAATAGCGCAGTCTGATAAGCCGCTGTTCCTTCGGATCCAGCATTTCAAGAAGCTGTTGGACGGTCACGCGGTTTAACAGCTGCTCCTCCTCCGGCGCATCATCTGCCATCTTGTCCACCAGATACAGCTCACTGCCATCAGACTGATAGACCGTCTGATAGATTGAAGTGACCTCCTCCGACGCGTCGATCGCCAACGCGATCTCCTCCTCCGAAAGTCCTGTATCATCCGCCAGCTCCTGCAACGTTACACTGCGCCCCAGTTTCTGCTCCAGCTTTTCCCTGCTCCTCTTTATGCGCCAGCCGCTCTCCTTGATGCTGCGGCTCACCTTCATCATTCCATCATCCCGCAGAAACCGCCGGATCTCACCGGTGACCAGCGGAACTGCATACGTGGAAAAGCGTACCTCATAGGAAAAATCAAATTTTTCAATTGCCTTCATCAGTCCGATCGCACCGATCTGAAACAGGTCATCCCGTTCATATCCCCGGTTTTCAAAACGCTTGACCACACTCCCGACCAGTCCCAGATTCTCCTGCACCAGCAATTCTCCTGCCTTTTTATCCCCATTTTTTGCACGTAACAGCAAGTCCATGGTGTGTTCCATCTGTCACTCCCCCGCAGACAGATGCAGCTGTTTTTTCATCTCCACGCTGGTGCCGCGCCCTTCCGCTGACGTGATATGTACCTCATCCATGAAGGCTTCCATAAAACAAAATCCCATACCGGAGCGCTCTGCCTCCGGTTTGGTGGTAAAAAACGGTTCTCTCGCCCGTTCAACATCTGCAATTCCTTTTCCCTCGTCGGAGACTGTGACCGTCACATCCTTCCCATGCTTCCGGCAGGTCAGGAATACTTGTCCCACACAGCCTTCATAACCGTGTATGATGGCGTTTGTCACCGCCTCCGACACTGCAGTCTTTACATCCGCCATCTCATCCACCGTCGGATTTAAGTCCATGAGGAAGGCTGTGATCACCATTCGCGCAAACTGTTCATTTTCCGGATAGGAGTCAAAGCGTATGCTCATCTCCTGTTCTCGTAACTGTTCAGTTTCTTCACAGTTACAATGCGTATCTCTACTCATATTGTTCCTCCTTTACAACCGTGATAAGCTTCGGCAGACCTGCCAGAGTAAAAATTTTCTGTACCCGTTCACTTAAGTTCTCCGCCTCTACGCTTCCGCCGATATACCCCATCTTGCGGCTTCTGCCGATCAGCATGCCAATGCCTGAACTGTCCATAAACTCTGTATTACTGAAATCAAAGATCAGATGACGGATCTGATAGTTGTCGATCAGCATGTCTGCTTCCTCTCTCATCTCGCTGGCTGCGCACTCATCAATCTCGCGCGGTGTGAAAATGCGCAGACTTCCGGTTTTTGTTTCATATAGAAACTCCATATGCTACGTTCCTCCTTTTTTATGATATAAGAAAAGACACAGTATCCGCTTCGATACTGTGTCTTTTGTAAAATAAAGTCTGATCACTGCTGCTGTGAATCAAGAATCTGCTCGATCTGCGTTACATAGCGGCTTGCATTATAGGCAAGGGTGCTTCCCGGAAACAGATCCACGACCTTTGAATAGCATTCGATCGCTTTTTCCCAGTCCTCTGTCTTTCGGTATGCCTGTGCCAGATTGTACAGCGCATTTCCGTTATCATACTGTTCATCCATGGCGACGACCTTTGAGAGCTGTTCGATCGCCTCCTCGTTCTTGTAACTGTTGTATGCACTCATACCGGCTTCATACGCCTTGGTCAGATACTGGTTGTTGACCTGCTCACGCAGTGTCTTTATAATCTTTCTGCCGTTTTTTGACAACAGCTTTTCATCGATCCCCTCCAGTGTATCTCCCGCCAGCTCGATGTTCTCATTGATGTATGCGTCATACGCAGTCAGCAGGGACTCGCTGGCCTCGATGGCTGCGTCCCGGTCTTTCATATCGTCCTGTGCGTTCTGCACATCTCCGGTCAGGCTGTCGATCTGCTCTTCCAAAGACTTGATCGTATTATTTTTATCGGCGATCGTATTATTGGCTTCCGTCACGGCTACGCTCGCATCACTGACCGCCTGTTTGCGCACACCCGGAACGACCAGATACCAGGTGATCGCAACGCCGATGGCAACACCCACCAAAAGGTTGGCTGCCATACCCCAGAAACCGATATCACCGCGAAACTTCGGCTGTATGATCGTGTCATTTCCGTTTTGGTACGCCACCGCCTGTGCTTTTTTTGCTTTCTTTCCGGCACCTCGCCGGAGCTGTTCCGCCACTTCCTTCAGATAACGCGCCGTCGTCGGATTGCCGACGTCAATCGCTTCCGCCTTATGCAGTGCCTTGCGCGCCTGCTCCAGCTCACCGTCATGGATGTAGATCAGCGCCAGCAGCTGCCAGCCCTTCACAAACTTTGCATTTCCCGCAAGGATCTTTTTCAGCTGGATCACAGCCAGATCCATGCTGTCCTGATGGCAGTATGCAACCACCTGATTATACTTGCGCGCCATCTGATTGATCCGCTCTTTTTCCGCAGGATCCTTTTTCGTCTGCTCCAGATATACCGATGCGCGGTTTTCCTCCGCCTGATAGCCTTTGCTGATCAGCCATTCACGCACGGCTGCAACGCCTTCGCCCATCTCGTAATAGATCAGACCGAGCAGGTTCCGGGCATTTGTGTTTACTTTATTATACTGCAGGCTCAGGCGCAGATCGCCAATGGCTCCGGACAGATCTCTTGTCTTCGCCTTCGCCAACGCCTGATTATATAAATAATTGGAGATGCCTACAAATTTCCGGTAGATCCGCAGGTCAGCCCCACAATTCGGGCAGACCTTCTCCCGCCCGAGAATAACTCCACAATTATAGCATTCCATCTTATTTCCTCTTTAGCTCACTCATCATTTGCTGCATAATATCCGTCATATCCGTGATGTCGTGTTCGTAGATGGCGGTCTCCGCATCTTCAATCTCATCACTCGGCTGAAAATGCTTTAATTCTTCCTCAAAATTGATCATTTTTTCCTCCATAAAACATCAAAACAAAAACCACTACTTTTCGGTTCTGAACTATCATATACCAGAGTAGTGGTTTCTTGCAAGGGGCTTTCCCCTATAAATTTTAAATTTCAATCGCATTTTCCGACATTTTCTACACCGGTACATTACTTTGCGGTATATCCGATATTGAACATGCCGATACGACCCATATATTTTTTAAATTCCACCGCTTTCTGCGGCTCCTGTACCTGTACCGTCTGCTCATCAACGCTGACGCGTACACCCGGATAAACATTTTTTACGACCTGCACACATGCAGCGTTTGATGCACTGATGATCTGCTGCAGTCCATCCATCTCTTCCCTGCGTCCGGCGATCTGTGCTGACAGACGCACCTTTTCCTTGACGAGTGCCATACGTCTCGGATCATTGTGGAAAGACAATCCCTTCTGCCGCATGATCGTCTCAAACTGAACCAGTCCCTCTTCAATGCGCTGCAACTGCCTCTCGTCGTCCTTTGTTTCCCGGTCAAGCATGGAGATCTGCTCATATACCTTCTGGTGAACTCCCACAGACACCTCTGTGTTTGCACCTGCCGGATTTCCGATCTCCCGTGCCTCGATCCCGCGCACCGCATGCGTCGCGCCGCCTACAATACATCCCTTTTTACCGGTCAGCTTGATCGCGCCGCCGGCATATACACGGCTGTCGAGGAAGGAATCCGCCTCGATATCCCCATCTGTTTTCACATCAGCATACTCTATAAACTGCGCTGTAATATTCCCTTTGGAGCGCACCTTCGGACCGTTTTTGCCCAACACACCGCCCCGGAGGATCACTCCCTTTTTGCCATCAATATATGCAGACTCCACGACTTTATCAACCGTGACTGTTCCGGTCGCCTTGATCGACATGCCTTCTAACACATTGCCATGGATGATCACATCCCCGTTAAACTCTATATTTCCGGTAGACAGATCGACGTCTCCAAACAGTTCATGAACCGGAAAAATGTTCACACGGTTGTTCAGCTCTGTGATCTTTCCGCCCACTGATGCGCAGTAGGTGACACCGTCTTCCATTCGCTCAAATCCGGTTCCCTTTAACGGAGGCAGCTCTGCGCCATGCTTTGCCAGCTTGAACTGCGCTGCAAGATTGTACCCGTTTGTTCCGGCAGTTGCCGCATGATAGACTGCGATCTTTTGTCCCGGCTCCACCAGTTCGATCATCTTGATATTCTTGTAGTCGACCGTTCCATCATCCAGCATGATCGGCTTCTGTGAAAGGTTTGTCTCAAACAGATACTCAAAATATCCGTTTTCTCCATCCTGTGCTTCCGCACCCTGTGCAACCAACACCTCTTTATTGTAAAGATTGTTGTCTATGATCTTCTGCAGATTCTCGGGAAGGATTCCGATTTTCACGTGATTCAGGTGAAGCACATCTGTCAGATACTCGACTGTATAATTTTCCGGTGTCCCGCTCGGCGGAACAGTCATATACGCTTGCATATAATCTTCCGTAATTCTTACGGTGGGCATCGGTAATGACATGCGCTGCACCTCCCTTCATTTTCTTCCTGATATGCAAAACGACTATTGCATACTCCCAGTTTAGTATACAATAGCCGTCACACTTTTGCAATTATTTTCTGATTATTTCATCTGTTCCAGACGCTGAAGTACCTGCTCCATCATCTGCTCATATTTTGCCTGTTTGTCCTTCTCCTCCTGAATCTTGGCAGCCGGTGCCTTGCTCACAAACTTCTCGTTTCCGAGCATCTTGCGTGAGCGC
>SFRL01000015.1 GCA_004562765.1 bacterium | reverse complement strand
TGGCGGTAAGCTACCAAAACCTAAAATATCTACAGTTTTCAAGGTTCATCTGAGCCTTTTTCTTTTGCTCATTTTTTTCATAGGTCATTTGACACTATCAATAGTTTTCCGAAATCCTTTGTGATTTCGTGTTCATTTATTTTGTATCTGTACTATACCAAGTTCACCCGTCTAAAAAAACCGTATTTTTTTAGTCGTAACTACGGATTTTTTAGTTCTTAAATGCCTTTTTCTAAAATTTTACCACACATATAAAAAAAGTGCTGTTCCATCTAAAAAATCCGCCTTATCTTTCTCTTCTCCTGTTGTTATTGTTTTTACAGTACATAAAAAATATAAATAAGAAAAAGGAGCAGCTATTATGAATATCACAAATCCGATCCTGCGGGGCTTTCACCCCGATCCTTCCATCATCCGTGTGGAAGATGATTATTACATTGCCACCTCTACCTTTGAATGGTGGCCCGGAGTAAAGATCAGCCACTCGAAAGATCTCATTCATTGGGAAACACTCTGTTATGCCTTAGATGATACCGAGCTGCTGGATCTGCGCGGTGTCGGTGCTTCCCAGGGTATATGGGCGCCATGTCTCACCTACGATAACGGAACCTTCTATCTGGTTTTTACCGTTGTCAGTTCCTTCTATTGCAATATGTATGATACGAAAAATTATCTTGTAACTGCAAATGATATCATGGGACCTTGGTCACAGCCTGTTCCTCTCAACAACTTCGGCTTTGATCCGTCGCTGTTTCATGACACGGATGGCAGGAAATATATGGTAAGCATGGTGACAGACCATCGTGTTCCAAAAAAATACGCAGGACGCATCATTCTTCAGGAATACTCCCCTGAAAAAAAGCAGATGATCGGTCCGGTCCGTGAAATATATGTTGGTGATAAGATATTTCTGGAAGGACCTCATATCTTCAAACGTAACGACTGGTACTATCTCTTTTCCGCCGACGCCGGCACCGGAGAGGGACATGGGCAAACGATCCAACGTTCCAGATCTGTATGGGGTCCCTATGAAATGTATCGCTCTGAGTACATGGAACGCACCTCTGAGAACAAGGCATATTCCATCCTGACCTCCCGGCATCACGAGGATCATCCATTGCAAAAATCCGGACATGCAGATCTCGTCGAAACCCAAAACGGTAACTGGTATGCCGTGCACCTCTGCGGACGTCCGCTAAATAACAGGAACGAGGCAGACCGAAAGCGTTTTCCCGGCTGCCGCCGCTATACACTCGGCAGAGAAACTGCCATTCAGAAAATGCGTTGGACGGATGATGACTGGCTCATACTGGATAACGGTACAACGCTTCCGGATGTACAGGTTCCCGCCCCTGATCTGCCGGAATACCGTTTTCCGGCTCGCCCTGCCGTAGATCATTTTGATTCCACCGTTCTGGATCTTGAATGGCAGTCTTTAAGAGTTCCGATGGATGACTACCACTGCTCTCTGTCAGAACGCCCCGGATGGCTTCGGATGTACGGTCGTGAAGGGCTTTCCTCAAAGTTTCACCAAACCCTGCTCGCAAGGCGTATGACAGAGTTCAGGTTGGAAGCCTCCACCTGTATGGAATTTCATCCCGAAGTGTTCAAGCAGATGGCAGGACTGATCTGCATGTATGATTCAGACAATTATCTCTATCTGCACATCACCTTCGACGAGGATCTGGGCACCTGCGTCAGCATTCTTCGCGCCGAGAATAAGCAGTACAGCTATCCTATCGGCTTCGTTCCTGTCAGCACGGATGCACCCATCTGCCTGAAGGTCACCATCGACCATGACCGCCTGCAGTTTTTCTACCGCAGAGAAAAAGATAACGATTATCTGGCGATCGGCGACTCCTTCGACTGTAGCTTTCTATCAGACGAGGCGTGTGAAGAAGGCTGGTTTTCCGGTGCCATGATCGGCATCTGCTGTCAGGATCTGACCGGCTTTGGTATGTATGCGGACTTTGACTGGTTTTCCTACGAAGCCCATCCGGTTGAATCATGTAGGACATGAAAAAAGTGTGCGCTTCCGCGCACACTTTTTTCATGTCCTGAGTTATTTCATCGCATTCACAGTCTTGTACTTGTAGAGCATCTCCGCATAATTCTGCTCTTCCACCTGAATATCCGCCAGCAGCTTTCTCACTGCAGGCTCACTGAAATTGAACACGTTTGTGTTGTATTCGCTGGAAGCCAGCTTCTCTGCGCTGATACAGTCAGTTGCCAGAAAACAGTCGTTTTTCTTGTCCTCAGTCTCTGTCATTCCGGTGTAGGTTGCCTTCGGCTGATAGTCCGCGCCTGCCTTGCAGTTGCAGTCACAGCTGGGAATGCTTCCGGAGAGCACCTGACCCAGTGTATCATAGTGTTTCTGCTGCTTCTGCTCCAGATCACTGAGCAGATCCTGCAGCACCGGATCCTTTGCCTCGCTCTGGCTGCGATGATATTTCTCCACCAGACCTTTTTCCTGTGTCTGCAGATCCTGAATTGCTGTTTTTTCTTTTTCTGTTAAGATCATTGCATTTTACCTCGCTTTTAAAATATTACTAATTCCTGTCGCACACCTATTATGCGAAAAAAAGTCTCCGGTTATTCACCGAAGACTTTTGATCTGAATATATAAAATCTGTTAAAAAGCGAAGTTCTCTACACCGCGGACTGCCTGTGTATTCATTGCTGTCTGATTTACGCCCTGCGCCTGGGTCTCACCCATGAACAGCTGATACTGCTGCATGATCTGGGACTTCTGGGAATTTGTGGTGCTTCTGCTCTCATCCAGAGAAGCAAGATCGCTGTCGGCACCCTTCATCTCATAGGTCTTTCCGGGTGTAAACTGTTTTGCATAATCCGCAGAATTAAAATTCTGATTTGCGCGGATCCTCTGCTGTTCCTGCTGGCGGAGCGCGGAATCCTCGCTTCGCACTGCCTGTGTCTGCGCACCGGAATCAGCCTTGGATGCCTGCTGATTGATGAGACTGTTGATCTTTATGGAATTGTAGTTGCCGGAATATGATCCAATACCTGAAATATTCATTGCATCTACCTCGTGACTGTTCTATAAAGTCACAATCCTCTTTCTTTCTGTGTGTTAATTATATCGGAACAGTTTTCGGATACTTAACCCCTCAGCTAAATTATACTAACATTTTTTTCAGCTCATTCATAAATGTCTCGACATCCTTAAACTCCCGGTATACGGACGCGAAACGCACATAGGCAACCGCATTCAGATCCTTCAGCTTATCCATGATCAGCTCTCCGATCACAATGCTGGGGATCTCTTTCTCCTCACGGTTAAATATCTCCGTCTCCACATCATCGATCAGCTGATTCATCTGTGCAACGGAAATCGGCAGCTTATGGCATGCGCGCAGCACACCTGCCTCAATCTTCGAGCGGTCATACTGTTCCCGGTTATTATCTTTCTTTACGATGATCAACGGAATCGTCTCTACTTTTTCATAAGTGGTAAAACGCTTCCCACACTCGTCACACAGACGGCGTCTGCGGATCGAATTGTTGTCATCCGCCGGTCTGGAATCGATCACTCTTGTATTTTCACTGCTGCAGTACGGACACTTCATATGCTACCTCCCATAAGTCCTATTCTTAGTATGATTATAGGAATTTTGGCAAAAAAAGTCAAACGTTTTCAGCATTCCTTCAGCCTTTATGCTTGCATTTATCTATATCGATCTCCACGAGCACGGTATCCGGTCCGATGCGACAGATACACTTCCACGGGATGATCAGTTCAAACTCTCTGCCGAACAGTCCGAAACACTTTCCGGGCCCCGGCACGATCAGCGCCTCGATCTGTCCGCACTTCGGGTCGAATTCCAGATCCATCACGCATCCCAGCGATCTGCCATCCGCAACGTTGATGACCTCCTTGTCCTCCAGCTCACATAAACGCATCCGATACCCGCTCCCGCAATCTCTTTTTATATTATATGCAGCTGCCGTGGGGACGGTTCTTCTGCCACGCTACGCGGGGTACGTTGCAGGGACGATTCTTCTGCCACGCCACAACCTGAACGCCTAATGCAATTACCTGACAAGATTTACGCAAGAATGGACCATCCAGCAAAATACAAACAAAACACAAAGATTAAATCGTACGATGTTTTGCTAATACTCTTTCGATAACACCACGTGGTATACCGGAGAGTCGGTTCAACTGTCTGATTGAAACACCTTTTTCATGGATGAGCGCAATGTATTGATTACGTGCTTCCAAGGAAAGCTTTTGAAATTCTGTCGAACTGCTGCATTTACTTATCTGATAAATGATATCTTTGGCAACATCATCCGGTAATCTTTTTCGAAACTGATCGATATCCAGGCATTTATCGTCCGAACCGGTTGTATGTAACACCTGAAAATGTTCCGTTCCACCTACGATGTCCAAAACAAGAGATATGTCAGTTAATCCGTTAAACTGATCCCGATAGTCATAGAAACTGCTCCATGGATACGAGGCACCAGGCGCTTCCTCCATCCCAGCTTTCGTCGGATTAAAATGAATATATTTTACAACGGTGAGCAGATCTCGTTCTGATTCAACCGGCTCGCTGAAATAGCGCCCGTCCTGAACAAAGCCAGTGCGATTATATTTCATATTGAACCAACCCGCATAAGAAGTATTAATACGTCGAAAAATGGTCTCGAGAGAAAAATCCGATGTGTGATGAATCAATAGATGAACGTGATTTGACATGAGACAATATGCATATAGATCAAATTGACATTGTTCCTTGTAATATTCGATGATTTCTAAATATTTTTCGAAATCCTGTTGTTCTTCAAACAGCAGTTGCCTGTCTGCACCTTTGATTACAACATGGTAAGTTTGCGTGCTGGATTTTTTCCGTGAATGTCTGGGCATAAGCAATAAATTCCTCCTGTATATGCGTGTTTTTGTGTTCATGTGGTAAAATTGTTGAAATATCGTGATTGAAACAAAGACAATGCTATCGTTTAAGAATTGTTTTCATAGAAGATATTGTAATTATCATATATCATTTTTCAGAAAAGTAAATAGCAAATATTGAGTTTTTTTTATTTATGTGGTAGCATTTACACGTCGCATTCTTTTATGATTTTTTGGGATGTATTCCGCCACGCGTATTATGTAAGAAGATTTATTATGCAAAGAAGAGTCGTCAAGGAAAGATGTCGTGACAAAAGGCGCTCTGCATGGCAGAAGAAACGTCCCCAAGGGAGGATATATGAAACTAGGAATCGTAGGACTTCCCAATGTGGGAAAAAGTACATTATTTAATTCACTGACAAAGGCAGGTGCAGAGAGTGCAAATTATCCGTTCTGTACCATCGACCCGAACGTAGGTATCGTGGCAGTGCCGGATGAACGTATTGTAAAGCTCGGCGAGCTTTACCACACAAAGAAGGTGACCCCGGCGGTCATCGAGTTTGTAGACATTGCAGGACTTGTCAAAGGTGCCAGCAAAGGAGAGGGTCTTGGCAACCAGTTTCTCGCAAATATCCGCGAGGTGGATGCCATCGTACATGTGGTACGCTGCTTTGAAAACAGCAATATCATTCATGTAGACGGTTCCGTAGACCCTGCCAGAGATATCGAAACCATCAATCTTGAGCTGATCTTTTCGGATCTGGAGATTCTGGAGCGCAGGATCGCGAAGGTCGCAAAGCAGGCTCGTATGGACAAAACTCTGGCAAAGGAGATGGAACTTCTGGAGGCAGTCAAAGAGCATCTGGAGAGCAATCAGATGGCGCGTACCTTTGAGGTTCCGGATGATGAGGATAAGCAGGCATGGTTTGCATCCTACAATCTGCTGACTGCAAAACCGACCATCTACGCCGCCAATGTGGACGAGAATGATCTGGCGGATGACGGTGCTTCCAATCCGCACGTGGCAAGGGTGCGCGAGATGGCGAAAGCAGAGAATGCGGAGGTGTTCGTGATCTGCGCGCAGATCGAGCAGGAGCTGGCAGAACTCTCTGACGAAGAAAAGGAAGAATTTCTTGCCGATCTTGGAGTGACATCCAGCGGTCTTGACAAGCTGGTGGCAGCAAGCTATAGCCTGCTGGGACTGATCAGCTTCCTGACGGCAGGTGAGGACGAGTGCCGTGCATGGACGATCAAAAAGGGTACGAAGGCACCGCAGGCAGCCGGAAAGATCCACACGGATTTCGAGCGCGGCTTTATCAAGGCAGAGGTAGTCAATTATCAGGATCTGCTTGACAATGGAAGTCTTGCGGCAGCAAGAGAAAAGGGAATTGTCGGCATGGAAGGTAAAGAGTATGTAGTAAAAGACGGCGATGTGATCCTGTTCCGTTTTAATGTATAAATTATATCTGATATATTATCCATGAAAATAAGTGCCCCAGTGAGACAGATTATTGTTTCACTGGGGTACTCTCGGTTATAACATCTCTTATCTTCATGACAATGGGCGCTTCCCGTGGCAAAAGAAACGTCCCCAATTCAGCGTTTCATGTAAAGCAGTCCAAAACTGCCGGGACCGCAGTTGGTCAGGATCGCAGGTGAACATTTCTGCAAAATGATCTTATCAAAATCCATGGTTTCCCGCACCTTTGCCTCGATTCCCTCCAGTTCCTGACTGTTCAATCCCGCATACGTGATAAAGAGCAGGCTCCGGTCAACATTTCGCTTTCCGGAAAGTGCCCAGAAAATATACCATCTCCATGTATGGGCGCGGGTCCCAATGCAGATATTTCCCACTCTGAGCTGGCTTCGGCGCATCGTGATGACCGGATGCAGCATCAGCACCTTGCACAGCGTTTCCATCCTGCCCGAAACACGTCCCATACGCGCCAGATACTTCATGCTGTCCACAACAAAGCTCGTGCAGACTTTCGCCTGATCTGCCTTTAATGCCTCCACGATAGCCTCCGGTGTCATATCTGCAGCCGCATATTCCGCTGCCCTGAGAACAAGCAGTCCCGTGCCACTGGACAGATGTCCGGAATCAAGCACGATCACATTATCAAAGTTTTTCGCAGCCTCCATCGCATGATCATAACCGTGGCTGGCATACCTTGCCACCGAGATATGTACAACATACTGCGCCTTTGTCAACTGCTCTGCAAAAAATTCTTCATAATCCGTTACCTGAGGGGCAGCGGAACGGATCTGCTTGTCACCTGACGCCAGATACGCCAGCACACCGTCGGAATCCGTCTCGATGCCGTCCAAAAACTCGCCGCCCTGCGTGCAGACCCGGTATGGTATGACTGCGATCCGCCTGCTCCGCAGCATCTCTTCCGGCAGATCGCATACACTGTCCGTAGAGATCATCATCGGTCTGCGGCTCTGATGGCGTGTCACTGCATTTTCAGTGACGCCAACCGTATCGCCTTCCCCGGTCAGACTCACAAGCTCCCGCGGCAGATGGCGCAAAAGCTCCAGTTCCAGGCGAATACCGGTCACCGGCTTGAGCAGATAGCCGTCAAAGCCCTCCCGCCGGTACATTTCCTGGTTCTCACTGCCCGCATTCGCGGTGAGCACTACGACCGGAACGTTCTGATTTAAACCTCCGTTTTGTGCGCGCAGCTCATGCAGACAGGTAATACCGTCCATCTCAGGCATTAAATGATCCATGAGGATCACATCATAACGCTTTTCAAATGTCATCTTCAGGCATTGCATTGCACTTGTTGCTGTATCTATCTGCATTTTTGTATCACGCAGCAGCTTTTCCGCAACCATCAGGTTCGTCTCATTGTCATCGACGATCAGCACATGTGCATTCGGCGCCTCAAAGGTCTGACGATAATGCCTGCTGTGGTTCATCGCGTGGCGCGCCTCCAGATCCAGTTCTCCGATCGGTGTACCGGATACCGGCTTTTGCGGCAGGCGCACAACAAATGTAGAGCCTTTGCGATATACACTGTTGACAGAAACCTCTCCATCCATCAGCTCTACCAGCTGCTTAACGATAGAAAGACCAAGACCGGTGCCTTCAATATAACGGTTCTGTTCCTCATCCACGCGCTTGAACGCCTGGAAGAGATACGGAAGATTCTCCTTTTTGATTCCCATGCCGGTATCCGTCACGGAATAGATGATCTCTACCATGTCATCCGTGATCCTGCCCTTCTGTATAGAGAGCGTGACCGATCCCTCCGATGTATATTTTACCGCATTGTTCAGCATATTGATCAGAATCTGCTTGATGCGCACCTCATCACCGAAGAGCTGCGCCGGTATCGACTGATCGACATCCACATGGAAGCTCAACCCCTTTTCCTGCGCACGTATCCAGATCATACCTACCAGATCAGAGAGCATGGCTCCGACATCATAAACTGTCGACACGATATCCATCCTGCCGGACTCAAGCTTTGACATATCAAGGATATCGTTGACCAACGCCAACAGCATCTCACCGGCACTCTGGATATTTGCCGCATCATTCGCCACCTCATCGGACACATTTTCCCGCAGGATCATTTCATTGAGACCAATGATCGTATTGATCGGCGTGCGGATCTCATGACTCATGCTGGAGAAAAACCGGTTCTGCATGCGGTTTAATTCCTCGATCTCCTTTTTCTGTTCCTTCACAAGTTCATTTTCCGCCTTGAAGATCGCGTTCTGGAAGGCGATCATGCCACAGATGACCGCGGCTACCGTCACCATGCTGACAAAAGAATCCGAATAAGACATGGTCACGGTATGGGGGATCACATATTCGCTGTGATAAAAAGCAATATAATAACACGCCGCATCCCATGCCACTCCGCACAGGATCATTACGATCTTGATCCTGTTCTCGATCAGAAGGCACACATAAACGATTCCCAGCAAAAACCAGAGGGGCGCTCCACCATAGATTCCTCCTGTTGTGAAAAAATTGAACGGCATCACCACAAACAGGATCAGGATTCCTGTGAGTGTCGCACCAAGCTGTATTTTATGCATCCGAATGGATGCAACCGTGATCCCGCCAAATACCAGAAACGCACCACTGAGTACCAGCGTGCTCAGCCAATCCTCGCCGAACGCCAAACCACTGACGATCCCGATGGCAAGAGCCGCCAGTCCGATCGTCATGATCAGACGAAACAGGCGCTCCTGCAGCGACAGAGACGGCGCATTCAATTTGTGAAACAGCTTTTCCCACTTTTCATGCATCACGCCTCACCACCTTTCAACTGCAGGATCAGCTCCTGCACCTTTTTTTCCGCAGCATCCATCTCAAAGTCATCAATATCCGAGCGGATCTCCGACAGGATTTCTGATACATCCTGTTCGTCGCAGACCGTATCACACAGTTTCTTCAGAATTTCCTCCGCCCGGTCTGCCTCGAAGGTCTTTAAGCAATTGGCAAGCTCTGACAGTCCCCCACACAGTTCCTCCTTCGAAACGGCTGTCCCCGTCGTCGCCTGTCCATCTGTCGATGCATCCTCTTCCAATGCCGCTTTCAGCATGTTTATCAACTGCCCGTACGCATCCAGCAGCGCTCCGTGATGCGTATCCAGATAAGCAGTATCCAGATTTTTTGCCGCATCCTCCGCAGCTTTCGCTTTACCGGAAAATACATCCGCACCGATCATCTTCGATGTACTCTTCAGTGCATGCACACTGATCCGGTAATTTTCCATATCTTTTTCCCGGTAAAATTCTGAGAGCTTTTTGCAATTCTTCTCATAATCTCCCATGAATTTTTCCACTACCTGTCTGTAAAATGCCGCGTCCTCACGGCTATACTGAAGTCCGGCAGCCGTGTTCACGCCGCCCTGTCGCAACCGTCCCAGCCAGTCAGACGGAGCATCCATCTGTCTCACCTCCGGAGGCATTTTTTGCTCCTCCCGTCGGGCGATCCCGGCCGGCTGTTTCAGCTTCAGCGCCGACACATAGGCCAGCTTTGTCTGCGGCAGCACATTGCGGAGCACGCGCTCCAGCTCCAGCGTCTCGATGGGCTTTGAGATAAACTCATCAAAGCCTTCCCGGTAAAACATCTCCCGGGCGCCACTGACTGCATTTGCCGTAAACGCAATTGCCGTAATATCCCGTTTGGTCTCCTCCAGCAATTTTCTGATGCGGTGCAGCGTTTCCACACCGTCCATCTTCGGCATCATATGATCCAGAAACAGCAGATCAAAATCCTCTTTTTCACAGATCTCGATCGCTTCACTACCGCTCTCTGCCGTCTCTACCTCCATCCGGTAATCACTCAGAATGCCCCGTGCCACCATCAGGTTCATCGGTTCGTCATCCACAACCAGCACACGCACACCGGGACAGATCATACGCATATTTTCCCACATCTGTGGCTGTTCATTGCTGCCTGCATTCAAAATATTGACAACCGGCAGGCTGTAAAACGGCTTTTTCATCAATAGGATCCTGCTGCCCTCCGCAGGCACAAAACCGCTCCCCGCAACCACTACGACCTGTGTGCGCACTGCCAGTTTCTCAAAAAAATCCGTATCCTCCTCATATTCCTCTTTCCCGATCAACAGATGTGTCAGCTGATAGATGGCAGTCAGCTTTTTCAGTTCCTCCAAGTTAAACACACGGTGCATGGCCAGTTCCAGTCCCACCGCCAGATGACTGATGGTTTCATTGTAATAGTTGCGAACCTCAGCAGACTTATATTTCTCCGGGCGCAGATAGCAAGCCGTGCATAAATTCTCCTTATTTTCCACGACCATGCCCGGCGTCTCATCCACGATCTTCTGCGGAATGGAGACTTCTACCGTTGTACCTTTGCCGACCTCGCTGTGTATCTGCATAAACCCTTCCATTGCCGTCACCATACCCTGTACAATGGAAAGTCCCAGCCCCAGACCGCCGGCTTTTCGATTATCGCCCTCGCTGGACTGATAAAACCGCTCCATAATCCGGCTCATATTTTCCTCAGAAATACCCTCACCCGTATCACTCACGCGTATAAACAGATTGATGCCGTACTCTTTTTTCAATCCGTAAATATGTACATAGACACCGCCGGTCTTTGTAAATTTCAGCGCATTTCCGATGAGATGCTTTAAGATCTTTTTGATCTTTCTTCCGTCACCCTGAAGCACAGAGGGAAGCTTCGCATCCACATCCAGGATCAATTCCGGCGAATGTTCCTTCTTGTCACGCTGTTCACCCATGACCAGATCATTGACGATGGAAGAGATCATATAATTGTCCTCCACCACGCAGATCCTGCCGGTGTCAATCTCCGTATAATCCAGAATATCTTCGATCTGTCCGAACAAGCGCTGCCCCGCCTGCTGCACAGCCAGAATGTCTTTCTTCTTTTCCGCAGAGTCCTCCTTTTTGAGCATGACTGCCGTGATACCGGTCACAGCATTGATGGGCGTCCGAAGCTCATGGGAAACATTCGTCAAAAAATTCTCCGTCCGGCGGTTTGTCTCCTCCAGACTTTCCACTCTGCATTCCATCTCCCGTCTTTCATCCGCTCTGCGCTGCATATTGATCTTTGCCAGATAGGCAGCCACTGCAACCAGCAGAAAATGAAGCATCAGTCGCGTCACGACAAGCGGCGTATACTCCATAGAACTGCCAATAATAACCGTGAGTGTATAACACATCGTCAGATAATAAACACATATGCACACCCGGATGATACTGTATTTTTCCGTTGCGGAAAACATAATGATCGCCATGATCATCACCGGTGCAAGATCATACAGACTGGTTTCATGCACACCGTAGAAGAAAAATGCCAGCATTGACAGGATCACATACAGCCACAACCGCTGCTCGCCGGGGATCTTTCTTGTGATATGAAATACCCAGCACAACACGGTTCCAAGTATCAACAATACGACCGCACCCTTGTCCCATCCCAGCAAAAACGTTTCCACCGTCAGAACAAGCGTCATGATCGTATAGCACATCAATATCATCAGATGTACTGCCCGACGTCTCTCATGCCCATTATCCATAGCTTTTCCCCCAATTATTATTTTTCTCTCATCTGATAGTCCGCATCCGCATCTATGAGCGCCAGCATGATATCCGCAAAAGCGGGATCAAACTGCGTTCCCTTCCCCTTGAGGATCTCACCGCGTATGAAGTCCTGTTTGAGTACATCGCGGTAGCTTCTTCTGGAACTCATCGCGTCATAGGCATCCGCAACCGCAATGATCCGCGCCTCGGTCGGGATGTCTTCACCCGCGATGCCGTCGGGATATCCCTTGCCGTCATAACGCTCATGATGCCAGCGCGCCCCCACCGCCAGCTGAGGAAACTCCGTGATATTTTTCAGGATGCCCGCTCCGAGCGCAGGATGCGTTTTAATCTTCTCAAATTCTTCGTCTGTAAGCTTTCCCGGCTTATTGATGATCGCCTCCGGAATGCCGATCTTTCCCACATCGTGAAGCAGTCCCATCATATAGATATCATCCTGCCGCCTTGTACTGAAGCCTGCATGTTTCGCGATCTCTCTGGAATAATCCGCCACACGCGTGGAATGTCCGTTCGTATATGTATCCTTCGCATCGATCGCACCGGAGAGTGCCTTGACGATCTGCATGGAGATCTTGTCGAGCTTTTCGTGCTGTGCCTTGACCTCCTGTGTCTTCTTTTCCACCTCCTGCGCGAGATTTTCCTGCAAGCGGATCAGTTCTATCGTATGTCGTACGCGCAGCAGCAGGACCTCGGGCACAAAGGGCTTTTTGATGAAATCCATTGCACCTGCCTTCAAACCCTGCGTCTCCGTTTCGCTGTCATCATCCGCAGTTAAAAAAATGACCGGGATGTCTGCAGTTTTTTCGTTGCCGCGCACAGCAGCGATCGTCTCAAAACCGTCCATTCCGGGCATATGAATATCCAACAGGATCAGATCCGGTCTGTTTTCCTGCAAAAACCGAAGCGCATCCTCCCCCGATTTCAGGCAGCTCACCCGCATTCCTTCCGCAGTCAGAATATGGCTCGCCATCCGAAGATTCGCTGCATCATCATCCACCACTAAAATCCAATCATTCATCCTTTGTCTCCTCTCAGTCCTTCGTCTCCATCACATACAGCTTCCCCTCTGTAAAAAAGATCAACGCCTCATCGTCCACGATCTCATTGCTGATGCCAAGTGTGACATCCTGTCGCAGTGTTGCTCCATCCAGGGGGTATTTCATTCCCTTCAGCGTCAGACCGCTGACCTCACCGCCATATGGGATGAGGGATATAAAATCACCGTACTGTTCACTTTTTGTAAGCTTGAGGGGCCGGTCAGCCAGCCGGATGCGGTTGTGCGCATCCATAAGAAAGATCTGTACCCCCGCCTCCAGGCCCAATGCCAAAAGCTGCAGATTGCCGAGCACGTGATCCAGACGTGTTCCGGTCGCTCCCACCAGATCCATGTGCTCCGGTTCAAGCTCCAACCCGCGCCGCACGGCAAGCTCCGTATCCGTCCAATCCTTCTGTGCCGGAAACTGCTCCAAACGAACCTTTGTCTGCTCCTTGAAATAATCGACTGTATTCCTGTCAGCCGAATCAAAATCGCCAAGGATCAGATCCGGATACAAGCCATTTCTGCGAAAAAATTCCATGCCGCTATCACACGCGATCACTGTCTCATAGCCGTTTTTTTCCAGCAGATCAAGCACAAATGCATCGTCGATACTGCCACCGCTGACGATCAGGACCCTGTTTTCTCTCTGAACTGTTTTCATCACTGTTTGATCCCTAATACCTGTTTTTTTCCTGTTCCTTTAATTCTCCGTAAAGCTGCACATAATTATCATAGCGCAACTGTGAGATCTTTCCCTCCGCCAGTGCCTGCTTCACGCCGCAGTCCGGCTCACTGATATGACTGCAGCCCTGAAATCTGCAGTAAGGCTCATACGCTGCAAATTCCGTGTAATATTGCTGGAGTTCTTCTTTTTCCATCTGCGGCAGATACAGCGACGAAAAACCGGGCGTGTCCATGATATAGGAATTACCCTCGATATGGATGAGCTGTGTGTGGCGCGTCGTCTGCTTTCCTCTGCCTATTTTTTCCGAAACACTGCCGGTCTCCATCCGGATCTGCGGCTGCAGCCGGTTGATCAGAGACGATTTGCCCGCGCCGGAAGGACCTGCGATCGTCGTCGTTTTTCCGCGCAGATGCTCCATCAGGCGGTCGATCCCCTCATCCTTTTTTACGCTGATGAATTCCACCGGATACCCGCACGCCTCATAACTCTTCGCGTATTCCCGCTTCACCTCCTCCGACACCAGATCGGATTTGTTAAAGCAGATACACACCGGCACATCCTGCTTCGCCATCAACACCAGAAAACGGTCCAGCAGATTGAAGTTCGGATCCGGTGTCGCAGCAGCAAAAACAATGAGCGCCATATCCACGTTGGCAACCGCCGGGCGGATCAGCGCATTGTTTCTGGGCAAAATACACGTAATATTGCCCTTTTTTTCTTCTTCGTCAATGACGTCGATCTCTACCAGATCACCCACCAGAGGTTTGACACCCTGCTGACGAAATATTCCTTTTGCCTTACATTCGTAAATTCCGGATCCCACTACGTGAACGTAGTAAAATCCGGAAATTCCTTTTAGTATCTTTCCCTGCATGTGCAAAGATTCCTTTATATAGCTGTTCTGCAACTGTTAATTCTGCTGCTGGAAGCTTACGGGCTGATTCTGTGTACTTGTAGTCACATTTCCTTCCTCATCTTCCATTACCCATTCAATGACAAGCATACCGCTGTCACTCTTGACATTCATGACCTCGATAGAGAACGGGAACGATGCTGTGGAAACATTCGTCCATGTGTCCAGCACATTTCCGTCTGCATCCTGAAGCTCAATATTTGCCGAAACAACCGTGTCATCATTGGGCAGCTTTACATTTGCCCGGAACATATACAGGATCTCCTTCGGACCCATGCTGATGACAATATTAACAGTTGTACCGCTGTACACGGTCTTTCCGGCAATCTCGCTCTGGTCGATGACCTTTCCTTCCTCAACCGTATCACTGTAATCCGTGCTGACAGTTCCTACCTGCAGTCCCACAGCTTCCAGCGCTTTACGAGCCTCTGATTCCGTATGGTTTTTCAGATCCGGTACGGTCACAGACTCCTTGCCCTGGCTGACAACGATCGTCACCTTTGTTCCCTCGGATACTATTGTGCCGCTCTCGGGTGTCTGACGAATAACGGTGCCCTCCGGAACTTTATCGGAGCTCTCATATTCCCTGTTATAATCCAGACCTGCATCCTGAAGCATGCCGATCGCAGCGGTGTCTGTATATCCGGTCACATTCGGCACAGCGACCTCACTCTCGCCCTTGCCGCTACTGACAACCACACGGATCATCGTTCCCTCGTCAACCATATCTCCCGCGGGGATATCCTGGGAAATGATCTGTCCCTCTTCGTATTCCTCAGACTCCTCGGTACTTGCCTGATAGATCTTCAGTCCCATCGTCTCAAGCTCTGCCTTTGCCTCGTCAAAGCTCTTTCCGCGCAGATCGATCATCTCCACCTTGCCGGACTCCTCAATGATCTCATCCGTCTGCGGTTCCTCATCGGTCTTATCACGCTTGCCGCCAAACAGACCTGCCATGCTTCCGATCAGGTAAATGATAATGATGATAATAATCACTGCCGTGACGATACCAAGGATCGTGACAGCCTTCTCCATCTTGGGATTGAGGAAGCCTTCATCGTCATCATCATCGTCATCATCATCGTCATAGACCGGCTTGGCAGGCTGTTTTTCTGCAGTTGCATAATTTTTGGCAGCCTGTTCCTTGATCCCACGTACTTCCTCCTCGCGGATCACGGTAGTCTTCGCCTGATTGACTGCCGAATCGATGACAACAAAATCCTTGTCCGGCTCCATCAGCGCGTGCTTCAGGTCCACCAGCAGATCACCCATGGATGCATAACGGCGGTCCTGACTCTTCTGCGTACATTTTAAAATGATCTTTTCCAGACTGATCGGCAGATCCGGTGCGTAGACCGAAGGTGCTACCATCTCCTCCTGCAGATGCTGGATCGCAATAGCCACGGTCGTATCCCCGTCAAAGGGCACACGTCCGGTTACCATCTCGTACATCACGATTCCGAGGGAATAAATATCGCTCTTGCCGTCCACAAAGCCATTGCGCGCCTGCTCCGGCGAAGTATAGTGAACACTTCCCATCACATCTGAATGGATCGTATTGGAAGTAGCCGCCCGGGCGATACCAAAATCTGTCACCTTGACCTTTCCCTCATGGGAGATCATGATATTCTGCGGTTTGATATCACGGTGCACGATATTGTTATTATGCGCCGCCTCAATGCCACGTGCCACCTGGATGGCAATGCTGATGGCTTCCTTGTAATTGAGCTGCCCCTTCTTCTCAATATAAGTCTTTAACGTGATGCCCTCTACATACTCCATCACGATAAAATGCATGTGCTCCTCACTGCCGACATCATAGATGTTGACAATGTTCGGGTGCTGTAACCCTGCAGCCGACTGTGCCTCCGTGTGAAATTTCGTCACAAAGTTTACGTCCTCCGCAAACTCCGGCTTTAAGACTTTTACTGCGACAAATCGTCCCAGCACCTGATCCTTTGCCTTGTATACATCCGACATTCCGCCGGCTCCGATCTTTTCGATGATCTCATAACGGTCTGCTACAAATGATCCAATCTCTACCATTTCCTCACCTCAAGTTTTTATATTCATAACTGTTCAGTACCTTCACAGTTTCTATATCTCTATGATCAGGGCAGTGATATTATCTTTTCCACCGCCACGGTTCGCTGCATCCACCAAATGCTGCACCTTTTCCACCACGTCCCGTCCGGTCTCTATGATCTGTCGGATGCTGATGTCGTCCACCATGTTAGACAATCCGTCCGTACACATAAGGATCACATCACCGGGATGTATATATTCCTCAAAAAAGTCAATCTCCAACTCGTCAAAAGCTCCCACCGCGCGGGTGATGATGTTTTTGTCCGGATGTGACTTTGCCTCGGAAGCATCCATCTCACCCATGCGGACCATCTCCTGAACAAGCGAATGATCCCGGGTGATCTGCACCAGTTCCTCACGCAGCAGATACAATCTGCTGTCGCCGACGTTTGCCACATACATGCAGTCACCAATGATCGTCGCGATCACAACTGTCGTTCCCATGCCGGAAAGACTCGTGTCACTCTTTGCCTGCGCCATCAGACTGGCATTTGCCTTTGTAACCGCACCGCGGATCAGGTCAACCGGACTTGTCATCGGCGCTTTCTCTATGTATGCCACGATCTGCTCTACGGTATACTTCGATGCAAAATCTCCTGCCGCATGACCGCCCATACCATCTGCCACGATAAAGAGATTCGGAAGATTTCCCACCGGACTCTCAGACGTGTACACGTAATCCTGATTTGATTCTCTCACCCTTCCGACATCCGTCAGGGAAAATGTCTTCATCCTCTATCGCCTGCCTTTCGTTAATGATCTACATAATCCAGTAAATTTTATCACAGAGCCTAAAAAAAAGCAAGAGAGGGCATTTTGCCCCCTCTGTTGCCATAGCCGTATCCAAGTTTCCCGATCCCATTTTTCACTGATCACCGGATTTTTTCTCGTCCTCCTCGATCCACTTCAGAATATTGGAAAAATCAATGGAAAGTGCCCCATCATAGATATTGATGGGTACCGGCTGATCCAGTCCGTAGATCTTCGGATATACCTCACTTTCGAAAAAATAGACCAGCAGTCTCTTCTGGTATGGATCCATGATCCAGTATTCCCGCACACCGGCTTCCAGATATTTGTCCAGCTTTTTGATGCTGTCTTTACGCCTGGTGGATGGCGAAAGCACCTCTACCAAAAAGTCCGGTGCGCCGTAAACGCCAAAATGCTGAATCCGTTCCTCATGGCAGATAATACCCACATCCGGCAGAACCATCGTCCGCTCATCACAATCCAGCTGGACGTCCACCGGAGCGATAAACGGTCTGCAGGAGCCGCCGCGATCCATGATAAAATTCGCGATCTGACGGTAAATCTCCCCGCTGACCGACTGATGGGTAAACGTAGGCGCAGCCATGTCATAAAAATACCCATCGATCAGCTCCACGCGGCGTTCTTCCGGAAGTGCGCGATAATCGTCCACCGTATAGCTTCCCTGCGTGTGCACCCCATAAGGATTTGCTTCCCGAAGTACGGGAATAGGAGCAAATAACTCCTCCAGAGCGCGCAACGTATCATAGCGGGGACTGGTCGTCTCCCCGGAAAAGATCTTCTGGATCGTACCGACCGGCACGCCGGAAAGATCCGACATCATTGCATAGGAATAACCTTTTTCCTGTTTTTTCTTTTTCATTTCCTCGATCGTCATAAGCGTTCCTCCCATCCAAACAGTGAGCAGAAATTGTTTCTGATACCATTATAGAGCTGAAGTCTCCAAATGTCAACCGAATATTATCCATTTTCAATCCGTTTTTTAGATTTTTTACCCGTTATCCATCCATTATCTATCCATTATTTCGCCAGATCCATATGTCGTTTGCGCAGCTGTCCGCAGGCACCGTCAATATCACGTCCCATCTCACGCCGCACAGTCACATTGATACCGCCGCGCTCCAGCTTCTGCTTAAACGCTTCCACAACAGAGCGGTCTGACTGCACATAGTTACGTTCCTTTATCGGGTTGACCGGAATCAGGTTGATATGGCAGTTTTTTCCTCTCAGCATACCGCAAAGCTCCGCTGCATCCGCATCCGTATCATTTACACCACCCACCAGAGAATACTCAAAGGTCATGCGCCTTCCGGTCTGCGCAAAATAGTAATCACATGCCTCCATGACCTCAGAAAGATCATACTTGTTGGCGATCGGCATCAGCTCCCGCCGTTTTTCCTGTGTAGATGCGTGCAGTGATAAAGCCAGCGTGATCTGTAATTTCAGATCTGCCAACTCGCGGATACGCGGCACAAGCCCGCAGGTGGACACCGTGAGATTCCGCTGACTGATATTCAGTCCGTGAGCATCCGTCAGCATTTGGATAAAAACAAGCAGGTTGTCGTAATTGTCCAACGGCTCTCCGCTGCCCATCACCACCACATTGGAAATACGCTCTCCAATGTCACAGCCGATCCGGTAGATCTGCTCCAGCATCTCCGCAGGAGTCAGATTCCGCGCCAGGCCGTCCAGTGTCGATGCACAGAACCGGCAGCCCATCCGACAGCCCGCCTGTGAGGAAATGCACACACTGTTGCCATGTTTATAGCGCATCAGCACACTCTCGATCACATTGCCGTCTGCCAGCCCAAACAGATATTTCCGGGTGCCGTCCTGCTTGGAGATCTGCACATCGATCTGTTTTAACACCGTGAAAGTGCACTGCTCCTTCAACCGCTCCCTCAGATCCTTGGAGAGATTTGTCATCTCATCAATGGAAGTTACATGCTTTACATGCATCCACTCATAGATCTGTTTCGCCCGAAACGGCTTCTCCCCGAGCGATGTGATATATTCTGTTAATTCCTCATAGGTTGCGGATTTTAAGTCAAACCGTTCCATTTTTTTCTCCCCGTTCGAATACTGCAATGAAAAATCCGTCTTGTCTGTCACTTGGCAGGATCTGCTGCTCACTCTTTTTCTCAAACTCCGGATGTGTATCTGCAAACCACGCCGCATTGTCCTCGTTTTCCGCGCGGTTCACCGTGCATGTACTGTAGATCAGCCTGCCACCGGGCTTTACATAGTCTGCAACAACAGCAAGAATCTCCCGCTGCAGCGCCGCCAGCTCCTGCATCTGCTCCGGCGACATATTATATTTGATATCGGGTTTGCTATGGAGCACGCCCAGTCCGGAGCAGGGCAGATCCGCGATCACAAGATCCGCTGTTCCCACCGCATCTTCATCCCGCACCGTGGCATCCCACACCTTTGCAGACATATTTTCCACCTGGCAACGGTCGATGTTGTCCAGGATCAGATCCACTTTATACTCTGTCAGATCCCGCGCCTCCACATGCCCGGTGCCCCGCAGAAGCTGCGCCACATGAATCGCTTTTCCGCCGGGTGCGGCACACACATCAATGACATTCCAGCCCGGCTGCACACCTGCTGCCAGAGCCACCTGCATGGAAGAGAGATCCTGCACATAAAAATCACCGCGCACAAACGCAGGCAGACGATTCAGATAATCGTAACAGGAAATAAAGAGCGCATCCATGCAGCTCTCTACCGGCTCCACAATCACACCTGCTGCCCGCAATTCTTCTGTCAATTTCTCCGCAGAAATCTTGTCGGTATTCACACGGATCGCCGTCGGGCGCTCCTTCAAAAATGACTCGCAGATCGATCTTGCAGTTGCATCATCATAAGTATCCACCCATTGCTGCACCAGCCATTCCGGAATGGAATTGCGAATGGAAAGAGCTCGTGTCGGCTCTTTTTTCTCGTCCGGATATTTCTTTTGAAGCTCTCCCGCTGCCTGCGCCCTGCTGATGGCGCGCAGCACGCCGTTGACGAACCCCTTCAATCCTGAAAATCCCCGTTTTCCCGCCAGCCGTACCGCCTCATTGCAGGCGGCTGACGCCGGAACGCTGTCCATATAAAGAAGCTGGTACACGCCGCTGCGCAGAATACAGCGGATGACCGGCTTCATCTTTTTTACCGGTGTCTTTGAATAGCAGTCGATCACATAATCCAACTCGATCATCCGCTCGAGTGTGCCCTGTGTCAGACGGCTGATAAACGCCCGGCTCTTTTTTTCGAGGAACTGATACTTTTCCAGTACCTGCCCCATGGCGAGATGACAGTGTACGCCGTCTCTCGTCACCAGCAGCAGAATGTCCAGTACCAGTTCCCGCTCATTTACTTTTACCGTTTCAGTCGCGGTCATTGCGCCCTCCAAATAAGATCAATAAACGAAGAAGCTGTAAAATAGCTGCTGACGCGCTTGCCACATAGGTGAGTGCCGCCGCACGCAGCACCTTTCTTGTCTTCGGCAGCTCTGTCTCGTTTAAAATGTGCATGTCTTCCAGCATCACCAGTGCCCGGTGTGAAGCATTGAACTCCACCGGAAGCGTCACCAGCTGAAACAGCACCGCAAAGGAAAAGCAGACGATGCCAAGCTGAATGAAAAGGCTTGCACTCCTACTTGAAAACAGCAGACCGATCAGGATCAGCGGCCACGCCAGCGTGGAACCGATATTTGCCACCGGAACGATGGTGCTGCGCAGTGTCAGCGGAAAATAATTAACCTGATGTTGGATGGCATGACCGCATTCATGCGCTGCCACACCGACTGCCGCGACAGAGCGCGAAGCATATACCGAATCTGACAGGTTTAACGTCTTGTTTCTCGGATCATAATGATCTGTCAGGCTGCCGGACACATGACGGATCTGCACGTCATAAATGCCTGCTGCCCGCAGGATCTGCTCCGCTGCCTGCGCGCCGGTCATTCCGCTGGCGCTGGCATAGCGCGAATATTTATTATAGGTTGTCCGCACCTTGGCGGAGGCGATCATACAGATGATCGCGCCGATCACGACCAGAAAGTAGGTCGGATCCCAGTAAAATCCATAATAAGGCATAATTGATTCCTCCTTTTTTGTTGTATGGTAATGCATATATGGTTACTTGATCATGCGTCCGTTTCTGCATGACATACCCGACAATCTGTTGCGCTTAACGGGTAAATCACGTAGAGACCGGACGCATAAAAGATATAAAGTCCCTCAAAAACTTGAGTCGGCTTACACGTACTGCTCATATTTTGCTTTCTATAATCTGGGCAGTAATTTTGTTAGTTATTTTTAATTTGGGGGCTTGGATTTACGGCTTGACTTTTCAGTTTATTTTGCTTAAGTAGTAATTGTTCAGATATTGATACTCACTAGCCCCATAAAATTACTGCCCACACGCCTCAAAGGAGTTTTTAAGCAGTAAGCAACTTTATTCATCAATCCCTTGCTCTAAAGAGCTCGGTGAATTCTAATTCATCAATCTAACAGTCCATAGATTTCGTATCTTGAGAGAATATTTTGAAGAGTAAGTTTCGCATTCAGACATGATTCATCCTCACAAATTCTTGGACCTTGATTGTTGACTCAAGACGATTTGTCTCTCAACAGTACATTTCATAGAAAATACTTCGCCTTATTTCATTCACAGCGCATGGGCTGTCACAACGGCATTTGATAGTTCGTTTATGCGTCGGGTTCACGCGGAAATAACTAACCGTTACCAGTCACAAGGCATCAGAGGAAAGCTGATTTTGCTTTCACTCTGTGCCAATCGCGTGATCTACCCGCTAAGCACAACCGATTTGTCAAGTATGTCGCGCAGAAACGGACGCATGAAAACTGACTTCGAGCTTTCAATGCCGTGCAGCAGACCATGCGCGTCAGATTGACAAAATATGACAAACCCTATCCCAGCACTGTGCCGACCTCTATGGCATTCCCCCGCAGAAAATCCCCGGCGGTCATCCGCTTCTTGCCCTCCAGCTGCACTTCTTTGCACACAAGGATTCCATCACCGGTCTGCACACCAAAGCAGTCTTTTTTGATAAATACAACTGTGCCGGGAGCGGCAGAGGCTATATCGAAAGCAGCCGAAACAGTGTCTGAAGTCAGCGCGACATCCTTCGCAGCATCTCCTTCACACACAACTGCAGCCCAGATCTTCAGCGTTTTTCCCGCAAGGGAAGTATATGCGCTGGGCCAGGGATTTAAACCGCGCACCTGGCATTCGATCGCCTTTGCGGAGCGTGAAAAATCGATCAGTCCGTCCTGTTTTTTGATCATTCCGACCTTTGTGGCAGCGCTCTCATCCTGCGGAGTGTACACAGCCGTTCCGTCCACAATGGAAGGGATCGTCTCCACACACAGACGCGCACCTGCCTCCGCCAGCCGGTCAAACAGTGTTCCGCCGGTGTCCTCCGGTGAAATTTTTACCTCTGTCTTTGCGATCATATCTCCGGTGTCTATGCCAACAGCCATGCGCTGGATCGTAACGCCGGTCACCTCATCGCCGTTTAGAATCGCCCACTGGATCGGTGCTGCTCCACGGTATTTCGGAAGCAGGGAAGCATGCACATTAATACAGCCGTATTTCGGCAGATCTAACAGTTCCTTCGGCAGGATCTGCCCGAAGGCTGCCACCACGATCAGCTCCGGCTCATAGTCCTTTAACACCCGGAGCGATTCCGGCTCACGCACGCGCTTCGGCTGAAAAACCGGGATGCCAAACTCCAGCGCTTTTTCTTTTACCGGCGGTGCCACGAGCACCTGTTTTCTGCCCTGCGGCTTATCCGGCTGTGTGACAGCAAGCACGACCTCATGTCCCGCCTGCACCAGCGCCTCCAATGTCCCCACCGCAAAATCGGGGGTTCCCATAAATATTACTCTCATCTTTTAATCCTCATCATAGGTCACATCGTGAAGCTGACCCTCTACTTTTTCCGTATACATGTGTCCGTCCAGATGATCGATCTCATGGCAGAATGCACGCGCCAAAAGACCCTCTCCCTCCAACTCGCGCTCCTGCATATTCTCGTCCAGTGCCCGGACAACCACATGGTTCGGACGTGTCACCTGTCCTGCTTTTCCGGGAAGGCTTAAGCACCCTTCGTCACCGGTCTGCTCGCCGTCCGTAGAAAGAATGACCGGATTGATCAGAACGATCGGTCCCTCTCCCACATCGATCACGCAAAGACGCTTCAACACACCGACCTGCGGGCCTGCGAGACCGACACCGCAGGCATCATACATGGTATCAAGCATGTCCTCAATCAGCTCTTTGATCCGGGGTGTCATCTCCGTGATCTCTCTGCATTTTTTTTCAAGTACCGCATCTCCCTGGATGCGAATCTGACGTAAAGCCATTTTATTTTCCTCCTAACTCTATCATGCCGCCCTTTTTCTGAGGGCATTTGCTTTCTTCCTCTAAAACCCGCTGATCGGGTTAAAATCAAACTGCACGGTTGTCTGCCGCCACATGCCCTGTGACAGCACGTCCTCCAGACCATCCTTGGCACAGACAAGATCCTCATAATCTTCGCTTTTCAGGTAGATGACCCGGCGATAAATATCATTGACCTTCGCCACGGTCGCCTCTGTCGGCCCGATCATGGAAAGCTGCGAAAAATGCTCCCGGAGCCAGTGTCCCAGCCTTTGGCTACAAGCCTCGGCCTCCGCTTCCTGCGGCGAAGTTACCGCGATCAACAGCAGATTCCATACGGGAGGATAACACATCAACTCCCGATAGGCAAGTTCCTGCTCATAGAAACACTCATAATCCTGATCTTTTGCGGCCTGCACAGCGTAGTGATCCGGCTGATATGTCTGGATGACCACCTCTCCTGCCCGCTCTGCGCGCCCCGCACGCCCTGCCGCCTGCGTCAGCAGCTGAAAGGTTCGCTCTGCCGCCCGGTAATCATTCGCATGCAGTGAGAGATCCGCCGCCAGTATTCCCACCAGTGTCACCTTCGGGAAATCATGCCCTTTCACGATCATCTGCGTCCCGATCAGGATATCCGCCTCCTCGTTTGCAAAAGCAGATAAGATCTTTTCATAGCTGTCCTTCGTGCGCGTCGTGTCATAATCCATCCGGAGCACCCGCGCGCCGGGAAACCGCTTTTTCACAATCTCCTCTATCTTCTGTGTGCCGGCGCGGAACGCGCCGATATATTTGGAACCACAGGACGGACAGTGCGTCACCTGTGGCATTTCATATCCGCAGTAATGACATTTGAGTGTGCCATTATTGTGCAGGCTAAGGGACACATCACAGTGGGGACATTTCACCGCTTCCCCGCACTCCCGGCAGGACACAAAGCCCGCCATTCCCCGGCGGTTGAGAAAGAGCATCACCTGCTCACCGCGGGTCAGCCGCTCCTCCATCAGCTCCTGCAGTTTTCTGCTTAGGATCGAGCGGTTTCCGCTCTTTAGTTCCTCCCTCAGATCGGCCACATGGCACATAGGAAGACTGCTCGCATTTTTTGCCCGGTTCGACAAATAAAACCGGCGAAGCTGCCCTTTTTGGGCGCGGTAGCTGCTCTCCAACGAAGGCGTCGCAGAACCCAGGATCACGCTTGCGCCTGCCATGCGCCCCCGCTCGAAGGCCGTCTCTCTGGCATGATAGCGCGGAACCGTCTCTGATTTGTAGCTGCTCTCGTGTTCTTCGTCTATGATGATATATCCTAAATTTGAAAACGGTGTGAACAACGCCGACCGGGGCCCGATCATCACATCCAGCTCCCCGTTTTTCGCCCGCAAAAACTGGTCATAACGTTCTCCCTGCGAGAGTCTGGAATGTAGAATGCTCACCCGGTCACCAAAACGATTGTAAAAACGCATGACCGTCTGAAAGGTCAGCGCGATCTCCGGGATCAGCACGATGGACGAACGTCCCTGTGCCGCTGCCCGGGCGATCAGCTCCATATACACTTCCGTCTTCCCGCTGCCGGTCACACCCTGTATCAAATAATTGCCATACTGCTCCGCCTGAAAATCAGCGTCTATGGCATCCACGACCGCCTGCTGCTCCTCATTTAAAACTATGTTGTATCCGCTTTTCGTCAGATGTCCCACCGGATTGCGGTAACGGTCCTCGCTGACAATACGGATGATGCCCTGCTCCTCCATTGCCCGGAGCACCGCGGCAGTGATGTTCAGCTTGTGAGTCACTACCTCATAATCAATACGGTCATTTTCCAACAGCGCTTCCAGCAGACGTGCTCTCGCAGTTCTGTGCTTGCACCTTAGCTCCGCCAGCAGATTTTTTGCCTCCATCATGTCCGTCAGCGCCAGTTCTACTGTACGTTTTTGCTGAAGCCGCTCCTTATGCTTGACCGGAATGACCGTTTTCAATGACTGATTCATCGTTCCGCCGTAATTGCGCCGCATCCACGCTGCCAGCGCGATGAGCTGGGACTCGATCGGGACCGACTGCTCCACGATACGGGCAATGTCCTTGATCTTATCCACATCATAATCTGTCTGATCCGTGATGTCCACCACATACCCGGTGCGCAGCGCATTTCCACTGCCGAAGGGCACCTGCACCTGCATACCGATGGTCAGACGCGGCAACAATCCTTCCGGTATCCGGTACTGAAATACTTTATCTAATTTTTCATGTGATATATCAATAATGATATCCGCATACATGTATTACTTTAATTCCTCCAGCACCTCTGCAATCAGTTCCCGCTCATCCATGTGGTGTTTCACGCCGTTGATCTCCTGATAATCCTCGTGTCCTTTTCCGGCAAGCACGATAACGTCACCCGGCTGTCCGTTTGCGATCGCATAACGGATTGCCTCCTTGCGGTCCGCGATCTCAACATACTTTCCGTCCGTCTTTCCGATACCGATCTTGATGTCATCGATGATCGCCTGGGGCTCTTCATTTCTCGGATTATCAGAGGTGATGATCGTCAGATCCGCCATCTTTCCGCTGACCTCTCCCATCTCATAGCGGCGTAGCTTGGAACGGTTTCCGCCGCATCCGAACAGGCACACCAGTCTGCCGGGATCGTACTCTTTCAGCGTAGATAAAAGACTCTCCAGACTCATTGCATTGTGCGCATAGTCGATCATGAGCGTAAAATCATCGGATACTTTCACGATCTCAATACGGCCTTTTACCTTTGCCGCGCGCAGCGCAGACTGGATGTTCTCTACCGTAACATTAAAATGATGGCAGACAGCGATGGCCGTCAGCGAATTGTATACACTGAAGCGTCCCGGCACATGGATCTCCACCGGACAGTCCACCAGACCCTTTGCATGGTATTTCACGCCCAGATAGCCCTTTCCTTTGATCAGCTCCATATCCGTCGCGCGCAGATCTGCCTTCTCGGAAAGACCGTAAGTCTCGATCTCACAGGTATGCCCCTCCAAAAGTTTCTCCGTGTGCGCGTCATCCGCATTGACGATGCCCAGCTTGCACTGGCGGAACAGCATTGCTTTACACTGTAAATATTCCTCAAAAGAAGCATGCTCATTCGGGCCGATATGATCCGGCTCCAGATTTGTGAAAATACCGATATCAAAGGTAAAACCGCCTACACGATGCAGCATCAACCCCTGAGAGGACACCTCCATAACCACTGCATCCAGTCCGGCGTCCACCATTTTCCGGAAACTCTCCTGTATCACATAGGACTCCGGCGTCGTGTTCACCGCCGGAATGTGCTCATCCCCGATGATCGTCTCGATGGTGCCGATCAGACCCACCTTGTAGCCTGCGTGCTCCAGAATGGATTTGATCATATAGGTTGTGGTGGTCTTTCCTTTTGTACCGGTGATACCGATCGTCTTTATCTTCTCCGCCGGATGTCCGAAGTATGCGGCAGACAGCTCTGCCAGCGCCAGACGTGTGTCCGCCACCTTGATGACCGTCACATCCTCCGGAGCGGTCACATCGTCCTGCACGATGAGGGCGGCCGCCCCCGCCTCACACACCTGCGAAACGAATGTATGTCCGTCCACCACTGCGCCCTTGATACATACAAAGACGCTTCCCTTGTGTGCTTTTCTTGAATCATACACCAGATCCGTGATCTCAATGTCTGCGCTGCCCCGTACACAGCTATATTCCATCCGTTGTAAAAGCCCTTGTAAAATCATCGTTCTCCTCCTGTTTCTCTTTCTGCGCGCCGGCATCACTGCCGCTCCGCCCGCCTCCGAATCATTATCTTAGAATATCTTATTGCTTTTTCACATCCGGTGCAAGTAAATTCGGTAAAAATATAGAAATACGCACGATATACTGCTACGAATGCAGTATAAAAAATCCGGCCGCCGGGCATACTTCTTCGTATGAAAAAGCCAAACCTCGTGTTACCGAAAAACTTTTTTATCTGCGGACTGACCGGGTGGTGCATGGAGATCCTGTTCACCTCCCTTAAAGGCCTGCGCAGGCACGATCACAAACTCCTCGGACAGACCTCTGTCTGGATGTTTCCGATCTACGGCTGCGCTGCGCTCATCAAACCCCTCTACCACCTGATCGGCAAGCTCCCCACCGCCGTTCGCGGCGGCATCTATTCCGCTGCCATTCTGACCGGTGAATACATCAGCGGAAGTATACTAAAAAAACACGACTGCTGTCCCTGGGACTACAGTCGTGCCAGACTCAATATTCGCGGTGTCATCCGCCTGGATTATGCGCCGTTGTGGATGGGCGCAGGACTTTTGTTCGAGCGGATACTGGGGTGTAAGAAATAACAGCTATTTGATTCTGTAGCCGGCTTCTTCGTTTCACCGGTTACCGCTGTACCGTCCTCGGTCGTCCATACCGGCGTGCCTGTATATGCATAGGCTGTTCCGTTATATACACGGTTGCCACAAGTCACGCCGGAAAGAGTTACCGGTATAGGTTCCTCTGCCACTCTCAGGTCATCCAGACAGAATCCCACATTTGCGGTTCCTTAAAAGCTGACTACCACCTGTGAAGCATCGTTTGCAAGAGTAAAGGTTCCCGTCACCTTCTGCCATTCATCCGCATTCAGGGTCACTTTCTTGTCCGGTGTCACCACAGCACTTGTCCTCCCAGGATTTTGAATCATGTTTCCAGGTTTTCATAAACTCTTCTTTGCGTTTTATTGCTTCAACCACTGGTCCTAAAAATGTTTTAATCTGATCAATCGTTTCCTTCAAAGGAACATCTATCTGCACCTTCTTTTTCTTTGCAAAAGACTTCCACCGAGATTGTCTGACAGGATCTGCTGAATAATCATCTTCAAACGCCGCAATATCACGAAATGATGTATGGCGATGAACAAATGTCTCTTTACATGCCTCCATTAACTCAGAACCATCCATATCATATATTCCTGATAAAATATAAATATCGTAAAAATCCTTAAATCTGCTATTATCATATCCAAGAGATACAATTGCCTCAAACTTTTCTGCTATGCTAGAACTCAAAGAATACGCATACACTCTTGGATTTTCTTCACTTAATATGACTGGGAAATCCATCACAACCCGTTCAGGATAAATAACATCACCAAACCCTACATCAATAGACACCTGTATCTTTGTACGGTCAAGATATGCATCTATCGTTACATTGGCCCCATGGTAATCCTTAAATTCAGTAATACTTTTGACACTTAAGGAGTCAAGGTCATACCGAATCGGATCATCTGATTTTACTGAGAATATATCACCAAACACTTCTTTCATTTTATCAATATCATTGCTGATACCTTGTGCCAGTAAATCAATATCGGTAGTTGCTCTTGCAAATTCCCCACCCATCAGTGCATACAGAAATATACCACCCTTTAATGTAAAATTCTCAACATGGCTTGACTTTGCCAGTCGCAGAATGGTTCTCTCTAGTCCATAAGCAATCAAAACATCCTGCATCGTTCTTCCTGCTTCTTTTGCTATATTTTTTAATCTTGCTTTTACTGACTCTGCATTTCTCATAGAAGCACCTCCAGATATGTGCTAAGTATCTTTTCACACCGAAGCTCTTTTGCATATCGGTGGAGCTTATTGAGATTTCTCTCTTTCTTTGCCAGATAATTGACTAATACCTCTTTCGTTTCTTCAATTCCAACTTTATTCCGATAAAAAAGAATATCTGCAACCGTTTTTTCCATGTCATAAATCCGAAAAGCATTCCTTCCTTCAGTAATGGTTTCAATTCCCAGTTCATATCTTTTTTTTGAATAATACACAACATTAAACTTAGGAAAATCTGGTACTGTAGACAATTTTCTACGTCTTTCAATTGCAACATCTACAGCATCTGGCCAGTATGTTGTCAGCCCATAATACCTTGCAGCACTCATCTGACAGATTACCCCATCTGGCGCATATGCTGTCACATAAAAAAAGTCAGATTCTTCTCCTTGGTATGTTGCATTCTCATATACACTGCAGCTCAATTTAATAAGTGTTCCGTCTTTCACAAGCTTCTTTATTCCATAAAAACTAATCCCAAGTTCATTTAGCTGCTTTGTTGTGAACAACATTTGCTCAGTCGGAAACTGATAATCAAGTACTTTTGGCATAATAATCCCTCCATTCTCATCATACTATATAGATTTTTTATTTTCAATATTTTTCTGCTTTTTTACTTTTATGCAGTTTTTTTTAATAAATTTGTACTATAATATTTTATCCATGAAGGATTCTATTCATTCCGCACCCGGAACCGGGCTATCGCGCCTGTTTGCTAGTGCCGGAGAGCTTTCATTTTTTCTACAGTACGCGCAAAAACCGGGTGAACATCAAATGTCCACCCGGTGTGATAAAATTCTTTATTTTACTTTGATCGTCATCTTAATGGTCTTTTTTGTGCCGTTCTTTAAGGTGACGACTGCCTTGACGGTGGCGGTTCCGGCGTTCACTGCCGTGATCGTTCCCTTTTTGCTGACCGTTGCTATGGATTTCTTGGATGTGGCATAGGTGATGCTCTTTACATTGTCCATATCCAGTTTTGCGGAGAGCTTGAAGGTAGTTTTCTTGTCTTCCGAAAGACTCGTACTGCTCTTGGCAGGCTTCACCGTCGCAAGGATCTCTTTCGTGATCGCCTTGGATTCCTGTGCCGTGACAAGCTCATAGGTCGCCTTTTTCGTCATGTTGACCGTGACGGTTCCCGCCTTTGTGACCTTATACTCCTTGGCGTTCACCATCGTGTATTTTCCGGTCTTTGTATCCAGTTTGTAAATGTATAGTTTTTCGCCCGGAACGATCTCGTTCGTATCCGCCTGTACCTTGTACTTCGTATTTCCTTCACGATCCTTGACCGTCATTGTCACACGCACCTCTGTGTCTGCTCCGGCTGCCTCGGTGATCTGTCCGAGCACCTTACTGCCCAGAGATACGGTTCCGGTGTCGCTGGTCTTGGTGACGCTTGCCTTGGCAGAAGTGACGTTGCCGTCTCCGTCTGTCTTTACGGTGACGGTGGCTGTGGTATCCTTTGCGATATTATCAATGACGGACTTCTCGGTCACACTGGTCACATTTCCGTCCGCGTCAGTCTTGGTGGTGGTAGTAACTGCCACTTCCTTGCCTGCTGCATTTGTGTCCGTCGCCTGTACCTTTTCCGTAGTAGAACCGTCTGTTGCTACCGTAGTAGTTGTGGTGACGGTGTTTCCGTTGGTGTCAGTCTCGGTCGTAGTGGTCGTGGTGGAACCATCCTTGTTCGTGGTGGTTGAGGTATTGTCTGAATCAGCAGGCTTATCCGTTGCTCCACCTACCGCGCCGCCGGATGATCCACCGGAGCTGCTGCCGCTATCAGAGCTGCCGCCAGTAGAGCCACCACCGGATGGCTTTGTTGTAATGGTCAATGTTCCTTTTGTAAATGCGATCGTATAGTTATGTTCCTCCGGAGCAGTCAGACCGCTAATTAATATCTCATAGGTTCCGGCTTTCGTGTTGTCCGGTTCCTCTGCGTACGACATGGACACCGTACCTCCCAAAGCATCGGTTCCGCATAAACCCGTGACGGTATAATCGGTTCCGGCTGTCGGGTTTTCCAGGCTTGGAACCGCATCACCGACATAGATACTCTTATTCTTCGCTGCTACGGTGATCTCTGCTTTTGTGATCTCAAAGCTGTAGCTTTCTGTACCCACATAGTCATCAGATGTAATGGTAAATACTGCCTGGTAGCTGCCTACATCTGTTGGAGCTTTTTCTAAAACTTCTCCCGCTTTCTGATAAGTTACGCTAGTTTCACCGGTTGCCGGTGTACCGTCCTCGGTCATCCATACCGGTGTGCCTGTATAGACATAGGCGGTTCCGTTATATACACGGTCGTCACAGGTTATGCCAGAGAGAGTTACCGGTATAGGTTCCTCTGCCACTCTCAGGTCATCCAGACAGAAGGCCACACCGGCGGTTTCTTCAAATCTGACTACCACCACCTGTGAAGCATCGCTTGCAAGAGTAAAGGTTCCCGTCACCTTCTGCCATTCATCTGCATTCAGGGTCACTTCCTTGTCCGGTGTCACCACAGCACTGGACGTCCAGTCTCCTATCACGCTCAGGGTTACAGTTCCTGCCATTTCTCCCTCTGCAAGCTTTGCATAATATGAATACTCATATGTCTTTCCGCCTTTTATCAGCGCTGCTATTCCTTCGCCCCCAATCTGGCACTGCGCCTTCCCGCCTATGTTTGCCGGTTTTGCCTGTACATAGTAATCTCCGCAGTCAGCAGCAGGCTTTGCTGCTTCTCCGTATTCTTTTCTGGAGATATTGGTCTGTTCCCACGATACGTCCTTCCAGCAGTTAATGTTTCCATCATCATCTCCCCCTTCAAAGCTGGTATTATATTCAGATAATATATTTTCTTTATTTTCCCCCGACTCTGCCCTTGCTGTTACCGGAATCATCGTCCCAATCAGGCAGACGCTCATAAGAAGGGCGGACCACCGTTTTCCGCGCCTTGCCAGATGTCCTTTCTTATAAAATTTGTCCATTGCAATCTCCTCCATTCTTATAGGCTTTTCGTTCAAAGCCCAACATTATGTTTGATATTTTTTCTTCAACAATACTTCAACTGAAAATCCATAAAATTTTTACAATAGCATATCACGTTTCTGTTCAAAATACAATATTATTACGATTCTATTCCGTTTATTAGTATTCGATTCATTTATGATATAAGGTACGAAACGAAAGATTGCGCTAACTACAACTTTATATTTGCATTTTATCGCTCATGCATTGTAGTTTATCCCATTTTGTGGTATCATCGACTTATCAATGAAGTTAGGAGAGCGGAATACCCATGCCCGATTTGGAAAGATTTTTTAAAAGACATCATATAGAAGTAGAGAACATTCTCTATATATACCGCCGTGACAGAAACAGTGTGGTCTGCTCTGCATCCGGAGAGGAAGCAGCTTCCACTATCCCCATGCACGAGTTACTGGCATTCCTGCCGGAAGAGGAATTTTTATCCATTTCCAGAAACGCCATCGTCCGCCGTGACAAGATTCTTAACATCAGCAAGGATGGTGTTTACACCATGCCGGACGGAAAAACCTTTCAGGGCAGGACGCGATACTTAAGTACCCACAGACGGCTCAGAAAGCAAATGCATTTTGATGCACTCATGCCCCAGATAGAAGTTCTTCCCCCCTTAAGCTTTTTTGAAAAATGCAGTATTTTAGACGATATGCCCGTGGCATACTGTGTGATCGAGCTGGTATTTGATGAAAACGGTCATGGCGTGGACTTTGTTTTCCGCTACTGCAACAAACACATGGAAGTCGTAGAGGGCATCCCCGTGGAAGAAATGTTAAACCGTTCTTTTTATGAGGTGTTCAAGAACGGGGACAGAAAATGGCTGATCACTTACGCAGATGTAGCCTTAAACGGGGTACAGCGCACACTTTACGATTACAGTCCGGAGATCGACAAGAATCTCACGATCTACTGCTATCAGCCACAGCCGGGGTACTGCTCCTGTGTGCTGGTGCCGGAGTAAGCTGCTTTTACAACGAAAAAGGTGTATAGATTTTTTCCATACACCTTTATAGTTAATATAACTGTCCTAACTCTGTTCTTTCCTATTCTGTTTTATAACAGATTATCTCTGTCCTGCTTATTATACAAGAACCTTCGCACTTCCATAATCTTATCTTCGCCCTCGTCATCAATAACTACATACCAGACAACAAAGTTTTTCACATAGATGCGATAATATGGATACCGTCTTTCTTTCATTGAATGATAAGGTTCAAATGCTTCTGCCACAGGCTGTCTCTCCAATATGGCACACTCAACTGCATCAAGTAAATCATTCGCCGCCTTTTCATTATGCAAATTTTTCGCAATATAAACTGCCTTCTGCTCCAAATCTTCATAAAACAGAGCTAAATACCGCAACTTATACTTCGTATCAGCCATTTATCCTCCTCCGAAGATTTGAGAACACTTCCTCATGTGTATATCTTCTGTTATCTTCCATGGCTGCTCTGTCGGCTTCATCAAGTGCGTTTTCCACACCATCTGTTAATCTGGAGTATGCTTCCAGACTTAAAACAACCATGGTGCCATAGCCATTCTTCGTCAAATACACCGGGTCTCCTCCTCCCACCGCTCTCTCTATATCCGGAAACTTATTTCTCAAATCTGAAACGGGTCTAATCTGTATCATAAAAACCTCCTTATCATAATTTTATCATAATTTTATCCATATTTTTATCATAACCGAATATAGCTGATTTTACCATAGGAAAATGATGTTTATTTAATCATCTTCCAACTCTATCACATTTATTTTACTTCGATCCTCATCTTGACGGTCTTTTTTGTGCCGTTCTTTAAGGTGACGATTCTTTACAACCCGTTTTCTTACGGGCAATTCCAGATCCTGAAGCTTTCTCCCCAGCTCATCGTCTTTAGCGACCAACAATAAATCTTTATCCATATAATTTAATGCATGCAGTACTGCGGCATAACAGCCGATTGCAACAGAGGGTGCTCCTTTCTCTATGGAACATAATGTTGCCCTGCATCAATTTCTCTCTTGAATTTCACTAACCGTTATTATATGATAGTAAAAATACATCAAGGAGGAACTAGAATACCATGCGTCATCTAATGAGCCCATTGGACTTGTCGGTCGAAGAGCTGGACGAGCTTCTGTCTCTCGCGGGCGACATCGAAAAACATCCCGATAAATACGCACATGCCTGTGAAGGCAAAAAGCTTGCGACTTGTTTTTATGAGCCAAGCACCCGTACCCGACTCAGTTTTGAGGCTGCCATGTTAAATCTCGGCGGCAATGTTCTCGGTTTTCACAGTGCCGACAGCAGTTCCGCTGCCAAGGGCGAAAGTGTTTCCGATACCATTCGTGTTATTTCCTGCTACGCAGATATATGTGCCATTCGTCATCCCAAAGAAGGAGCTGCTTTAGTCGCTTCCCAAAAATCCGGGATTCCTGTTATCAACGCCGGTGACGGCGGTCATCAACATCCGACCCAGACTCTCACGGATCTGCTCACCATTTACAATTTAAAAGGACATTTCGATCATCTGAAGATCGGTCTGTGCGGCGATCTGAAATTCGGCCGTACCGTCCACTCTCTGATCAATGCACTGATCCGCTATCCCGGTGTGGAGTTTGTACTGGTATCTCCGGAGGAACTCCGCGTTCCCAGCTATATTCGCACGGATGTACTGGAAGCTAACCACATCCCTTACCGCGAGATGGAAAAGCTGGAGGATGCCATCGGCGACCTCGATGTCTTATACATGACCCGTGTACAGCGGGAGCGCTTCTTCAATGAGGAAGATTATGTACGCATGAAGGATTTCTATATTTTGGATAAAGAAAAGATGAGCCTTGCAAGAGAGGACATGCTGGTGCTGCATCCGCTGCCCCGTGTCAATGAGATCTCCGTGGAAGTGGACGATGATCCGAGAGCCGTTTATTTCAAACAGGCACAGTATGGTGTCTATGTGCGCATGGCGCTGATCCTTACACTGTTAGGCATCAAGGTTGATTGAGGAGGTATGTGAAATGTTAAATATCAGCGGAATCCATGAGGGCTTTGTATTAGACCACATTCAGGCCGGTATGAGCCTGCGCATTTACCATGATCTGAAGCTGGATCAGCTCGACTGCACGGTGGCGATCATCAAAAACGCAAAGAGCAACAAGATGGGAAAAAAAGATATCATCAAGGTCGAGTGTCCGATTGACGCACTGGATCTGGATATTTTAGGATTCATTGATCACCGCATCACTGTCAACGTGATCAAGGACGATAAGATCGTTGAGAAAAAAGCACTGCATCTGCCGAAAGAAGTGCACAACGTGATCTCCTGCAAGAATCCCCGCTGCATCACCTCTATCGAGCAGGAACTGGAGCAGATCTTTGTGCTCACCGATCCGGAAAACAAGGTGTATCGGTGTAAGTACTGCGAGACGAAGTTCAAGAATTAATCTGAGATACGCAAGAGAGGTACATTTTCATGAAATGCACCTCTCTTTTCTTGTATATTTTCTCAATTTTAAAATCTAAATCCAACAGGATTACAGCAGCAATTACATAGGATATTCATCAGGCACAGGCTCAGACAGAAGCTGTTGCTGCCTGCAAGCGGTCTGGTATAGCCGCGTCCCATATTGCTGTACCAGTCTCCGCCGTAGTTCAATTGCTGCTCAAAGGCGCGGTACTGCATATTGTTCGGATCCATTGCGCATGCCTGTGCGATATGCTGTTTCGCCGTCACATTATTTCCGGCACCGGCATTTGCCATTGCACTATAATAGTACCATGTCGCAGTTCGGTTCTTGATATTTGCCAGCACATTCAATGCCTCGCGGTAACAGCGATGATTGATATAGTTGGCTGCTGCCTGCAGCTCGATGGTATCCGTGTCGGATGAACCGGTGCTGCGCTGCTGTCCGCCATATGCGCTGCCACCATATGCACCGCCGTATGCACTGCCGCCAAAGCCGCCAAAACCACCGAAGTCACCGTAATATCCGCCCTGACTGCTGCCTCCGCCAAACCCGTCATAGCTGTAGCCCTGCTGTTTTTCCTTCATGATCTGGTCGTAGGCCTGCTGCACTTCCTTGAAGCGTTCTTCCGCCTGGGCTTTATTCGGATTATTGATATTTGCATCCGGATGATATTTTCGGCTCAGATTGCGATATGCTTTTTTTATCTCGTCATCACTGGCGCCGGGTGACACCCCCAGCACCTCATAAGGATTCGCCACTGTCTTTTTTCCTTTTTTGTTTTTTGTTTTCTTTTTTCAGGTTTTTCGTCCGGCTGGTCGCCGCGGCTTTCTTTTCCTTTAATTCCTTTTTCTGCCTTTTCAACTGCAGATACTCATAGCGTGTCCACACGCCGGAATACAGCACATTCCGCAGAATGTCCGCGTGCTGCAGGATCGGCAGCCGCTCAAAGGATTTGGCACATTCCGCCATCATGCTGGTCAGAAGCTGCTTGCAGTATATCTCATATTCCTCACTGCCCGCAACATATGCCAAAATGTTATATTGCTTATTTTTCCGGTCTTTTTCCAGATCCTCATAGGCATCCATCAGATAAATAAACTTGCCCATGTAAAAGCCAAAACACCGCAGTTCCTCCGACCACTCATCCTGCTTCCAGTCAAAGATCTCGGCAAGCATCTCTCCCGTCAGCCCTGCCACCAGATCGATGTTCGTCTCCTGCCGTGTCTCTGCCGCCGCCAGCTGCTCCAGATAATTTTCCAGTGCAGACAACTGTCTCGGATACTGTGCGCCGATCCGCACATAGTCATCATGCAGTGCCTTCACAACCATCTTTTTGGTAACGGAATGCTCGTCCCGCCAATCGTCCAGCGAATTGTGGTACGACAACAGAATATTCATATCCGCCGCATACCGTGTCGCGTCATTGATCCAGACATTCTGCTTGCTGCCGGGATGACGTACACAGTTGAATGCCTCATGGCTATTTTCCAATTCATACAACCCGCTCAGCAGAATGATGAGAAAGGTCATATCATAATTCAGGAGCATCTGCCCTTTTTTTCCGCAATTTTCCTTCAACTGCTGACACAATCCGCAATAGTATGCCTGATAAGTGATCTTATTTTCTTCTGTCAATTCTTTTGCATTCGCATGAATATATCCAAACATAAAAACTCTTACCTCTGAAATCAACTCTTGCGGATAAATTCCATCTTACATTTCGGACAGGTGATACAGATCTTTCCATGTCCTTTTGGAACACGCACCTTCTGCTTGCACTGGGGGCACTTATAAAAATGGTAGATCTTCCGCTGCTCCATGTGTGTCTTTGCCTTCTGACGCTTTACTGCCAAGCCGTAGCGCCAGTTTAAATATTTTTGATTCTGTGCACTCATCTTTGTGATGTTTTTGGAAAACATCCGGTAGTAGCAGTAGATCAACAGCGCAATGCCTGCAATATAAAAAATTGTCCAGCGCGTAAACAGCGATAACACCAGAAGCACTAACGTGATGCCAAGGTATACTCTGGACAATTGATCATTTCCATATCTGCCATACATAAACTGCTGCATTTTTTCTCGAAACTTCATTTTGAATAACACCTCTTTCTGTTCAGCACCTTCGTACTGATATAAAAGGTATGTTAAATCGTTTCACACGCTTCGTCAATAAAACTGCCGCAGATTTAATACTTTTTTTATATTTGCATTAGAAAAAACAGGTTAAGCAGAACGATAAGCCGGGTTATGTCGTTGAATGATCATCTATCTAGGACGCATGTTGCCATGCGCCTCAAGCGACCTACCTGAAGCTGGCGGGCCACGTCATCGCTTCGTTCTGGTCTTGCTTCGGATGGGGTTTACATGGCTACGGCTGTTACCAGCCGCACGGTAGTCTCTTACACTGCCTTTCCACCCTTACCACTGGAATCAGTGGCGGTTTATTTCTGTTGCACTGGCCTGGGAGTCACCTCCACCGGACGTTATCCGGCATCCTGCCCTGTGAAGCCCGGACTTTCCTCACCTGCGGTCTTTCGACACTTGCAGCCGCGATCATTTGTCCTGCTCAACCGAATTTTAATTATGCCATCTTTTGTGCGCAAATGCAAGGGAATTTTATCACTCGCCCCAATATTCAATAGACTCCTGTGTTCTACCGGTTATTCCAAACAGTTTCTGCATGAAATCTTCTTTTTCATTGAATATTTGAACAACAATTACCTTGTCATCTTCCACACGGTACACAAAATAATTGTGATTAACAAAGACATACCAATAGTCTGTGTCAATATCATACAGCTCTGCAATCTGCACTCCACTGTCAGCAAACTGCTCCAATCTTCTGACCGAAGTTGTCATCCGTTTGATAGACTTCTTTGCAAATGATAATCCAAATTTTTGTGATAAATCTCTTTTAAGTTTTTTTAACTTTTGTCTGGCTATCTGTGAATACTCCAGTTTCTTCAATCACTATACCCCCAACTCCGCTTCCAGTTCATCTGCTGATATGGTGCCCTCTTCCCGAATGGATTTCTCAGCAATAGCCATCTCATACTTAAATTTGTAAAGAGCGAGTTCCTTTTCCATGTCATCCAATTCACGCATATCAATCAATGCAACATTACCATGACCGTTCTTAGTCAGATATACTCTCGAACCGTATCCAACTTCACTAACCACAGAAGTATAATTTCTCAAATCTGATACCGGCTTAATATTAGGCATATACATCATCCTTTCTTTTTTATTTACATGATATCGCCTTTTCTTGTCCTTTGCAACAAAATTAGTATACAAATTTATCATAAAATAATGCTGCTATATAAAAAATTCAGATATTTTGAAATAGTGATTTTTCTACGAAAAAATCCCGGAGGATATCATTGCAATCCTTCGGGATCTTGTATGCAGTTTTATCAACAAATAATTCCGCGAACGCGCCAAGCGGATACCCATCTTATTCCTGCTGATCGAAACGATAATTTCGAAAGTAATACTCTTTATCTTTCTCATTGAATTCTCTAATGACTTTGCAGGGAGCACCATAGGCGATCACATTTGCCGGAATATCTCTGGTCACAACACTGCCTGCGCCAATGACACTATTATCTCCGATCGTGACACCGGGCAGAATGATCGCCCCTAAACCAATCCAGACATTATTGCCAATCGTTACAGGAAAGCTATACATTCCCTTCGTACGAAGCTCCGGATCTACCGGATGTCCCGTCGTACTAATAGATACATTAGGCGCAAATAAACAGTTTTCTCCAATGGTAATTTTGTAATCATCGATCAATGTTAAGTTCGAATTGATATAGGTTCCGTTTCCGATGCTGACGGTTTTTCCTCTTGCAATCGTAATTGGCTGTTGAATAAAGACATTTTCTCCCACATATCCAAACAACTGCTTTGCAATTTCTTCTCGCTTTTCTACTTCCGATGGTCTGGATGTATTGAAGTCATACATTAGTTCCTTCGCAATTTTTTGTTCCTCCAGATATTCATCTGTGTCTCCCCAAAGATATCCCTTTGCCATTTTTTCCAATTCAGTCATTTTATTTTTCCTCCCCCCATTGTAGTTAATTACAATTATACATGTTTGGTTTCATTTTCCAAGCCCCTCTTTGGAAATTTATCTTTCAAGCAATTTTTTGTAACTCAAGTCAATCGCAAACGCACCAAGCGGAGCTGTCAATACAATGGCAAGTACCGCTACCGTCAACACCATATCTCCGCATCCAAGTCCAAGGCTTAAGGGGATTCCTCCGATTGCTGCCTGGACGGTTGCTTTCGGCGTGTATGCCATCATAGAGAATGCGCGTTCCTTCGCGTTTAAATTTGTTCCCAGAAGGCAGACAAACACGCCAAGCATCCGAAGAATCAGAGCGCCTGCGATCACAAGAAGCGCTTTCGCCCCAACATTCCCCAGATAATTGATGTTTATGGTGGCACCGACCAAAACAAAAAGGAACACCTCCGCCGCCACCCACAGCTTGTTATATTTTGCAGATAACCTGACAGATGCCTCTCCTCTGTATTTCTGCAAGGCAACGCCGATAAACATAATTGCGATCAGTGCAGAGAATGTGATCGGTGTATGCAAAGCATCCTCGATTGCCACCAGTATAAACGACAGCGAAAGTATAATGAGGATCTTGATCGTATCCCGGATATGAACCTTCTCAAAATATTTTGCAAGCATCCAGCCGCTGGCCAAGCCGATCAAAATTCCCAGCACGATGGATACCGGAATGTTTACAAACCGAATCACTGACACTCCATTCCCCTGTATCATACTGATGAAAGTGGTAAACAGAACGATCACATACACATCATCAACGGAAGCTCCCGCCAGGATTAGCTGCGGAATACCTTGTTTCGTTCCATATCCTTCCTCCATCAATTTCACCATTCGCGGAACAACAACTGCAGGTGAAACAGCTGCCAGCACAGCTCCCATAATGGCTGCTTCGAGCATGGATAATCCCAACAGTTTTGGTGCAAGCAATATCATACCGACCAGTTCAAAGCTTGCCGGGACAAAACACATCATGACAGCCGGTTTTCCTATCTTTTTGATCCCTGAAATATCAAGACTCAATCCGGCCCTTGTCAAAATAATGATAAGAGCGATCTTTCTTATTTCTGATGATATGGACAGGATCGATCCATCGATCAAATCCAGTACATACGGTCCAAGCAAAATACCTGTAGCCAGCATTCCCAGCAGGCTTGGCAGTTTGCATTTTTTGCAGACCCACCCTAACGTCATACCGACCAACAGGATCAGTGCGATACTCAATAACATAAACATCCTCCTTTGTACGCAGAAAAAGCTGACACCATATTACATTTTTTCTGTTCCAAAGGCAAGTATATTACAACAACTCCTTCACACGCTGTGCCCACGCTTTTATTTCTTCTTCCGATGTTTCCAGATGATCTCCACCTCCTACAAATTCAAACTCTTTACCCAGTTTTCCACATCCTGTTCCGATACATGATTGAGTATCTTTCCTTCCGCGATATTCGCACCGGGCGCAGATGGAATTAATTCTTTTACAGTATTTCCAAATCCACTTCCACCGGAAGTAGCAAACAATACTATCTTTTTACCCGTAAAATCATAGCTTTCCAAAAATGTATTGATGATCGTAGGTGCTACATACCACCAGATCGGAAAGCCTAAGATCACCTCATCGTATCCGTCAATCTGTGCATTCGTATCCGTTATTTCCGGTCTGTATTTTTTATCACTCATCTCTACACTGCTTCTGGATGTTTTATCCATCCAGTTTAGATCTGCCTTTGAATATGACTGTTTCGGCACGATTTCATACAGATCGGCTTCTGCTGCTTCCACAATCATCTCTGCTACTTTCCTTGTTGTTCCACCGGCACTAAAATATGCTACTAACTTTTTTCCCATGAATGATCCTCCTTATCATTACAATAAAAATGTGTAAGGTATTTATCCATCACACCTTACACATTGATTATATTCCTCATTGTTTAATTATGTCTAATACCTATATCAAATCGTCTTCTATGCCTTGAAGGCATTGATTTCTTCTATAAATTTATTCATTGCCAACGAATAGGGAATATTCCTTCTCCACGCGATGACCGTACTTGCTGTTATTTCAGGATACAACCTTCTCTGAACAAGCAGATCTGCTCTCCAATACTTCGCAGCACCTTCAATGGACACCGGATACCCTAATCCATGAATTGCCATAACCCCTGCATTGGTTCCGAGATTACTGGTAAAAGAAACATGAAGCTTATTGAAGTCCTTACCGAACCAGTTTGCAAGCTCACTCTGTACACTCAGCCTTTGGGGAAGGATGAGAGGTTTATACAAAAGATCCTCTTTTGTAATATACTCTTTGTCTGCCAATGGATCATCCGGCTTCATACCGACAACCCAATGGTCACTTTCCAAGATTCTGATATAATCCAAGCCTTCTGTATTGACAGGTTCCAAAAACAAACCAATGTCCACCAGACCCTGGTTCATCATTTCATATACTGCATCTGCCGTTGCTGTGTGTAACGCAATCCGCACCATTGGATATTCCTGCTTATATACCTTACAAATCTCTGCTAATGATTCAACAGCAGCAAACTCACCGCAGCCAATCGTGATCGTACCTTCTATCAGTTCTTCTTTCGCCTTTAATTCATCCAGCATTTTTTCTTCCAGATCAATGATCTCCAAGGCTCTTCGTTTTAATAAGATCCCCGACTCTGTCAGCGTAATACTACGGTTCCCTCTTATAAAGAGGGCTGTGCCAAGTTCTTCCTCCAATGCAGCAAGCTGCCTTGAAAGTGTTGGCTGTGTAATATTTAATTGTTCTGCGGCTTTTGTAAAGTTTTGTTCTTTTGCCACAGTCAGAAAATAACGCAATATTCTAACATCCATTTTTGTATACACCTCTCTTGCGAAAAGGAAATCCCTTATTACTTTGGATGGATCGGAATTTGAATTTCCGTCACGAATTTTTCAGTATCATTCGTAATTCCATAATCTATCATTGTGATTTCCTTAGAGAAGCCAGCAATTTGCAGGCTATGGTCATTGATAAAAGTTACCAGCTTTTGATATTGGACAGGCGCGTCGGCATGACTTCCGCAGAACCGAAGGGTAACACAGGTTTCGGCGGGAAGTTTCTCAACATCGCCCTCAAATTCATCTTCCGGATCAAGCAACATGAATACTAAATCGTATTTCTGATACGTTTGGGCTATCAGATTTTCCTGTGAAATCCCGACACCGATTTTTCCCAGAAAGACCAAAGCATTCTTCTGCTTGCCCTCCAACTGACGAATTGGCACTTCCAGATCAAGGTACGATCCAATCGAAAGTGGGTTGCGAATCCATGTGATTCTTCTTGCCGGATAGGTGACGAAACGGATCACATCTAATTCAGAAGAAACTGCATCCTCAATTTGTCGCAGTCGGTTATCAATTTTTCTTTCAATATTCTCCAGTTCTTTGCGTTTTTGGGCAACCGTCTCTTTTTGTTGACGGAGCAATTCCTGAATATGATCGATATCACGGTTTTTCAGAAAATCTGCAATTTGATCCAGCGGTGTATCCAGTACCCGAAGATAACGGATGGTGTTCAAACTCTCAAACTGCCGGGTACTATAATAGCGATACCCTGTTTCCGGATCAATATATTCCGGTTGCAGCAAACCCTGCTTCTCACAGTGACGTAAAGTACCCACACTCAGATGGAACAGCTTTGCGATATCACCGATTTGAAATAATCCGCTTTTCTCCATGTTTTTGTTCCTTTCTCTGCATCCAGATAAAAACGCAGACACAGATAACTACAGACACACAGGAACCAGCCGAAGTCGCAAGTCCCATAGGAAATAATGTGTCCACGAAGTACTTTGATGCCAGATAGGCCAGCGGGATTCGGGCGCAGACAATGGAAATTGAGTTGTGCAGGAAGGAGAATCCAGACAATCCGTAGGCACAAAAATAGCCGCTGAAACAGAAGTGAATGCCTGCTAAAATACAATCCCAGATGTAACCACGCATATATTGACCACCTAAACGGATCACTTCTGTGTCAGGTGAAAATAGACCGACAAAAGGTTCCGCCGCCATCTGCATCACAAGGACGGAAAGCACACCGAAAGAAACGGAAAGCATAATCGCATATCGCAAAGTTTTCTTCGCCCGGTCATGTCTGCCTGCGCCGATATTTTGAGCGGCCAGAGTGGAAACCGTAGACAGCATGGAGGACGGCACCAGGAATAAGAAACTGATGAGTTTTTCCACAATGCCAACTGCCGCGGCATCATTCAGACCACGCGAATTAGCAATGACAGTGATCACAATAAAAGAGATTTGAATAAACCCATCCTGGAAAGCGACAGGAAGTCCGACTTTTAACAGAGAACTCATGATATTCTTCCGAGGGCGGAGATGTACCTTTTTTAAGACAAGCCCCGTCTGCCTTTTCAGGATGATCCCCAATGACACAATGACACTGATCGTCTGAGATAAGGTCGTACCCAAAGCAGCACCGACAGGCCCCAGCTTCATAACGCCAATAAACAGATAATCCAGTGCAATATTGGCCGCACAGGCTATGGCAATAAAATACATGGGGCTTTTGGAATCGCCCATGCCCCGAAAGATGGAGCTGATGATATTGTAAGCTGTAATAAACGGAATTCCGATAAAGCAAATGGTCAGATACATCATTGTTCCGCTCACTGCTTCCTCTGGGGTGGACATAACTGCAACAATGGGCTTGACCAGCAGGAGTAGTACTATGCTAATCACCACGGACAGACTCATAAAGAGCGTGACCGTATTGCCAATGGCAGTGGATGCGTCTTCCTGCTGCTGTGCACCAATGGCTTTGCCAATCATAACCGTAGAACCCATAGCGAGTCCAACGATCATTACCGTCAGCATATGCATGACCTGGCTTCCGATCGATACGGCGGTGGTACTTTCCACGCCGTTAAACTGACCGACGATAAACAGATCGGCCATACCATAAAGTGTCTGTAAAAAATAAGACAGCAAAAAAGGCAGCGAGAAAGATATAAGCGTTTTGAACACGCTGCCTGTAGTAAGGTTCTTTTCCATATTGATTTCTATGACATTCCTCTCGATTGATATTTTATCAGAACATCATACACTCTACAATAGTTGTAGAGTCAACAAAAAACTTATCATCTTATTTCGTTTCATTTTCCATTCCCCTTCAAATGTATGACTTACCGAATAAAATTGGTAAAAACAGGATCTTCTCTTTCAGGCAGTGCAACACCTGCCTTTCGCGCCGCTTCCTGACACTTTAGAAGATATGCCATATTTCGTCCAAGCACCCGCATGGTATACAGCCCTTCTGCATCCTGTTTTGCCTGCTCGGCATTTGCTCCATGTATCATATTCCAATACCGTGAGGATACAACCGGCATTTCCTGAATCGTAAAGTATTTATTGAGTTGATCAAAAGTTGCCGTGGTTCCGGCTCGTCGAGCTGAAATCACTGCAGCCGCCAATAGGCTTATTCCCAATCCAGAAAATTTCTGTTTCTACCCCTTCTTTGTTCAATGTATCTGCAACTTCACTAAGTGCAGTATAGGTGCATCCCTCTTTGTAAGGGCTGCCATTTACTAAAAGTACTTTCATGATCACTTTCCTCCTAATTCATGATATAAACTCATATATTTTCACACCATTCACAATGGTATTCTGTTCCTGGTATCAGATTTGGAGCAACTCATTCTTTTCAACCCTTCCGAAAGATAATGACCGATAAATACAAACAATCCCATGATCGCTATATGATCAACCAATAACAGCAAAAGAGGTTCATCGAAATCAAAAAATACAAATTGATTCCTAAGCAGCATATAATCGCCAATCTCCCTTTTTATAAATGCCAGAATACCGGCATCTGCTATGAGCAATGCAACGATCCGAAGCATCCGCCACGGTTCCCGTGCCAAGACCGAATCCATGTGGAAGTCCTTCATAGGCATGAAACTCTGTGGGGATACCAAGTGCCTCCAACCCATGCAATCTGGACTGCATGGTTCTCCAGTCCGCGATACCGTCACGTTTTCCGACGCATGTGGAAAGCTGTCATGCATTGCTCCCACATACATGAAACCACCTCCTGCATTCACTACTGCAAATTTTTCTCCCGGATTTCCTCTAAAGAAGAAGATTCCGGTGTCTTCTTTGGACGGATCCTCTGCTTTCTCTTCCTCCGTGTATATATCATAGAAAATCTGCTCTCCGGATGCTGCCCGGTCATGAAGGGTCTGTATGATCTCCACCGTTTTGTCCGGATCAATATAGTTATACCAGATATAAACACTGCTACTGCTGATCTCCTCCAGCGTCATGTCTTCCGATACCGTAAGATCTACCGGAAATAAAAGTCTCCCAAAGTCTTCAAAATAAGGATCATGTATCACATCCGCCACGGTTGACGATAACGTATATACATTGTCATCATCTTTTTTATCGCCCATCGCATCCTCCTCTGAAACTCCTAAAATATTATTATTGCCCCTGCCAGGCACATGATGATCGCTTCCACATGCGGAAATCATCAGACTAATCCCTATTGAAAAGCCAACCCATAATGTTTTCATCCTCTGCAAATAACCCTCCTCCACCGTGCTGGTTCCTGATTCTTTCTGTTTTGATACATCTATCTTAACGGAAGCAGAGTTTCTTAAGAAGTCTCGAATAGTTTTTCAATTATAACCCAAAGGTGTGCGCTCTTAGGAATCCATATAAAAAGAACGGGACTCTCCTGAATCGGGAAGTACCGTTCTCTTTTTTAAATAATATCAAACAATCTTGTTTTTATTCAGTTTCGTTTTCTGCTTCTAATAACTTTAAAAATGCAGAAGGTTCACACACCTTAACAGAAGACTTCGTATAGTCTTTCACATTTCTGGTTACAATACAATCCATTTCTGAACGAATAGCAGTTTCCATCATAATAACATCCTCATAATCGGTAATTTCAGAAGATATTGCTTTTCGACAGTCTAAAGAAGTAGTATCTAACAAATGAAACAAAGTAAAAAGCTTGCTCAAAATCTTGCGTGTTTCTGCATCGCTATGTATTAAGCGATGTGTCAGATAGTATATATCTGTAACTGACTTTGCAGTAATATAACCCTCAAATTGCTTATTTGCAGAATAAATAAAAATTTTTTGTGCTGCTTCCGCAAACGGAACACGAGACTGTAAGGCATCTATAATAACACAAGTATCAATTAGGACTCTCATATCGTATTCAACCTTTCTTCTCGTGCTTCTTCCAAAGTCATATCAGCCGAAAGAACACCAAATAATGACTTCGCAACATCTACTCTGTCCTGATATGGATTAGATAACTTTGCAACAACCTTTCCGTTACGAGTGATATAAATATCCTCTGTTTCTGCAAGCATAAGATATTTGCCGAGATTGGTTTTTAATTCAGTTGCAGTAATAGACATATCATCATCCCCTCCCTTGAAGAATAAATTGTTATAGCCCTATAAAGAAAATATCTCTTTTTAATTATATTATACACAAATCGAACGATTTCATCAACAAAATCGTTCGATTTGTGTATAACTGAAAATTTTATGCTTACATCATTTCCATAAATGTGATATGATACATAAAAATAAATAACAAACATAAACGACACATGTGGTGTATACAACACGTAAATCTGATCACGGTAAATATGTATTCTTAAAAGCTGAGTATAACCGTCAGATGTACAATTGTCTCACATGTGTCTTTTTGTTTGAAAAAAAGGAGAAAATAATATGCCTAGAAATCAATTTCAGAGGATGGTATTTGCCTTTCTCACAGTAGTAGTCACAGTACATGGATATGTATTTTACAGTCTTTATGTGATCAATGGAAACACGTTGATGCAGATCAACAATGCAGACAGTGTACTTCATGCAATTAACAGTCAAGGTGGTGTGTATATGTTTGGTAACATGCTTCCTATTTGGTCAGTGATACTCATAGAGTTTTGTTGCGCATACATACTTGAATGTATCATTGGAAGTCCGCTATCATTTAAGATGACATGTAAGATGTTTGATCCAAAAAATAATCACCCTATGATATTTGAAACGGTTATTATTAGTTGTACAGTACTCATTATGTGCCCGCTAATGAGTTTTTTAGCCGCATGGATGTATTACCCATACTACGCAGGATTTAATATTTTCACACTTTTTGCTAATTGGTTAAAGTTGATTTGCTTTAATTTCCCATTTGCCTTCTTCTCGCAGATATTTTTTATTCAACCTTTTGTGAGATGGATATTTGGAAAACTTTTTGCAAAAGACATAGCTGCCCGAAACTCGCTGAACAAATGAGCGATAAAAAATCTCTGTAAATAACCAGATTATTTTACCCTGACAGGTCTTAATAACCAGTCAGGGTATCTTAGCAATCTCAATGATTTTTCTCTTACCAGATTTCACCTTATTTCCAAGCATTCATCTTTACACGTTAAAACAGCTGCCTCCGATAAACTCCCTCACAAGAGAATTGTGATGGATGTTCTCACTGGGGATAGCGAGGAAATAGTCAAGGAATTTCAGCAGACGCTTCGCCTCCACGTACTCCGGCGCATCCTTCGGGATATTGAACAACTGCGGCTCTGCATAGAGCTTGAGCACTGCCAGTTCGTAGATCAGCGCGGAGTTAAAGATATAGTCTGCGCCCTCCTGGAAGGGGAAAATATATTTTTCCTCGCCTCTGCGCACAGAATCCCACATCGCGATCGTCTCCTGTGCGGAGGTGCCTCTTGTTCTGGCATCACGCACGATCCGGCGGATCAGTCTGCCGTCCGTGGTGGGCAGCGCATTGTGCTCGTCGATGGCAAGCTGTGTCAGTGCACTGATATAGATCTTAAACTTGCTCTCACCCGGCAGGGAATAGGACAGCTTGTCGTTCAGTCCGTGGATACCCTCGATGACCAGAACATCCTCCGGTCCCAGCTGCATGTATTTTCCGCGGTATTCCCGCTTTCCGGTCTTGAAATTAAAGGTCGGCAACTCCACGCGCTCTCCTGCGAGAAGCGCTGACATATCTTTATTAAACAGTTCGACATCCAGTGCCTCCAGGCACTCGAAGTCGTAATTTCCGTTCTCGTCACGGGGCGTCTTGTCACGATCCAGATAGTAATCGTCTAACGGGATCGGATGTGGCTTCATGCCAAGAGATGACAGATGAATAGACAACCGGTGGGAAAATGTGGTTTTTCCTGATGAGGAAGGACCTGCGATCATGATAAATTTCTTGTTTCCGGCATTGGCTATGATATCTGCCAGCTCGCCGATACGGGACTCCATCTGTGCCTCCTGCATCAGGATGATATCCTGTATCCTTCCGGTGGCAATGGCTTCATTCAGCTCTCCGATATTTTTCACACCCATCTTCTCGCCCCACTTGCTGCACTCGCGCTGTGTGGCAAACAGCTTATCGGAGGGATGATATTCGCTGACGATCCCGGTCTTTGCATCGGGGTATAACAACACAAAACCGTTACTATACCGGATCAGATTGAAGTTTTTCACATACCCGGTGGAAGGCAGCATATAACCGTAAAAATAGTCACGATAGCCGTCCAGCTCATAGATATTCACACGGGAGCTGCGGCGGTAACCAAAAAGTTTTTCCTTGTCAGTCATTCCAAGCTCATGAAACAGCTTCACTGCCTCCGCCGTGGAATGATTTTCCTTACTGATGGGGAGATCCGCATCGATCAGGCGGCGCATTTCTGCGCTGAGTTCTCTCAGCAGCTCATCCGTCACTTCCATATCCGTACCGGTCAGCTCACAGTACTGTCCGTTTCCGGTGGTCTGCAGGACGCGAACGCCCACACCTTTTTCTCCATACAGATCGTCCAGTGCTTTCTGCATGAGGAGCACCACCGTACGCCGGTATGCTTTCACGCCCGGCTTGTCGGCTAAAGTCACAAAGGAGAGCGTACCGTCCTCCTTCACGCTTTTGTTCAACTCCCGAAGTCTTCCGTTAAAAAATACAAGCGCGATCTCCTGCTCAAAGTCCTTCTGAAAGTCCTTTGCGATCTGTTCATAGGTCGTACCCTGCTGGTATTCGACCTCTTTTCCATCAATGATGATCTTACTCATCTCAAACACCCCCTGTCTCCTTTGACACATGACGATTCCGACCTTTTCGCCGAACCATCTTTATAAAACAATAAACGGATCCCTACGCTGCTGCGCAAAGATCTCCACACCCTGCAAATGCGCTTCTAAATATTCCTTCATATAATCAATAAAAATATGCTCGATCCCGTAATGTCCGGCATCTATGATGGACAACCCCTGCGCCACCGCATCGATGCCGCTGTGATGGTCAATGTCTCCGGTGATCAGCACCTGTGTACCGGCCGCGATCGCATCCCTGATCGTACTTTTTCCTGATCCGGGGCAGACAGCAACACGCTTTACGCCTGACTTTAGGTCGCCAAACACCTTTACTGTCGACAGATCAAATTTCCATTTGACAAGTTCGGCCAGCTGCTCCAGCTGCATCACCTCTCCAAACCTGCCCACGACACCGATGCCATAGTCCACGCCGTCTCTTGAAAAAATATCTGCAAGCGGCCCCTCGACGATAAGTCCCATACGCTCTGCCGCAAGCGTTCCCATATGCGCAGCGTCAAAATTCGTGTGCATCGCATAGCAACTCATCTGCGAACGCAGAAGTTCCACCACACGGGCGCTGATAAAGTTGTCGCAATTTACTTTTTTGAGCGGTGAAAAGATCAGCGGATGATGTGTCAACAGAAGTTGCGCCCCAACCGCCTTTGCCTGCGCGATCGCAGCCTCATCCGCGTCCAGCGCGATAAAGATCTTTTTGATCTCCTGTTTCCGATCTCCCACCAGAAGTCCCACGTTATCCCAATCCTGCGCAAAATCCTCAGGCGCAACCGCCTGAAGCCGCGCAATAAGATCTCCTAAAATCATATTATCGTCCGCCCTCTCTCATGTGCTTTTCCTACACAAAATATGTTTCAGACTCGTTTGTAACACATGTGTTTGCTATATTTCCATGTATGCTTCCGCAGCCCGGTTTCGCTCCATTTTTTCCATAAGCTCCGCTCTGCGCTGCGCGATCCGCTCTGACGCTTCCTCCTCCGCGGGAAGTCCTGCCAGAATCTGCTCACACTGCTGACGCTCCTTTTTCAGAAATCTGAGAAGAACCGGGTGATGCTCCGCCAGCAGGCGATGCCCATATGCGTCCAACACCGCAAGCGGCAGCCCGCTTTCCTCAGAAAACATCTGAACATCTGAGGATTTTTTTGGTAACACACGCAGGATCGGGTAATATTTTCCGTCCTCCAGAACCAGATCCTCCACCTCTATGAAATAATCATTTTCCCGTAAAAATGCACGGACCGCAGCCAGTTCTGACTGCGGCTCCAGAATCAACTGATCCAGCGTGCGGACAACGGTTTCCCCACGTGTTAAAATGTCTATTGTCAGATTTCCGCCCATGCCTGCAATGATCACCGCATCCGCCTCACCGGGAGACAACTTTTCCAGTCCATCAGACTGCCGCGTCTGTATGTAGTCCCCCAGCGCCTCCCGCTCGATGTGCTCCATAGCCCGCTGCAGCGGTCCCTCATTAATGTCCATGGCAATTGCCCGCTGCATACAGCCCTTCTGCACAAGATATATCGGAAGATAGCCGTGGTCGCAGCCCACATCTGCCAGTGTCTGCCCGGCACGTACCTGTCCTGCAATATGCAATAGTCTTTCCGATAAACGATTCATTTTACTCCAGATAATCCTTTAATTTTCTGCTGCGGCTGGGGTGACGCAGCTTGCGCAGTGCCTTCGCCTCGATCTGACGGATACGCTCACGTGTGACATTGAACTCTCTGCCGACCTCCTCCAACGTTCTGGCACGTCCGTCCTCCAGTCCGAAACGCAGTGTAAGCACCTTTTTCTCTCGCTCTGTGAGTGTGCTGAGCACTTCCTCCAGCTGTTCTTTTAACAGGGTAAACGCAGCTGCGTCCGCAGGCACCGGAACATTGTCATCCTGAATGAAATCACCGAGATGTGAATCCTCCTCCTCACCGATGGGAGTCTCCAGCGATACCGGCTCCTGAGAAATCTTTAAGATCTCGCGAACACGCTCCACCGGCATGTTCATCTCTGCTGCGATCTCCTCCGGGGTAGGTTCACGTCCCAACTCCTGCAGTAACTGTCTGGACACACGGATCAACTTATTGATCGTCTCAACCATGTGCACCGGAATACGGATCGTACGCGCCTGGTCCGCAATGGCACGGGTGATCGCCTGACGGATCCACCATGTCGCGTACGTGGAAAACTTGTAGCCCTTGCGGTAATCGAACTTTTCAACTGCCTTGATCAGACCAAGATTTCCCTCCTGGATCAGGTCAAGAAACAGCATACCACGTCCCACATAGCGCTTTGCGATGCTGACAACAAGACGTAAATTTGCCTCTGCCAGACGTTTCTTTGCCTCCATATCGCCCAGCTCCATGCGCTTTGCAAGCTCGATCTCCTCCTCTGCGGACAACAGAGGTACCTTACCGATCTCTTTTAAATACATGCGCACAGGATCCTCGATGCTGACGCCGTCAGGCACAGACAGATCGATCTGCTCTACCTCTACCTCGTCCTCATCGTCCAGCAGAATATCCTCATCGTCGTCATCGGAAATACGCAGCACATCGATATTGTGCGCCTCCATGAATTCCAGGATCTCCTCAAACTGCTCTGCATTGAGGTTCATATCCTTGAAATATTCACTGATCTCCTGATACTCAAGCATATTCTTCTTTTTCTTTGCCATTTCCAACAGATCATTCAGTTTTGCAAGAAACTGCTGCTGGGAAGCGGCTGCCGCTGCTGCCTCTGCGCTTTCTTTCTCAGTTTTTGCTTTCGTAGATTTCTTGTTTTCCATTTTGTTTCCATCCTCTCATGGTTAATATATATACTGTCCTGTTTTAAGGAATATTATGTGTTTTAGCGCTTACTGGCCTTTGCCGCGTCAATAAATCGCTGCATTTCTTCCAGATTTGTCGCATCGACCCGCTCCTTTTTTGCTTCCAGGCTGTCCCGCTTCATACGGGCGATCACATCCCGCAGCGCTTTCTCCTGATCCTGCGTCGATGTCAGTTCCGGCAGCCTCGCATGAAAAAGTCCCGCCACCGTGCGCTGTTCCTCCTCATCGGAGAAGGTACTGATGATCTGCGCCGGATTCGCTACACCCTTTTCGTACTGCTCATATAAAAGTGTAGCCACTTTTCGATATAATTCCTCCGTAAAATCCTCTGGCGTAATCTCTTTTTTGACCTGTTCATACAGCTGCGGTCGATCAACCAGCCACGTCAAAAGCAGCTTCTGTGCCTGATGATTGCCATCCTCCCGCTTGTTTTTATGGTTCATGCCGGACTTCGGCTGTACAGGTTCCGCCTGCGCAGGCTTTGCGCCCAGTCCTTTAGCCCCCAGTGTATTGACCAGCTTTCGCAGCTGCTCATAGCTGATGTGGTAACGCTCTGCCGTGGCGGTAATATAGTTTTCCCGCTCCAGTTCCTCGGAAAAACCCAGCAACCGGCGCGCCACCTCATTATGAAAGGCCGTCTTGCTCTCGGGATCGCGCATATCATAGTTTTGCTCCAGCACCCGAAGTTCAAAGAAAAAGCTGTTTTCCGCCTCATCAATGCGCTTCTGGTACTCCTCCGCACCGAGCGCCTTGATAAATTCATCCGGGTCCTTATAGGGCTCCATATGGATGACCTTCGCGGTGAGCCCAACTTCTTTTAAAATAGGGATCGCACGCAGCGCCGCCTTGATACCGGCTCCGTCACTGTCAAAGGTCAGGTAGACCTCCTTTGTGTAGCGTTTTAAAAGGCTCGCGTGTCCTGTCGTAAATGCGGTTCCAAGTGATGCCACTGCGTTGTCAAAGCCTGCCTGATGCAAGGCGATCACATCCATATAGCCCTCGCACAAGAGCATCTGGGGCTTTTTTGTTGCACGCGCAATATTCAGCGCATACAGATTTCTGGATTTATCAAAGATCAGTGTTTCCGGAGAGTTCAGGTATTTCGGCTCGCCCTCTCCCATGACACGCCCGCCAAAGCCAATGACTTTGCCGCGCACATCCATGATGGGAAACATCGCACGATTCCAGAATTTGTCATGTCCACCGCGTTTTTCATCAAAGGTCACAAGGCCCGACTCTTTGAGCAGTTCATCCTCATAGCCCTTCTTTTTCAAATAACGGTACAGATCATCGCTGTACTTATCCGAATAGCCAAGCCCGAATTTTCGCATCGTCTCATCTGAGAGCTTTCTTTTCCGAAAATATTCGTACGCCTGCTTACCGCGCGGGTTGCGCAACAGTGCATAGTAATATTTTGCGGCTTCCTTCTGCACCTCTAACAGGCGGCTACGCTTGTCCGCCTGCCGCTTTGCCTCCGCGGATACCTCCTGCTTGGGAAGCTCCACTCCGGCACGGTCAGCCAACTCCTGCAGCGCCTCCGGGAACGTCGCATTCTCATAGTTCATAAGGAACGTGATCACGTTACCACCCGCACCACAACCGAAACAATAGTACATCTGTTTCGAAGCCGACACGGTAAAGGAACCTGTCTTTTCATTATGAAACGGGCACAGCCCCACATAATTGCTGCCCCGTTTGTGCAGCTTTACATATTGTGAGATCACATCCACGATATCACTGCGTGAACGTACCTCTTCCACTAAATCATCGGAATAAAAAGGCATTTTAATTCACCTGCCATGCCAATGGTACAAAATACTCATTAAATTTCGCGATCGCATACTGGTCTGTCATACCTGCAATATAGTCGCAGACAACACGATCCTGTTTCTCACCCGCATCGATCATCCTGGTAAACTGCTCCGGCATGAAATCCGGCTGTTCCATGTAAAAATGAAACAGCTTGCGCAGCAGTTCCTTTGCCTTTGCCTCCTCCGTTTTTGCCACGGAGCCGCGGTAAAGGTTTTCAAACATAAACTGGCGCAGTCCGGTCATCGCCTGCTCCACCTCCGGAGACATGCAGATGTCATTCTTATCCATACTGTTGATGATGGTATTATGTACCAGCGTATCCAAACGCTCTCTGGTACTGTTACCCAGAACCTCCCGGTACTCGATCGGGATATCCTCCTCCACCAGGATCCTGGCACGGATCGCATCATCGATATCATGGTTGATATAGGCGATCTTATCAGAAAGGCGCACGATTCGTCCCTCCAGTGTATGGGGCATCAGGCTCATCTGATGATTTCGGATACCATCTCTGACCTCCCATGTCAGATTCAGTCCCTCGCCATTTTTTTCCAGACGCTCCACCACACGCACGCTCTGTTCATTGTGGGAAAATCCACCCTCACAAAGCTCGTTTAAAATCTGCTCCCCCGCATGTCCGAAAGGCGTATGTCCCAGATCATGTCCGAGGGCGATCGCCTCCACCAGATCCTCATTCAGCCGGAGTGCCTTCGCGATCGTACGTGCATTCTGTGATACCTCCAGCGTATGTGAAAGTCTTGTACGGTAATGGTCTCCTTTTGGTGTCAAAAACACCTGCGTCTTGTTTTTCAAGCGCCGGAAAGCCTTGCTGTGCAGAATACGGTCACGATCTCTCTGAAAGACCGGACGGATATCGCACTGCGGTTCTTCCCTGTCCCTGCCGACAGAATTTTCATCCATGCAGGCATAGGGACTCAGCATCGTATGCTGGCGTCGTTCCAGTTCCTCGCGAATTGTCATATGTTGTCTTTTCCTTTCCTGTATCTCCCAAAAAATCAACAATAACAAAAATCTCTAGTATATGTTTTCCGCGTTTTTGACAAATTTCCTTTTTTGTATGAGCTTTCTGCATAGAAATTTGTTTACGACAAAATTCAGGCAGGTGTGATATTGCCACTCCGTTCCCCTCCGCTCGTCGCGCTTTTCTTCTTATCATATTTTGCAAGACGGTTGGTGCTTGCTCGGTCGGGCAAAGTCGTGTTCAATATTCTCACCTGCCTGAATTTCCACTACTTAATGAATTCCACTATAATATTAGTATTTGTAAATCTTATCTGCAACTGTCTTCACTACCTTGTAGATAGGGTTCTCCATGCGGCGCTTGACATTTTTCAGTTCTTCTCGAATATGGATCTGCTGCGGGCAATGCTTCTCACATTTACCGCATCCGACACATTTCGATGCAATCGTCTTATCCTGTCGCAGTGTCGTACACATAAAATATGCCATCATGCCGCCAAACCAGCTATCCGTGTAGCTGCGGTTGTAAGCCTGAAAGCAGGTCGGAATATCAACACCCTGGGGACACGGCATACAGTAACCGCATCCGGTACAGCCGACCTTGACGCTCTTGTTGATCTCTGCCTTGACCCGATCAAACACCTGCAGATCCGCCTCTGTCATCTCGTGGGCCTGCGCCTCGGAAGCAATCCTGCAGTTCTCCTCCACCTGAGCCACATCATTCATGCCCGAAAGGATGACATTTACCTGCTCGTGATTCCAGATCCAGCGCAGTCCCCACTCGGCCGGAGTGCGATCTTTATCCGCAGCCGCAAACTCTTTCTTCGCAGCCTCAGGAAGTTGGTTCACCAGTCTGCCGCCCCTAAGCGGTTCCATGATGATGACCGGAATACCTTTCTCATGCGCATAGTTCAAGCCGTCAATACCTGCCTGAGTATATTCATCCATATAATTGTACTGGATCTGGCAAAAATCCCAATCGTATGCATCGATCAGCTCCTTGAACTTCGCCGTTCCACCGTGAAAAGAAAAGCCGATATTTTTGATCGCACCGGACTCCTTTTTTTCCCGGATCCAATCCTGAATGCCAAGATCCGTCAGGCGTTGCCAGGTCGCCGGATCATTGAGCATATGCATGAGATAATAATCGATATAATCCGTCTGCAGCCGTTCCAGTTCCTCCGCGAAATAGCGCTCCATGTCTTCAATCTTCTTTATATAGTAATGAGGCAGTTTGGTTGCGATCTTCACGCGGTCACGATAGCCGTACTTTGCAAGGAACTTGCCCAGACATACCTCGCTGCCGCCATAGGTATAAGCGGTATCGAAATAATTGACACCCTTTTCCACAGCCAACGCCATCTCTTTTTCTGCTTTCTCCTGATCAATGACCGTACCCTTTTTCGTATAGCGCAGGCATCCATAACCAAGAATCGACAGTTTATCCCCATTTTTTTGATTTACACGATACTGCATATGCGCACCCCTTTCATTTTTCTTTTTGCGCAGACAAAAATAGGAAGTCACATTGACTTCCTATTTGAAATGCAGAAGATGGGACTTGAACCCACACGATATTGCTACCACAGGCACCTGAAGCCTGCGCGTCTGCCAATTCCGCCACTTCTGCATGTCGAACTGACAAATGCTATTCTATCTTTTTTCCTCCTGATTGTCAACCATAATTTCAAAATTTTTTCAAAAAATTTTTGCTTGACATTTCCATACACATTTGATACTATAATACGGTCGCGAGACAAATGCGGAAGTGTCGGAATTGGCAGACGAGCAAGACTAAGGATCTTGTGACCGCAAGGCCGTGTGGGTTCAAGTCCCATCTTCCGCACGAAAAAAGAAAGCCTCAGGTGAAAACCTGAGGCTTTTCTTTTTCCGTACCGAAGCGTCCCTTGAACCCAAAGTTCAAGGTCTCCGCTTCGCTCCGGTCGGCGCAAAGCCGAGGTCCACCGGACCTCGTGCGCCCCATCTTCCGCATTCACTTTAAATGGTTGGAAACCATCTTTCTAGGTTTTCAGCTTTTTCTTTTCCTGAACAGCTGAAATTATTCCAATTCATCAACTGTAATACATTTAATCTCTGTGAATTGTCTTAACTGTTTATCATTAGTCAGAAATAAATCACAATTCATTATACAAGCTGTGGCTAACTGCAATGCGTCCATAGTCTTAAAATATTTGTATGCTGCTCTAATTTGCGCTGCTTTCTCTGCAACTCTTTCATCAATGCTCCTAACATGAATATCCATATCCTTTATGAAAGCATAAAATGAATCAATCAATTGCATTTCTTTGTGCATATATGGATATGCCAAATACTCCGTAATTGTAATAGTTGAAGTTACATAATCGCACTCATTGTATTTTTTCCAAAATTCTTTCATATTGGCATAATATAGCTCACTACTTTGCAAATAATATATAATGGGTGCTGTATCAATAAAGATTTTCTTAGAATCTATCATTATCCCGCATCTCCCTTATATAATTATCCATTTCCTCTGTACTTCTGTTACTTTGCACAACATACTTTTCAAGATCTACTATTCTAAGTCTTTTATCTGCTCTTGCTTCTGTTCCTGTTGTATTTAATCGATTTAGAATAGTAATAATGACTTCATCTCCGATATTTAAAGTTTTTCTATCGCTTTCATCCACAACAATTTGCGTTCCATCATAATAACCTTTTACTGCCGCTAACATAGAAATACCTCCTTCTTTATAACAGATTATTCACATATGGGAAATCCTATCAATTTACTCCATGATAGATGTATTGAGAAGAGACTACTTATTACTTCTATGCTATCATCTGCCGCCAAACAATTGATAGCATAATTATTATATCAAATATTTCATTTTTTTCAAACGATATAAATCAGCAGGAAAGTGCTATCTGGGTTACAAGCACAACGATGTGCCAAAACTCTCCTTTTTATTCCTCCCATTCAAAAAGGCGACCTCTTTGGCCGCCTATCGTTTCTGATTAATCGGTGCAATTCCTTCCAGACGAGTATTGTGTGTCTGGTTTTGATTTTCCACCTTAACTTTTTGAGTCACGCTATTAAATTTTTCATTTGATTTCTTTCGTTGCTGTTCCATCTCTTTCTTGTTCATGCCATCACCTCAGTGATATTGTTTCTTAAAAAAACGGAAATATACATATTGTTGATAGTTAATCCTCCGAAAATGCAAGACAATACCGACGCAGAAAGTCTTTCAGTTCTTCTTTGCAGGCTTCATCCCCATAAAAATCTGTCAGGCAGTTATCAATAGCCTATTGTTTTAATAATCCTCTGACATATGCTAATAATAATTCTTTATCTTTTTTGGATAACTCCCTAAATGAATTTATTAGATTCTGTTCTTCCTCTGTAAGCTGGTCATTTCTTAATGGATTTTGAGAAAAATCAAAGAATTCAGGTATTCCTATTTCAAATCCTTTACAAATTCGTTCAAGTGTTGGTATCGAAGGACAAGTGTTTCTATGAAACAAATTACTAAGACTTGAATATGATAAGCCGGACATTTTCGCAAGCTTATACAAAGACCAATGATTGAATTTTAACAGTTCCTTAATTCGTTCCAGTACACTTTCTTCAATCACAACATATTCCTCACTTTCGCTATGATAGAAATATTGTACCCATAATGAGTTTTATAGAATAGAATTCATATAAGTCATGTATTGCATTCTGTAACTCAATTGAGTTATAATCTATTATTATGTTTCACGGAGGAATTAGTCGTATGGTGTTTTCATCTACAGTATTTCTATTTCTATTTTTGCCCATAACACTCATCATTTATTACAATCCTATTTTTAAAGGGCGTAAATTTCGAAATATATTTCTTTTATTAGCCAGTTTAGGTTTTTATGCATGGGGAGAACCACTTTTTGTGTTCTTAATGATTCTTTCTATTTTCATGACATGGATGCTCGGTCTTCAGATAGAGAAAAATCATTCAAGGAGATTGCTTGCAATCGCGACTAGCTATCATGTACTGATTTTATTTTCATTTAAATATTTTAGCTTCTTTTCAGAGCAAATAAATAAAGCATTTCATAGAGAGTTACTCAATGTAGAAATTACACTTCCCATCGGCATCTCTTTCTTCACATTCCAGCTGATGTCTTATCTCTTTGATATCTATTACGGAAATGCGACTGCACAGAGAAATCCCCTCTATGTGGGCCTTTATGTCTCGTTATTTCCTCAATTGATTGCAGGTCCTATCGTAAGGTATAGAGATATCGAAGATCAGATTCAAAACCGCATAGAAAACAAAGAATTATTTAGCGAAGGTATCTGTCGATTCTCATTAGGTCTGGGGAAAAAATTATTGTTGGCAGATTACATGGCATTGTTAGCAGATATGATGTTTTCTTCGAATGGGACAAATTCCATTTTCTCAGCATGGTTAGGCGCAATTGCATATACGCTTCAAATATATTTTGATTTTTCCGGATATTCCGATATGGCAATCGGTTTGGGAAAAATGTTTGGTTTTTCAATCAATGAAAATTTCAATTATCCATATATTGCAGACAGCGTTACTGATTTTTGGAGAAGATGGCATATTTCGTTAAGCACATGGTTTCGGGACTATATATACATTCCGCTTGGAGGAAACAGGGTATCCAAATGCAGATGGTTCTTGAACCTATTCATTGTATGGCTTTTGACCGGAATATGGCATGGTGCAAACTGGACATTCATTCTATGGGGAATGATTTATTTTGTTTTTCTGCTTCTTGAAAAAACAACCGGTTTCCAAAAGAAAATAGGCGTCCTGAACCATATATATACGGGTATTGTTGTCATAATTGCCTGGGTTGTTTTTCGGGCAGAAAGTGTATCCTCTGCTCTCTTGTATATCAGGAACATGTTGGATATCGGTACTTATTCTGTGATTGATTCTGCATTTTTAGAACAGTTTACCGGGAGTGCGATCATCCTCGCAATTGCATTTATGGGATCAACTCCGCTACTTCGAACAATCAATCAAAAGGCTGAACATGTTGGATTGCAATGGGTGAAACCGGTATATTGCCTATTTATTTTCGTATTATCAATGATGCAGGCAATCCGTTCGACCTATAGTCCGTTTATTTATTTCAATTTTTAGGAGCAGACTTATGAAAAAAACAAATCAAATGAAAACGATCGTTTCCTACTTCATGATTGGAATTTTAATGTTTTTTATGCTTTCCATTTTCGTTCGCTTTTTCACAAGACAAATTCTTGTAAAAAGATTAGGCATTGATAAAAAAATGGCAGGAGCAATGCCTGGATACCTTGACTATATTGATGATAAATTAGAGGTACAAGCAAATGAAATACTAACATTAATGGAAACAAACAAAGAGGTAGAATATGATGAGGCTGTACAGAAAGTACAAGCAAAGCATGGTCAAAAGGAAAGTGGAGGACCAGTTCCTGGGTCAAATAGAAGAAGGCAATAAGATATAAAATTTGATTTCCTATTCCTAATATGGTATAATTAACTTACATAATTCCGAAAGGAAAAAAACAGGAGGGAAGTTCATGCTTGCATTTATTATCACCTTGGTGGCCATCATATTAGCTTTATCTAGCCCACGGTGGGCAACGGCAATAACTATTGCGATTGTAGTGTTTAATCTTGCTACTATAATACTAGCAGCAAGAAACATCAAAAATGACCCCATTGAGTTTATCAAATGTTTGATATTAAATGGGGGAATAATCGTATTTTTTGTTATTTTAGCCATATAGCTATATTTTGACCGAAAACCTCTAATACCAGTTCTAAAAAAGGACTGGTATTTTTTGTGTATAAAATTTTCAAAAAATCTCATAATAATAATAGGAGATGATTTATTTTGAAAATTAAAAAACTAATAATTTCTTTAACAATATTTATAACAATTGCTATGTGGGGAAATAATGTAAAAGCAATGACACATTATCAAACAGTAGGAACAAGTACAGGCTTAGTTACAACAGCTGGGCTAAACGTAAGACAAGGACCAGGAACAAATTATAAAATTGTAACAATGGTATATAAAAATGAATATATACGTATTTTTGCCAAAATAGGAGATTGGTATGTAATTCAAACAGAAAAAGATTATATAGGGATGGTAAGTTCCAAATATGTAAAATTAATATATCCTAATGGAAATACAGATTCACCTAATACAACAACACCAAGCACAACAGAAAATAATAGTGGCTTAACTGCAGATGAATTAGAGGTATTTAACTTAATAAATGCCAAAAGAACATCAGCAGGACTATCAGCATTAAGAATAGACAATGAAGTACAAAATGTTGCAAGAATAAAGGCACAAGACATGGTAGACAGCAACTACTTCTCACATACTTCACCAACATATGGTTCTCCTTTTGACATGATGAAAAATTTTGGAATAAAATATAAGGCTGCAGGAGAAAATATTGCAGGGAACTCAAGCAATAGCGGAGCAGTAAATGCATGGATGAATTCAGAGGGGCATAGGGCAAACATATTAAGTAATAATTTTAATTATACAGGAATAGCAGTTGTCAAGAGTCCAAAATATGGTAAAATATTTGTGCAAATGTTTATAGGTAAATAACAAAAATTCATCCACAGTATAAACAACATACTGTGGATGAATTTTTATTTAGCAATGAATTTATTAGAACCGTTCCCAAAATTGACATATTATCATATTATAATATAATAAGAAACTACAAAACAACTGATTTTTGTATTATTTTATATTTTATGGTATACTAATAAAAATTAAAACATAGGAGGAAAAATGCTAGTAAATATCTTTTTAATTATTTTAGGATTTATATTACTAATAACTGGTGCGGATTTGCTAGTTCGTAGTTCTACTAATATTGCAAAACATTTTCATATTCCAGAAATGATAATAGGGTTAACAATTGTAGCACTAGGGACTTCAATGCCTGAGCTTATGATAACTATAAGTTCAGCAAGTAAAGGTGCAACAGATTTAATAATAGGAAATGCTATAGGAAGTAATTTATGTAATTTATTATTAATACTAGGTCTAACAGCAATTTTGAGACCAATAAAGATGGAAAAAGATGTAAAGATAATACATCTGCCAGTTGCATTTATTTCTACAATTGCAATACTATTCATGGGACTAGGGTTGTTGGGAAGTGAAAAGGGTGTTATTAATAGAATAGATGGAAAAATTTTATTAATTTTGTATGCTATATATTTTTTATATCCAATAATTGTAGAAATAAAAAGTATTTGGAAACCACGTAAAGAAACAAATAAAAATAGTGACAAACCAAAATTTAGCATTTTAATCTCAATACTTTTTGTTATAATAGGAAGTATATTATTAAAATTTGGTGGAGATATTGTAGTTGATGAAGCAACTGAACTTGCACTATTATTCGGAATAAGTGAAAGAGTAATAGGCCTTACAATTGTTGCAATAGGTACAGCTTTACCAGAGATGATAACAGCAGTTATAGCAGTAATTAAAGATGACGAACGGATTAGCAATAGGAAATTTAATAGGTTCATGCATTTTAAATTCATTTTTAATATTAGGAACAGGAGCAATAATAACACCACTTACATTTTCAAAAGAATTTAATGAAAATTTAATATTGCTAGCTGGAAGTATAATATTTATATGGATTTCTTGCTTTATAGGGAAAAAAGATACTATAACTAGATATAAAGCAGGAGCATTACTTACAATGTTTATATTTTATATATGGAAATTATTTGCTTAATATTATAATGAATATGTAGAGGGTACAAGAAAAGTATATAGTAAGAGAGGATTGAAAAAATTGAATAAAAAAGTAGCAATAGAAGTAATAAAAAAACTAAAAGAATATTATCCAGAAGCAATGTGTAGCTTGGCTTTTAAAACTCCATTTCAAATGGCAATAGCGGTAATACTATCAGCACAATGTACTGATGAAAGAGTTAATAAAATAACACCAAGCTTATTTGAAAAGTATGGAACTCCTCAAGCAATATGTAATATGGAGATAAATGACTTAGAGAAAATAATTTACCCATGTGGCTTTTACAAAAATAAAGCAAAAAATATAAAAGCAATGGCAAAAGAAATCTTAGAAAAATATAATGGACAAATGCCAAACACAATGGAGCAACTAATGAGTTTGCCAGGAGTAGGTAGAAAAAGTGCAAATGTAATAATGCTCGAAGCTTTTAATAAGCCAGAGGGAATTGCAATAGATACACATGCAAAAAGAATTGCAAAAAGGGTTGGGTTTTCAAAAGAAACTACTCCTGAAAAAATTGAAAAGGATATATTAAAATTAATTCCAAAAGAATATTACAAGGATGTAAATCACTTATTAGTATGGCATGGGCGAAAAATATGTGAAGCACGAAAACCAAAATGTAATGAATGCCCAATAAAAGAAGTTTGTGAGACTAATAATAGTAACATAAAATCACATTAGAGAATATAATAACCTATGGCAGAGATATAAAATAAAACTCATAAATAACCCTCTATGTGAATACAATTAAACAAATGTATTCATATGGAGGTTTTGCTTTTATGAGAGGAGTTTCAATAGAAGAAAGAGCAGTCGCTCTAGCCCAATATATAATAGATTCAAAAGATACAGTACGAGGAGCAGCAAAAAAATTTGGAATAAGTAAATCCACAGTACACAAAGATGTGAGTGAAAGGTTAATACATATAAATCAAGTGTTGGCAACAGACGTAAGGAAGGTATTAGACGAGAATAAAGCAGAAAGACATATTAGAGGAGGTATGGCAACTAAACTAAAATATGAAAAAGAACACGAATCAAATATAAAAAAGTAAAACTAGCAATCTATTCTAACAATTCAGATAAAATATGCAATAATTAAAGTTCATAAATTTATGAACTTTAATTATTTTGTAAAAACACTTTTTTTAATTCTTCATCTCTTTTAACTTTATTTGTAGTAGTTTTAACTAAGGGTTCTCTTGATAAATCTAAATGTTTAATATATTTATACATAGGAAGAGTTTTATTAATTTCTTTAATTTTAGTCCAAAAAATATCATGTAATTCTTGTTCATTAATATCAGGATATTTCATTTTTATAGCAACCTCGTTGTAAACAATTTTAACTGCAACTTTTACATTATTTAAATCTTCTTTATCAGGTAATCCATAAACAAAAGATTCCTCAACACCATCAAGTCTATTTATTAATATTTCAAGTTCTTCTGGAAATACTTTTTTACCATTTTTTAAAACAATTAAATTCTTCTTACGTCCAGTAATAAACAAAAACCCATCAGCATCAATATAGCCTAAATCACCTGTATGAAACCAACCATTTTCTAACACCTCTTTTGTTAGCTCTGGCTCATTATAATATCCAAGCATTACATTAGGACCTTTTACAACTATTTCTCCAATTCCATTAGCATCCTTGTCTTCAATTTTCACTTCAACACTCTTCATAATTTTTCCGACTGAACCATATCTAATAAAAGTATCATCTTCAGCAGATATAACAGGTGAGGTTTCAGTTAATCCATAACCTTGAACTAGGTGTATTCCAATATCATTAAACCATTTAGCGACTTTCTTATCCAATGGTGCACCACCAGATATTATAAAACGCATATTTCCACCAAGAGCATTTATTAAAGGTTTGAATAAGATTCGTCTAATATCAATATGTAATTTCATAAGAACATTACTAAATTTAATCATAAAATTAATGAGTTTGGTTTTGCCCTGTCTTTCAAGCTCCTTTATAATAGTTGAATGCATTTTATCAATAAGCACAGGCACACCAACAAATACAGAAACCTTGTATTCAACTAGATTTTTTTGAATATATTTAAGACCATCTGGAAAAACAGTTTTTACACCAGAAGCTAACATTATAAGCATTCCCGTTGAACCGAAGATATGATGATATGGTAAAAAAGCAATATTTACATCATCATCATAAAAACTTTCAACTAATTGCATATCATACATGTTTGTAGCAATTCCATATTGATTAAGCATTACTGCTTTTGATTTTGATGTAGTTCCAGAGGTAAAAAGCAATATACTCATTTTATAAGAATCTACCTTATGATTAACATATTCTAAACAACCTTTTTCAATATCATCTCTGCCATTTAAAAGTAAATCATAAAAATACAAAAAATCAGGAATTTTACTTGTGCAAATGTAATATTTAATACTGGTTTTGTTATTTTTTTTAATCTCTTTTATAACATCTTTTAATTTCTCGTCAAAAACAATAGCTTGAACTCTACTTCGAATTAAAGAACTTTCAAGCTCACCTAATTGCAATCCTTTGTCTAATGGAACTGAAACAATCCCACCAAGTAAATTGCTTAAATGCGCAACAGCCCACTCGTAACTATTATGACCAACAACAGCAACTCTTTTATTTTGCAGTCCATATTTATATAAGGCTGTTCCAAAAGAATTAATATCCTCTAGCAAATCAGAATAAGTGTGGTTTATATATTCTACATCGCCAGAATTTTTAATTTTAGTAGAAAATGCAATATTATCAGAATAAACAGTAGCCGAATGATATATTATCTCCTTAATATTTTCAAATTTTTCAATATTTTTCCTTTTTTTCATTAGCAACCTTCTTTCAAGTTTATAAAACTATTTAATCTAGTATTGAAAACTATTATACATTATATTTAAAAACAAGTCAAGATATTAATTGACCCTTATAAAATAATATGATATTATATATTCTAGATTCAAAAAGGAGAAGAGAAAAATGAAAATAGAAGTAGAAGATTTATTAAATTATCATTGCCCACGTTGGAATGAATTGCCAGAAATAGAGTTGTATATAGATCAAGTAACATATTTTTTACAAAAAAATTTATCAGTATTTACAAAAGATAAAGAAAACCCAATAATAACATCAAGTATGATAAACAACTACGTAAAACAAAATATTTTAGAGCCACCAATAAAGAAAAAATATAATCGCCAACATCTTTCATACCTATTTGTTATATGCATATTAAAAAGACTAATGAGTATATCAGAAATAGGAGATTCAATAGTAACTATGAAAAAAATTGTTACAGTTGAAGAGGGATACAATATGTTCTGTGAAGAATTAGAAAATGCCATAAAAAGAACCTTCAAGCCAGAATTAGAAACAAAACCAACATTTATAGAAAAAGATATAAGAGAATATGCTACTTTAAGAGCAATGGTAACAGCCTTTGCAAATTGTATTTTGGTAGACAGGTTAATACTTTTGCGAAAGTAAAAGGTAAAAAAATGCAATTTAGAAAAAAATATTGACATTATTCTTGCATAAATATATAATGTATTTGTAAATAATTTGTGAAAAAATGTTGAGGAGAGAATATGAAAAAGTTTTTCAAAGTATTAAGCATAATACTTATTATTTTACTATTAATAGTAGGTATTGTAGCAGTTTTTGTAGTTAATAAATTAAATAAAATAAACTATGTTGAAATATCAAAAGAAGAAATAGAAGTGAACACAGGAGTAGAAGAAAACTTAAGTGGATATAGAAACATAGCACTATTTGGAATAGATACAAGAGATGATACTTATGAAGGAAGTAGAAGTGATTGTATAATGATTGCAAGTATAAATCACGATACTAAAGAAATAAAAATAGTATCAGTATATAGAGATACATATTTAAACATACCAGGAAGAGGATTAGATAAAGTAAACCATGCATATTCATATGGAGGACCAGCTCTTTCAATGAGTACATTAAATACCAATTTGGATTTAGACATAACAGAATTTGCAACAGTAAATTTTACTGCAACAAAGGATATTATAAATGCAATAGGCGGAGTAGAAATAGAAGTAACAGATGCTGAAGCGAAATCAATACCTAGAATAACAAAAGGTGGAAAGTATTTATTAGATGGAGAACAAGCTTTAGCTTATGGTAGAATAAGAAAAATTGATAATGACTACAAAAGGACAGAGAGAATGAGGACAGTAGTAATGGCTGTGTTTGAAAAAGCAAAAACAATGAGCATAACAGAACTAAATAAATTAGCTAATCAACTATTACCAGAAATATATACAAATATCAGTGCAACAGAGATACTTGCATTAATACCTAAAATTTACTCATATTCAATAGTAGAAAGCCAAGGTTGGCCATATGAAACAAGAGGAATAACTCTAGGAGGAGTATGGTATGGACCACCAGTAAATTTAGCAAAAAATGTAGCAGAATTGCACAAAACTTTATTTGGAAAAACAGAATATGTACCAACAGAAACGGTACAAGAAATAAGCAACAATATAATAAACAAGACAGGATATAGATAAAAACAAGAGAGAGGAAAATTTTAAACATGAAATCCTTAAGAAAATATAGAGTAGTAGTACTATTCGTAACTGATATAATAATAATATGTTTAGCATACTTAACAAGTGCATTTTTATTAACAAACAATAGTGTAGTATTTTCTATAAAGTATAACACATTAATTTCAAATGCTATTATAGCATCAGCTGTGATATATGAAATTGTATTTAATTTGTTTGGCATATACAGAAATATCACAAGATATGAAAATGGAAAAGATTACCTAAAATACATATTATTGTCAGCATTTTCAGGATTAATTGTATTTCTAGCAAGTTATATATTTAAACTTCCAGTTGTAGGATACAAACAAATCATACTGGCTAATGTACTTATTGCTGTAGGAATAGTTTCATATAGAGTTATTATAAGATTTATGCTAACAACAGTAAGAGGAGAAACAAATAAAAACGAACAAAAAAACTTATTAATTATAGGAGCAGGAGAAGCTGCAAGAGATATAATAAAAGCACTAAAAACTTCATCAATTAGAGGGAGATATCACTTAATAGGTTTGGTAGACGATAATCAAAATAAAATTGGATATACAATTTCAGGTGTAAAAATCTTAGGAGATAGATATGAAATTAAGGAAATATGTAAGAAGAACAATGTTGAAACTATTTTCTTCTCAATAGCAAATATATCAGCAAAAGACAAAAAAGAAATTTTAAATATATGCCAAGAAACAGGAGCAAAATTAAGAGTATTACCAGGGACAGCAGATATAATAAGAAACAAAAATCTAATGCAAAATTTAAGAGATGTTGAAATAGATGACATATTAGGCAGAGAACCAATAAAATTAAACAATGATGATATAGGAGAACTAATAGAAAATAAAACTATATTGGTTACAGGTGGAGGAGGATCAATAGGTTCTGAACTTTGCAGACAAATAGTAAAATATAATCCAAAAAGGCTTGTAATATTAGATATATATGAAAACAACTTATATAATATAGAAATGGAATTAAGACAAAACCATTATGATGAAAAAATGGAAATAATTCCAGTTGTTGGAAGTGTTAGAGACAAAGAAAGACTAGATAAAATTTTTAAAGATTATAGACCATATTTAGTATTTCACGCAGCAGCACACAAACATGTTCCACTAATGCAAATAAGCCCATTTGAAGCAATAAAAAACAACGTATTTGGAACTTTTAATGTTGCAAACTGTGCGGACAAGTATCAAGCAAAAAGAATGATATTAATTTCAACAGATAAAGCAGTTAATCCAACTAATATAATGGGAGCAACAAAAAGATTATGTGAAATGATTGTACAAGCAAAAAATAGAGTAAGCAATACAGAATATGCAGCAGTAAGATTTGGAAATGTACTAGGAAGCAATGGTTCAGTAGTGCCATTATTCAAAAAGCAAATAGCAACCGGAGGACCTGTAACAGTCACACATAGAGAAATAACAAGATTTTTTATGACCATACCAGAAGCTGTAGGTCTAGTACTTCAAGCAATGACCTTTGCAAAAGGTGGAGAAATATTTGTACTTGATATGGGAAAACCAGTAAAAATATATGATTTAGCAGTTAGCTTAATAAAATTATCAGGTTTAGAACCAGATGTTGATATACCAATAAAAATAACGGGATTAAGACCAGGAGAAAAGCTATATGAGGAATTATTAATGGCAGAGCAGGAGTACAGCGACGGCGTGAAGGAGTATGAGGACGGCCTTCAGGAGCTGGCGGATGCCAAGGTGGAATTTGAACAGGAGCTTGCGGATGC